>NZ_JBFPKN010000002.1:0-604856 GCF_040948805.1 Paraburkholderia sp. BR13439 | reverse complement strand
CACAACGCGCTGGCCCGGCTACGCCATCAGTCAGCGCAAGCGCAAATGCATCGAGCAGGTCTTTGGCTGGAGCAAGACGGTCGGCAGGATTCGGCAGGTGATGTATCGAGGGCTGCAGCGAGTTGACCAACTCTTCCTGTTGACTCAGGCGGCCTACAACTTGACTCGCATGCGCACGCTCGCCGCAAAAGCGACGTAGGAGCGAAATTCGGCGAGAAGATGACATTGGCTCCACCCGAATTGAGGGCATCCGGCATCAAATCGAAATGAACCAACCTCGCGCGACGGCTCGTTGGAACGATGAGCCGCGCATCAGTGAGGTGTATTTCAACAGCCTGCTAGTGCTTTTCCAGGGAAGGCGACCTGGTTTCGAGGGACAACGAATCCTCCGGGGCCGGGTTCGTTCCCGCAAACGCTTCGCGATAAGCGGCTGGCGTCGTCTGCTTCACGGCGCGGAATTGCCGGTTGAAGTTGGCGACGTTCGGAAACCCCGATCGCGAAGCAATGAGGGAGACCGGCCACGACGTCGTGGCGAGCATCCGGCACGCGTGGCCGATGCGCACCCGATTCAGGTATTTGCCGACGCTCTCGCCCAGATGCTGAACGAAGTACCGGTTGAGCGTGCGCTCGGACAGCGTCGCCGCTTCGGCCAGTTCCTGCAGCGTCAGGCGCTCGGCAAAACGTGCGTCGATGACGCTCAACGCGCGATTCAGGCGTTCGGGTTCGTGGCCCGACGGCCGGCCCACCTGCCCCTGGTTGAAGGCGGCCGGGGAAGCGAGTGGCGTCGCGTCCCTGTCGGCCAGTCCGCACAACAGATCGAGCGCGGCGCTCAAGCGCTGCCTCGGCGATTTGGATAGCAGGGCTTCAAGTTGCTGACTCACTGCCAATCCGGCTTCCGATGAAAAGGCGAGGCCGGATGCGCCCCGGCGCAAGAGCGTGCGGAGCGGTTCGTATTCTGGGCAGCAGTCCGCGATCCGTCTGGCCCAGTCGCCGCTAAACCAGATCACGATCGCCACCTGCGGTGCCGCAGCGTCGATCGACTTGTTCGAGGCCCATGTATGGGGCAGATCCGGCGGAACGAGCACCAGGTCGTTGCCTTCATAGTCGGCGACCGAATCACCGATGTATCGCTTGCCACGGCTATTCATCGTCAGCGTAAGTTCGTACTCCGGATGGTGATGCCATTCGAACGGGATGCGGGCGAGCTTACGGTGATAGACCCGGATGGAACATCCGGCATCCATCGTGACGTGTTCGTATGCTGGTTTCATGGCCGGATACGCGAAGAGATTGTCCAAATTGTATCTCTTCTCGAGCACGACGGCGGCTAAGATTTGGACACTGCAGCACACGCGGAGACGCATCATGGAATCCCTGCACATTGAAGATCTGCCGGCGGCGATCCGGTCGGTGAAGAAGCAGCTGCGCCAGAGACTTCCCAACTACAGGGAAGTGTTCGAGCAGGTCGACGCCGAAATCAGGCGCAAGGTCGAGGTGATTGCGCAGGAGCGCCAGCACGGCGACGCGGTGATCCCCGAGATCCAGTATGCGGACATTGCTGAAGGACGCGTGAGCGCAGCAACGATTGCGACGATCAAGGACCGTGGCGCGTGTGTCGTGCGCGGTGTGTTCAGCGCGGAACGCGCCGGGGCGTGGGACGAAGAAATCGCGCAGTACGTCGAGCGTAATCGCCTCGACGACAAACTCGCCCACCGGGCCGAGGACAAGTTTTTCGGCACCCTCGCATCGAGCAAGCCGCAAATTTATGGCATTTACTGGTCTGGTCCTCAAGTGGAGGCACGTCAGTCTGCCGAACTCACTGAGACACGCGTCTTCCTGAACAGGCTCTGGAAGTGGGAGAGTGAAGGCCGGATTCACTTTGATCCGGACAGGGTTCCGGTCTACGCGGGCCGCCTGCGCCGGCGTCCTCCGGGTTCTGAGTCGTTGGGGCTCTCCGCACATTGCGATGGCGGGTCGGTGGAGCGCTGGCTCGATGACAACTTCCGGTGCGTCTATCGGCACGTCTTCAGCGGCGACTGGCGCCGGTACGATGCGTTCGACGCGGCATGGCGGCCGCAAGCCCGGGAGATTCGTTCCCCGACTGTATGTTCGATGTTCCGCACTTTCCAGGGGTGGACCGCGCTCACTCCGCAGGGGCCAGGCGACGGCACCTTGCAGCTGGTGCCGATCGCGAACGCAATGGTGTACGTGTTGTTGCGGGCGCTTCAGGACGACGTCTCAGACGACGATCTATGTGGCGCAATGCCGGGCCGCGCCCTGTCGATCGATGCAAAGTGGCATGCACCGTTGCACGAAGCGCTTTCGTCGATTCCATTGATGCAGGCCGGCGACACCGTGTTCTGGCACAGCGATGTAATTCATGCAGTCGAGGACGCCCATCGTGGAACCGGATACAGCAACGTGATGTACATCGCGGCGGCACCCGGCTGCGCGAAAAATGACGAATACCTGAAACGGCAACTGCCGACCTTCCTGAGAGGCGAAAGCCCGCCCGATTTTCCGGCCGACAACTTCGAGACCGATTTCGTCGGCCGGGCAACCGAAGCCAGCCTGACGGATCTGGGCAAAACACAGCTCGGATTCGATCTCTGATCCGGCAACCCGGTCCGTAGCATCCCACGCGCGGCGAGCCACGCGAGGTCAGACTCGCACCGTGAAATCGTCACGACGAGCACGGCGCGGTCAATAGAAGATAGGGAGACTGCAATGCACGCCGACGTCGTCATCATCGGTTCGGGTGTAGGAGGGAGCGCCGTTGCGTGGCAACTGGCGCAGACGGACGCGCGCGTGCTGGTCATCGAACGCGGCGAAAATCTGCCGCGGGAGTTGGAGAACTGGGATGCCGAGGCCGTATTTGGGCAGCTTCGTTACCGGACGCGCGAAACCTGGCTGGACCGCGTGGGCCGACGGTATCGCCCAGGTCAATACTATTTCGTTGGCGGGCACACGAAATTCTTCGGGACGGCGATGTTTCGATTCAGAGAGGCGGATTTCGGGGAGGTGCAGCACGAAGAGGGCATTTCCCCCGCATGGCCGATCTCGTACGCCGACCTGGAACCCTACTACGACCTTGCCGAATCGCTGTTTGGAATCAGGGGAGACTCGAGCGCCGATCCGACGGAGCCGCCTCATTCTCGACCCTATCCGCATCCTCCGGTACCGGACGAACCGGCGATTGCGAGGCTGCGTCACGACTTCGAACGCCAGGGGCTGCATCCCTTCCATATGCCGACCTCTATCGATCTGGGCTCAGGGGGAGGCTGCATTCGTTGCGGGACCTGCGATGCCTTTCCTTGCCGCATCGATGTAAAGGGCGACGCGGAAAAATGCCTGTTGCGTCCGGCTCTGAGGCGCGGTTCAGTCACACTCATGACGGGCGCACGCGTCACCCGCCTGGTCACGGACGCGACGGGGAAAAGGATCGTATCGGCGGAAGTCGAAGCGCGCGAAGGGCGCAAGACTGTGACCGGCGATACCTTCATTCTCTCTGCCGGCGCAATCAACAGCGCCGCCTTGTTGCTCGCGTCGGCCAATTCACGTATGCCGCGGGGACTCGCGAACTCGTCGGGTAGTGTGGGGCGGTATTACATGAACCACAACTGCACGGCAATACTCGCGATCGACCCACGCCACGTGAACGACACCCGGTTTCCGAAAACGCTGTCCGTCAACGACTTCTATTTTGCTGGAAAACACGACGAGTGGCCGCTTGGCAATATCCAGATGCTCGGGAAGATTCGCGAAGCGATGCTGCGTGGCGCGATGCCCTACATGCCGAAGCGGGCGCTTCGATATCTGAGTGAGCACAGTGTCGATCTGTATGCGATGTCCGAGGATCTGCCGGATCACGATAGCCGGATCGAACTGACGGAGCAGGGCGAGATCAGGCTTCTGTGGAAACGCACGAATCTGAAGCCACATGCGCGACTTGTCAGCGAGACGAAGAAAATACTGCGTCGCTCAGGATTCCCTTTGGTCGTGAGCCGCCGATTTGGTGAAGACACGCCGTCGCATCAATGCGGCACAGTGCGCTTTGGCGACGATCCGGCGTCGTCGCCGCTGGATCCGCTGTGCAAGGCATACGACCACGACAACCTTTACGTAGTCGATGCCGGTTTCTTTCCATCGTCCGCCGCCTTGAATCCGGCGTTGACGATCGCTGCCCAGGCGTTGCGCGTGGGGGAATCACTGTGTCGCAGTCTTGGGCCGCCGGCCATTGCAAACCGGATTGTTGAACCGACCTGAAAGGAGACGGAAGATGGGAACTGCTGTTCAATGGGCGCTAGTCGGCGCCAGCACGATTGCAGAAGAATGGATGATCAACGCCATACGCGCTCAACCCGACGGAGCGATAAAGGCCATCGTCAGTGGCGACCTTGCGCGCGCCCGGCAGTTCGCGGACAAACATGCGATTCCGCAAGCGAGCGCGGACCTGAACGAAGTGCTTGCAGACCCGCAGATCGACGCGATCTATATCAGCAGCACCAACGAGAAGCATTTGCCACAGGTTCTCGCCGCGGCTGCCGCGGGCAAGCATGTTCTCTGTGAGAAGCCGCTCGCGCTCACTACCGACGACGCACGACAGATGATCGAAGCGTGTGGCAGTCATCAGGTCGTACTCGCAACCAATCACCATCTGCGCTGCGCGGCCACGCATCGACGCATGCGCGATCTGATCCGGGCAGGCGCGATCGGCACGCCGCTGTTTGCGCGCGTCTTTCACGCGGTGTCGTTGCCGCCGCACTTGCGCGGCTGGCGTATCGAACGGCCAGAGGCCGGCGGCGGCGTCGTGCTCGACATCTCGGTACACGATGTCGATACATTGCGCTTCCTGCTCGACGCCGAACCTGTCGAAGTGAGTGCCATGACCACGTCCGGCGGTTTGGGACAGGCGGGGCTCGCGGACGGCGTGATGGGCATCATCCGCTTCGATAATGGGGTGCTTGCGCAGATCCACGATGCGTTTACCGTTCCCTTCGCGCCGACGGGACTCGAGGTGCACGGTGCTGAAGGCTCACTGATCGGGCGTGATGTGATGACCCAGCGGCCCGTCGGGGAAGTCACGCTGCGTACCGCACGAGGCGAAGAGCGGATCGAGGTCTCGCATGGTGACCTGTATGTCGCCGGGGTCGCCCAGTTTCATCGCGCCGTGACGGCAAATGAGAGTCCGGCTGCGAGCGGCCGTGATGGATATGTGTCTCTCGCTACGGCGCGCGCGCTCCAGGCTTCCGCCGTCAGCCGTAGCCACGTGACTGTTGCATCTCCGGACTTGCGATAAACAGACGGCCGTTCTGATGCGACGACAGGGGGCGCAAGGCCACGCGATAGATGTGCCGCCCACTGTGTTGTACATGCTATTGCGTCAATCCGCGCGCCAGTGTCTCGCCTCTACATCCTTGTCTGATCCCCTTGTCGGAGAAGAGCCGCGCAGGTCGCGACTGGGCGACTGGCTGAATCGGGTCGAACAGTACGCACACGTTAAACTCGGCAGCAGTCGATAGTCGCCGGCCAGCCGCCGGTCGGCTCAGTTAGGCAGTTGTGACCTGACGGTATCGCAGACGGTATCAACCTCCGAAGTGAACTGGAGATGCATGGTTTAGACGATCTTTGTTAAGCAGGCGGTGCTGATTTTCCGATGCGGCCCACCCAAGGCCGTTGAGTGCCGGGCGGGAATGTCGGTATCGCTGACGGTATTGGCGGGCGCCATGGGGCCCGTGTCAGGCCCAGCGTTGGGTTTGCGGTGGGCAGTTGCTAATCGAGTGGGGATTCGCGGTCATCGGTATGCGCATTCGTGAGCGACATATCGTGCGAACCGCGGTCAATCGACTGCGCCACTTGCCGGCGTTGTTCTGCATAGTCCGTCGATATAGTCCGCCCACTCTTGCATCACGCGGCGACGATCGTCGTCGAAAGTTGTTCTGTCATAAGCCTTCTGTATGTCACCTCGTTTTGCATGCGCGAGTTGCGCTTCCAGGACGTCGATGTCGATGCCGAGTCGCTCCCGGCCAACGGTCCGCAGCATGCCCCGGAATCCGTGCGTAGCGTGCTTTCCTTTGAATCCCATCTCGCGCAAAGCCTTGCTTAACGCGTCTCGATGTAAATGCGGCGTTTTCTGGCGAGCGGGAGATGGAAACACATAGTGTCCGCGGCCTGTGAGCGACTGCAACTCGCCGAGCAACGTAACCGCTTGCTTAGGTAAGGGCACAATATGGTCGTGGCGCATCTTCATTCGTACGGCCAGAACATGCCATTCGCCCGCTTTCAGGTCAATTTCGTCCCACGGTGCGGCTGCGATCACTCCGGGGCGTAAGCCCGTGAGCATGGTCAGTTTCAGTGCGGCCCTGGTGATTGGTGACTTATAGGTATTGATGGCTTGCACCAGCGGGACGATATCCGTGGGTTTCGTAATCGCCGGGATGTGGCCTTTCTCGTGTCGCGGGATGACGCCGCGCAGCGACAACGGAACACCGTCCTCCCGCAGGCTATGGTGGATCGCGTACGTCACGATGCCGCCCACGTATTGGCGTGCCTTGGTTGCGAGGTTGGGAGCATGCTCCGCTATTGCTTCCAACACCGGTTTGACTTCCGATGTCGCGAGCGTCGAAATGGGCTTGTTGCGTAGTGGCGGGATCAGGTATTGCCGAACTACGAACTCCGCCTTGCGGTAAGTCTCGACGGCCCACTCCTTGCGCTTGAACGCGAGCCAATTCTCCGCGACGAGATGGAACGCCCCTTCAGCGGCTCGTTTGCGTGCAGCGGCTTCGGCTCTGCGGTGCTCGACTGGATCAGTACCATCACGCACGAGACTACGCGTGATCGCAGCGGACTTGCGCGCGTCGACGAGTGCAACTTCGGGATAGGGACCAAGACTGAGAAAATTTTCTTTGCCAGTACTCGGGCGGCGATAACGGAGCAGCCACGTTTTGCTTCCGTCCGGCCAGATGCGTAAGGCAAGCCCGTTCCCGTCTGAGAGCAGGTAAGGGCGCTTGCGCGGTTTGGCGACGCGAAATACGACTTCGGACCTCGGTTCGGCGCGTTTGGGCATCGCTCGGCACCTCGATTCCGTGTATACGCAAGAGTATACGCAAAAATCGCTGATGCCGCCGGTATATGGCGGTTGCCAGCGGAAACAAAAAACCCCGTAAGACCTTGATCTTACGGGGTTTCTCGGACTACTTCAGCTTTCGCCGGAACAACTGTTGGTGCCCAGGAGAGGACTCGAACCTCCACGGTGTTGCCACCGCTAGGACCTGAACCTAGTGCGTCTACCAATTCCGCCACCTGGGCACGTCTTCAAGCTAGACCGCTATTTTAGCAAGATGATTAAGTTTGTCAATCTCTGCTTCACACAAACTTGCTTTTCTCATCCGCCGGGTTGAACGCGCAGCGAAGTGATGCAACCGCTACCGAACCACCGTCCTGCTGATCCGGCAATCGAAATAGGAACAGCGATTTCGATTGCCAGGCCTTACACAAAAAAGAGAGCCGCCAGAAGGCGGCTCTACTTTCGAATCTGGTGCCCAAGAGAGGACTCGAACCTCCACAGTGTTGCCACCGCTAGGACCTGAACCTAGTGCGTCTACCAATTTCGCCACCTGGGCAGGTGATGAACTGCAAAGACCGCCATTATAGCGACCGATTCCGACCTGTCAAGCGATTTGCCGAACGCGTTTGAACCTCGCGGCGAGCCGGCGCACGACGCGTCCGAACCACCGGCGCAGGCCCGCGTGGCGCCCGACACGGGTGTTAGAATGCCTCGCAGTAGTTCGTTGGCACGATGCACATCCGGTGTCGCGACGCGAGTGTCGACATGCGATCAGCCAGACGCGCGTCGGCCTCGCGTTGAACGAGCCGAACCCAGGCAGTTTCCTGTGCTAATCGCAGTAGAGCAGTCGAGCAGAAGAGCAGCAAGCAGCAGGTGTAATGACCGAGGCAGCGCAGCCGCCTTACAGATGCAGCCGAGCGCAACTGCGCGCATTAAGCAAACGCCTTCCAGGCCGGACCACATCGCCGACCGACGTCCATGCAACGAGAAAAAATCATCGACAAGCCCTTGAGCAAATTTCCGTATCCGATTCCAAGCCGCGAAGAAATCCTCGGCGTGCTGCGCACGAGTGAAACGCCGCTTGCCGCGAACGACATCGCCGAAGCCCTGTCGATCAAGCGCCAGGAGCGCGAAGGATTTTTCAAGCGTCTCGGCGCGATGGAGCGCGACGGCCAGATCCGGCTCGATCAGCGCAATCTCTATCAACTGACTCATCCGTCGAACTTCGTCGCGGGCCGCGTGCAGGGCCATCGCGACGGCTACGGTTTCTTGATTCGCGACGACGGCCAGGACGACCTGTTCCTGCCCAACGGCGAGATGCAGAAGGTCATGCACAACGACCGCGTGCTCGCGCGCATCGTCGGCTATGACCGGCGTGGGCGGCCCGAAGGGCACATCGTCGAGGTCACGGACCGCGCGAACAAGCGCGTGATCGGGCGTCTGCTCAACGAGAACGGCGCGCTGATCGTCGCGCCCGAAGACAAGCGCATCGGCCACGACATCCTGATCACGCAGAACACCCGCAAGGCGAAGGTCGGCCAGGTCGTGGTGGTCGAGCTGACCGATTTCCCGAGCCGTCATTCGCAGCCGCTCGGCCGCGTGGTCGAAGTGCTCGGCGATATCGACGACCCCGGCATGGAAATCGAAATCGCGGTGCGCAAGTACGGCGTGCCGCACGAATTCAGCGAGGCCGCGCTCGGCGAAGCGGCCAAGCTGCCCGACGAAGTGCGCCCGGCCGACATCCGCCATCGCGTCGATCTGCGCGACGTGCCGCTCGTCACGATCGACGGCGAGGACGCGCGCGACTTCGACGACGCCGTCTATTGCGAGCCGGTCAAGGTGGGCCGCGGCGACGGCTTCCGCCTGATCGTCGCGATCGCGGACGTGTCGCATTACGTGCTGCCGCAAAGCGGGCTCGACACCGACGCGATCGAGCGCAGCACGTCGGTGTATTTCCCGCGCCGCGTGATCCCGATGCTGCCGGAGAAGCTGTCGAACGGACTGTGCTCGCTGAATCCGCAAGTCGACCGCTGCGTGCTCGTGTGCGACATGATCGTCACCGCGCGTGGCGACGTGAAGGCGTATCAGTTCTATCCGGGCGTCATGCATTCGGCCGCGCGGCTCACGTACACCGAAGTCGCCGCGGTGCTGACAAACACCAAGGGTCCGGAAGCGACCCGCCGCGCCGCATTGCTGCCGCAACTGCAGAATCTGTATGGCGTCTACAAGGCGCTGTTCGCGGCGCGCCAGAAGCGCGGCGCGATCGACTTCGATACGACGGAGACGTACATCGTCTGCAACGCGCAGGGCAAGATCGAGCAGATCGTGCCGCGCACGCGCAACGACGCGCACAAGCTGATCGAGGAATGCATGCTGGCCGCGAACGTGTGCGCGGCGGATTTCCTGAAGCGCAACAAACACCCGGGCCTGTTCCGCGTGCATGCGGGTCCGAGCGCGGAAAAGCTCGAGAACCTGCGCACGTTCCTGCGCGGCATGGGCCTGACGCTCGGCGGCGGCGACACGCCGCACGCGAGCGACTACGCCGCACTGATGGCGCAGATCCGCGACCGGCCCGACGCCTCGATGCTGCAGACGATGCTGCTGCGCTCGATGCAGCAGGCGGTCTACAGCCCCGACAACATCGGCCACTTCGGTCTCGCCTACGAGGCCTACGCTCACTTCACGAGCCCGATTCGTCGCTATCCGGACCTGCTCACGCATCGCGCGATCTACGCGATCCTGCAAGGCCGCAAGTATCAGCCGCAGCCGCCGCACGGCGTCGAGCTCAATACGGCGCTGTCGCCGCGCGCCCGCGCGATGCAGCAGGCCGACGAGGAAAAGCGCGGTGCCCGCGCTCGCACGAACAACGTGGCGATCTGGGAAGAACTCGGGCTGCACTGCTCGGCCAACGAGCGCCGCGCGGACGAAGCATCGCGCGACGTCGAAGCGTGGCTCAAGTGCTATTTCATGCGCGACAAGCTCGGCGAAGAGTATGGCGGCATGGTCAACGGCGTCACGTCGTTTGGCATCTTCGTGCAGCTCGATTCGCTGTTCATCGAAGGTCTCGTGCATGTGACCGAACTCGGCTCGGACTACTTCCAGTACGACGAGATCAGGAACGAGCTGCGCGGCGAGCGCACCGGCATTCGCTACCGGCTGTCGGATCGTGTGCGCGTGCAGGTGAGCCGCGTCGATCTCGACGCACGCAAGATCGACTTCCGTCTCGTGCGCGATACGCCGATCAAGCCGCCTGCGGCGCGCGGTATGGCGGCGGACAAGGGTGACGGCGCTGGGCCGCGAGTGCGCGTGTTGCCGTCGGCGGAAAGCGGCGCGTCGGTGCCGGGGCCGCGGCGCAAGAAAGCCGCGCCCGCGCAGAGCGTGGCGGTCAAGGAAGCGCGCGCCGCGCGCGGCGCGGCGAGGAAGCATGGCGTCGCGAGCAAGGCGGCGTCGAAGCAGGCACGCAAGAAGCGCTGAGGCTTTCACAGCGCCGGGACCGCGCGCAGCGGGCACGTGAACGCGTGCCGGTTGCGCGCGGTCTGCCTTTTGGTTTCATCTTCATCACAGTGGCGCGCGTTGAATGCGCGTCCAATCAAAGGTTGTTCAGTCATGGCACGTCATAAGGTTTTATACGGTTTCCACGCAGTGACCGCGCGTATCCGGCACGATGCGTCGACGGTCGAGGATGTCTATTACGACGCGACGCGCAAGGACCGTCGTATGACCGAATTCCTGCAGGCCGCGAAGGACGCGGGCGTGCGTCTGATCGCCGCCGACGAAACCCGTCTGTGGGGTCTCGCGCGCACCGAGCGCCATCAAGGCGTGGTCGCACGCGCGGGCGATCTGCCGCTCGCGCAGAACCTCGCCGAACTGCTCGACGGGATCAGCGGTTCGCCACTGATTCTCGTGCTCGACGGCGTGACCGATCCGCACAATCTCGGCGCCTGCCTGCGCGTCGCCGACGCGGCCGGCGCGCATGCGGTGATCGCGCCGCGCGATCGCGCGGTGGGACTGAACGCGACTGCCGCGAAGGTCGCGAGCGGCGCGGCCGACACGGTGCCGTACATCACGGTCACGAATCTGGCGCGCGCGCTGCGCGAACTGAAGGATGCGGGCGTCTGGGTGGTCGGCACGGCCGGCGACGCGCAGAAAAGCGTCTACGAAACGGAACTCGACGGGCCGGTGGCGCTCGTGATGGGCGCGGAAGGCGAGGGCATGCGGCGTCTGACGCGTGAAACCTGCGACGTCGTCATGAACATTCCGATGGCGGGGACGGTGGAGAGTTTGAATGTGTCCGTGGCCAGCGGGGTGTGTCTGTTTGAAGCGGTGCGGCAGCGGGCGGTGAAGAAGTAGTTCTTCTGTCGTCGTTCTTGTTGTTGGTCGATTGATGGCGCCCGGAACGCGGTGGTGGTTTCGGGCGCTTTGTTTTGCGTGCAAGGGATTGGCTATTCACGCAACAGGTTACGTAGTGAGAATTCTCGCTAATTCATCGAAGAAGGTGCTGGTTGTATATCCCCATAAAACGGGATCGAAATCATATCCACACGCCTCATCGAATTTTTCATCCAGTTTTTCACCTGCTTCCTGCCTGAATTTCTCTATTTCGGCCAACGTATCCCGGAGCTCTTCGGGCGAACTGTCTCTCTTGAAGCAGGAGACTATCTCCTCCAGAGTCTCTCCCCAAAGGTCCGAGTCCTGATTGAGATAGCCGCCAAACAATGCATAGAATTGTGGGTACGATGTTTCGTCGATCATTTCAGTAAGTACGATGTCCATTCCGCGGCCGCCAAGTCCGGAAACGACGATACTACTCTTCTCTCCGATTCCAATCGCAGCCTCTCGCGCAACTGCGCCTCAGTCCTCCCCACATGCTTCAGTATCGTATGCCCGCCGATCCGGCTACCGGCTTTGGCCTCATGCGCATGCAGACGAATCCGCCCCATCGTAGTCCGCGCGACGCGCGCGGGCTCTGATCGAGCCGATGAGTCCGAACGGCACCGCGATATCGATCGACACGCCAATCTGATTAGCCACGTCCGGGCGGGCTTTCAGCGACTCGGCGAGCCTCGTCGCGCTCCGCTGCGTTAGCGTGGCGGTGTCCTCGCCCGTCAGCATCTGACGCAGACCAGCCGCCGCCGTGTCCGAGCCGTGCACGCCGAACACCACGCAGCCGGCCTTGCTTGCCATCGTCGGTTCAGGCAGCACGCATAGCGCTGCCGCTCCGACCATCTCCGCTACGCCTGCGGCGACCGGCAGGCCGCCCCAGAGCCGGTTGGACAGCATCTCAGCCTGGCTGATGGATCCGCGCGTCAATACGGCGGCCAATTGCGGCGCGCTGAGCACCACACGCACGCCATCTCCATTGTTTTCCTGCGACATTCCAGAATCCTCTGTGGTCTTGCGGGCCCAAAAACTAGCAAGCACCACAGCGGTTCGATATGGGCGATGGATGATTCTTGTGACTCAATATGTGAAAAGCTGTCCGGCAAATCAGCGGGCTACACGGCACAAAGCGCGCCCAAACCGAACCCTCCCTCCGCCACTCCGGTAAACTATCGGTTTTTCACGCTTTTCCCGCCTCTCCCATGACTCAAGACGAACTCAAGCAACTGGTCGGCCAGGCCGCCGCCGATTACGTGAACGCCAACGTGCCGCAAGGCTCGGTGATCGGCGTCGGCACGGGCTCCACCGCGAACTGCTTCATCGACGCGCTGGCCGCCACCAAATCCCGCTATCGCGGCGCGGTGTCGAGTTCGCTCGCCACCACCGCGCGGCTGCAATCGCACGGCTTCAAGGTGCTCGACCTGAACGAGATCGACTCGCTGCCGGTGTACGTCGACGGCGCCGACGAAATCGATCGCAGCGGTGCGATGATCAAGGGCGGCGGCGGCGCTCTCACGCGCGAGAAGATCGTCGCGTCGGTGTCGGAAGTATTCGTCTGCATCGCGGATGCGAGCAAGGTCGTGGAGACGCTCGGCAAGTTCCCGCTGCCGATCGAAGTCGTGCCGATGGCGCGTACCGCGATCGGCCGTCGCGTGACGGCGCTCGGCGGCGTGCCCGTCGTGCGCGTGACGAAAGAAGGCGCGCCGTTCATCACCGACAACGGCAACGAGATCATCGACGTAAAGGGCTTGAGCATCAGCGACCCGCGCACGCTCGAGGCGCATATCAACGCATGGCCCGGCGTCGTCACGGTCGGCCTGTTCGCGGGCCGCGGCGCGAATCTGTGCCTGCTCGGCACCGACACCGGCGTGCAAACGATCACGTACGGCCAGAATTAAGCGACTGCATTTCTGTTCGCTCTGACGCGTGTGAACCGTTCCAGCGGTTCACACGCGTTTTTTATTGCGCTCGCCCACCGCGGCGGCGATCGCGCACACCTGGCGGAAAATGCCTGGGCCCGCGCGCAGACCATTCGCCGTCGATGCTAGCCGCGCGCGATGCCCGCCACGTCAGGTGCCATTCGTCCGCGCAGCGCTCCGATCGCAACGCGTGGCCAGGACTAGCAAGAAGAGGTGACGACGAAAACGTCAGCCGTGGTGCACGGACGAAACCTCAGCAATCAAGCCGTGATTTTGCAGACGCAAACGGACTCTGCGAATTACTCGCGAACTGTCGCACGTCGAATGTGTGCACGCGCACGCACAGTCAGAAACGTGGCACATACACTCTTCTCTAAGGCCAGGTGGCGTTTCGTGACAGATAGGGCGGAATATGAAAGTGGCGATCGTGCACGATTGGCTGGTCGCTCCCGGCGGCGCCGAGAAAGTGCTCGGGCAGATCATCGAGTGCTTTCCCGACGCCGATGTTTTCAGCGTCGTCGATTTTCTCGAAGATCGCACGCCGCTAGCCGGTAAGCCGGTCACCACGTCGTTCATACAACGCCTGCCGTTTGCGCGCACCCGGTATCGCGCCTATTTGCCGTTGATGCCGCTTGCCGTCGAACGGTTCGATCTGTCGAACTATGACCTGATCATAAGCAGTTCTTGCGCGGTCGCGAAGGGCGTACTGGTCGGCCCACATCAGACGCACATCAGCTACGTGCATTCGCTGATGCGCTATGCGTGGGATCTGCAGCATCAGTATCTGCGCGACGCGAATCTGCTGCGCGGACCGAAGTCGTGGGCCGCGCGGGTGTTGCTGCATTATCTGCGCGGCTGGGACGCGCAGTCGACGAATGGTGTCGATCGTCTGATCGCGAATTCGCAATCGGTCGCGCGGCGCATGCTGAAAACCTATCGGCGCGATGCCGCAGTGATTCCGCCGCCCGTCGACGTGAACGAATTCGAACTGCGCGCCGAGAAAGACGATTTCTATCTGAGCGTGTCGCGGATGGTGCCGCATCAACGCATCGATCTGATCGTCGAGACGTTCAACGCGACGCCGCAGCGCAAGCTGATCGTGATCGGCGATGGGCCGCAGATGGCGTCGATTCGCGCGAAAGCCGGACCGAACGTGACGGTCCTCGGTTATCAGCCATTTGGCCTACTGAAGGATTATCTGGCGCGCGCGCGAGCCTTCGTGTTCGCCGCCGAGGAAGATTTCGGCATCGTGCCGCTCGAAGCGCAGGCCTGCGGCACGCCGGTCATTGCGTTCGCCAAGGGCGGGGCGCTCGAAACGGTCGTGCCGGTCGGCGACCCGCATCCGACCGGCGTTTTCTTCGCGCGTCAGACGGCGGTGTCGCTGCTCGAGGCGGTCAACCGCTTCGAGCGGCTGGGCGCGTACATCACGCCGGCGGCCTGCCGCGCGAATGCCGAACGGTTTTCGTCTCAGGTGTTCCGGCGAGCGTTCATGGCCGAGGTTACGCGCACGATTGCGGCGGTCGCTCAGGGTCTGCCGGCGGCGGAACTGGGGGAGCAGGTGACGTGGGCGGAGTCCGATCTCGCGACCCGGGAACTCGGCATCGCCAGCGACACGGCGCCGAAAAGCAGGTGGAGGCAATGAGGTGAGGGTTTTTCGCTGTTCTCGCCTCGTGGAGTTTTCGATAGGAGAAGGAAGGGTTTTCGTCGTCATGCAGTGATTTCGCAACAGGCAGTAACGAGCCGTTCTGACCAACGCGTCCGGGCGGCTATTGGTGTGGGCGCGTCCGCTTCGCGCTTTGTGTCGGCAGTGCGTATCGCGTATCGCGCGAAACGCACCGCGCGTGCAAGGCGAGCCGCGGCCGGCCATTGTCAAGCAAGCAGGACTGGACTTCAAAAAACGACATCGGGGTGCGCGCCACGCGCTACGGGCGAGATATTCGCTGGCGCGGCATGCCTCGCGTGGCCATAACGACCTGAAGCAGACGTTCGCTATCGTGACCGCTGAATCACCTCACTGCGAAGTTCGCAGTGCTGGCAATTCGGCGTGCCACGGCGATTCACTACAACAGGCAGTCGTCATTCGCGCGTCACTGATTAACGCGCCGACGGCTTTTGGACGAGGACGAATTTAAACTCATGAATGCCGATCGCCTTCCGGGACCTTTTCCCGACATTGCCGCAACCTGGGCTGCGCTTAAGAGCCAGTTGCCGATCACGCCGATTCGCACCGAAGAGGATTATCACCAGATGGTGCGCATCGCAAACTCGCTGTCCGATCATCTAAGTGGCGACGAAAACGATCCACTCGCGGATCTGCACGCGATCGTGAAGGAGCTGGTCGGTCACTGGCAAGCGCGCAACCTGGCGATTCCAAAAGCGGAGCCGCGCGAGGTCCTGCGCCATTTGCTGGCCACGCATGGTCTCAAGCAGAAGGATCTGGCCGGCATCGCGTCGCCGACCGTGGTCAGCGATATTCTCGCGGGGCGCCGCGCGATCAGCAAGAAAGTCGCCAAGGCGCTCGCGGTACGGTTTCAGACCGACGTCAGCCAGTTCCTGTAGCGGCGGTGTCGCGCGGCGGGTCCGTCCATGACGGAGTCCGTCGCGGCTCTTTGTCTTGCGTCAACGATGGCGGCTGTCGATCGGGCCGCCGGAGTTGGCGTTTCCATTTGCAGCGCGCCGCGGCGCCGGCACGATGACCGGCACTCTCGGAAGCGATCCGCTCGATCGCATGATCAGAACGCGTTGCGGCCGACGAAGCCCTTGAAAACCGTGATGAAGACGATCTTGATGTCGAACCAGAACGACCAGTTCTGGATATAGAAGAGATCGAATTTGACGCGCGCTTCCATCTTCTCGACCTTGGCGGTCGCGCCGCGATAGCCGTTGACCTGGGCCCAGCCGGTGATGCCGGGCTTGATGCGGTAGCGGTGCATGTAGCCGTACACCTGGTCTTTGTACAGATCATCGTGTTCGATCGCATGCGGGCGCGGACCCACCACCGACATCTGACCGAGCAGCACGTTCAGAAACTGCGGCAGCTCGTCGAGACTCGTGCGGCGCATGAAGCTGCCGAGCTTCGTCACGCGCGAGTCGTTGCGGGTCGCCTGCGTGATCTGGCCGTGCTCTTCCCGGTGCACGGTCATCGAGCGGAACTTGTAGATGCAGAACGGCTGACCATCGACGCCCTTGCGGATCTGCCGGAAAAACACGGGTCCCGGCGACGTGAGCTTGATGCCGATCGCGAGCACGACGAACACCGGCGCGAGTGCGAACAGCGCTAGCGCGGCGAACAGGCGGTCGAACATCAGCTTGGGCCACATCTGCGGCGGCGAGAACGGCGTCGCGCTCAGATTCAGCGTCGGCAAACCGACGACATCGACGATCGCGTGATTGAACAGCGACAGACCGCGCACGTCGGGAATGAAGCGCAGATTGACGAAGTCGTGTCTGAAGGTGCGCGTGAAGCGGTAGATCGTGTGTTCTTCGCAAAGTGGCAACGCGAGCCACACTTCGTTGACGCGTTCGTCGCGCACCTTCGTCGCGAACGCTTCCAGATCGGTCAGCACGGGCAGGCGGGCCAGACGCGCGCCATACGCGTCGCGGCCTGCCACGCTAGTGTCGAACACGCACACCGGCTTGAAGCCCGCTTGCGGCGCATGCTCGAGATGCGCGAGCAGCGTGCGCGCAAAGCCCGGTGCGCCGACGATCGCGACGGTGCGCGCGTTCATCCCGCGGCGGCGCACGAAGCGCAGCACCACGTGCATGATGCAGCGGGTCGCAATGATCAGCGCGCCGGAGATCAGCGTCGAATATCCGAACCATAGGCGCGACACCGCATCCATCCGATGCAGCGTGAACGCGAGCACGAGCGAGGTCGCGACCACCACGACCCACGCGGCGGCGATTCTCGCGAGCACTGGCGCGAGCGCGTTGCCGCGCCACGTCTCATAGGCGCCGAAGCCCGGAAACAGCAGCAGAACCAGCACACAGTTGAACGCAATCAGAAGGCGCTCGGTATCGCCTAACGCGATTGGCGCGGGAAAGCGGATCGAGTGGGCTAGCAGACCGCCTGCAATCACGAAGAGCACGTCGAGACATCGAGAAGTAGCCCTAAACATAGGCAAATCGACCCCGGTCATCGAACGGCGTCCCGCTTATTCGACAGTCTCCGCCTGGCGCAGGCGCGGCAGCAGACGATCGAATTCGCGTTTCACGAGGCCGTAGCATTCGCACGCGCGGGCTTCGAGGCCCTTGCGGTCGAGCACCTTGATATGACCGCGGCTATGATGGATCAGGCCTTCGTCGTGCAGCTTGCCGGCCGCTTCGGTGATGCCTTCGCGGCGCACGCCGAGCATGTCGGCGATCAGCTGCTGCGTGACGGTCAGATCGTTCGACGCGACGCGATCCACTTCGATCAGCAGCCAGCGGCACAGTTGCTTGTTGAGCGCGTGATGGCGGTTGCACGCGGCGGTCTGCGCGACCTGGGTCAGAAGCGCGTGCATATACAGCAGCATCAGGCGGCGCAGAAAGTCGGACCGCGCGAACTGCTGCTTGAGCGCCTGCGCGCTCATCCGGTAGGCGAAGCCCGCGCATTGCACCTGCACGCGGTTGGGCATGGTTTCGCCGCCCGTCAGGACCGGCACGCCGGTCATGCCTTCGCGGCCGACCGCGGCGATCTCGACGGAGCTGCCGTCTTCCATCGTCGAGAGCATCGAGATGATCGCGGTGGTGGGGAAGTAAACATGATGGATCCGTTGACCCGAGTCGCACAGCAGCTGCTCGGTGCGCAGATGAACCAGTTCCAGGTGGGGGGCCAGCGCTTGCCATTCGTGCGAAGGCAATGCGCCCAGCAGATGGTTACCGTGCAAATCGGATTGAAGTGTCAACATGATCGGTCCTCGCATGAAAGCCGCGCCGCGCGCGACTCTCTCCGTTTATTTGATCCGATGCCCGCATCCTCGGGACAGGGCTGCCCGGCGGGCAGCTAGGACGACCAGCATCGGCCCCGTTATAGGCCTGTCTGCCACCGCCTCTGTTGTTGCGCTCGTGTGCGGTGGCACTCTGTTGCGTGAAGGTAATAGCGAGGACCGTGCCAACATCAGGGAAAACGTGTGCTGATGCGGCGCAGCGAACAAACCCGGAGTGCGTCGGGAGGGGAAAAGCGGCTTTTTGTTTCAGTTCTGCACACCCCCTCCGGATGGGGAATGCATCGTATGAAAGCTTTGGGTTTCGGGGAATCCCTTGATATCAAAGGCTTCGCGGCCAAAAACAGGCGGGCTGTCGAAGCTGTCTCAGATTTGAACCTGGCGCCGCATGCACGTTTTGAAGCGCTCGACCTGAAGTGTCGGAAATGATTCAGAAGTGTTAAATGAAGTGCGTACGCTGTCGCACGCGAAGCCTTTCAGAGCCCCTAACAGTCGCGTTCGAGCCAACAGTGACTGCGCGGAGCAGACAGTTCGAGAGGTGCGAAGCGGGCTCTGGCGCGCCTCGCGGGCCTGCGACTAGTTCGGAACCACCACTAGCCGTAAAAGATGGCGGAAAGCGCATTGGTCGCGCGGACTTCCCCTTGGGGCGCCGCGCTTGTTTCATCCACTTTAAAGGCCGCGTTTGATGCAGGAGCAACGACTTCTTGCGGCGACGCGGCGAACGCGGTCGGCAACAGCGGTTCGAGCGGAAGCAGCGGCACGACACAGCGCCGGTGCGGCGCGAGATGGAACCAGTCGCGCGTCGCGCGATAGTGCGGGTCAATGATATGAACGAAGCGCGCAAAGCGCTTCGTTTCGATCGCGAGCTGCCAGCCGTTGCCGTCGCCACGACGTTCGACCTGAACGGTCATACCGAGGTCATCTCTTGCGTGCACGCTACGCTCGGGCAGATGAAACGCCTCGGACACGATCTCGCCGCTCTCGGCATCGTATAACGTTGCAATCGTGACATCGTGCGCGCGCGGGCCGAAGCGGTACGCATGCGTCAGATCGAAGAACTGGCCGAGCAGCGTGGCCGCGTTGATGCGTTGCAGGCTGCGCGGCGCAAGCGTCAGCGCGCTGCGCGCGGACGTGACCTTCACGCTGCCGTCGCGCAGACAGACCAGTTCGAGTTCGCCGCTAAACGTTTGCGCGCGCTCGTTGATCAGATGGATATCAAGGCCGTTCAGGCCTTCGTCGGTCAGCGTGACCTGCAACGGCTGCAGTGTCTGCGCGAAGCCGTGCAGCGCGCTTTTCGGCCGTCCCGTCGCGTCGATCACGCCCCAGCCCGCGCCCGCGCGCAGGTCCTGCAACTGCCACACGAGGCCGCCGCCGCACGGTGAGCCCGCGCGCCGCCACTCGGCGAACACGTCGCTGATCAGATCGGCAACCACCGCGCGCGACAGATCCAGATAGCGCGCCGTGTCTTCATAGCGCAAGCGCGCCGGCTCGACGCCGTAAAGCGCCTGCAGATAATGATCGCGCACGTCGTCGAAATCCCAGCCTGCGCCGGCGTCGCGCGGCACGGCGGCTTTCCAGCGCGGGTCGTGCGTGTGGATCGTGCCGAGCGCGTCGTGCAGCGTCGCGTCGTCGGGTACGTTGGCGAATGCCAGGCATTCGGCGGCGAAGCGCACCTGCGCGCGCCGCACGTCGGCGAGCGGCCGCTGATACGCGCCGACGCCGTAGTAGTGCGTGACGCCCTCGTTAGTCGAAAACGGCCACGCGCCGCCCGATGGCGAATTGCTGACATAGGGCACGTCCGCGCGTTCGCGCGCGACGAGCGCGGGCAGCAGCTCGGTAAACAACGGTTGCGCGCGCCGCGCCGCGGGCAGTCCCAACATCGCCGCCTGCTGATCGACCTCGCTGCCCCCGCATAGCACCGCGAGCGACGCGAAGCGACGCGTGCGGGTCAGGAACTGGCTCGCTTCGCGCTCGATCAGTGCGCTGAATGCGGCATCGTTCGGGTAGTCGAAATTCGCCAACGCGAAGTCCTGCCAGATCAGCAGGCCGTACTCATCGGCGAGCGCATAAAACAGATCTGATTCATAGAGCATCGTGCCGCCGACGCGCAGCATGTTCATGCCGGCGGCGCGCGCGAGCTCGAACGTATGGCGCAATTGCGCTTCGGTGCCTCCTAGCGTGACGAGATCGGCGCTGGTCCAGCACGCGCCGCGACAGAACACGGGCACCTCATTCACGCGCAAGGTAAAGCCCGCAGCATCGGCGCCGCGATCCACTTCGATACGACGAAAGCCGATCGAGCCCAGAGATTGGCTGATCACGTTGCCGTCGGCGAGTTGCAACGTCAGAGGATATAAAGCGGGCTCTCCGTGCGTGTGCGGCCACCAGCGTTTCACATCGGGCACGCGCACGTCGCCGGTGAGTGTATATGCATCGTGCCATTGCAAACACGAAACATGGTTGCCGCACGCAAGTGTCGCGCGGCAGGCGGCGACGTCGTGGGGGTGTACGAAACGTAACGTCAACGAAACAACCCCATCGTCATGCTCGAGCCGGCTCGTCAGATCAATCGTGTCGAATGCATGCGGCGCGTCGCCGAGCATCTCGACTGGACGCCACGGCCCGACCGCCTGGATCGACGGACACCAGCCGGGCATATGGCCGAGCAGCGTGGTGCGCACGTTGCGAAGCGTCGGCGGCGACACGAGGCGTGGCCGCCAGCGCGCACGCGAGCGTTTGGCCGCCAGCGCCGGCGTCAGCGAGCGAAAGCACAGCACGAGCGTCGCACGGCCATTCAGTTCGATATCCACATCATGGGCGATGAACATCGATGCGCAATCGAGCCGCTTCACATCGTCGAGCCACACTTGCGCGAGCGTCGCGAGTCCATGAAAGCGCAGGCGGCGCCGACCGGTGCCGATCAGCGTGACGCGATACCAGTGATCGTCGAACGCGAGCGGTGGCGGGTGATCGACATCGAGCAGACCGGCGGCGCGCCGCGCGCTCGCGACGGTGCCGGGCACGGGCGCGGCGAGCCAGCCTTGCGCGGGCAGATCGGCCGGTGATGCATAGGCGTTGGGTGGGGTGCTCAGACAAGCCCAGCCGGTGTCGAGCCGTCGTGGCCATAGGGAGAGCGCGCCGTCCGCGCGCGGACGGCCGGCGCCGCCCTCGTCAGCCGCCGGATCGAGTGTCGATACATCCACGGTCAATTCCCGGAAAAACTGCGCGGCGCGAGGCACGCGCATCAACGCATTAGCGCACCAGAGCGGCTAGCGGCGGCAGCGTTTGTTCATAGGCGCTTTCAAGCACGTCGAAGCAGTCTTCGCAGCTATCGCGGCGACCCCGCGCGATCGCGCGAATCAGCCGGAACTGCATCACCATCGATTCCGACGCGATGCACTGCGCGGCGGCCGGTATTGTCGGCGGCATCTCGAAGCCTTGCGCGGACAGCCACTGCAGATACTTCGACAGAAACTCGAAGTTCGCACCGAGCTGCCGCATCAGATTGAACGAGTACAAATGGAAGTACGCCTCGTCGCGCTCGAACAGCGTATCGAGATGCGCGGGAAACGCGGCACGCCATTGCGAAATCGGATTGCTCAATGGACGCCGCTCCAGATGCGCGCACAGCAGTTCCGCCGACGCCTCCGCGAGCGCGGTGCCTTCGAGCGCGGGCCGCGCCTGCTTGGCGAACTCGACGTACGGAAACAGCAGATCGGGCTGGCCGGTGAAATGCGGCAGCTTGCGAAACACGCCGTCGTAGTCGTCGCCTTCGAGCTGGTGGTAGCCGGTGTTGTGGAAATAGCCGAGGCGGCGCGCGGCGGTATCGACGAAGTCGATGCCGATGGTGGTCTTCGGATGCTCGCTGCGATATGAGGTCGCGCGCGTATCGGGCAGGTAGTAGCCGTCGACTTCGACCAGCACGGTGTGGCCGCGCAATGTCTGCGCGAGCACGCGTTCTTCGAGCGAATCGTAGATCGCGAGCTCCTGCACCTGGGTGCCATACAGCCGTTCGAGATCATCGAGCGGAAACTTGAAGAACGTGAACTGATCGCCTTCGAAGTCCTGCGTGACCGTGAACGCGAGCGCCGCGCGCGGGTCGAGCCCGAAGCCGTGCAGCAGCTCGATCCACAGATCGACGTAGCAGTTGGTCTCCTGCCACACGCGTTCGCCCTGATGCAGCGCGTGCGCTACGTGCTCGCGCAACTGCGTGCCGGCACGCGGCGCCGCGTGGGTCGCCTGATGCGTCGGCTGATCGCCTGCGCGTCGCGGCAGCGACGAGTTGGCGAGCGAGCCGGCAAGCGCCGAAGTCGGCGATGAGTTCATGCGCGCTCTCCAGCGACGGCTGCGGTTTGCATAGATTGCGCCGCCTGCAGCGCATCCGCGACGCGGCTCCCGGTATCGCCCCACAGCAGCGCGCGCACGTCGTCGGGCCACGCGTCGACGTCGAGCCCATGATGACGGAACAGCGCGAGCGTGATGCGTTCCATGCCGAAGCCGACACAACCCGTATGCGCGGTCGTGCCGTCGTCGCAGGCGATCTTCCAGATCGCACCGAAGTGGTCCATGTGATAGTTGAACGACAGGCAGGCCGTCTTGCCGCGCGGATCGGCGACCGCGATCAGCAACTCGAACTTGAGCGCCTGCGCGCGCTGGCTATCGGCGACGATCTTGCCGCCGCGGCCGAAGAACGGATCGTTCGCAAGATCGACTTCGACGGGCAAGCCCAGCAGCTTCACGAGCAACGAGCCGCGCTCGATCCACATCTGCCGGAACGCCATCACCTGCTCGGGGCTGCCGAGACGCACGTATTCGCGTTGACGGAACATTTGCATCCGGCCCGGATCTAGCGACGGCTCATGGCGGAAGCAGTACGACAGCACGTCGATCGTGCGGCCGCCGGCGGGCAGGGGGCCGCGCCGCGCCATCACCGGATAGATCGGATAGCAGGCGGCCGGCGTCAGCACGACGCGGGTCGGTTTCTGTTGCGCTAGCCACGCGTCGCCGCGGTCGTCGTCGCTGTCGGCCATCGCCTCGTCGAGCGCGCGCAGCAGACGGTGATGGCCCATGTCGTCGCCGCAGAACGCATGGATGGTGCCCGCGAGATTCGGAAAGCTCTTCAGGTACTCGCTGTCCTCGAAGTCGGTGCGGCGCATCGCGGGCGGAAAACGCAGTACTTCGGCTTGCTGATCTTTGCCGAGATGCGTAATCGCCACGTTCAATCGATCGATCACGTCCTCGAAAATCTGGCTGCGGCCATACAGTCCGTTTTCGCCGGTGTCGATCAGCAGGCCGGCTGCCAGCATCTCGTCGCGCAGCGTGAGCGAAGGCCCCACGTCGGTGGTGGAGGCCGCCGCGGCAGTGGCAGCAGCGGCGGTATCGGTCATCAGCTTCATTCAGGGTCTCCCCGGCGCGGCAGGACGTTGCGCGAGCAGCAGACTCGCGGTGTTCTGCGCGATACGGTCGTTATTGATCATCAAGGGCGCCGAGTGCAGGTCGCGCAGATGGCGGCCGACGCTATAAGGTGTGCCGTTTTTGTAGCCCGCCATGCCGCAGATCATCAGTACTTCCTGTACGACCTGCAGCGCGGTGCTCGAAATGCTGGTCTTCAGCGTGTTCATGTCCGACGCGAAACCGAGCATCGCCGCGAGCGGGGCGTCCGCCTGGATCGCGCCCTCGCGCGCCTGATGCGCGGCGCGCGCAGCCTCCAGTGCAACCGACAGACGCGCCTGCATCATCTGCAGCAGCCCGACGGCTTCGGCTAGCCGCAGGCCCGCCGGCGGCATGGTGCCGGGCTTCGCGCGCGCCTGCGCGCGGAAGAACGCTTTCGCGCGATTGACCGCGTCGATCGCGATGCCGGTCCACACCGACGCCCACAGCGTGTGCGACACGGGCAGCATGGTCTGATCGGCGATGTCGGCGAACGGCGTCGCAAGAATCTGTTCGGCGAGTCCCGTCGCGACGAGCCGGAAGCCCTCGCTGCAGGTGCCGCGCATGCCCATCGCGTCCCAGCCGCCGCGTCGCTCGAGCTGCGTTTCGGCGCGCAGCGCGACGATCAGCACCTGGTCGGACGCGGCCGCTTCGGCGGTGCGCCGAGCGGTCACGAGGATGCCGTCGGCGTGCGCGCCGTACGAGATCGTCGGTGCTAGCTTCTCGATCCGGAAACGCGCGCCATCGAGTTCGACCGAGCACGCGCTCGTACGCATGTTGCCGCCGATCGTCTCTTCCGATGTCGCCGACGCGAGCAGCCATTGCTGCTCGGCCAGTTGCGCGAGCAGGGTCGCTTGCCAGGCCGAATTGGCGCGATGAGAGTCGATGCACGCGACCTGAATCTGATGCATCGCATAGATCATCGCCGTCGATGCACAGCCCTGGGCGAGCGTTTCGCAGATCGCGCCGATATCGGCAAGCGACAGGCCCGCGCCACCGTAGGCGGTCGGCACCATCGCCGATAACAAACGCTCGGCCTTCAGCGCGTCGAACGCCTCGACCGGAAAGCGCGCGTCACGGTCGACAGCGTCCGCGTATTGCGCGGCGATCGCCGCGCACCGATGCGCTGCAGCACGCCATTCGGGACCGCTGTCGAGCGCGGTCAGCGCCCCGGTGGCGGGGCTCTCGCCAGCGCCAGTCCGTGCGTCGGTAGTCGAGTTCGCGGCCGCCCCGCAGGCCGCCGCGGCGGCCTGATCCAGCAGCGGCGCGCTCATGCTGCCGCCTTGGCCTGCAGCAACTCCGTCATCGCGGCGGCCATCGAGTCGATGCTCGAGAACAGGCGGCGCGTCAGCATACGGTCAGGAATTTCGACGTTGAATTCGTCTTCCATGGCAAGCATCAGATGCACGGTCGCGAGCGATGAGAGTCCGGCAGCATAGAGGTCGGCGTCGTCGGCGAGGTTTTCCACCGGGACATCCAGGCGTGCGGATTCTGAAAGGATGCGTCTCAATGCGGTTTTCATGCAGTGCTCCCCCTTATGTCAAAGGCCTGCCGATGGGTGCCGGGATCGAATGATCGTGGGCGCCTGATTTTCGTAGGTAGGTTCGTGCGGTGCGAAGACCGCAGTGTGTGCGCGATGGTGCGGTGCGGTGATGCAGGCGGGCTGTGTGAAGCCATCTGCGATACCGGGGCACGTGGTGAGACTGCGCTTCGTTGGCTCGTATTTAAGAATCGGCAACCCCGAGCGTCAGTGCGATGGCGCACGGAAGCACGTCTTTCGCGCAGGCTACCGTGTAGTCGATGATGAGGGACCGTCATGGATCGGCCGGCCGTCGCGCACGGCAGGCATCGCCGGTTTCGCCAGGTATTTTGACCGCCGGGGGCGTGATGAACTGGAAAACGCTGGAGTTCGATCAGCTATCTGCACGTGAGTTGTATGTCGTGCTGCGTGCGCGCAGTGCGGTATTCGTCGTCGAGCAGTCGCATGTGTGCCTCGACGCGGACGGTCGCGACGAGCACGCTTTGCATGTGTTCGCGGTCGACGACATGGCACGTCCAATGCCGGTGCTCGCCTATGCGCGGGTGCAGCCCGGCGATTCGGAAGATCCGGAAGTGACGATCGACAAGGTGCTGACGAGTCCGCTGCGGCGCGGCGACGGCACCGCCGAGATGCTGATCGAGCGCGTGCTCGAAGCGGTCGCCGAACGCTGGCCGGGCCGCGCCACGCGCGTGAGTGCGCCGCTTGGCTTGCGCGGGTTCTACGAGCAGTTCGGCTTTCGCAAAACGGAGGGGCCGTATCTCGAACATGGAATGCCGTACATCGGTCTCACGCGTCAGGTGCGTGGCGCTCAGGCGCGCTTCGGGCAGCGGCGGCGCGAGCGCGCCGGCGCATCGTTCGCGAACACATTCGAACTGTTGTGATGCCGGGGCTCAGCCTCGTGCCCGTCCGGACGACGGCACGAGACGCAGCCAGAGCCGGTAAAGCGCGGCGCGCAATTCGCTGGACCCGCGCAGCGATATGCCGAAGTTCGCTGCGCTCAACGCGAGCGCAGCGACGATCGCCAGCAGCAGCGCGTTGATCGAATCCGCGAGCGCGAGCGCGACGAGCAGAAACGCCAGATGCGCGAGCATGTTGCGCACGATCGTCCACGCATGCAGCCGTGAGAAGGCGAGCAACACCGAGTAATCGAACAGCGCCTTCAGCACGACGACGACCGCCGCGCCCATGATGCCGAACCAGTGGATGCCGCACCACAATGCGCCGGTGAAGAACGGCAACTGAAGCCAGCTGACGCTTGCGACCGCCGCGGGATGGGTCTGCGCCTGCAACAGGCTGCCGAGGATGCTCGACTGGCCGCTCAGCCACACGCCGACGATCAGCACGCTCGCGACCGGCGCCGAGGCGGCAAGCTGCGGACCGAGCCACAGCAGCAGGAACGGCTTCAAGGCGAACAGCGCGACGATCACGCACGGCGTAAAAGCGCCATTGAGAAACGCGAGCGCGTGGTGCGCGAGCGCGTCCGCATCCTCGCGCGACGCGGCCGACAGACGCGGAAAGAGCGTGCGCACCATCGCGAGCGGCAGCAGGTTCAATCGATTGATCAGGTTTTGCGGCGTCGCGTAGTAGGTGACGAAGCGCGCGCCGAGCAGTCCGCCGACGAACACGCGGTCGAGGGTCGAGGCAATCATGTTGGCGCCGGAAAACATCAGCAGCCAACGGCCGTAGCGGAACAGCCCGATCATCAGGCGCCATTGCGGCAGCCGCATCCGGCGAATGCCGAGCGCGCGAATGGCGGCCACGCCGAGCATCAGGCCGGCGATGAAGCGCGCGATCACCGCGGCCGGAATCACGAACGCCAGCGACGGCGAAAAGCAGAAGATCGCCGCGATCGGCAGCAGCTGGAACAGCGCGGTGCCGAGCATCTGGTTGATGTTGTAGCTCGCGAAGCATTCGACGCCGGTAATCGCGCCCGCGAATACCCAAGTGACGTTGGCGATCGGCACCGCCACCGCGATCCACGGCAGGCTCGCCATCACTTCGCGCTGGAACGCCGGCTCGATTTTCACGCCGTAGGTGATGTAGACGATGGTGCCGGCATAAATCAGCGCACCGCCGATGATGCCGGTGCCGAGATTCATGAACCACGCGCTCCAGAAAATCGGTTCGATCGAATCGTCGTTGGTCGCGCGCGCCTTGGCGATCTGGTTTTCCGTCGCGAGGCTGGTGCCCAGATCGAGGACGCTGAAGTAGCCGATCAGCGCCCACACCAGATTGATCACCCCATAGCGCTCGGCGCCCAGCAGATGAATGTAGGCCGGCACGGTCACGAGGGACACGAACGTCGGCGCGACGGCTCCGGCAAAGTTGATGAAGATGTTCCTGACGATGCTTCGTTCCATGGTCCCTTGTCCGGCCGGTGACGGGCGAGCCTATCGTATGACTTTCCCGTCGGCGCCGTCGCAGGTCTTGCATCTTGCCCCCAGGCGCCGCGTGACTGTGTGGGTGGCCGTACAGATGGCCGCGATCGTAGGGAGTTAAATGGCAATCGTCATAGGGTCGCGTGGTGGTTGGCCACGAGCCTTGGCGTCGCGCGCGGGCGCGCCCGCACCTTCTCCTTCACCTGATGCTCGTGGCACGCGCACCGCAGCCGCCGGCATTCGATACAGCGCATGAACGACGCGATAAGCCGCGTTTCGGTCCGTGCGCGGGGCATGCTGCACTGCACAGCATGCTCATCGACACACGCGAGCCCAGCTCGATTCGGAGCCCAAACCAATGTGGCGGGACGCACATATGGGCGACAGCGCCTTTGTTGTAATCACATGAAAAGGAAGAAAACGTAAGGAGCGGACAGTGAGACCCATCGTCTTCGACGGCAACTTCGGCTGGTTGCATTCAGCCCACGGCCCGGATGGCGTTGTGATGTGTTCCCCGTTTGGCTATGACACGCTGTGCACGTATCGCGGCATGCGCCGGCTCGCCGAGCGCCTCGCCGCCCGCGGCATACCGGTGCTGCGCTTCGACTACCCGGCGAGCGGCGATTCGGCCGGCGATCCGACCGACGCCGGCCTGTGGCGCGCGTGGATCGACAGCGTCAAACAGGCGGTCGCGCAGCTGCGCGCGGCGACCGGTGTCGAGCGGGTCAGCTTGTGCGGTCTGCGTCTTGGCGGCATGCTGGCCGCGCTTGCCGCGCAGGAACTCGGCGACGTGCACGGTCTCGTGCTGATGTCGCCGGTGCTGTCGGGCAAGACCTATCAGCGCGAATTGCGCGCGCATTACCGGCAATGGTTGAACGATCCGGCCGCGATGGATTGCGTGGTCGAGCCCGATACCGACGAGTTCGTCGAAGCGTACGGCTTCCGCATGTATCGCGACACGCTGGAGAGCCTGCACACGGCGGATCTGTATCGCGCGACGAGCCGGCCGGCCGCGCGCGTGCTGCTGCTCGATTCACTGAACCCCGTGCGCACCGGTGCCCTCGCCGCGCATTACAGTGAACATGGCGTCGAGCTCGAGCGTCACCCGTTCGACGAATACGGCCGCTTCATGATGGAGCCGCTCGAAAGCGAAATACCGCACGCCGCGTTCGAGACAATCGAGAACTGGCTGCTCGCGGGCAGCACGCGAACCAGCCCGGCGGTGGCGCGCGTGCCCGAGCGAGGCGAAGAGCCGGCGGGCGGCCACTATGTCGCGCCGACGCTGCACGAGACGCCGGTATGGCTGAACGACGGCAAGGTGTTCGGCATCTACTGCCGGCCCGACGGCGCCGCGGCGGCGCACGCGCCGGCGGTGCTGCTGCTCAATACCGGCGCGGTGTCGCGGATCGGCAACGGCCGTTTCGGCGTGCATTTCGCGCGGCGTCTTGCCCGCCAGGGGATCGCTTCGCTGCGCATCGACGTCGGCGGTGTCGGCGACAGCATGCCGTCGTGCGACACGCTGAGCCTCGACGCGCTGTACTCGCAATCGAGCGCCGCCGACGCCGCATGCGCAGCGCGCTGGCTCGTCGCGCGCGGTCATGCGGGCGCGGTGCCGGTCGGCATCTGCTCGGGCGCCTATACCGGCCTGCATGCCGCGATGCGGGAACCCGCGGTGGTGGGCGCGGTGATCGTCAACGTACAGAAGTTCAGATGGCACAACGTCTGCGACGAACACGGCGAGCCGATGATCCCGGTGTCCGCGTTCGGGTCGACGCGCAACTACATGCGCTCGATGAAGCAGCCGGGCAAATGGCTGCGCGTGCTCAAGGGCAAGACGGGCGGCTGGGGCCTCGTGCGCGAGCTGGTGGTACGGCAGCTCGCGAAGACCGGCGAAACGCTGGCCGACCGGATCGAGCGGTTGTGCGGCCTCGAACTCGGCGCGCGGGATGAGCGGCATCTGTTCGCCAACCTCGATGCGCGGGGCGTCGACACGCACCTGGTGTTCGGTGTGCTCGACGAAGGCGTCGAGGAGCTCGAGCGCTACTTCGGTGCGCGCGGCACGCGGCTCGCGCGCTTCACGCGCATTCACGTGGCCTTTTGCAAGCACACCGATCACGCGATCCTGTCGTCGGTGGCGCAGGAAAACATCATGTCCTACGTCGAGAACGTCTATCGCGGCGGCTTCACGAAGCTGCGTCAGCCCGACAGCGCCGCGCTCGACGGCGAACTGCACAGGCAGCACCCGGAACACGATGAGCATCGCGGCCGGGGGGCGTTGCGTCCGTTCGGAGAAGCATAGGGGAACACGCGGCGGACAGAGGGGCACGCGCGTACGACCAGAAACGATTGCGACCACGAGGCACCTGCTGGCGTCATGCCGGCCGGTGAACAGGAGTTGGATTCGAGAGGATCGCAAATGAACCGAATAGTAGAGCCAGGTAATCCGCTGGCGACGGGGGCTCGCGCCGCCGCCGCGCTTCACGAACTGACCGTGCAACCGGTGATTCTCGTGGGCGACTCCGGTACGAGGCCGTGGCCGCTGTCGCGCGAACGCAATTCGAAGCAACTGGCCGGTCCGATGGACGACCGCTCGCTGCTCGAAGCGACGCTGCGTTGGCTCGACGATGCATTCGACTCGGCCGCGCACGACGCGGCCCGTACCGGGCCGTCCGCCCCGCCGCTGGTGGTCTGCCGCGACGAACCGCGGCTGCCTGCGCTAGAGCGAGTCGAGCGGCGGTACCGCAAGCCTGCGCGCTTGCTGCTCGAACCGATGGCGCGCAACACCGCGCCGGCGTTGAGCGTCGCGGCGCTCGCCGCGCGCGCGTCGGCTGTGGCTGGCGACGATCCGATCCTGGTCGTGCTGCCCACCGATCATCCGAGCGTCGATCACACTGCATTCGGTGCGGCGCTCAACGAGGCGCTCGCGCATGCCTCGCGCGGCGCGATCGTCGCGTTCGGGGTCCCACCGCAGCGCGCGGCGACCGGCTACAGCTATATCCGCACCGACGCGCCCGTGGGCAACCGGGGCGCGCGGACGATCGAGCGCTTTGTCGAGAAGCCCGATGCCGAGCTTGCCGAGCGCTACTTCGCAGCGGGCGAGTACTGGTGGAACTGCGGCATGTTCGTGGTGCGCGCGTCGGTATGGCTCGACGCGATCGGCTTGTGCCGTCCGCTGATCGCGGCGTCCTGCAAGGACGCATTGGCGGGCGCGAGCATCGACGATGCCGGCGCGGTGCATCTCGCGCGCGACGCGTTCGCCGCGTGTCCGTCCGACTCGGTCGACCATGCGGTGATGGAGCGCATCGGTACCGACGCGCGTCTTCTCGGCGTGACGGTACCGCTCGGCGAGGGCTGGCCGGACGTCGGCGCGCCCATGCGCGTCAATGCAGCTCGAGCCGATAAGCCAGCCGATGAAGCGCGGTCGCTGTCATTCGACGAGCGGCGCTTTCGTCATGCGCTCGGGCGCTTCGCAACCGGCGTGGTGGTGATCTCGACCGGCAGCGGCGACAGCCTTCACGCGATGACCGCCAACGCGTTCATGTCGGGGTCGCTGAAGCCGCCGCTGATCGTCGTGTCGGTCGGGCATCGTGCGCGCATGCATGCACGGCTGATGGATGCCGAGCTATTCGGCGTCAGCGTGCTGTCGGAGGCGCAGGAGTCGCACAGCCGCCATTTCGCGGGCGAGGCGCAAAGCCGTCTCACGCCGACTTGCGCACCGCGCTTCGCTGCGGTCGACGGCCTTGCCGGCGTCGTGCTGCTCGAGCACGCGGCCGCGCGCTTCGCCGCGCGCGTGGTGGACCGCCATCCGTGCGGCGACCATACGCTGTTCGTCGGCGAAGTGCTGGTGTTCTCGCTCGACGAGCACGCGCCGCTGCTGTTTTTCGGCGGCCGCTATGCGTCGGTGGCGAGCGCGTCGAACGAGGATTCGGCGTGATGCGATTGCCATCGCATGTTGGTTCGCCCGAGCACGCAATCGCCGGACCACGTCCGTGCAAATCAGACAATTTCGTCACGCCAACGTGCGAATGCGCACTAATTAAACCGGGTAACGCAGGCACGCTTTGACGGGCGAGCTTTGAGCCTGGCGGAACAGATTGCGTTACACGAACGAAACAAATCTTCAGAGGGATAACCCTGTCAGGAAGTGTCCCAACTGGCGCATCCGTTTCGAAGCTAGCAACGTATCGGAAAACGATCCTATTTGCATAGCAGATACGTACGGGCCCTTCATCAACAGGCCACGCGGGGTCAACACCGCTTCGGGGATATGTCATGGAACACGCAAACAAGGATCGCTCGCTGGTGAGCAAAGTGATGGACGGGCTCGTCAGCGGCATCGTCGAGGAAAAGTACGGCGCGATTCTGCCGCCGCAGGATGTGCTGTCGAAGGAATTCGACGTGAGCCGCACCGTGATGCGCGAGGCGCTATCGATGCTGCTCGCGCGCGACATGCTCGACGTGCGCCCGAAGATCGGCACGCGCATCCGGCCTATGAGCGATTGGCGCATGATCGACGAGGACGTCGTCAACTGGCGTTTTCGCGCGAAGCCCGATCCGATGTTTCTGCGTGACGTGATCGAGTTTCGCATCCTGATCGAACCGCGCGCTGCGGCGCAGGCGGCCGCACGCGGCAGTGCCGCGGATGTCGCGGCGATTCGCGAGGCGTTCGAGGCGTTTCGCGTGATCCGTCCGGGCGAGCCCGCCTATCAGGAAGCCGACGAGCTGTTCCACACGCGTATCGTGATCGCGAGCGGCAACCAGTTCTTCAAGCAGATGGCCGCGATCATTCGCGGCGCGCTGTCGACCGTCACCCCGATCGTGCATGACCGGACCGGGGTGTGGGAGGGCGCGATCGCGTCGCATCAGCGCGTCGTCGAAGCGATCGAGCGGCGCGATCCGAAGGAGGCCGAGATCGCCTCGCTGGCGATGATCGATTACTCGGCCGAGGAGATCGGCGGCCGGTTTTCCGCGGAGCCGCCGGCGCGGGTTTGAGACTCGGTGTAAGCGTCGGTTTGAGCCTGGCTGCGTGAGTGCCTGGCCGCGACAAGCGGCGGCGCGGGTGTCGAAGGTCGGTGCGCGGCGGCGATGTCGCATGGTTCGGATTGGCCGGGTTCGCCGCATTCTCAAACGGCATCGGCGACAATAGCGGCTGTTCCGAACCGCATGGACCCTCGCACAACGATGACAGACACGACAGCGGCACCGCAGGCAGCCACCGCCCAACCGACCAATCGGGCAACGCAGGACACCACTTCATCGCGTGAAATCCGTTGGGGGATCGTCGGCACTGGCCGGATTGCGCGCCGCTTTGCTCAAGGCCTCGCCTTCGTGCCGCGCGCGCGGCTCGCCGCGCTGTGGTCGCGTCGCGTGGAACCGGCTCAGGCGTTCGCCGATGAATTCGGCGGTACCGTTTGCAACAGTTTCGATACGCTGCTCGCGAGCGGCATTGACGCGCTCTATATCGCGACGCTGCAGGACAGCCACGCCGACTATGCGATCGCCGCGTTGCAAGCCGGGTTGCACGTGCTGTGCGAGAAGCCCGCGTGTATCAATCGTGCGCAGCTCGAGCGCGTGCTCGAGACCGCGCGCGCTTCGCAACGGCTCTTCATGGAAGCGATGAAGCCGCCGTTCTATCCGCTTTACAGAAGGTTGCGCGAGCACCTCGCGGCCGACCCGATCGGCGAGGTCGGCCTCGTGCGCGCGGGCTGCTCGGTGCCTGGCGTGCCGGTCGATCATCCGTCGCTGTCGTTCGAGCATGCGGGCGGCGCGCTGCTCGATATCGGCATCTACGAGATGTTTCTTGCGGTGGATTGGCTCGGCGCCCCGCGCGACGTGCGGACCTTCGGCCGGCTCGGCGCGACCGGCGTGGATACGTTCGCGAGTCTGAACAGCCAGCACGAGCGCGGCGGCATCGCGCAGCTATTCTGCGGGCTCGATCTGCATGGCAAGGGCGATGCGCTGCTGATGGCCAAAGGCGGTCACGTGACGCTGCACGAGCCGTGGTGGAACCCGTCGCGCGCGAGCATCCTTTACGCGGACGGCCGCGTCGTCGAACTCGACGAACCGTTCGAAGGCGGTGGTTTGAACTACGAGACCGCGCACTTTTGCGAGCTGATTCGCGCGGGTGTGCTGCAGAGTCCGCTGATGCCGCACGACACGTCGCGACAGATGATCGCGATGGCCGACGCGGCGCGCGCGGCGTTGGGGCTGAAGTTCGCTGGCGAATGAGCCGCCAGGGCAAAGAAAGGAGTGCGCGGCGCTCAGTGCCGCGTCGGCAGCGACAGCCGCCGCTCGTACCAGCGCTGCGCCCACTCGAGCACCTGGCACAGCACCCAGTAAACGGCCGCGGCGGCCAGATAAAGCGGCAGCGGCTGATACGTGGACGCGATCATTTCCTGCGCGCTGCGCAGCAACTCGGTCACCGTGATCACGGACACGAGCGAGGTGTCCTTGACCAGGCTGATCAGGCTGTTCGATAGACTCGGCACCGCGATGCGCAGTGCCTGCGGCGCGATCACGTAGCGCAGCGTCTGGCGCCGTGACAGCCCAAGGCTGTACGACGCGAGCCACTGGCCCTGGTGAATGCCCAGAATCGCACCGCGCATGCTCTCGGACAGATAGGCGGCGACGTTCGCCGACAGCGCGATCACGCCGGCCGGCGTCGGTTCGAGCGAAATGCCGAAGCTCGGCAGACCGTAATAAATCACGAAGATCTGCACCAGCAGCGGCGTGCCGCGCATCACGCTCACATAAACGCGTGCGATCCAGTTCAGCGGCCGGCTGTGGCTGATCCCCATCAGTGCGAGCACGGCGCCGCCGATCAAGCCGAAGATCATCGACAGGATCGCGAACTTGATCGTCAGCAAGGCGCCTTGTGCGAGTACCGGCAGCGATTGGAGCAGCAGGGATGTGATGGACATGGGTAGTGTTCTTATTGACGCACAAAGCGCACATCATAAACTTTGGCGCGCGTTCAGGCGCGGGTCGCGCAATGCGGCTCGGGGTATACGTGACGCGCGGTTCGGGTCCAAGGCCCCGCGCGGGCCGCATAAACGCGAAGGGCGGCATCGTGATCGATGCCGCCCTTCGTTTGACTACACGGGTGTTACTTGATCGGCTTGCTGACGTCGATGCCGAACCATTTGTCCGAGATCTTCGTGAAGGTGCCGTCCGCTTCGAGTTGGGTCATCGCATCGTCGATCGCCTTTGCGAACTGCGGGTTGCCCTTCCGGAACGGAACGCCCGACGGGTTGCCCGGGCCGACGTTCGCGCCGGTGCGCAGCGGCAGGTTCGAGTTCTTCAGCAGGTACGCGAGCATCAGACGGTCGTTCAACGCCGCGTCGAGCCGACCGGCGGCCAGGTCGCGCAGGTATTCGGGCGCGCCCGGATAGGTCTTCACGTCGATGCCGGGCACCGACTTCGCCATGTCCATGTAGTTCGTGCCGAGACCGACGCCGAGCTTCTTGCCCTTCAGGTCTTCGAGCGACGTGAACTGGCGCGTGTCGTCCTTGCGCTGGATCAGTTGCGCGGCCGAGTACGTGTACGCCGGCGAGAAGTCGAGGGTTTGCTTGCGCGCGTCGGTGATGCCGACCTGGTTGACGATCACATCGAACTTACCCGCCTGCAGACCGGCGATGATGCCGCTCCATTCGGTCGTGACGAACACCGGCTTCACGCCGAGCTTGGCCGCGACGGCCTTGGCGATGTCGACGTCATAGCCGACCAGCTCGCCCGACGGCGCTTTCGAGTTGAACGGCGGGAAGGTGCCCTCGAGACCGACGCGCAGCGTGCCGCGCTGCTTGACCTGGTCGAGCAGGTCTTCCGCGTGCGCGGCGACCGCGGTCAACGACGCGCCGATCAGCGCGGTGGCGAGGAGTTTCTTCAGCAGGCCAAATTTCATCGTGTTCCTTTGTACGTCTGACGTTTTGACGGTCGGGAGCATAGCAAACGAGACTATCGCAATCTAAATACCGTTTGTTTATGTCTATATGCACCGGCGGTGCGGATGCTTAGCGCAGCGCCTGCGCGCATTCGGCGACGAGCGCCGGACCGCGGTAGATGAACCCAGTATAAAGCTGCACCAGTGACGCGCCGGCCGCGAGCTTCGCTCGTGCGTCTTCCCCCGAGAAGATCCCGCCGACGCCGATGATCGGTACCGCCTCGCCGACTTCGGCGCGCAGCTTGCGGATCACTTCGTTCGACGCGTCGAACACCGGCTTGCCCGACAGGCCGCCGGCTTCGTCCGCATGCGGCATGCCGGTGACGGCAGCGCGCGACAGCGTCGTGTTGGTCGCGATTACGCCTTCGAATTGGTGGCGCAGCAAGGTGTCGGCGATCGACTTGATCTGCTCGTCGTCGAGGTCCGGAGCGATCTTCAGGGCGAGCGGCACGAGCTTGCCGTGCATGTCGGCGAGCCGTTGCTGCTTGTCCTTCAGCGCGGCGAGCAGCGCGTCGAGTTCGTCGGCGCCTTGCAGCTGGCGCAGGTTCTTCGTATTCGGCGACGAGATGTTGACCGTCACGTAGCTCGCGAACGGGTACACGCGCTCGAGGCAGTACAGGTAGTCTTCAGCGGCGCGCTCGATCGGCGTGTCGGCGTTCTTGCCGATGTTCAGACCGAGGATGCCGCGATAGTGCGCGGCCTGGACGTTCTTCACGAACTGGTCGACGCCGGCATTGTTGAAGCCCATCCGGTTGATCACCGCGTTCGCTTGCGGCAGCCGGAACATGCGCGGGCGCGGATTGCCCGGCTGCGGGCGGGGCGTCACGGTGCCCACCTCGATGAAGCCGAAGCCGAGCGCCGCCAGACCGTCGATGCACGCGCCGTCCTTGTCGAGGCCGGCCGCGAGTCCGACCGGGTTGCGGAACGTGAGGCCCATCACGGTGCGCGGCGAATCCGGCACGCGCGCGGCGAGCGCGCCGGCGATGCCGGTGCGGCCGGCGGCGCCGAGCATGCGCAAAGTCAGATGGTGAGCGTCTTCCGCGTCCATGCGAAAGAGTTGGGCGCGAACGAGCGGATAAAGGGAACTGAACACGGGATGAAGCCGGACGGCCGGAAAATGGGAACCCGCTATTTTACCGGCTTTGGGCTTTGATGAGACTGGTAGGGCGTTGCTGGCGGCGAGCAGGCCCGGCGACGACTCGGCGGACGGCGCTTCGGCTACGGCCTGAGCGGCCCGCGTCGTCCATGCATCGGCAGATCGACCGGCGGAAAGTCGATGCTGGCGGGATCGAGCACGCGCCACTCGCCGTCGATCAAGCCTTCGAGCGGCCGGAAATTCGCCTTGTACGCCATTTTCGGGCTTTCGCGAATCCAGTAGCCGAGATACACGTAAGGCAGGTTCAGGCTGCGCGCCTGCTCGATCTGCCAGAAGATGTTGTACGTGCCGAAGCTCGCATGGGGCAGGCTCGGCTCGAAGAACGTGTAGACCGACGACAACCCGTCGCCAAGGATATCGATCATGCTGATCATGCGCAGCGCGCCCTGTGCATCGGGGCGCGGATCGGGCCGTCCATCGGGACGCAGCGGCGCCGGCTCGCGAAACTCGACGAGCCGCGAGTTGATCCGGCTTTGCAGCAGGAACTGCTCGTACTGGTCGCGGCTGTCGCGATCCATGCCGCCGCCTGCGTGGCGCGCCGACTGATAGCGCATATACAGCGCGTAATGCTCCTCATCGTAATGCAGCGGCGCGACGGTCGCGATCAGCTCGCCGTGCTTTCTCCACACACGCCGCTGAGTGCGGTTCGGCTGAAAATGCTCGACCGGCACGCGCACCGGCACGCATGCGCGGCAGCCGTCGCAATACGGACGGTAGGTGAACACGCCCGAACGCCGGAAGCCGGCCTTGACGAGATCCGTGTAGACGTCCGAATTGATCAGGTGACTGGGTGTGGCGACCTGCGAGCGCGCGATGCGGCCGTCCAGGTAACTGCAGGGATAGGGCGCCGTTGCATAAAATTGCAGCGCGGAAAGCGGCGAAAGAGGCAGCTCCTTGGGATGAGTCACGTTGGCAGCTCTCGAAGCGTCTCTGGTAATGCAAACCCGGCGCGCATGGCGGTTGATGCCGCGATTCGATGGGCGGCGGACCCGGATTCGGCCTGATTTTTCCTACGCCGCGCGCACGAGGATTTCGAGCAGGGCGGTCTTGTCGAAGCGCCAAGGAATGGCCGGTGCGCCGACAGACGCGCGAACATGCGCGACGAACGCCTTGCGCGCTATCTCGCGGCCGCCGAGCGACGCCAGATGCGACGTGTTCTGCTGGCAGTCTATCATTTCTATTTCGTGACGTCGCAAGTGGCCGACCAGCGCGGCCAGCGCCATTTTCGAGCCGTCGGTGACGTCGGTATACATCGATTCGCCGAAGAACATGCGGCCGAGCGACACGCCATACAAGCCCCCTACACGCTTGCCCTCGAACCAGGTTTCGATGCTGTGCGCGTCGCCGAGGCGATGCAGCGACGAATAGGCTTCGACGACGTCGGCGGTGATCCACGTGCCGCGCTGGCCGCGGCGCGGCGCCTGCGCGCAGGCGCGCATCACGGCGGCGAAATCCTGATCGACGCGGATTTCCCACGCGTCGTCGCGCAACATCCGCTTGAGCGTCTTGCGCAGCGACGGCGACAGCTTGAATTCGGCGGGGCGCAGGATCATGCGCGGATCGGGGCTCCACCACAACACCGGCTGGCCGTCCGAATACCACGGGAAAATGCCGCGCCGATACGCATCGATCAGGCGCGACGGCAGCAGATCGCCGCTTGCCGCGAGCAGACCGGGCGCGCCGCTCGCGGCGCCGAGCGCGCGCTCGACGGGCGGAAACGGATCGTCAGCTCCGAGCCAGGGAACCATGCGCGCCGCTCAACCTTCGCGCAGGGAGCGGAAGATGTCGCCGGTATGCAGGCCGAAACTGCCGGCCGCGCGGTCGGCGAAAAAAAAGCGCAGCGTCTGGCCGACGGTTGGAAACGCGATCTCGCCCCACGGAATCTCGTGCTCCTCGAACAGCTTCACTTCGAGGCTTTCTTCGCCGGCGGCAATGTCGAGATCGAGCAGCCGCGCCATGTAGAACAGATGCACCTGATGAACATGCGGCACGTTCAGCAGCGAAAACAGGTTCTGCACCTCGACGCGCGCGCCGGCTTCCTCGAGCGTTTCGCGCGAGGCCGCTTCGGCAGTCGTTTCTCCCATTTCCATGAAGCCGGCGGGCAGCGTCCAGTAACCGTAGCGCGGCTCGATCGCGCGGCGGCACAGCAGCACTTTGTCGTCCCACACGGGAACGGTGCCGACCACGTTACGCGGATTCTGATAATGCACGGTGCCGCAACTGCTGCATACGAAGCGCTCGCGATTGTCGCCCGGCGGAATGCTCAGACTGACGCCGTGGCCGCAGACAGAACAGAATTTCATTGGAAAGGGGACGAGAAAGGGTGATAGGAGTTTATCACCCGGGCGGGCGATTACTGAGGCGCCGGCGGGGACTGCGCGATGGGAGGTTCGATGCGGCGAGCGCCGCCGCGTCTGACACGCTTGACAGTCGATCTTCGGATGCGCTCGTCAGCTCGTGGCCACGAAAACAAAAAAGGGTTACACGCCAATGCGTTGTAACCCTTCAATGATTTCGTTGTGGTTGCGGGGGTAGGATTTGAACCTACGACCTTCGGGTTATGAGCCCGACGAGCTGCCAGACTGCTCCACCCCGCGTCCGTCGAAGAAAAGATTATAGACCAGCCAGACAGACAGCGCAATAGCCATGTAAGGATTGGCTTCATTGCGCTTTGCGCCGCGACCGCTACGTCACCTATTGGAAAGACTCCGGAAAGCCGCGCGCGGACGCTGCGCTAGAATTCAGATTCTCCACGCGGCTCGCCGGATCTTCACGACGGCGACCTCTTCGACTCTGATCCTCCGACCCTCCGACCCGTTCTAAACCCCATGGATATCGCTCACGACCTTCAGGTCATTGCTCTTCAGGAAAAGACCCTCGTGTTTCCCCGTTTCGATGCCGACCGCGCGTGGCAAGTCGGCGCGTATCTGCACGAGGTCGCGAAAGCGCGCGGCATTGCCGCCGCGATCGACGTGCGCACGTTCGGCCAGCCGCTGTTCTTCAGCCTGCTCGACGGTGCGACGCCCGACAACGTCGATTGGGTGCGCCGCAAGGGCAACACCGTCGCGCAATTTCGCCGTAGCTCGTACGCGATCGGTCTGAAAATGCAGCTCGCGGGTGCGACGCTCGCCGACAAGCACGGTCTGCCGGCCACCGAGTTCGCATCGCACGGCGGCGCGTTTCCGCTGACGGTGGAAGGCGCGGGCGTGATCGGTTCGATCACGGTGTCCGGTCTGCCGCAGCGCGCCGATCATGAGCTCGTGGTCGAAGCGCTGTGCGCGCATCTGGGTCACGATTACGGCAAGCTCGCGCTCGCGAAAAGCTGACGCGATGCGCGTACCCCCGTATGCGCTGCTCGCGATCGCGATCGTCGCCGAAGTCATTGCGACTTCCGCGATGCGGGCCTCGGACGGTTTCTCGCGGCTGCTGCCGTCGATGGTCGTCGTGCTCGGCTACGGCATCGCGTTCTATTGCCTGTCGCTGACGCTCAGGAGCATTCCGGTCGGCATCGTCTATGCGATCTGGTCCGGTGCCGGGATCGTGCTGATCACGCTTGTGGCGCTGGTGCTGTACCGGCAGGTACCCGACGTGCCGGCGATCATCGGGCTGGGATTGATCGTCGCTGGCGTCGCGGTGTTGAATCTCTTCTCGAAGATGCAGCCGCATTGAGCGCCCGCGTAAGCCGCCTCGGTTGCCGCACGGACCGTAAGTCGGCTTATTTGCAGCGCACGATCATCGAGCGGCCTTTCACATTCGCCGACGCCACGTTGGTGACGCTGCCGCCAGCGGTGCCACCCTCGTCGTTATCTTTCGACACGATGTCGTAGCCGGTCGCGCCGCAGGCCTTACCCGCTTGCACGTAGCACGAGGCCCAGCTCGAGCCGGCGTTGGCGCCGCTGCAGTTGACCGCGAAGCCGGTCTGGCCGTTCGGCAGATTGATCAGCGTGGTCGTGTTCGACGACGCGCAGCCGCCCAGCCCCGCGGCGAGCAGCAGCGCGGCGGGCCATGCGGCCGTCAGCGACGCGCGACGCACGAAGGCAAGCGCGGCGCTGGATCGGAGGCGGTGGAATCGGCCGGCGCGCCGCGGTTGCGTCGTGAAATGCATCGTGTTGTGTCCTTTCATTCAGATAGAGGTTGCTGCCGGGCCGGAGCCGGTCGGTGCGGAACGCGCGGGCGCGCGCCAAGGCTCAGGTGGCTTCGACGGTGATGCCCGCCGCGCTGACGAGCCGCCGGGCTTCCGCGCCTTCTTCAGTGGCCGCGTCTTCCCAGATGCTGATCGCTTTTGGGATGTCGATCCCATGACTTTCGGCGTACTCGAACCAGCGGTTCGCCGCATCCGGCTCGGGCAGTTCGTGATTCTGCAGAAAATATTTTCCCATATTGCGCTCGCTGGCCTCGAAATGGTGTCGTCATAGTACCTTTTCACAGCATGGAGTATGCCGATCTGGACCGTTCGACCAGCGCGCGTGGCTGACGTGCGGCGCGGCCGTGGGGTCGGGCGAAACTGCGGCTCGCGAGCGTGCAGAACTTATCGCGCTGTAACGCGCCTTATCGTAATGGGGCGGGGGCGCCCGCACACCTCCGGTGCAGCGGCGCGCCGCATGCTGAAGCATCAAGGCGGCGCCGTCGCGACTGGCGCCAGCTCCGCAACCGCAACAGGAGGACGAAGATGGCTGAACGGGTCAGTGGCCCTTATCGCGGCTATTACATCAGCGCCACCGCGCGCCTCGTGCCGGGGGGCAGCACGTCGGGCGCGTCGGGCGAAGCGCACGCCAAAGCGGATGGTACTTACGTCGGCTCGGTTAGCCTCGCCGAAGCCGGCCCGGACGATCCGCATCGGATGGAAACGTTGCTCGAACTCGGCGACCGGCAACGCTTCAGTAGCGAAGAAGAGGCGCTCGCGTTCGTCGAACGGGCGGCGCGCGAATATGTCGACCGATTGCTGGATGGGCAGTGAGCGTGTCGGCGATTCCCGCGCGATGCCCTGAGTCAGGCGCCCGCGCACGCTGGACCGTGATCCGGCGGCGCGGGTACCATAGCGGGACCCGCGCGGATCGGCGGCGCATAGCGGCTTTCCACGCGTGTTACGTTCCCGCCGCCACCTTTTGATGAGGCGACCATGGAAATCCGTTTTCCCGAAGACGCGCCTGCTTACCGTGACTCCAATCTGACCGTCGTGTTTTCAGCGCTGGTGGACGGTGAGCCGGTGCCGTGCGCGATCTCGGTAGAAGCGCTCGAGGATCATTTCGGCGCTTACAGCGAGGACCTCGACGGCTGGCTGCGTGCGTTCGATGCGGGCCGGCCGCGCATCGAGGCCGTTGCGCGCGAGCATTTGCAGATCAGCAACGGCACACCCGTGCTACTCAAGAGTGGTCACTTTCCGCCAGGGCAGATGGCAGACTGAGCGGAACTTTCCTTCCACCAACGCATCGCCAACGCGTTGCCGCTAATTCACGCCATGCGCCGGCACTGCCTCGCGCGCCGCTTCGAAGCACCGCCTGATCCCTTCCTGATACGAAGTCTTGCTGAACGGCCCGATCAACGTTGCCAGCGCGGAATCGTCGAGCACGACCGGCTCGGTCAACAGATAGTTCATCTCGACCAGTTCGCGCATCAGCGGATTGAACAGCCCGAGCACGCGCAGCATGCCCTTGCCGGCCACCATCAGCTTCGGCTCGCGGCCCGCGAGCGCGTAGGCCTCGTGCGCCACTTCACGCTGCGTGATCGTGCCGGCGCCGCCGAGATGCCACCAGCGGCCGTAAGCCTCGGGTGTGCGCGTGAGTCGTTCGACCACGGGGCCGACATCCGGCAGAAAGATGAATTCGTGCGGCACGTCGACGGGACCGAGCACCTGCGCGCGCTTACCGGTAGCGGCGCCAACGAAGACACCATGCAACAGGCTGCGCTCAACCCCCGGTCCGTAGAAATCGGGCAGCCGCAATACCAGCGTTTCGAGACCTTTCCGGCCATGCGCGGCCAGCACGAGCTTTTCCTGTTCGAGCCGCATGCGGCCCTTGAACGTGTGCGGCTCGCGCGGATGATCTTCGCGAATCGGATTGCCATGCGCGCGGCCATACGGATACACGGTGCCGATCAGAATGAAGCGCTCGACGCCGGCGGCCGTCACGCCAGCCAGCGTTTTCTCCATCAACGGCGGGTGCTGCGCGAACTGGTCGTAGGGCACGCCGACGAGATAGATCACGGTTTGCAGACCGGCGGCCGCGGCGCGAATCGTGGCGGGGTCGTCGGGGTTCCAGGTGACGATCTCAGCGTGCGGGTCGTCACCGAAGCTGCGTTGCAATGCCTCGCGCGAGCGGCCGACCACCCGATAATCGCGGCCCGCCGCACCGAGCGCCGCGGCAATGCTTTGACCCGCTGCGCCCGCAGCACCGAATAAACCGACCTTTCCCGTGGCTTGCATGACGACTCCTTCAGATTGCGGCGCGACCTCGTCGCGTATGCACGTGGCGACTCAGTTCGACCGATGAAAATGTACTGAACACTGTTCAGTAAACAGCGTTCAGTTTAATTTGACTTTTCAGTTTGTCAACCTGAAAATTGCGAGTCATGGGAATCGCTGAACGAAAACACCGCCAGAAACAGGCGCTGCGCGAACGCATCCTCGATGCCGCGCGGCGCATCGTCGTGCGCGAGGGCTTTGCCGCGCTATCGATGCGCAAGATCGCCGACGCGATCGAATATTCGCCCGCCACGTTGTATCTGCATTTCGCGAGTCGCGACGACATCGCGCGGGCCTTGTGCGAGGAGGGTTACGCGCAGTTGCTCGCGACCTTCGTGCCGCTCGTGCAGATCGCAGATCCCGCCGAACGGCTGAAGGCGCTCGGGCGCGCGTACGTCGCGTTTGGCGTCCAGCATCCGGAAACGTACCGGCTGATTTTCATGGAAGATCCGAGCTATACGGGAGCGGCGCTCGGTGGCGCGGCGGCGGGCGCAGGCAAAGACGGCGGCAACGGGGACGATGCAAGCGCGAACGCCGGGACCGGTGGTTCAACCGCGTCCCGAAGCAACGCCGACGACGACCCCGGCGACGCCGCGCTGCACATCATGATCGACGCGCTCGACGAGTTGCGAGCAGCGGGGCGTCTGTCGGCGTCGGTCGCATCGATGGAGTCGGCCGTGTGGGCCGAGGCGTTGTGGGCGAGTCTGCATGGCATCGTCGCGCTGAATCTCACGTGTCCGGTGTTTCCGAGTGCGCCGCTCGAGACGCTCGTCGGCGTAACGCTCGACGCTTGGCTCGGCGCGCCGCAGCCCGCGGCAGCGGGCGCATCGAAGAGCGCCGCGGTGCGCGGCAAGAAAACCGTCGCGCGGCGCCACTCCGAGCCTGCCGAATCCACGGACCCGGCTCCCGAGCCCGCCACCAAACGCAAAGCGGCAGGCCCGTGATAACGTTCAGTTCCACGTCAACCCGCGCCGCCGCGCCCAGCTTTCCATGCCCACGTCCGCCTCGCCCGCCACTAGCGACGAAATCGCGACCCACGTAACCAACCGCATCGGTTTCATCGAACTGGAGCGGCCGAAAGCGCTGAATGCGCTGTCGACGAGCATGATTCGCGCGATCCACACGGCGCTCGACCAGTGGCGCGACGACCCCGAGGTGCTGGCCGTCGTCGTGCGCAGCCGGCATGAGCGCGCGTTCTGCGCGGGCGGCGACATCCGCTTCATGTATGAGGCGGCGCAACGCGGCGACCAGCAGGCCCGCGATACATTCTTCAGCGAGGAATACCGGCTCAATCACGCGATCTTCGTGTATCCGAAACCGTATATCGCGTTGATGAACGGCATCGTGATGGGCGGCGGCATGGGCATTTCGCAGGGCGCGCATCGCACCGGCGGCCTGCGCGTCGTCACGCAATCGACGAAGATGGCGATGCCCGAAACGCGTATCGGCCTCTTTCCGGACGTCGGTGCGAGCTGGTTTCTCGCGCGCACGCCCGGCGCGCTCGGCCGCTATCTGGCGGTGACGGGCGAGACGATCGGCGCGGCCGACGCGTTGTACGCGGGCCTCGCCGATGTCTACATCGACGACGCGGCGTTGCCCGCGCTCGTCGCTACGTTGAGCCGCGAACCGTTCGAGCGCGGCGCGGATGTGGTTGCGTGCGTCGAGCGCGAAACGCTCGCCTATCAGGTCGCGCCGCGGCCCGAGGAGAGCGCGCTCGCGAAGGCGCGCACGTTGATCGACCGGCATTTCGCGCAGCCCGACGTCGCGCGGATACTCGCGTCGCTCGAACAGGAGCGCGAGCGCGGCGGCGACGCGGCGGAGTGGGCCGAGCGGACGATCGCGGTGCTGCGCGAGCGCTCGCCGCTGTCGATGGCGGTCTCGCTCGAAGTGGTCACGCGCGCGGAGGGGTCGATGGCCGACGTGCTGCGTGTCGATCTCGATCTGACACGTTCGAGCTTCCTGCTCGGAGACACGGTGGAAGGCATTCGCGCGCGCATCATTGACAAGGACAACGCGCCGCGCTGGCGTTTCGCGCGCATCGAGGACGTCAACCAGGCCGATGTGGAGAAGATGTTCGACAGTCCGTGGCCGGCGGACGAGCATCCGCTAGTCTCTCTGCGCGGGTGAACGTGCACTGAGCGTGCACTGAGCGCGCACTGAACGCGCCGCCTCGCGAACCCGCCCGCGAAAATCTACGCGTTGCGCGGATTCACGCGCGACGCGCTCATTCCTCGGCCTCGCTCGCCATGAACGCGCGCATGAACACGAGCGCGCCCCAGCCCCACATCGCATTCGCCGCGAAGCCCACTGCGAGCCGCGGCAGCATGTTGCCGCTCGGCCAGATGCCGCGCAGCGGATCGACGACGAACACGCTCGCCGCGGTCAGCACGATGCCGCCGAACACGAATGCCGGTACCCAAGGCGCGTGCCGATGCGGCGCGACGCGCAGCAGCCAAGCCATCAGCACGGCCCAGCACGCGCTCCAGATTGCGTTCGCGATGAATTCAGGCAGGCCGAGCGGCAAAAACGGCGCGGTCGAAAAACCGGTCGGGTCGATCATGCCGGCGGCGTGCATCAGCGCCAGCGTCGATTCGCGGAAGAACAAAGAAGCCAGAAAACCGGCGACGAACGGCAGAATTATTTTGTGCATGCATTGCACCGGCAACGTACTGGCGACGCGAATCGCAACGCCTGTACCGGGTGATTGGAAACGAGCGCCATTATATCGATCGGGGTGCGGGGGCCGCGGCCGCGTGTGTAAAGCGCAACAACCGTATGCCGTAGCGCCGGGCTAATCACGAAAGCGGAATTCCTAAGCTAAAAAAAATCGTTCAAAAGCCGCGGACCGCTCCATAGACTGTTTCCTGATGCAGACGGCGCGGGTGTCGCCGTCATCCGTTAAATCGAGCGCACCACGCGCACGTTGGTCGAGGAAAACCGTCGCAATGTCGAGCCTCATGCCGAATCTCCGTTGCCGCAGGGCCCGCGCGCGGTCGTGTTCGCGGTGTCGTCCGCCCGGCGCATAGGCTTTCAGCGCTTTTGCCGGTGGCCAGAGTCCACCGTCCGTTTCGCAATCCTTCAACACGTCGCAGCGCCTTGCCGGTTGCCGGCTCGATGCGCGCGGCCGGCGCTCGCGCCCACCGTTTTCTTTCAAGAGCAGGCAGGAGCAACAACATGAATGTGTTCTGGTTCATTCCGACTCACGGCGACAGCCGCTATCTCGGTACGTCCCAAGGCGCACGCGCAGCCGATTACGACTACTTCCGGCAGATCGCCGTCGCCGCCGATACGCTCGGCTACGAGGGCGTGCTGCTGCCGACCGGCCGCTCGTGCGAGGACGCCTGGGTCGTCGCGTCGAGCCTGATTCCCGCGACCCAGCGGCTCAAGTTCCTCGTCGCGATTCGCCCGGGACTGTCGTCGCCGGGGCTGGCCGCACGCATGGCGGCGACGTTCGACCGGCTGTCGAACGGGCGGCTGCTGATCAACGTGGTGACGGGCGGCGACGCGGCCGAACTGGCCGGCGACGGCGTATTCGTCGATCACGACACGCGCTACGAAATCACCGACGAATTCCTGCATATCTGGCGCAAGCTGCTTACGGCTTCGCATAGCAACGAAGCGATCGATTTCGACGGCGAGCATCTGCAATCGAAAGGCGGCAAGGCGCTGTATCCGCCGGTGCAGAACCCGCATCCGCCGCTGTGGTTCGGTGGCTCGTCGGCGGCCGCGCACGATATCGCGGCCGAGCACATCGACACCTATCTGACGTGGGGCGAGCCGCCCGAAGCGGTCGCAAAGAAGATCGCCGACATTCGCGCACGCGCCGCGGCACGCGGCCGGCAGATCCGCTTCGGCATCCGTCTGCACGTGATCGTGCGCGAGACCGAGGAAGAAGCGTGGGCCGCCGCTGACAAGCTGATCAGCAAGCTCGACGACGACACGGTCGCGCGTGCGCAGGCGTCGTTCGCGAAGATGGATTCGGAAGGCCAGCGCCGCATGGCCGCGCTGCACGGTGGCAAACGCGGCGGGCGTGAACAGCTCGAGGTCTATCCGAATCTGTGGGCGGGCGTCGGGCTCGTGCGCGGCGGCGCGGGCACTGCGCTGGTCGGTAGTCCGGAGCAGGTGGCCGCGCGTATGAAGGAGTATGCGGCACTCGGCATCGAGACGTTCATCCTGTCCGGCTATCCGCATCTCGAGGAATCCTACCGCTTCGCCGAACTCGTGTTTCCGCTGCTGCCGCAACGCTTCAGCAAGGTCGCCAACGGGCCGCTGTCGGGGCCGTTCGGCGAAATCGTCGGCACCAGCGATCTGCCGAAGGCGGCGAGCGCGAGCTGATCGACCGGCAAGGAGAAAAGCCAACATGAGTGACACTGCTTTTAGCGCGGCCACGGGGGCAACCCCGCAGCCCGCGTCCGCCACACGCGCTGACGCGTTGCGCCGTTTCGGCGCGCACCTGGTGCCGTGGCTCGCGCCCATCGCGATCCTGCTCGCGTGGGAAATCGCCGCGCGCAGCGGCGCGCTGTCGACACGCGTGCTGCCCGAGCCGCTCGCAGTCGTGAAGGCGGCCTGGTCGCTGATCCAGTCCGGCGAAATGTGGGCGGACGTGAAGGTCAGCACGTGGCGCGCGGTGTCGGGCTTCGCGATCGGCGGCGGCATCGGCCTCGTGCTCGGACTGGCGACGGGTTTGTTCAAGCCCGCGGAAATCGTGCTCGATTCGACGGTGCAGATGATCCGCAACATCCCCGCGCTCGCGATGATTCCGCTCGTGATCCTGTGGTTCGGCATCGAGGAACAAGCGAAGGTGTTCCTCGTGGCGCTCGGCGTGTTCTTTCCGGTCTATGTGAACACGTTCCACGGCATCCGTTCGGTCGATGCGAACCTGATCGAGATGGCGCGCAGTTATGGCGTCGAAGGTTTCGCGCTGTACCGCCACGTAATCCTGCCGGGCGCGCTGCCGTCGATTCTGGTCGGCGTGCGCTTCGCGCTCGGCCTGATGTGGGTCACGCTGATCGTCGCCGAGACGATTTCCGCGCAATCGGGCATCGGCTACATGACGATGAATGCGCGCGAATTCCTGCAAACCGATGTGGTGGTGGTCGGCATTCTGCTGTACGCGGCGCTCGGCAAGCTCGCGGACATGCTCGCGAAGAGCCTCGAGCGCGTGTCGCTGCGCTGGCATCCGGCCTATCAGCGAGGAGCAAAAGCATGAGCGCAACGACACTAGCGACGACCTTCGGCGGCATCGCGGGCAGCGACCTCGAGACCGAGCTCGCGCAGCCGCGGCTCGCGGATCACGACGCGAACGAGGCCGCGGACATCGAGCGGGACGGGGCGGCCGGCTTGCAACCCGCCATTGCACTGGCCCGTAGCGACGCGCGCCCCGCAAGCGACTACGCGGTGCAATTGCGCGGCGTCGGCAAACGCTATGGCGAGCGCGAGGTGCTGTCGGGCTTCGATCTGTCGATCGAGCGCGGCAGCTTCGTCGCGATCGTCGGCCGCAGCGGCTGCGGCAAGTCGACGTTGCTGCGACTCGTCGCCGGTCTCGAAGAAGCCAGCTCGGGCGTGCTCGAAAAACGCGCCGGCAATGGCGGTCCGCTCGACACCCGCATCATGTTTCAGGATGCGCGTCTTCTGCCGTGGAAAAGCGTGCTGCAGAACGTGATGCTCGGCCTCGGCCGCGGCGGGGGCGCGCGCGACGATGCGCGCGCGGTGCTCGCCGAAGTCGGCCTGCTCGAACGCGCGAACGACTGGCCCGCGCAACTCTCGGGCGGTCAGCGGCAGCGCGTCGCGCTAGCGCGCGCGCTCGTGCATCGTCCGCAATTGCTGCTGCTCGACGAGCCGCTCGGCGCGCTCGATGCGTTGACGCGCCTCGAAATGCACACGCTGATAGAACGGCTGTGGCGCGAGCATCGCTTCACCGCGCTGCTCGTCACGCACGACGTGCACGAAGCCGTCGCGCTCGGCGACCGGATTTTGCTGATCGAGGAGGGCCGCATCGCGCTCGATCAGCCGGTCGCGCTTGCGCGGCCGCGGGCGCGGGCGTCGGCGGGCTTCGCCGCGCTCGAAGATCACGTGTTGCAACGCGTACTCAAAAACGCGCCGAACGACGACACGCTCGCGCATCGCGCGTACGAGCCCTATGACCCGTACGGCTTGCCGGAACCGGGCCGTCTGACGCGGCCGACCGAGGTGCGCTGGGCCGTCTGAGCTTTCCAGCAAATCGATCCCATCTGATCCATTCCGTTATCAACCGCTTCTGTGGAGTTATCTGAAATGAGCATTTCCGCCATCAACGTGCGCAATCAATTCAAAGGCAAGGTCAAGGAAATCATTCGCGGCTCGGTGGTGTCCGAAGTCGACGTGGAGACGCCGTTCGGCATCGTCACGTCGGTGATCACGACGCGCTCCGTCGACGAACTCGAACTGAAAGTCGGCTCGGAGGTGGTCGCGCTCGTGAAGTCGACCGAGGTGTCGATTGCGCGGCTTTGACGACGTTGCGCTAGCGCGAGCGGCGTGCGCAGCGGCTACTTCGCGTTTGCGCCGCTTGCTGGCGGCTCGTGCGACATGTGGTCGTTGGTTGGCTTCGTCGGTCGTTTGATCGGCATGTTGTCCGGGTTGCTCGAACCTCCGGCGCCCGATGCCGCCTCGGGCGGTTTGGCCATCGGCGCATGGCTGTCCGGCGGTGCGCTGGACGCTGTCTGCGTGACGGCGTTCGCGCCGCTCGCGAGCAGCGCCGCCAGCGCTGCAGCAGTGGCCGTAAGGGTGGCCCAATTGCCTCGCTTCATGTCGTTCTCCTTCGATGTCGCGCGTCGTCTGTAGACACGCGGCTGTGTGCACGATTCACTAGTAGCAGACTGTGTTCCGGGGCCGCTGCGGGCGCGCACGCCTGCATCCGCCGATGAAACTTGCTACGATGAATTGACCATTCCGACGGAGACGGCCATGTCGAAGTCCTTGAGTCCCGAAGCGGTCGAAGCGTTGCGGCGTCTGAACGACGTGGGCGTCGGACAGACGGCGCCCGAAGTCGCGCAGTCCGTCGCGGCGGAGTTGCTGGCATGCGACCTCGTCGCCGAAGCGGGCAGCGGTGGGGTCGAAATCAACTGCAACGGCCGGCAGTATCTTTCCGGCGACTGCAATTGATCCGCTGATCGGCGGCCGGCCGCGCGGCCGGGGTGAAGAGCGAGGCGGCGCGTCGCGGGTGAGTCGCGCGCGTTCGTTTGCCCGCGATCAGCGAAACCACGGAGACGAACATGGAGCCGAAGGGCGTCGACATGGGCGACTATCAGGCGCGTTATGGCGACTATGACATCGAGGTGGCGGTCGAACAGGTGCTGACCGGCGTCAAGGCGCATTTCCGGGTGCTGCGCGACGATTCGACGGTGGTCGACTGGCAGCTCGTGCATATCGATAGCTTGTGGTCCACCGAGCATGCGGCCGCCCAGGCGGCTTTCAGTGCGGCGCGCGAGTTGATCGATGCGGGGCTGGCAAGCTAATGGCGGATAGTCGCGTCGCGACGGAATGGTGCCGGGCGCACTACAGCCGGCGTAAACGCAACTGGGCGCCGGCATCGATACTGCATGCGCGGCGCCCAGTTTGATCGCTGCCTGCAGAGGCAGCGGATCCGACGGTACTGCTACTGCTGGCGGCTTAGTGGCCGAAGTACACCGATTGCGGGCCCGACTTGGACTCGCTGCGCGAGCCCGATTGGGTCGACACGCTATTCACGCCACCGTACGCATTCGATTGCGCGTTGGCGCGTTCAGCAGCGACGGTCTCGGCGTTCTGGCCTTGTTGTGAAGCCGGCGCGCCAACCGACGGACGATAGTACGGCGCCGGACCATAGCCGCTTGCGAAAGCGGGAGCGGCGATCGAGGCGGAAGCGGCAACCAGCAGGGCGGCGATAAACTTGGTCTTCATGGGAGGACTCCGATAACGTTTCGACTGCATTTCAGGAAGATGTTGCAGGAGCCAGTGAACCAGGTGTCTGCAACGTCGATGGAAGGCAGTGTATACCCCTACTATCGATAATTTGTGCCGATAATCTGAAATTACTATTCCCGACGAAGAAACAATCGTTCAGACGTAAGCGCGGCAAGGCAGAGCGGTGATCCGGCCCTGCTGGCCAAGCGGTTTTTGAGAATAGGAAGGAGGCGGGAAGGGGTGATGCGGGCCGGAAGACCGCAGGTTCATCATGGAAAACGCAGAAGGCTGCCAGCAAAACGAAAACGGCGTTGTGATTGCTCACAACGCCGTTTGCTTGAAATCTTTGGGGTGGCTGATGGGACTCGAACCCACGACGACAGGAATCACAATCCTGGACTCTACCAACTGAGCTACAGCCACCACTAACATCCGCTTGACTTGCTTTAAAACCTGTCTCGCCGACGAAGAAACGAGATTATAGGGACTAGATTTGGCTTTGCCTAGTCCTTTATTCAAAAATTTCGAGGGGCTCGCGCAGATGCTGTCTCGCTTCGTCGAAGATGGTCAGATCGCGGGCCGCAAGCCGCTTGCTGTCGGACAGAACTCGACGCCAACCGCGCGCGCCAGCTTCGCCGCGATACAGCCCGAGCGCATGGCGTGTGATCGCGCCGAGATAGGTGCCGCGCGCCATTTCGGTCGCGCAATACTCGATCAGTTTCGCTTCGACCTGATCGCGCGTCAGCGGCGCCTGCGTCGCCCCATAGAAGCGCGCGTCGACATCGGCGAGCACGTACGGGTTGTGATACGCCTCGCGCCCGAGCATCACGCCGTCGACGTGCTGAAGATGCGTGTCGACTTCGTCGAGCGTCTTGATGCCGCCATTGATGATGATCTCCAACTGCGGAAAATCGCGCTTCAGCTGATACGCGTAGTCGTACTTGAGCGGCGGAATCTCGCGGTTTTCCTTCGGGCTCAAGCCCTTCAGGATCGCGTTGCGCGCATGAACGATGAACACGTCGCAGCCGGCTTGCGCGATCGTGCCGACGAAATCGCGGACGAAGCCGTATTCCTCGACCGTATCGACGCCGATGCGGTGCTTGACCGTGACCGGCACCGATACGACGTCGCGCATCGCCTTCACGCAATCGGCGACGAGTTGCGGCTCGTTCATCAGGCATGCGCCGAACGCGCCGCGTTGCACGCGCTCGGACGGGCAGCCGCAATTCAGGTTGATTTCGTCATAGCCCCATTGCTCGCCGAGCTTTGCCGAACGCGCGAGATCGTCGGGCTCGCTGCCGCCGAGTTGCAGCGCGACCGGCGCTTCGTCGGGCGTGAACGCGAGATGACGCGGCACGTCGCCGTGCAGCAGCGCACCGGTCGTCACCATTTCCGTGTAAAGCCACGTATGGCGCGAAATCATTCGATGCAGCGAGCGGCAATGACGATCCGTCCAGTCCATCATCGGGGCGACGGACACGCGGCGGGGGCTGGGAGTGCGGGGTAAAGACATGGAACGGCCGAGCGGGCTTGAATCAAAACGATAATTTTACCGCAAGGCCAGAAAGCGCCGGGCGCGCTGAGGCCGTGTCACTGTCGCGACGGAGGCGGGCACCGGTTCGTCGATGCATCAAGGCCTCAATGCCTGAATGCCTCAGTGTCCATGTCCCCCCATCCCGCCATCGCCGGTCCACGCGCTGCCGCCGCCGTGCATGCCGCCGAATCCGCCGCCGTGCCATCCGCCGGCCCCCCCATGCCATCCGCCGTGCCCGCCGTGCCAACCACCGCCATGCCATCCGCCGCGACCGTGCCAATAGCCATGGCCGTAATAGCAGCACGGGCCGCCAAAACCGCCGTAGAAACCAATCGAGCCGTACACCGGCCCGTAGTAAGGCGGTCCGTACGCGTACGGATAATAGGGTTGCGCATAGCCGTAGTCCGCTGGCGGCGCGACGGCGCATCCAGTGATGCTCGCTGCCACGGCCGCTAGCAGTGGCAGCGTCATCGATGCAATGAGCCTGGTCACGATTTTCTCCTTCACGTAAACCTCAGAAAAACCGCGTGCAACGGAGTTCGGCCGCGTTTGTGTCCGAGCGTTACCGGCGTCGGCGCGGCGCTGTGCGCTCGAGGCTTCGACTGTGCGAGCCGTTGCCGCGACGCTCGACCTTTCCGCCACTCTTCTCGCGTCTTACCGAGCGGCGCTGCGGTAACACTTCGTTAACCATTCGAAACGTTACTCACGGCCATCGCTGCAAATTTCCGTCGAACGATTCGTCTTTTGAGTCGCAAGCGATGCGACGCAGACGATCCGCTGCGGATCGACGTCGAGACGTTGAACAAAGCGGGCGCGGCGCAGTGGAGTGCTCTCGGCGCGGACTATCTGTCACCGCGCCTACGTTCTTCCCCGGGACGTGAGGCTCGAGATCGAATACGAGGAACTGGTCGACGATTTCGAACCGAACGTGCGTCGCATGCTCGCGCATCGCGGACTCGAGTGGGACGAACGTTGCCTCCTCCCATTTCACGAGACGACGCGGCCTGTGAGTGCCGCGAGTTCTGCGCAGGTGCGCCGGCCGTTGTATCGCACGTCGATGCGGCGTTGGCAGCCGCGACGCGAATGGCTCGAACCGCTATGGGAAGGCTTCGGTCCCGAGCTGGCGGCGGCCGACGCTCAATGCGCGATCACCGACACATGATGCAGCCACGGGTACACGCCGGCAATGAACGCCGCGTAGATCGCCGCCATCGTCACGCCGGCGGCCGTGCCCCACACGTCGCGCGAGGCCGCGCCCTGGCGGAAATGCACGGGTAGTCCGACCACGACGTAGCCGATCACGAAGAACAGGATGACCGCATGCACCGGCGACAGATCGTGACCGATGAAGTCGAGCAACGCGGACAGGTTGAATTGCGACATGGACATACAGGCAGTCACGAAGGCGGGGGGATCGCACGGCGCCGGAACACAAGGAAACAGTGGAGTGAACGATGACTGAACCACTTCACTATCGACGTTCCACAGCGCGACGACCTAAGCCGATTAAAGGCCATGCAATCGCGATCTGCAAGGAAAAAACCTGTATGAATTCGGACTGCCCGACATTGCTTGCAGCGTGCCTGCGCCGCGACTTTCGGCGGGTTTGGCAACGCTTTCACGGAGACGGTCTCAACGCTCGTCGGGCTTCGGTTTGCGCAAGGGATCGAGCAGCGGCTTCAAACCGTTGTGATCGATCTCGTGCATCAACGCGAGCAGCCGGCCGATCTCGCCGGGCGGAAAGCCCTGGCTCGCGAACCAGTTCAAATAGTGGCCGGGCAGGTCGGCGATCACGCGGCCTTTATATTTCCCGTAGGGCATCACGCGCGTGACCAGTAATTCGAGGTGTTCGTGATTCATGGCAACGAAGTCATGATGAAGCGCGCCTCATGAGCGCAAAGCGTGTACTACGCAAATCGCCAGGCGGCGCGCAGCAACGCATGGCCCCGCATTCTAGCCTTGCTGCAGGTAATGCGCCGGCGTGGTAACGTCTGCGCTTTCCGTTCATCTCTTCAACAGGACAAGTTAGATGGAATACCGCAGACTCGGCGACTCCGACGTGCAGGTCAGCCTGATTGGTCTCGGCACGATGACGTGGGGCGAGCAGAACACCGAGCAGGAAGCACACGCGCAGATCGACTACGCGCTCGATCACGGCGTGAACCTGATCGACACCGCCGAAATGTATCCGGTTCCGCCGCGCGCCGAAACGCAAGGTTCGACGGAGCGCTACATCGGCACGTGGCTCGCGCAGCACAAGAGCGCGCGCGAGAAGATCGTGCTCGCCACCAAGATCGCGGGTCCCGCGCGTCAGCCGCACAATCCGCGTCATATTCGCGGCGAAGGCAACCAGTTCGACCGCAAGAACCTGACCGAGGCGCTCAACGACAGCCTCAAACGTCTGCAAACGGACTACGTCGATCTGTATCAGCTGCATTGGCCCGATCGCAGCACGATGACCTTCGGCCGTCCGTCATATCCGTGGGTCGACGACGCGTACACGGTGCCGATCGAGGAAACGCTGACGGTGCTCGCCGAATTCGTGAAGGCTGGCAAGGTGCGCCATGTCGGCGTGTCGAACGAAACGCCGTGGGGTGTCGCGCAGTTTCTGCGCGCGGCCGAAAAGCTCGGCTTGCCACGCATCGTCAGCATCCAGAATCCGTACAGCCTGTTGAACCGCACGTACGAAGCGGGTCTGTCCGAGTACGCGCATCGCGACAACATCGGTCTGCTCGCGTACTCGCCGCTCGCGTTCGGCTGGCTGTCGGGCAAGTACGAAGGTGGCGCGCGTCCGGCCGGCGCACGCATCACGCTGTTCGAGCGCTTCGCGCGCTACAGCAAGCCGCAAGCCGTGCAGGCGACTACCCGTTATGTCGAGCTCGCGAAGCGCCACGGCATGTCGCCCGCGCAATTCGCGCTCGCGTTCGTCAATAGCCGGCCGTTCGTGACCAGCAATCTGATCGGCGCGACGTCGCTCGAGCAGTTGAAGGAAAACATCGCGAGCGCGGACGTCAAGCTGTCGCCGGAAGTGCTTGCGGAAATCGACAAGCTGCACGAGCTGCAGCCGAATCCGGCGCCTTGATGTCGGTGCCGAGGTAAGCGCGACGCGCTTGCCGCGGTCGCCCCGGTGGAATGCCGGGGCGGCCGCGGCAGGCACCGCGAATCAATCGGCGCGAGCCGAACTCAAGTCGCGGCCTTTGCCGCATCCACTTCCTCGCGCTTCGCCGCAAGCGGCGAATTCTCGCCGAGATCCCAGAACAGTCCCGCCATCATCTGCAGGCCCTCACGCACCACCGGGCCTAGAAGGTGCTCGTTCGGCGCATGCTGCGAGCAGGCCGGATAAGAATGCGGCACCCAGATCGTCGGCAGACCGAGCGTGTCGGCGAATACCTCGTTCGGCAGCGTGCCGCCGAGATTCGGCAGCAGCGCGGTCTTCTTGCCGGTGGTCGCTTCGAGCGACGCTAGCGCCCATGTGACCCACGGATCGTCGGGATCGAGCCGTGTGGCCGGTGCGCCCCGTTCGACGTCGATTTCGACCAGCTGAAAGCCGTGCCCATCGAGATGCGCGCGCAGGTGCTTGCCGAGATTTTCCCAATCCGTGCCGACCACGAAACGCAACTGGCAGACCGCGAACGCAGACGGCGGAATCGCGTTGACGGGGTTCTCCGGATTGCCCGCCTTGAAGGCCAGCACTTCGAAGCTGTTCCAGCCGAACACGCGCTCGGGCGCGGAAAGACCCGGCTCGCCCCAGTTGTCATCGACGGTGGGGTCGCCGGGACCGTCGCCCACCGTGATGTCGGCCAGCGCGCGGCGCACGGCCTCGGGGATCGGCGGCGGACGCAGGCCGTCGACTGCGATCACGCCGCGCGCATCGACGAGACTCGCGAGCGCATTGGCGAGCACCGTCGCCGGATTGCGCAACAGGCCGCCCCAGTTGCCCGAGTGATGCGCGCCGTCGCGCAGGTTCAGCGACAGCTTGAAATTGACCGCGCCGCGCGAGCCGAGAAACACGGTCGGACGACGCGCGGCGAGACGCGGGCCGTCGGAGGCGATCAGCACGTCGGCGGCGAGTTCGTCGCGGTGCGCGCGGCAGATCGCATCGAGCCCCGGCGAGCCGGTTTCTTCGCCCATTTCGATCAGCAGCTTCGTGTTGAAGCCGAGTTTGCCGTCGCGCGCGGCGAGCGTGCACGCGAGCGCGGCGAGGTTGATCGAGTGCTGGCCTTTGTTGTCGGCGGTGCCGCGACCGAACCAGCGCTCGCCAACGACCGTCACCGCCCACGGCGTCAGCGGCGCGCGCCACTGGCTGTCGTAGCCGCGCACGACGTCGCCGTGGCCGTAGATCAGCACGGTCGGCAGATGATCGCCTTCGTGACGGTTCGCGATCAGGAACGGACCGAAGCCGTCGACCGGGTTATCGACGATGCGCGTGCTGAAGCCGAGGCGCTCCGCTTGCGGCTGGATTTCGTTGGTCAGATAAGACCGCAGCAGCGCGCCGCGATCGCTTTCCTGGCTTTCGGTGCGAATACCGACGCGGCGGTTCAGGTCGGCGAGAAAAGCGCCGGATTCGAAGTGCCGGGTGGCAAGCTCGATGGCCTGGTGGCGGCTCATGTCGGTGTCTCCAATGCGGGGGATGGGCGAGGCGGGCAGAGGGCCGCGGACCGATGGCAGGGTCTTCGGGCGATTTGTCCGCGATCTCATTGCGATCGATTCTAGAAGCGCGTCATTTTTGTCACAATGATCATGTTTCGAAGCTTGCATTGCCGGAAAAGCAAAGCGTCATCGCACCGTTGCAACTGATTCGATCGAGGCGTCCCGAATGGCACGTTCACTGCATGGCATCGCGTTGCGTTATTTCGTCGAAGTCGCGCGCAGCGGCTCGCTGAGCGACGCGTCCGAACGGCTGCATGTCGCGGTATCGGCGCTCAGCCGGCAGATCGCGCGGCTCGAGAGCGAACTCGGCGTCACGCTATTCGAGCGGCGTCCGCGCGGCATGGCGCTGTCCGAGGCGGGCGAGCGGCTGCTCGCGTACGCACAACGCAGCCTGCTGGAAGCCGAGCACGTGATGAAGGAACTCAGCGGTCTCGCTAGCCTGCACGGCAGCCGGATCAAGATCGCGACCGCCGAGGGCTTCGCGGTCGACTTCCTGCCCGCCGCGATCGCGGAGTTCCGCGCCGAGCATCCCGGCATCGATTTCACGTTGACTGTGATGTCGCCGGCCGACGCGACCCGGCATGTGCGCGACGGTGACGTCGACATCGCGTTGTCGTTCAGCCTCGCGCCGGAGAAGGGCGTCAAGGTCGAGCACACCGAGCGCGCGCCGGTGTTCGTGCTGGTGCGTGTCGATCATCCGCTCGCGGCGCGCGCGAAGCTGTCGCTCGCCGAGGTGAGCCGTTATCCGCTGGTGTTGTCGGAGACCGGCACCACGCTTCGCCAGTTGATCGACATCACCTGCGCGCTCGAAGGCATCCTGCTCGAGCCGGACCTGATCTGCAACAACAGCGGCGCGAGTTATCGCTATGCGCAGAAGTCCGGCGCGATCATGTTCACGGGGCTGCTGTCGGTGCGCGACCGCTATGCGGCCGACGGCTTCGTCGTGATTCCGCTGACCGACCCGCAGATGCGCCAGCGCAGTATCCAGGTGCAGACGATGGCGGGGCGCGAGTTGCCGCCGTCGGTGCGGGCGTTTCGCGACCATCTGATCGCACGGATCGCGGATCCGAAGCCAGCCGGGGCTCAGGCCTCGAAGGCGGACCGAGGGCGCGGCAAGCGCACGCCGCGTCGCCCGCGAGCCGATGCATGAAATGCGACACATGCCACGCACTAAGCGGCAATTGTTCTCCCGAGATCCGAATCACGACCTAAACTGTGGTGGACGGCAAGGACGGCCCTGAGAAAACGACCCTGATTGTGCGCGCCACGATCAGGGGAAACGGCAGAACTATGGCAGTCGAAGCGCGGACCGGCCGCGCCACCCGCGATGCTGCGATGCACACAAGCGGCAATAGATGCACCCAAAAAGAAACGCGGCGCGTCGTCCCGATGGCGCGTTGCCCACAACAGAGCGATAGGACCAACACATCCATGGCGCAACAGAAAACCAATCCGAAACTCGAGCAGGCGCTCACGCGCGGTGATCTCGCGATCCGCCAGGCAAACTCGGCGAGAGCGACCGCGCTGTTGCGTGCGCTCGCCAAGATGATCGTCGATGCGTCGGCGACCATCGGTGTGGAAGCCTTCACATTGATTCACGACGGCGACAAGATTTACGATCCCGCCGATGGTCTGTGGCCGCAGGCGCTGCTGATCTCGCTCGACGGTCCGGTCGAGGATGCCGATCCCGACGAATTGCGCACGGTGCGGCTGATCGCGGACGATCCGGCCACCGTGTTCCGGGTCGAATGGCAGCGCGCCGATGGCAAGATCGGGCGTCACGAGGGCGGCCCGTTCGCGACGGTCGCGTTCATCTCCGACGTCGACATTCCGTGGACCGATGACGAGGACTGAGCGCGCGACGATAGCAAACGCGCATAGCGACGACCGGCGCGTTCGGCTTACTTCATCATGCGGCGCCGAAACAGGATCGCCGACACGATAAAGCCGCCGACTGCATAAGCGGCCAGTACGCTCACATGCAGCGCCGCGTGCTCCATCGGCCGGCCGAGCATCGCCGGGCGCATCAGATCGACCGCCTTGGCGAGCGGCAGCGCGGCGGTCACCGCTTGAGCGGGGCCGGGCAGTTGCGAGATCGGAAAGAACACGCCGGAGAGCAGCAGCATCGGCGTGAGCACGAGCGTCTGATAGAACATGAAAAAGTCGTACGACGGCGCGAGCGCCGTCACGATCATCGCGAGGCTCGCGAACGCGAGACCGGCCAGCACGATGACCGGCAGCGCGAGCAGCATCGACGGAAAACTCGCATAGCCGAGCGCGCCCGCCACCAGCATGATCGCCACACCCGACAACACCGATTTGCTGGCGGCCCACACTACCTCGCCGAGCACGATATCGCCGAGCGTGAGCGGCGTATGCATGATCGCCTCCCACGTTCGCTGCACGTGCATGCGCGAAAAGCCCGAATACATCGACTCGAAGCTCGCCGACATCATCACGCTCGACGCCACCGTGCCCGCCGCGAGGAAGGAGATATACGACACGCCGTCGACGTGCCCGACCATCAGCCCGAGCCCCAAGCCGAGACCGAACAGATAGATCATCGGATCGGCGAGGTTGCCGAACATCGACGCAATCGCGAGCTTCTTCCACACCAGATAGTTGCGGCGCCACACCGCGATCCAGTTCGTGCCATTGGCTGGGAAGGCGCCGAACGGCTCTTGTGCCGATGGCGTGCCGTCGTGGGTTTCGTAGGTGCGTGCGTCCATCAAGTGTCTCGCTGCGGGTTCAGTCCTGCATTTCGCGGCCGGTGAGCCGCAGAAACACATCTTCGAGATTCGCCGGCCGATGCAGATAGCGCAAATCCGCGCGCTGCTTCAGGCGCATATGCACGGGCTGCGCGTCGTTCACGTAACAGAACAGGGTCTCGCCGCTGATCTCGGTGCGCTCGGCGAGCGGTGCGAGTTCGTCTCGCAATGCAAACGGATCGGGACCATAGATCTCGATCACGTCGCAGCCGATCTCGGACTCGATTAGCTCGCGCGGCGCGCCTTCTGCGATCTTGCGTCCTTCCTCGATCACGCACAGTCGATGACAGAGCCGTTCGGCTTCTTCCATGAAGTGTGTGGTCAGCAGGATGGTCTTGCCGCGCGCGAGCAGCGATCTCAGTCGCTCCCAGATCAGATGGCGCGCTTGCGGGTCGAGACCGGTGGTCGGTTCGTCCATGATCAGCACGTCGGGATCGTTGATCAGCGCGCGCGCCAGCGTGAGGCGCCGCTTCATGCCGCCCGACAGTTCGCTCACGCGTGCGTCCGCCTTGTTCTCGAGGCGGGCGAATTCGAGCAGACCCGGCACCGCCGCGCGACACTGCGCGGCGCTCAGGCCGAAGTAGCGGCCGAACACGAGCAGATTTTCACGCACGGTGAAATCGGGATCGAGGTTGTCGAACTGCGGCACCACGCCCACGCGCGAGCGCGCGAGGCGCGCGCGGCCAGGGATCGGTTCGCCGCACAGGCGAATCGCGCCGGCGTCGGGCGCCGCGATGCCGAGCAGCATGCGCAGCGTCGTGGTCTTGCCGGCGCCGTTGGGGCCAAGCAGCCCGAAGCATTCGCCGGTGTTCACATGAAACGACAATCCGTCGACGACCGTTTTTTCGCCATAGTTTTTCCTGACCTGATGGAATTCGATGGGGGCTGCGGGCATGACTCGAGCGAGGCTCCAGAAGAAGACATAACGTACGCGCAAGACACACAACATACCTGCGACGCACGCATTGCGCACAGGCCGCTTATTCTAGGGTATCGGCCACTGACGCGAGAGGGTGTCCGGGAACGCGTAATGCATGTGATGCGATGCGTTCGCATAGGAAGTTTTGCGGTGCCGCAAACGTGTGCGAACACTGCTCCAGGTGGCCCAACGCTTGTGCAGACGGCTTGAGCACGCACCGACTATGCACTTAGCGTTTTCCATCCCTTGCAAGCCGAATTGCGGCGCACCATGATTGATTCAGACCGCGCTTTCCGCGCGAATGGGAGAAGACAGATGGCGAGCTACCAGAAAATCCTGTTGTGCTACGACGGCTCGCGCGAAGGCCGCAAAGCCCTGCGTTGCGGCGCCGATCTGGCGTTGGACCTGAAGGCGGAAACGCATCTGCTGTCGGTAGTAGACATGCGTTCCAGCATCGCGCAAAGCGCGGGCTTATTGACCGATGTGGCCTGCGGAAGCTTCGAAAAAACGGCCCGCGAGATTCTGCAGGAGGGCGTGAACTGGCTGACCGAGCGAGGCGTGAACGCGCAGGGGCATTTCGCATTCGGTCATCCGATCGACGAGATCGCCAATCTTGCCAACGAGTTGCACGTCGACCTCGTGGTGGTGGGACATCGCTGCCGGACCGGTTTGTCGAGGTGGTGGATGGGGGCGGGCAACACGCCGCTGCTCGACCGCGTGTCGTGCAGCATTCTGGTGGCGTGCTCGTCCGCGCAGGAGCAGCAGCAGGCGGCCGCGGCGTAATACGAACAAACCTGACACGCGGCTGGCTCCAATGGCCAGCCCGCGCATCTCCGCAGTTCACGGCTTGAACCTCACTCGTTCAGATTGATCGCCGCGAGCTTCCACGTGACCAGACCTTCGCGACGGAAGATAGCCGAATAGTTCGCGTTGCCTTCGCCGCGGCGGTACGTGACCACAAACTCGTTGAGACTCCGATAGCCGGCCGTGCTTTGACGCCCGGGCGGTGGCGCGCTTGCGTGCGTGGTGGTGTCGCCCGCGGCCGATGCGGCCGGCGCTTCTCCGCCCGCGGCTGGCGGTGCTGACGGTTGCTCTCCCGGTGTGCCGTGCGGCGGCATGCCGTTCAGTAGTGCCGCGACGCCGTCGGGTGTCGCATAGGCATCGACGAGCGGGCCGATCAGTGTCACGCCGATCACCGCGCCGATCGTGGCCATCTTGTTGCCGGCATCCGCTTCGAGCCGGCGCGTCAGCATGGCGCCCACCTGCTGCTTCAGGCTATCGCGCAGCGCAGGGAAGTCGACGTACTGATTGACGGTTTGCACGTCACGCGCGTCTGCCGCGCGTTTGAGATTGTTCACCGCGAGATATGGTGACGCGTAAATAAACCCCAGCGCGGCAATTACGATCACCACGATCAGCGTGATCAGCAGCGGCCGGGTGGCGCTGCCCTGTGTGCGTTTCGGAATGGTCATCGAATGGGACTCCACGTCAGTGATGATCTAACGTCGACCACGGCCAGGTCGAAACGATCCCATCCCACGCGTATCTCTGAACATCCGAAGTGCTTATTGCATGCGTGCTCAGAATTCGCTCAGGCTTCGAACACCGCGCCGTGCACGTTGGCTTCGTCGGCTATGCAACGATCGATCATACGGCATACGGCGTCGACCGTGCCGACCATGATCAGTCGCGACGGTCCATGATAGACCCGCACCGGAGCGCGGCGCGCGGGCTCCGCGATATTCAGCGCCGAATTCAGCGATACGCGCGCAAACGCCGGCAACGACGACGGCAGACCGCAAGCTTCGGCAGGCACGTCGAACAGCGACGGCGTGCGCGCCGCGGGCGCCTCGATCGGTGCGCAAGGCGTGAGCTTGCGCAGATGGCGCAGACGGCCGAACTGGCGAAAAGGCAGCAGGCGGGCAAGGCGTTCCATGAGTCTCTCCAGACGATGCGGCTTGAATGCGCGGCGTAATGCGGGCGTTAATGCGGGCGTTAATGCGGCTTGGTTCGGACAAACCGGCGCGAGCGTTCCGGCCACAAAGATCAGAACTCGCTGGGGCGAATCAGCCCGACCGCGATCCCTTCGAGCGCGAAATCCGCGCTGCCGGTTTCCACGAAGATGTTGTCGTAGTCGGGGTTTTCGGCGATCAGTTCGATGCCGTTCGGCCGGCGCTTCAGACGCTTGACCGTCACGTCGTCGCCAAGCCGCGCAATGATGATCTGGCCGTCTTTCGCTTCGCTGCGCTTTTGCACCGCGAGCAGGTCGCCGTCGAGAATGCCCGCGTCGCGCATCGACAGGCCGCGCACCTTCAGCAGGTAGTCGGGCTTGCTCGAGAACAGCGCCGGGTCGCACGCGTAGTGCTGCGAGATATGTTCCTGCGCGAGGATCGGGCTACCCGCCGCGACCCGGCCGATCAGCGGCAATGACAACTGCATCAGGCCCGCATGCGGCAGCGTGAACTGGTGCGGCGCATCCTCCTGCCCGGACAGCAGGCGGATGCCGCGCGACGCGCCTGCCGCGAGTTCGATCACGCCCTTGCGCGCCAGCGCGCGCAGATGCTCTTCCGCGGAATTGGCCGAGCTGAAACCGAGTTCGGCGGCAATTTCCGCGCGAGTGGGCGGAAAACCGGTGCGTTCGATCGCGCGGCGGATCAGATCGAAAACCTGCTGCTGTCGTGCGGTGAGTTTGGTCATGGCCACTGTATGTATGAACAGGTGACTGTATTTTTATACAGTATTCGGCGCATTTCAAGCTTTACTTTAAGTTCGACGCAAGGGCGCGCTGGGGCGTCGTTTATCGGCGACATGGCGACGATTTCGACGTCTGAACAGCCGGCGCGTCTGCCGTTACCACTTTTGAGCATTAAAAAATGAAGAAACATTATTTTTAATGATGAAAGCCCTTCGATAGACTGGCTTCCGGTTAGCGCTCATGTGCACGTGACCGCGACGCAAAACAACACCAGACGCTCAACAGCGGACATCACGCGGAGAAAGATTGAGATGAACCATCGGCATACGGGGCTTGCGGCTCGAACCAGAAAACTGATCACGGCGCTTGCCGTCGGCGCGGCGGGTACGCTCGGCATGTTGGGCGCAAGCGGCGTCGCGCACGCCGACACCACGCTGCTGAACGTGTCCTACGATCCGACGCGCGAGCTGTATCAGGACATCAATCAGGCATTCGGCAAAGAATGGAAGGCCAAGACCGGCGAAGCCGTCACCTTCAAGCAGTCGCACGGCGGCTCGGGCGCGCAGGCTCGCTCGGTGCTCGACGGTCTGCAGGCCGACGTCGTGACGCTCGCGCTCGCTTACGACATCGACGCCATCGCGAACAAGGGGCTCGTGGACAAGAACTGGCAGAAGCGTCTGCCGGACAACGCATCGCCGTACACGTCGACGATCGTGTTTCTGGTGCGCAAGGGCAACCCGAAGCACATCAAGGATTGGGACGATCTGGTGAAGCCGGGCGTGTCGATCGTGACGCCGAATCCGAAGACCTCGGGCGGCGCGCGCTGGAACTACCTGGCCGCGTGGGCGTACGCCGAGCATCAGCCGGGCGGCAACGACCAGAAGGCCAAGGAGTTCGTCGGCAAGCTGTACAAGAACGCCGGCGTGCTCGATTCGGGCGCGCGCGGCGCGACCACCAGCTTCGTGCAGCGCGGTATCGGCGATGTGCTGATCGCGTGGGAAAACGAGGCGTTCCTGTCGGTGAAGGAGTTCGGTCCGGACAAGTTCGAGATCGTGGTGCCGACGGTGAGCATCCTGGCCGAGCCGCCGGTCGCGGTGGTCGACAAGGTCGTCGACAAACACGGCACGCGCAAGCTAGCCGACGCGTATCTGAACTTTCTGTATAGCGAGGAAGGGCAGGAGATCGCCGCGCGCAATTTCTATCGTCCGCGTTCGAACAAGGTGCCGGCCGATCTGACCGCGAAGTTTCCGAAGCTGAAGCTGTACACGATCGACGATTCGTTCGGCGGCTGGACCAACGCGCAGAAGACCCATTTCGCGGACGGCGGCGTATTCGATTCGATTTATCAGCCGCAGTAACAACCATCGCCTGAAGCACGGGCACAGGCAACAAGGGCGCGCCCAATGGGCGCGCTTTCGGCTAACCGGGACCCGGTGGCCAGCAGGGCGGTAGTACCGCAACACCGCAACACCGCAACACGAACAACCGCGCGAGCATCAACCATGAACGAGTATCCAGCATGACCACGTTGACCTTCCGCAAGCCGAGCGCATTGCCCGGCTTTGGCCTGACACTCGGCATCACGGTGGCTTATTTGAGCCTCGTGGTGCTGATTCCATTGGCGGCGACCTTTCTGAAAACCGCGACGCTCGACTGGGACCAGTTCGTGCGCGCGGTGGCGTCGCCGCGCGTGCTCGCGTCGTATCGGCTGACGTTCTTCTCGGCGCTCGGCGGCGCGCTGATCAACGCGGTGTTCGGCTTTCTCGTCGCGTGGGTGCTGGTGCGCTACACGTTTCCGTTCAAGCGCATCGTCGATGCGGTCGTCGATCTGCCGTTCGCGCTGCCCACCTCGGTCGCGGGCATTTCGCTCGCGGCCGTGTATGCGGGAAACGGCTGGATCGGCCAGTTCCTCGCGCCGCTCGGCGTCAAGATCGCGTTCACGCCGGTCGGTGTGCTGGTCGCGCTGACGTTCATCGGCCTGCCGTTCGTCGTGCGCACGGTGCAGCCGGTGCTCGAGGAGTTCGAGCGCGAGCAGGAAGAGGCGGCCGCGTGCCTCGGCGCGTCGCGCTGGCTCACGTTTCGCCGCGTCGTGCTGCCGGCCGTGTTCCCGGCGCTCTTGACCGGCTTCGCGCTCGCCTTCGCGCGCGCGCTCGGCGAATACGGCTCGGTGATCTTCATCGCCGGCAATGTGCCGATGAAGTCGGAGATCACGTCGCTGCTGATCATCACGAAGCTCGAGCAATACGACTATGCGGGCGCGACGGCGCTTGCGGTCGTGATGCTGGTCGTGTCGTTCCTGATGCTGCTGCTGATCAATACGCTGCAGTGGTGGCTGCAGCGGCGCACGAGCCGCGGCAATGCGGGGCCGGCGCCAGTGGCCACGAGCGTCGCGGCAATCGGTGGAGGTGTGCAATGAGCCGTCTTCCGACCAACCCGGCGAGCGGTGCGCGTCGCCCCGATCCGGTCAGCGAACCGCCCGTCGTGCGCTGGCTGCTGATCGGCGTCGCGCTGCTGTTTCTCGCGCTGTTTCTGGTCGTGCCGCTCGCCGCGGTGTTCTACCAGGCGCTGAACAAGGGGCTGCGTTTTTACTTCGAAGCGCTCGCCGATCCAGATGCGCTGTCGGCGATCAAGCTCACGTTGCTCACCGCGTCGATCGCTGTGCCGCTGAACCTCGTGTTCGGCCTCGCGGCGTCGTGGTGTATCGCGAAGTTCGACTTCCGCGGCAAGGCACTGCTGACCACGCTGATCGATCTGCCGTTTTCGGTGTCGCCGGTGATCTCCGGTCTGATCTACGTGCTGATGTTCGGCGCGCAGGGCTGGTTCGGCCCGTGGCTCGAAGATCACAACGTGCAGATCATCTTCGCGGTGCCGGGCATCGTGCTCGCGACGATCTTCGTCACGTTCCCGTTCGTCGCGCGCGAACTGATTCCGCTGATGCAGGCGCAGGGCAACGACGAGGAAGAAGCCGCGCACGTGCTCGGCGCATCGGGCTGGCAGACGTTCCGTCGTGTGACGCTGCCGAACGTCAAGTGGGGCCTGCTGTACGGCGTGATTCTGTGCAATGCGCGCGCGATGGGCGAGTTCGGTGCGGTGTCGGTGGTGTCCGGCCATATTCGCGGGCAGACCGACACGATGCCGCTGCACGTCGAAATCCTCTACAACGAGTACAACTTCTCGGCCGCGTTCGCCGTGGCCTCGCTGCTCGCGCTGCTGGCACTGGTCACGTTGGGGCTCAAGCTGCTGGCCGAGCGTCATATGTCGGCGGAACTGTCGGCGGCGCGTGAGGTGCCCGCGCATGCGGGACCGGCGCCGGCCGGTGCGTCACAGGCCAATAGCGCGCAGTCCGCTTCTCGTTCGTTTTTCGTCAACGCCACGCCTGCGTCGCAGCGACATCCGCTCAAGCAAGGAGAGCTGTAAATGGGTATCACCGTTCGTAACCTGCAAAAGCGCTTCGGCGATTTCGTCGCGCTCGACAACGTGTCGCTCGACTTTCCGCCGGGCGAACTCGTCGCGCTGCTCGGGCCGTCGGGTTGCGGCAAGACGACCCTGCTGCGCGTGATCGCCGGCCTCGAATACGCGGACGGCGGCCAGGTCGAGCTGCAAGGTCAGGACGTCGCGGCGGTCGGCGCGCGCGAGCGCGAGGTGGGCTTCGTGTTCCAGCATTACGCGCTGTTCCGTCATATGACGGTGTTCGAGAACGTCGCGTTCGGCCTGCGTGTGAAGCCGCGCAAGGAACGTCCGTCGGAGAAGGTGATTCGCGAGAAGGTGCATGAACTGCTGAAGCTCGTGCAACTCGATTGGCTCGCGCAACGCTATCCGTCGGAGCTGTCCGGTGGTCAGCGGCAACGCATCGCGCTTGCGCGCGCGTTGGCCGTCGAGCCGAAGGTGCTGCTGCTCGACGAGCCGTTCGGCGCGCTCGACGCGAAGGTGCGCAAGGAACTGCGCAGCTGGCTGCGTCGCCTGCACGACGATCTGCATATCTCGACGATCTTCGTCACGCACGATCAGGAAGAGGCGCTCGAAGTGGCCGATCGCATCGTCGTGCTCAATCGCGGCCATGTCGAGCAGGTGGGCAGCCCGCAGGACGTGTATGACCATCCGCAGACGCCGTTCGTCTACGAGTTTCTCGGCGCGGCGAACCGTCTGCACGGCAACGTCGATGGGCAAGGCTTCGTCGTCGATGGCGCCGCGCTGCCGGTCGCGATCACGGCGGGTTTCAGCGGTCCGGCGTTCGCCTATGTGCGGCCGCATGACCTGCAACTGTATCCGCAGGCGGCCGGGCATCGCGACGGCATCGTCGTCGACGTGCGGCGCGTGGTGACGCTCGGCGGCTCGGTGCGCGTCGAGCTCGCCGGTCGCGCGGGCAATCTGCTCGAAGCCGAACTCGATCGCGAAACGTGGCGTGATCTGCAACTCGCGGTCGGCGACGGCGTGACCGCGGTGCCGCGCGCGCTGCGGGTGTTTCCGGCGCAGTGAGATGGCAGCGCCGCCGTGCGGCGCTCGAAGCAGGAGAGAAACGTATCGGCCGTACCGAGTGGTTCCATTTGGCATTTGGCGGCTCTAATAACTCAACTCTGGCAGAACCGGAGACATATCGATGAATTTCCAGCAATTGCGCTTCGTGCGCGAGGCCGTGCGGCAGAACATGAATCTGACCGAAGTGGCGAACGTGCTGTACACGTCGCAGTCGGGCGTGTCCAAGCAGATCAAGGATCTCGAGGACGAACTCGGCGTCGACATTTTCATTCGCCGCGGCAAGCGGCTGACGGGCCTCACCGAACCGGGCAAGGCCGTGCATCAGCTGATCGAACGGATGCTGCTCGATGCGGAGAATCTGCGCCGCGTCGCGCGTCAGTACGCGGATCAGGACAGCGGCCACCTCGTCGTCGCGACCACCCACACGCAGGCCCGCTACGCGCTGCCGAAGGTGGTTCGACAGTTCACGTCGGTGTTCCCGAAAGTGCATCTGGCGCTGCGTCAGGGCAGCCCGCAGCAGATCGCGCAGATGATCATCAACGGCGAGGCCGATATCGGCATCTCGACCGAGGCGCTCGACCGCTTTCCCGACATCGTTACGTTCCCGTGCTATTCGTGGCATCACGTGGTGGTGGTGCCGAAGGATCATCCGCTGGTCGGCCGTGAAAACCTGACGCTCGACGAGATCGCCGAATTCCCGATCGTCACGTACGACCAGGACTTCACGGGCCGCTCGCATATCGACCAGGCATTCGCGAAAGCAGGCGCATTGCCCGACGTCGTGCTGACCGCGATCGACGCCGACGTGATCAAGACCTACGTCGAGCTCGGCATGGGCATCGGCGTGGTCGCGGCGATGGCCTACGACCCGAAGCGCGACACCGAACTCGTCGCGCTCGATACGCAGCATCTGTTCGAGGCGAGCACGACGCGCGTCGGCTTGCGCAAGGGCGCGTTCCTGCGTGCGTACGCGTATCGGCTGATTGAGATGTTCGCACCGCAGCTGAGCGAGACCGATATCGCGGCGCAGTTGCGCGAGGCCGCTTAAGCCTCGCGCTTTCACGCATGGCGGCGCGCGGCGCATCGCTTACAATCGCCGCCATGAATACCTCGACTTCCTCTCTCCCGACTCCTCCCAGCACGCCGGGCGCCACTTCCTCGTTGCCATGCATCGCCGTGCTCGCGACCGGCGGCACGATCGCCGGCGCGGCAGCGGACGCCGCCAACACGTCCGGCTATCAGGCGGGCGTCGTCGGCGTCGATCAATTGCTCGCGGCGGTGCCGGCGCTGTCGACGGTTGCGCGGATCGCGCCGGAGCAGATCGCCAGCGTCGATAGCAAGGACATGGCGCTGCCGCTGTGGACCACGCTAGCGCAACGTATCAACACGCTACTCGCGAGCGACGACGTCGACGGTGTGGTCGTCACGCACGGCACCGACACGCTCGAAGAAACCGCCTACCTGCTGCATCTGACCGTCAAGTCGGACAAGCCAGTCGTGCTGACTGCGGCGATGCGGCCGGCGTCGGCGCTATCGGCCGATGGTCCGTTGAATCTGCTGAACGCGGTGACGGTCGCGGCGCATGCGGCTTCGCGCGGGCAGGGCGTGCTGGTCGCGTTCAACAACCGCATTCATAGCGCGCGCGACGTCGTGAAGACGAGCACCTATGCGGTCGACGCGTTCCAGTCGCCGGAAATCGGTGCGCTCGGTTGGGTGCAGGATGGCCGCGTCGAGTTTCAGCGCGGCGTGGTGCGCGCGCATACGCTTGCGAGCGAGTTCGCGATCGATACGGCGTGGCCGCACGTGGAGATCGTCGTGAGCTATGCGGGTGTATCGCGCACTGCCGTCGATGCGCTCGTCGCCGCGGGCGTGCGCGGCATCGTCGTCGCGGGCACGGGCAATGGCTCGTTCCATCAGGCGTTGCAGCAGGCGCTCGCCGAGGCGGTGTCGCGCGGTATCGCGGTGGTGCGCTCGTCGCGTGTCGGCTCGGGGCATGTGATGCGCAACGGCGCCGCCGCCGACGACGCGCTCGGCTTCGTCAGCGCGGGTACGCTGAATCCGTACAAGGCGCGCGTGCTGTTGATGCTGGCGCTGGCAGCGGGCCATACGGCGCCGGCTGCGTTGCAGAAGGTGTTCGATACATACTGATTGACGAATCCGACAGCCGGACACCCGACGACGACGTCTGACCGACCAAGGCTTCCTCGGCGTCGCCGGGTGCCGCTGCGGACCCCACTTGCCGCTCTCAGCCCAGAGCGGCGCGATTTGCCCGTTCCACCGCGCCAGCAGCCGAAGCCGCCGGGCGACGAACGGGCGCCCCACCTGTGCTCATCATTACCGCGCGGATGCCGAAGCGGCCATCAGCGCAATCGACGACGAGCTCAATCACACGGGAACCACGAAGGGAGACCTCAGGCCGCCTTCGCCTCCTTGCTATCCGGCGTTTGCGCAACCTCGTGATTCGCCATGATCTCGAGCGCGCGCACCATCGCCGAGTGATCCCATGCCTTGCCGCCGTTTGCCGCGCACACGCTGAACAACTGCTGCGCGCTCGCGGTATGCGGCAGCGCGATGCCAAGCTTGCGCGCGCCATCGAGCGCGAGATTCAGGTCCTTCTGATGCAGCTCGATCCGAAAGCCCGGATTGAAGGTGCGCTTCGTCATGCGCTCGCCATGCACTTCGAGAATCCGCGATGACGCGAAACCGCCCATCAACGCGCGGCGCACGCGCTCCGGATCGGCGCCCGAGCGCGACGCGAACAGCAGCGCTTCCGCGACCGCTTCGATGTTCAGCGCGACGATGATCTGGTTCGCGACCTTGCAGGTCTGACCCGCGCCGTTCTCGCCGATCAGCGAGATGTTCCTGCCCATCAGCTCGAACAGCGGCTTGGCCAAAGCGAAGGCCTTCTCGGGACCGCCGACCATGATCGTCAGCGACGCGTCGCGTGCGCCGATTTCGCCACCGGACACCGGCGCATCGAGATAGTCGACGCCGCGCGCGTTGATCTTCTTCGCGAACGCCTGGGTGTCGAGCGGCGAGATCGAGCTCATGTCGATCACGAGCTTGCCTTTGCTGAGGCCGGCGGCAACGCCGTCGTCGGCGAACAGCACGTTGGCGACGTCAGGCGTGTCCGGCACCATGATGATGACGATGTCGGCGGCCTGCGCGACCGCGGTCGAACTGGCGACCACGCTCGCGCTCTTCGCGATGTCGTCCGGCACTGGATACGCGCCGTTCACGAACAGCGCGTGACCGCCCTTGATGAGGTTGCGCGCCATGTGCGCGCCCATGATGCCGAGCCCGATGAAGCCGATCTTTGCCATGTGTGAATCTCCAGGGTTATAGGGGGCGTGCGTTGAGCCTGACGCGTCTCAAGCCGCCGCATGTGCCGCGCCGCGTGCCTGACCAGCGACGCTTTGCACCCAGCCGAGGCCGGCCTCGGTCGTCGTGCGCGGCTTGTATTCGCAACCGACGTAGCCGTCGTAGCCAAGCGAGTCGAGCAGCGCGAACAGATACGGATAGTTGATCTCTCCGGTGCCCGGTTCATGCCGTCCGGGGTTGTCCGCAAGCTGGATATGCGCGATCTGCGCGAGGTTCTTTTCGATCGTCGCCGCGAGTTCGCCTTCCATCCGTTGCATGTGATAGATGTCGTATTGCAGGAACAGATTGTCCGAGCCGACTTCGCGAATCACGTCGAGTCCATCGCGCGAGCGGTTCAGCGCGAAGCCCGGAATGTCGTACGAGTTGCACGGCTCGACGAGCAGCCGGATACCGGCCTTCTTCAACTCGCGCGCGGCAAAGCGCAGGTTCTCGACGATCGTCGCGCGGGCGGTGTCGGCGGAGACGTTCGCGCCCGGAATACCGACGAGGCAATTCAGTTGCGGCACCTTCAACGCGCTTGCGTATTCGATCGCGCGGCCGACGCCTTCCTGGAACTCGGCGACCCGGTCGGGCAGACACGCGATGCCGCGTTCGCCGGCTTCCCAGTTGCCCGCCGGCAGGTTGTGCAGCACCAGCTTCAGGCGGTTCTGCTGCAGACGTTCGCTCAACTCGGCGATCGAATACGGATACGGAAACAGGAATTCGACCGCGTGAAAGCCGGCATTGGCTGCTGCCGCGAAACGGTCGAGGAACGGCACTTCGTTGAACAGCATCGTCAGGTTCGCTGCGAATTTCGGCATGGTGCTTTTGTCTCTCAGGTCGGTCAGGGAATGGCGCTGGGCGTGATGAGGCGAGGGCGCGGAGCAAGAGCCCGGCCCTCGCGCATCGTGCGCGCTGAATGCTGCGGGTACTTCGAACGCGCGACGCTCAGTCGAGCAGGCTGATCGCGGTCGGCGCGTCCTCGCGCTTTTCAGCGAGTTCCTCGAACTCGTTGATCGCGTCGATCTCGGTGCCCATCGAGATGTTGGTCACGCGTTCGAGAATCACTTCGACGATCACCGGCACGTTGAACTCGGCGAGCATCGACTGCGCTTTTTGCAGCGCCGGCTTCAGCTCTTCCGGCTTGAACACGCGAATCGCCTTGCAGCCGAGACCTTCGGCGACCGCGACGTGATCGACGCCATAGCCGTTGGTCTCCGGCGAGTTGATGTTTTCGAAGCCGAGTTGCACGCAGTAGTCCATTTCGAACGCACGCTGTGCCTGGCGGATCAGCCCGAGATACGAGTTGTTCACGACGACGTGCACGTACGGCAGCTTGAATTGCGCGCCCGCCGCGAGCTCTTCGATCATGAACTGGAAGTCGTAGTCGCCGGACAGCGCGACGATCGGCCGTTGCGGATCGGCCGCGCGCACGCCGAGCGCCGCCGGAATCGTCCAGCCGAGCGGGCCGGCCTGGCCGCAGTTGATCCAGTTGCGTGCCTTGTACACGTGCAGGAATTGCGCGGCGGCAATCTGCGACAAGCCGATCGTGCTCACGTAGCAGGTGTCGCGGCCGAACACCTGATTCATCTCTTCATAGACGCGCTGCGGCTTCATCGGCACGTTGTCGAAGTGCGTCTTGCGCAGCATCGTGCGCTTGCGTTGCTGGCAATCGGCAACCCACGCGCCGCGATCCTTGAGCTTGCCCGCGGCCTTCCATTCGCCGGCGACTTCGACGAACAGTTCGAGCGCGGCCTTCGCGTCCGACACGATGCCGAGATCCGGGCCGAACACGCGGCCGATCTGCGTCGGTTCGATATCGACGTGCACGAACTTGCGGCCCTTCGTATACACATCGACGCTGCCGGTGTGACGATTGGCCCAGCGGTTGCCGATGCCGAGCACGAAGTCGGATGCGAGCATCGTCGCGTTGCCATAGCGATGCGAGGTCTGCAGACCGACCATGCCGGCCATCAGCGGATGGTCGTCGGGAATCGCGCCCCACGACATCAGCGTCGGGATCACCGGCACGCCGACCGTTTCGGCGAACTTCACGAGCAGGTCTTCGGCCACCGCGTTCAACACGCCGCCGCCCGATACGATCAACGGCTTGTCGGCATCGTTGAGCAGCGTCAGCGCCGCTTCGATCTGCTTGCGAGTCGCCTTCGGCTTGTAGACGGGCAGCGGTTCGTACGTGTCGATATCGAATTCGATTTCGGCGAGCTGCACGTCGATCGGCAGATCGACCAGCACAGGACCCGGACGGCCCGAGCGCATCAGATGGAACGCCTGCTGGAACACGCGCGGCACCAGCGCGGGCTCGCGCACGGTCACGGCCCACTTGGTAACGGGCTTCGCAATCGCTTCGATATCGACGGCCTGGAAGTCTTCCTTGTACAGACGTGCGCGCGGCGCCTGGCCTGTGATAGCCAGAATAGGGATCGAGTCGGCCTGGGCGGAGTACAAACCGGTGATCATGTCGGTGCCCGCGGGGCCCGACGTGCCGATGCACACGCCGATGTTGCCCGGGTGGGCACGCGTATAGCCCTCGGCCATGTGCGACGCGCCCTCGACGTGACGCGCGAGCACGTGGCTGATGCCGCCGGCTTTGCGCATCGCCGAGTAGAACGGGTTGATCGCGGCGCCCGGCACGCCGAACGCGGTATCGATGCCTTCTTTTTCGAGCACCAGAACGGCGGCGTCGACGGCTCTCATCTTGGCCATGGATGTCTCCTCAATGTCGGTAATTACGTCGGTTGAGGGACACTGTAGGCCTGCGCCAAAGGTTTGATAAGATCAGTCCGGGTCGCTTATTCCGAAACAAAAAGTATGGAATGGCGTGACGCCCGGCGCACGGCCGGCATCAGCCCGGCAAGAGACAGGTGGGAGACGAGCATGGACCGCTTCAAACAGATCGAAACCTTCGTGCGGGTCGCCGATGCGGGCAGTCTCGCGGCGGCGGCGCTGGAGGAGGGCGTGTCGCCGGTGATTCTCGGGCGGCGCATCGACGCGCTGGAGAAGCGCCTCGGCGTGAAGCTGATGTATCGCACGACGCGGCGGCTGGTGGTCAGCGAGGACGGCGCGGCGTTTCTCGAACGCTGCCGCGGGCTCCTCAGCGAGTGGGATCAGGCGGAAAACGAACTGAGCGCGGGGCGCCGCGCGGTGAATGGCCATCTGATCGTGTCGGCGCCTGCCGCGTTCGGCCGCAAGCATGTCGCGCCGCTCGCGCCCGCATTTTTGCGCGACAAGCCCGGGTTGCAGATGTCGTTCAATCTGACCGACCGGGTCGTCGATCTGGTGCGCGAGGGCTACGACCTGTCGATTCGCATCGGCGGCACGGTCGATCCGAACTTCGTCGCGGTGAAGCTCGCGTCGAACCGGCGCGTGGTGTGCGGTACGCCCGGGTATTTCCGTCGTCACGGCAAGCCGAAGACGCTCGAGGATCTGCCGGCCCACAACTGCCTCGCGTTCAATCTGCAAGGCGGCCAGAACCGCGGCTGGTATTTTCGCCGCAACGGCAAGCTCGCGACGGTGCGGGTGGGGGGCTCTCTCGACTGCAACGATGGCGAACTGCTGCATCGCTGGGTTTCGGAAGGGCTCGGACTCGGCTGGCGCTCGACATGGGAAATCCAGCAGCAGCTCGCGCGCGGCGAGCTCGAAACCGTGCTCGACGAGTATGCGCTGCCCGATTACGACATCCTCGCGGTCTATCCGCAGCAGCGCTACGTGCCGGCGCGGGTGCGCTATTTCATCGACTATCTGAAAGCCGTGTACGCAAGCGACGACTACTGGAACCGGCCGTCGTACTAGCGGGCGTGTTAGTTGGCGAGAGGCCCGCGGGCGAGCCCGAACTTTTGGCGATTGCTGGCGGAAGTCGGGAATAAACTGGGTCTATGGCCAGTTCTGCTGTGAAAGACACGTCAGCACACCACGCGGGGCGCTCGACAGCAGCGACCCGCACGACGCAGCCGCCATGCCCTTGGAGGGGCCCACGTGGTCCAGACCGATTCAGACGCCGCCCGCGCGCGGGGCGAGCCTAGTGCCCGCCCCGCCGCCGATGCCGATTCCGATGCCGCGAAAAGCCGCCGCTTCCAGCAGCTCGCGTTGCCGCATCTGGACGCCGCGTACAACCTCGCGCGCTGGCTGTGCGGCAATCCGAACGATGCCGAGGACGTCGTGCAGGAAGCGTTCATGCGCGCGTTCCGCTTCTTCGATACGTTTCGCGGCGACTCTGCACGGCCGTGGCTGCTCGCGATCGTGCGCCGGACCTGGTACACGGAATGGCGGCGGCGAGCGCCGTCGCACGACATGCTCGAATTCGACGAAACGATGGACGACGCGACCCTCGACGGCTGGAGCGCAGGCGGTGACGATCCGCAGACACTGCTGATCCGCGACGAGGATGTGCGACTGGTGCACGATGCGCTGGCGCGTTTGCCGGTCGAGTATCGCGAGGTGCTGATCTTGCGTGAGCTCGAAGAGATGGGATATCGGGAGATCGCGGTGGTGGCCGATGTGCCGATCGGTACGGTGATGTCGCGGCTCGCGCGTGGGCGGCGCAAGCTGGCGGAGGTGTTGATGGCGCAGCAGCGAGGCGGCGGGGAGCCGGTTGGCAAGGGGCGTAAAGGCGGGCAGGGTGGCCCCCAGGAGGCGCCGTCGGAGCGGGATGCGCAGTCCGGGCGACTCGCGAGGTCGGCGGCCACCGCGCCCCCTGCACCCTGCGCCCAGCCGGCAAAAAGTTCCGGCGACGGTCGCCCAGCATCGTCGGCGGGCATGCCCGCCACCGCAACAGTGACACAGCTCCGGGCGTTTGCCGACGGCCGGCCCCTCAACATTCCCGGCGCTGCCGCCGACCCCGCTCAGGAGACGCCGGATGGACTGTAACGAAGCACGGCCGCTCCTCGATGCGAATGCCGATCACGAATTGCCGGCGCCCGATGCGCGCCGGGTCCAGCAGCATATCGAGAACTGCGACGATTGCCGGCGCGCGAGCGACAACGTGCGCGCGCTGAGCGGCGCGCTGCGCGCGGCGCCGTATCATCGGGCGCCGCAGTCGTTGCGGGCGCGGATCGTGGCGGGCTTGCCCGGCGTCGTCGATGAAGCGGCCGCGGTGTCGGCCGCGACGGCGGCTCCCGACGATCTACCGAAGAAGTCCGCCGCCGGGATGACGCAGCCTGTGATGCAGCAACCTCGGCGTCAGCGTCGCGGGGCGTGGTGGCCCGCGTGGCTCGACGGATGGCTCGGGGGCTTCGGCGGCCCGCTCGGCGCGGGCGGTGCAAACCGCGCGGCCGCGCACGGCGGTCTTGCGGCACTGGTGATCGCGTTGTGCGCGGCCGCCGCGGTCCTGACACTGACGCTGCATCGTCCGGCCGAATCCTCGCCGTTCACCGACGAACTCGTCGAAAGCCATGTCCGCGCGCAGGTCTCCGGCCGCGACATCGACGTGATTTCGACGGACCGTCACACCGTGAAGCCGTGGTTCAACGGCCGGCTCGACTATTCGCCGCCGGTCGAGGACCTCGCGGCGGCCGGCTTCGCGCTTCAGGGCGGCCGGCTCGACTACCTCGCGCATCAGCGGGTCGCGGTGCTCGTGTACCGCTACGGCAAGCACGTGATCGACGTGTACGTGTTTCCGCAGTCCACGGCGGAGGGCGCAGCGCCGGCGGCGCTCGGTCACGACGGCTATTCGATCGCGCACTGGGACGCGGCGGGCATGACCTGGTGGGCGATCACGGACGCCGCGCCCGATGCGCTCACGGGCTTCCAAGCGGCGCTCAGAGCGCGTTTGCAGAGCGGCAGTCAACGCACGGAAGCGGGTTGAGGGGCTGCCGCGGCCCGATTTTCCCGGTTCTATAACCCTAAGCTCTTGAAAACACATCCGATTCCACGGCCGAATCAGCGGAATGCCTTGCAACCCGTCCCCAATCGGGTTACACTTTTGGGCTTCTCACTTGCCGCACCGGTTCCGACGCCCGGGCGGCTTCTATCCAAAAGTCAGCACAAGGAGTGTGTAATGCGTCATTACGAAATCGTCTTTATCGTGCATCCCGATCAAAGCGAGCAAGTGCCCGCCATGATCGAGCGTTACAAGAGCACGATCACGTCGCACGGTGGTCAGATCCACCGCGTCGAAGACTGGGGCCGTCGCCAACTGGCCTACATGATCGAGAAACTCGCGAAGGCTCACTACGTCTGCATGAACATCGAATGCGACCAGACCACGCTCGACGAACTGGAACACGCGTTCAAGTTCAACGACGCCGTTCTGCGTCACCTGATCGTCAAGATGAAGAAGGCCGAAACCGGCCCGTCGCCGATGATGAAGGAAGTGCAGCGCGAAGAAGCCAAGAAGTCGGCAGCCGCTCAGCCGACCGAAGCGCAGGCTTAAGACACACTATTTAAGCTACCAGACACGCAGCGTCGCTCCGCTCACGTACACGAAGGCATCTCAAGTACATGAACCGGCTGCAACTCACGGCGAGCGTCGTCGAACGCGAAGCGGTGCGGTACACGCCCGCCGGCGTTCCGATTGCAAGCTGCACGTTGCACCACCGCACGGAAGTCGTCGAGGCGGGCATTGCCCGTCAGGTCGAACTGACCATGCAGGCGGTCGCCGCGGGCGAAGCGAGCGGCAAGCTCGAAAACTGTCAGATGGGCGTCGAAACGCTCTTCACAGGTTTTCTGGCTAAAAAGCACCGAAACGCGCGAACTCTGGTATTTCACATCACAGCATTGCAGGACATTGGAAAGGACTAATCATGCCCCGCCCGACTGGTAAGAAATTCGATAAGCGTCGTCAGCAACAGAACCCGCTCTTCAAGCGCAAGAAGTTCTGCCGTTTCACGGCCGCTGGCGTCGAGTACATCGACTACAAAGACATCGAAACGCTGAAGGACTTCATCGGCGAGAACGGCAAGATCACGCCGGCACGTCTCACGGGTACCAAGGCGCACTATCAACGCCAGCTGGACACGGCTATCAAGCGCGCGCGTTTCCTCGCGCTGATGCCGTACACCGACCAGCACAAGGCTTAACCCGACGACGCGATAAGGAGCATCCGAATGCAAATCATTCTTCTGGAAAAAGTCGTCAATCTGGGTAACCTGGGCGACATCGTGAAGGTCAAGGACGGTTACGCACGTAACTTCCTGATCCCGAACAAGCAAGCTCGCCGTGCAACGAAAGAAGCCCTGGCTGAATTCGAAGTGCGCCGCGCAGAACTCGAAAAGGTCGCCGCTGAAAGGCTGGCAGCCGCTCAGGCTCAAGGCGAAAAGCTGGCAGGCCAGACGGTTCAGATCAATCAGAAGGCTGGCGTCGACGGCCGTCTGTTCGGTTCGGTGACGAATGCCGACATCGCTGAAGCACTGGGCAAGCAAGGCTTCGCGGTGGAAAAGGCGCAAGTGCGTCTGCCGGAAGGCCCGCTGAAGATGGTTGGCGAGCACCCGGTTCAAGTTTCGCTGCACACCGACGTTCTCGTCGATGTGACGGTGGCGGTGATCGGCGAGCACGTCTAAGTCGACCGCTGAGCATTGCGCAGGATCAGCCAGCACTTCGCTGGTGAAGGGCAGGGGCCGGGTAACCGGCCCCTGCTTTTTTTGTGCCCGACTATCCGTCGAGTATCCCCGAGTTGGCGTTTTTTCCGCTCGCAGCCGTCGTCGGATTGCCCGATAATTCCTCCCCATGAACGCACCGTCGAAAGATCCCCAACTCGAGTCGCTGAAAGTCCCCCCGCATTCGATCGAAGCCGAGCAATCGGTGCTGGGCGGCCTGCTGCTCGACAACGCGGCATGGGACCGCATTGCCGACTTCCTCGCGCAGAGCGACTTCTACCGTTACGACCACCGCATCATCTTCGAGCACATCGGCAAGCTGATCGCGGCCACGCGTCCGGCCGACGTGGTCACCGTCTACGAAGCGCTCGGCACTTCGGGCAAGGCGGAAGAGGTCGGCGGCCTCGCTTACCTGAACGCGCTAGCGCAGAACACGCCGAGCGCGGCCAATATCCGCCGCTACGCGGAAATCGTGCGCGACCGCGCGGTGCTGCGCCGGCTTGTGTCGGTCGCCGATGAAATCTCCGCCGACGCGTTCAACCCTCAAGGCAAGGAAGTCCGGCAATTGCTGGACGAAGCGGAATCGAAGGTGTTTTCGATTGCCGAAGACGGCGCGCGCGGCACCCAGGGCTTTCTCGAGATCGGGCCGCTGCTGACCCAGGTGGTCGAACGGATCGATACGCTCTATCACACCGCCAATCCGAGCGACGTGACCGGCACGCCAACCGGCTTCGTCGATCTGGACCGCATGACCTCGGGCATGCACGGCGGCGAGTTGATCATCGTCGCGGGCCGTCCGTCGATGGGTAAGACGGCGTTTTCGATGAACATCGGCGAGTACGTCGCGGTCGAGTACGGACTGCCCGTCGCGGTGTTCTCGATGGAAATGCCGGGCACGCAGCTCACGATGCGTATGCTCGGCTCGGTCGGCCGGCTCGATCAGCATCGCATGCGTACCGGGCGTCTGACCGACGAGGATTGGCCGAAGCTCACGCACGCGGTGCAGAAAATGAGCGAGGCGCAAATCTTCATCGACGAAACCGGCGGTCTGAACCCGATGGAACTGCGCTCGCGCGCGCGCCGGCTGTCGCGCCAGTGCGGCAAGCTCGGGCTGATCATCATCGACTATCTGCAGCTGATGAGCGGCTCGTCGGCGGGCGAAAACCGCGCGACCGAAATCTCGGAAATCTCGCGTTCGCTGAAGGGCCTCGCGAAAGAGCTCGACGTGCCGGTGATCGCATTGTCGCAGCTGAATCGCGGCCTCGAGCAGCGGCCGAACAAGCGGCCGATCATGTCGGACCTGCGCGAATCGGGCGCTATCGAACAGGACGCCGACGTGATCCTGTTCATCTACCGCGACGAAGTGTACAACCCGGACAGCCCCGACAAGGGCACCGCCGAGATCATCATCGGCAAGCAGCGGAATGGTCCGATCGGCCCGGTTCGCCTCACGTTCCATGGCCAATACACGAAATTCGACAATTTTGCGGGTGCGCAGAACTTCTACGGCGGCGAGTGACGCGCCGCGCCGGGGGCTGTTGTAACGGCGCTGTAGCGAGTGCGGCAATGATGGCGGAACGGTACAATATGGCGGTTTTATGTCAGCCATTACGTGACCCATTTCCAGGATCCCAATGTTCGGTCGATTCATGCCCACCGAGGGCAAGTTCTTTGAAATCTTCAATTCGCACGCAACGTGCATCATCTCGGCAAGCCGCGAACTCGAGCTCCTGATCGACAATCTGCAGGACGCCGAAATCCACAAGCAAAACGTGCAAAAGGCCGAGAAAGCGGCCGACAAGCTCACGCACGAAGCCATCGACCTGCTGCACAAGACTTTCATCACGCCGCTCGACCGTGACGAGATCCACAAGCTGATCACGACGATGGACGACATCCTCGACCTGATGGAGGACGTCGCCACCGCGATCTCGCTGTACGACGTGCAGGCGGTCACGTCGGAGGCGAGCCAGCTCGCGCATATCTGCACGGCGACCTGCGAGCGCGTGCAATTCGCGGTCAGCCTGCTGTCGGACATGAAGCAGGCGCGCCAGATCCTGAAGGCCTGCGAGGAAATCGACCGGCTCGAATCGGAAGCCGACCGCGTGCTGCGCGCGGCGATGTCGAAGCTGTTCCGCGAGGAAGACGACGTCAAGGTCCTGATCAAGCTGAAGGCGATCTACGAACTGCTGGAAACGATCACGGACAAGTGTGAGGATGTGGCAAACATCATCGAAGGCATCGTGCTGGAAAACGCATAATGCAATCGATACAACTCGCTATCTGGGTCGTAACCGGCCTGGTTGCCATTGCGCTGGTGTTCGACTTCATGAACGGCTTTCACGACGCGGCGAATTCGATCGCCACGGTCGTATCGACCGGCGTGCTGAAGCCGCAGCAGGCGGTGGCGTTCGCGGCGGCGTTCAACGTCATCGCGTATTTCGTGTTTCACCTGAAGGTGGCCGCAACCGTCGGCAAGGGCACGATCGATCCGGACATCGTCGATCACTACGTGATCTTCGGCGCGCTGGCCGGCGCGATTGCGTGGAACGTGATCACCTGGGTCTACGGCATTCCGTCCAGTTCGTCGCACGCGCTGATCGGCGGGCTCGTGGGCGCGGCGCTCGCCAAGTCGGGCTGGGGAGCGCTGAACTGGGACGGTCTGATGAAGACCGTCGCGTTCATCTTCGTTTCGCCGCTGCTGGGCTTCGTGCTCGGCTCGTTCTTCATGCTGCTGGTGTCGTGGCTGTACTTCCGCACACCGCCGAGCAAGGTCGACCGGCGCTTCCGCCGTCTACAACTGCTTTCCGCTGGCCTGTACAGCCTTGGTCACGGTGGCAACGACGCGCAGAAGACCATCGGCATCATCTGGATGCTGCTGATCGCAACCGGCTTTGCGTCGATGAAGGCGAATGCGCCGCCGCTGTGGGTGATTGGCGGCTGCTATCTGTCAATGGGTCTCGGCACGCTGTTCGGCGGCTGGCGGATCGTGCGCACGATGGGGCAGAAAATCACGAAGCTGAAGCCGGTCGGCGGCTTCTGTGCGGAGGCGGGCGGAGCGCTCACGCTGTTCACCGCGTCGGCGCTCGGTATCCCCGTCTCCACCACGCATACCATCACCGGCGCGATCGTCGGGGTCGGCGCGACACAGAAGTTGAGCGCGGTGCGCTGGGGCGTCGCCGGTAACATCGTGTGGGCGTGGATTCTGACCATCCCGGCGTCCGCGCTGCTGTCCGGCGGAGCATGGTGGCTGGGTCACCACTTCCTGTAATCACCGTGCGATGCAGGCCTGCGCTGCTCGATTTGGCTGAGTCTGGCTAAACAGCACTCGCGGGCTTCGGCTTGATGCCGCCCGTTGCATCGCATCGGTTTCCCTACGCAGTTCGATTGAAAGCGCGCTTGCGTCGTCCTGAGGACCGGCGCGTCGCTCGATCCGTTCAGATCAGCGGTGCGTTTGCGCCGTCCATCGGGATGATCGCGCCCGTCACATAGCTTGCACGGCGGCTCGCGAGGAACAGCGCCACGTCGGCAATTTCCTCAGGCTTTGCGTAGCGGCCGAGCGGCATCCGGGCCTGGCCGCGCGCGAGCGCCTCCTCGTTGCCGATGCCTTGCTGCGCCGCCTCCAGCTGGACCGCTTCCTCGACCCGCTCGGTCAGCGTCGCACCCGGATTGATCGCGTTGATGCGGATGCCATAGCGCGCGTAGTAGTGCGCGAGGCCGACGGTTGCGAGCATCAGCGCCGCGTTGGCCGCGCCGCCCGCGATATGGATGTCGCTCGCGACCTTGCCGCCCATGCCGATGATATTGACGATCGTGCCCGGCTCGACGCCGCCGTTGGCCTTCGCGCGCTGGGCCATACGGCGCAGCACTTCCTGCTGCGGATAGATATACGGGAAATACTTCGCCTCCATCGTCGCGCGAAATGCGTCGGCATCGAGCGTCTCAGGGTCGTACCGGCGCGCGGCGCCGGCGCTATTGATCAGCACGTCGATCGGTCCTACCGCGGTGCTGACTTCCTCGACGATATCGGCGGCACTATGCGGTTCGTGCAGGTCGGCACGCGTGCGATGCACGTGGAATCCTTCCTGTTTCAGCTGTTCGTAGGCGCGCGCGAGGTTGGCGGGGTCGCGCGACACGATCGCGACCTTCGCGCCTTCCTGCGCGAAGGCCCGCGCGCAGGCGAAACCGATGCCTTTGCTGCCGCCGGTAATGAGCACCACCTTATTTTTGAGTCCGAGTTCCATGGTCGTTACCCGCCGTCGAAAGAATATCGATGACGATAGCAGATCACGGCCTCAGAAGTTGCCGTTCGCGAAACGGGCGATCGGGTCGTCGCTGCTTTGCGTGGGTGCGGGCGCGCCGTGGGAAGCAGTCGACGCGCGCATCAGCTGCACGGCGCCAGCGCCGTCGGTCTGCTGTGCCTGACGGGCCTGGCGTTCCGCGATGGAAGCGGGCGGCGGTGGTTCGAATGCATCGGCGGCGGCATCGATCGCGTCGGTTTTGGTTGGCGGGAGGACGCGGGCAGTCGTGGCGGTCTGCGTCGGTTGAGCGGGTGAAGGAGCGCCGCTTTCGTACATGCGTGTCTGAGCCGCCGGGACCAACGGCGGTGCCACGGCGCCCGCCGAGCGCGCCTGCAGTTGCGCGTCGCTGAGGCCCGACGGCGGCGGCTCGAATTGATCGCTTTGCGCGACGGGCGTGCCGCCACCTGCACCGGTCGCGGGGATCGCGCCGGTAGAGGTCGATGCTGGCCGAACCGCCGCCGTCGCCGCGGCGCCCGCGGCAGCGCGCTCCGTTTGCGGCGCCGCCGCCTGATAGCTCGGCGTATCGAATGGCGCGGGCGTCGCCGCCGGTCCCGCCATCCGGCGGATGCCGTCGAAACGCTTCGCCCAGTAGGGATTGGTCAGATAGTCGAGCCGCACCGTGCCGCCGGTCGATGGTGCGTTGACGAAGCGCAGTTTGCCTACGTAGATGCCGACGTGCGAATGCGCACGCCCCGTCGTATTGAAAAAGATCAGATCGCCGGGTGCGATTTCGTCCGGCTCGACGGATTCGCCGCGCCCGCTCATCTCGGCAGTCGTGCGCGGCAGGTTCACCGACGCCGCGCGCAGCACCACGTAGCGCACGAGCCCGCTGCAGTCGAAGCCGCTGTCGGGCGTGTTGCCGCCCCAGCGGTAGGGCACGCCGACGAGGCTCATCGCCTGAATCGAGATTTCCTCGCGGCCGATGCTGTGATCGACGAAATGGGGGAAGCCGGGCGGCGGCGCCTGATAGGCGCCGTTCGCGACGACGGTGCCGCCAGACCCGCGCGAGCTCTTCTGCGGCGCGCCGGCGCAGGCGGCGAGCAGCAGGACGGGCAGCAGCGATAGGGCGAGTCGGCGCATGAAGACGGCACGGGCGGTAAGCGCCCATTTACTCACTGAAGATGTCGGGATGGTAGCCGCCCAACAAGGCTGCCGCAAGAATTGTTGATAAATTACTTGAAGTTTGTGCGCTAAGTGTTGCCTGCGGAGAACGTCGGCGCAATAAAAAAGCCGCGCCCGGAACGAACCGGACGCGGCTTGCGATGAAAAGCCGGAAGGGGACCTCCGAACGCCTAGAGAATCTCCGACGCGTAGTCAGCGAGGCGCGAGCGCTCGCCGCGCGCGAGCGTCACGTGTCCGCTGTGCGCCCAGCCCTTGAAGCGGTCGACCACATAGGTCAGGCCCGAACTGCCCTCGGTCAGGTAAGGCGTGTCGATCTGCGCGATGTTGCCGAGGCAGATGATCTTCGTGCCCGGACCCGCGCGCGTGACGAGCGTCTTCATCTGTTTGGGCGTCAGGTTCTGCGCCTCGTCGATGATCAGATACTTGTCGACGAACGTCCGGCCGCGCATGAAGTTCATGCTCTTGATCTTCAGGCGCGAACGGATCAGCTCCTGGGTCGCGGCGCGGCCCCATTCGCCGGCGGCGTCGTCGGTTTTCTGCAGCACTTCGAGGTTGTCGTCGAACGCGCCCATCCACGGCTGCATCTTTTCCTCTTCAGTGCCCGGCAGGAAGCCGATGTCTTCACCGACCGGCACCGTCGCGCGCGTCACGATGATCTCGTTGTAGCGCTTGTCGTCGAGCACCTGCGCGAGGCCCGCCGCGAGCGCGACCAGCGTCTTGCCGGTGCCGGCCTGGCCGAGCAGCGTGACGAAGTCGATTTCCGGATTCATCAGCAGGTTCAGCGCGAAGTTCTGCTCGCGATTGCGCGCCGTGATGCCCCACACGTTGTTCTTGTGGTGGCCATAGTCACGCAGCGTTTGCAGCAGCGCGGTCTTGCCGTTCAGCTCGCGCACCAGCGCATGAAACGCGGGCTCGCCGTTCTGCGGCTCCAGATAAACGAACTCGTTGACCAGCATCGAAGCGCACAGCGGACCTGTCACACGGTAGTACGTGGTGCCGGTTTTGGTGTCCTGCCAGCTTTCCATGCCCTTCGCGTGCCGGGTCCAGAAGTCTTGCGGCAGTGCGCGGATGCCCGTGTACAGCAGGTCGCTGTCCTCGAGCACCTGGTCGTTGAAGTAATCTTCGGCGGGCAGGCCGAGCGCATGCGCCTTGATGCGCATGTTGATGTCTTTCGACACCAGCACGACCTGGCGATCCGCGCGATCGCGCTGCAGCGCGCGCACGACGCCGAGGATCTGGTTGTCGGCCTTGCCTTCGGGCAGCCCTTCGACGGGCTCGATCGCGGTCAGCCGGGTCTGGAAGAACAGGCGTCCGGATGCCTCGCGGCTGCCCAGCCGCGCGAGCGAAATGCCGCCGGTGATGTCGCCCGCGTTCGCGACGAGCGCGTCGAGCGTGCGGCTCACCTGACGCGCGTTGCGCGCGACTTCCGACATCCCCTTCTTGTGGTTGTCGAGCTCTTCCAACGTCATCATCGGCAGATAGACGTCGTGCTCCTCGAAACGGAACAGGCAGCTCGGATCGTGCATTAGCACGTTGGTGTCGAGCACGAAAAGCTTTTGCACCTCGACTGGCGCGGCGCTGGTGCCGCGTTTCTTGCGGGTGGCGGCCGGGGTCGCCGCGGCGGGTGCGGCGGCTGTTTCGGCCGTCGGGTGCTTCGCGCGTGCGACGACCGGCTGCGCTGCGGCCTCGTCGTCCCCGAGCTGCGAGCGCCCGGATGGAACCGGCTGCAACAGGGCGGCGGTCTGTTTGGTCTTGCGGCCACGCGCCGGCGCGGGTTGCGCGGCGGGCGGCGATTCGACGGCGGGCACGGGCCACAACGTGGTGGCGGCGTTGGCGGCGTGCGCCATCGGGGTGGCAACATTGGCGCGGCCGTAATCGGCCGACTCTGCGGATTCCCCTTCACGCGCCTGTTTTTTCGCAGTGGAGTGCGCGGGCGTGACGGCTTTGGCCTTGTATTCGTCAGGCGACAAAAGATTGCCGAGCTTGCTGGGGGGAGTAGGCAAAGGCATGGTTTCCCTCGAAATGATCGGGTCGCATATCGTGCGCCGCCCGTCGCATTCTGACGATGCCTTCATGGGGCACCCAGTCTGCGCGAGGAGGCGCGCATTCGGTCTAGAGATGCCGGTTCGCCTGGTCTTCGATAGGCTCCTTGACGGAAGCGCGCGAACCAGTGAACGAGCGGTCGCGCGCAATTAAAAAAGCCGCCGCCCCGGCATTCGGGGCTAGCGGCTCGACGATGATGCTCGCATTGCGCCTCATGCTCGGAACGGCACCGGTGGACCCGGTCAAGCGGCCGTCAGAGCTGGCGCAGCGGAGAAAAATATGGGGAGGACAGGCACTCATTGCGGCCCAATATAACGCGCATCAAAGCGCTTGTACAGCCTCCAGAATTTCGTCGACGTGGCCCGGCACCTTGACGCCGCGCCACTCCTGGCGCAGCACGCCAGCGGCGTCGATGAGGAACGTGGAGCGCTCGATTCCCCGCACCTCTTTGCCATACATTTTCTTCATTTTGATGACGGCAAAGAGGGTGCACAGCGTTTCTTCCGGATCTGAAATCAGCGGGAAGGGTAGTTCGAGCTTGGCCTTGAAGTTGTCATGCGAACGCAAGCTGTCGCGCGACACGCCGATCACTTCCGCGCCGGCCTTCTTGAACTTCGGATACAGATCGCGGAACTGCAGACCTTCGGTCGTGCAGCCCGGCGTGTTGTCCTTCGGATAGAAATACAGCACCACCTTCTTGCCCCGCAGCTTTGACAGCGTGATTTCGCCGCCCGTCGCGGCGGCGGTGAAGTCGGGGATGGGTTGGTCGACTGCGATGGACACGAGGTTCTCCGGTGGTTGGGGCCGGCGTCGCTAGGTGCCGCGGCGTCGGCCGGCCTGTCGTCGAGGTTGTTGTTGTTCGGGGATTCGGTCGGCGTGCGGCCTTGCCGTTGCCTTGCGGCGGCCGATTGGACGGCCACGCGGCGAACGGGCAGGCATCAAGCGGCGTGCTTACCGACGACGACTTTCGCACCGCGCCGCGGCCCTTCAGGGCTGGACGATCAGTTCGCCGGAGCGCCCCGGAATCTCACCCCACGTAACAGGGTACGATGGCAGCGTGTCGCGGTCTAGCGTGGCGTAGTAATCGCCCATCGTGGCGAACGTGTGGCCCTGCGCGCGCCAGCCTTCGAGCAACTGTTCGAATACCGGCGCGAGCTTCTGTCCTTCGAGTTCCGCGTGCAGCGTGAACACCTGGTCGTGCGGATTTTTTTCGGTTTGTTTCAGCATCCACGCGGCGACGTTGTGCGTGTCGACACCATCGACACCCAGCACTTCGTCGAGCGTCGGCAGCGTGGTCGGCATCTGCACGTGCTTGAGCGTCTTGCCGTCGACCACCGGCAGATACGGCGAATGGCCGCGACCATCAGACGCGTAGTGCATGCCCCACGCGTCGATCTGCTCGAACGCGTGGCCGTTCATCTGCCAGCCCGCCGCGCCGTGCGTGACGGGCGGCGTGCCGAATACCTCGATGAAGCGCGCGTGGCTCTGCTGCATTTGCGCGACGGTCCACGCGCGATCTTTGGCGCGCACGTTGTCCTGCCAGTACACGTGGTCCCAGGTATGGATGCCGCACTCGAAGCCGGCTTCGTGGATCGCGCGCATCTCGGCCGCGGCCTTCGCGCCGATGTCCGGACCGGGCAGCAGCACGCCGTACATCAGCTGTTTGACGCCGTAATGCTCGACCACCGACGTGCGCGACACCTTCTTCAGAAAACCCGGCCGCAGCACGCGGCGCATCGCCCAACCGGTGTGGTCGGGCCCGAGGCTGAACAGGAAGGTGGCGCGCGCCTTGAAACGGTCGAAGATGCGCGCGAGATTCGGCACGCCTTCGCGGGTGCCGCGCAGCGTGTCGACGTCGATCTTCAGGACGATGCGAGCCAAGGATGCGCCCTTATTGCTGTTCGACGAGTGCGCGGGCGTCCGCGACGTGGCCGCGATACGCTTCGAAAATCTTGCGCAGCGCTTCGTCGAAAGTCGACGTGGGTGCCCAGCCGAGTTCCTGCTTCGTGTTGTCGATCTTCGGCACGCGGTTCTGCACGTCCTGATAGCCGTTGCCGTAGTACGCGCCCGACGACGTTTCGACCAGTTGCACTTTCTTGGCCGAGTCCGCGTATTCGGGGAATTCGGCCGCAAGTGCCAGCATCTTGTGCGCGAGCTCGCGCACCGAGAAGTTGTTGGTCGGATTGCCGATGTTGTAGATCTTGCCGGTGGCGACGCCGTTCTTGTTCTCGATGATCTTCATCAGCGCGCTGATGCCGTCGTCGATATCCGTGAATGCGCGCTTTTGCGCGCCGCCGTCGACGAGGCTGATGTTCTCGCCACGTACGATGTGGCCGAGGAACTGCGTGACCACGCGCGAGCTACCTTCCTTCGGCGTGTAGATCGAGTCGAGGCCCGGGCCGATCCAGTTGAACGGACGGAACAGCGTGAAGTTCAGGCCTTCCATGCCGTAACCCCAGATCACGCGGTCCATCAGCTGCTTCGAGCACGCGTAGATCCAGCGCGGCTTGTTGATCGGGCCGTACGACAGCTGCGATTCTTCCGGATCGAACTGCTCGTCCGTGCACATGCCGTAGACCTCGGAGGTCGACGGAAACACGAGGTGCTTGCCGTACTTGACGGCCGAACGCACGATCGGCAGGTTCGCCTCGAAGTCGAGTTCGAACACGCGCAGCGGCTGCTTCACATAGGTTGCGGGCGTGGCGATCGCGACGAGCGGCAGGATCACATCGCACTTCTTGATGTGATATTCGACCCATTCCTTGTTGATCGTGATGTCGCCTTCGAAGAAGTGCATCCGCTCATGATTGACGAGGTCGCCGAGACGTTCGGTCTGCATGTCCATCCCGAACACTTCCCAGTCGGTCGTTTCGAGAATGCGTTTGGACAGGTGATGGCCGATAAAGCCATTCACACCCAGAATCAGGACTTTTTTCATGAATGAGATTGGATGAGCTGGGCGAATTTCGCCGGACTGACGGCAGTCTCGCCGCCATCGTGCTGGTGCCGCAATTCGCGGATGTTGATTGCGCGGCCGTCGCCGCAAATTGCGAAAACGGCATTATCGCTTACGTGCAGGCCCGGGGGCAAATCCGAGCGGAGCGCGCCGGGCACGGCCAGACGCGCGCGTGCGACGATGAAACGATGGCCGTTCAGATCCGTGAAAGCGCCCGGATACGGCGGTGCGACCGCGCGGATCAGGTTGTAGACCTGCTGCGCGGACTGGCTCCAGTCGATGCGGCCGTCTTCCGGTTTGCGCCCGCCGTAGTAGCTGCCGTGCGCGAGATCGTTCGGCAGATGCGGCGCCTCGCCCGCGAGCAGCGCCGGCAGCACGCGCCAGAGCGTTTGCTCCGCGGCGACCGTGACCTTGTCGAAGACCTGCGCGGCGGTGTCGTCGGGCAGGATCGGCACCGGTGTTTGCGCAATGATCGCGCCGGCGTCGGGTTTCGCGGCCATTTCGTGCAGCGTCGCGCCGGTTTCGCTCTCGCCGTTGAGCACCGCCCAGTTGGTCGGCACGCGGCCGCGATACTTCGGCAGCAGCGAGCCGTGCATGTTGTAAGCGCCCCGTGCGGCGATCGCGAGCAGATCGGGCGGCAGCATGTGGCGGTAGTAGAACGAGAAGATGAAGTCCGGCCGCGCGGCGCTCACCGCGCCGCGCAGTTCCGGGCTCTTCGGATCGGCCGGCGTGACGACGGCGATGCCGTGCTCGGCCGCCACCGATGCCACGCTGCCGAACCAGATGTTCTCGCTCGGGTTGTCTTCGTGCGTGACGACGAGCGCGACGTCGACGCCGCGCGCGAGCAGCACCTGCAGGCAGCGCACGCCGACGTTGTGGTACGCGAATACGACGGCGCGCGGCTTCATGGCTGGTGTCCCTGATCGGCGACCGGCACCGGCTGCACGCCTTGCGCGACGGTCTGACGCGGCGTTTCGGCGACGGCGCCGCCGTCGCGTTCTTCGAGAATGGTCTGCACCAGATAACGCGGCCGCGCACGCACCTGCTGATAGATCCGGCCGATGTATTCACCGAGCAGGCCGAGCGCGAAGATGATCACGCCGAGCAGGAAGAAGGTGATAGCGAACAGCGTAAACACACCTTGAACTTCCGCGCCGATGATGAAGCGCCGAATCAGCAGCAGGACGAACAGCGCCGCGGAGCCTAGCGACAGGATCACGCCGATGAACGACAGCCATTGCAACGGCACCACCGAGAAGCCGGTGACGAGGTCGAAATTCAGGCGGATCAGCGAGTACAGCGAGTACTTCGACTCACCGGCGAAGCGTTCTTCGTGCGCGACCTCGACTTCCACCGGATTCTGCGCGAACGTGTACGCGAGCGCGGGGATGAACGTGTTGATTTCGCCGCAGCGGTTGATCGTATCGATGATGTGACGGCTGTACGCGCGCAGCATGCAGCCCTGGTCGGTCATCTTGATGCGCGTGATGCGCTCGCGCAGATGATTCATCGCGCGCGACGCCTTGCGGCGCCACAGGCTGTCCTGACGCTGCCGACGGATCGTGCCCACGTAGTCGAAGCCCTCGCGCATCTTCGCGACGAGCTTGCCGATTTCCTCGGGTGGATTCTGCAGGTCGGCGTCGAGCGTGATTACGATGTCGCCGCGCGACTGCTCGAAGCCCGCGAGAATCGCCATGTGCTGGCCGTAGTTGCCGTTCAGCAGGATCACGCGCGTCGTGTCGGGCCGCGCGCGGAACTGCCCGGCGAGCAGCGCCGCGGATTTGTCGCGGCTGCCGTCGTTGATGAAGATCACTTCATAACCGGTGCCGAGCGCATCGAGAGCCGGATAGAGGCGCGCGAACAGCGCGGCCAGTCCGGCTTCCTCGTTGTACACCGGAATGATGATCGACACTTCCGGTGCGACGGCGCGATGTTCCGAATAAGTCATGTCCGCTTACTTTCCGTAGTGTTCGCAAATTTCGTTGACCGCGCGGCACACGCGCTCGACGTCGCCTTCGTTCATCAGGGTGAAGAGCGGCAGCGTGACGGTGGTGGCGCCGAAGCGTTCGGCGTGCGGGAACATGCCTTCCTTGAAGCCGCGCGCGCGGTACAGGGAAAACAGGTGCAGCGCAGGGTAGTGCACGCCCGAGCCGATGCCGCGTTCCTTCAGTTCGCCCATGAAGCCGGCGCGGTCGATCGACAGTTTTTCGAGCGGCAGCGTGATCTGGAACATGTGCCAGTTGCTGTTTTCGAAGTCCGCGACGGGCAGGCCGACGCCGAGCTTCACGGCCGCGCCGCCTTCGAGCTGCGCGAAGTACGCGCGCACGAGCTTCTTGCGCTGTGCGATGAAGCGCTCCAGATGCGGCAGCTGGCCGAGGCCGACGCGCGCGGCGACGTCGGTCAGGTTGTACTTGCCGCCGAGCACGTCGCAGTCCATGCCGTCGAAGCCGGTGCGCGTGATGCCCTGCAGCCGGTATTTTTGAGCGAGCACCGCTTCTTCCTCGTTGTTCAGGACGAGCGCGCCGCCTTCGACCGAGGTCAGGTTCTTGTTCGCGTGGAAGCTGAACGACACGATGTCGCCGAGCTTGCCGATGCGCTCGCCGTTCCAGGTCGAGCCGAACGCCTGCGCGGCGTCTTCGATCACGCGCAGCTTGTGCTCGCGGGCGATCGCGTACAGACGGTCCATGTCGACCGGCAAGCCGGACAGGAACACCGGCAACAGTGCCTTGGTGCGCGGCGTGATGGCTTTTTCGAGCAGATCGAGATCGATGTTGCGCGTGACCGGGTCGATGTCGGCAAGCACCGGCGTCGCGCCGGTTTCGAGGATCACGTTGCAGGTCGACACCCAGGTGGCCGGCGTCGTGATGACTTCGTCGCCGGGACCGACGCCGGCGATGCGCAGGCCGATTTCGAGCGTCGCCGTGCCGGAATTGAACGTGCGCACCGGGCGGCCGCCGCAGAACTCAGACAGCGCTGCCTCGAACTTCTGGTTCTGCGGGCCGGTGGTGATCCAGCCGGAACGCAGCACGTCGGCGACGCCCTGGATCGTTTCCTCGTCGATCTCGGGTTTGACAAACGGCAAAAACGGGACTTGTGACTGGCTCATGAATGCATCGCTCGATTGAAAGGGGCGCGGCCCGACGGGCGCGAAGTAAACCACAAACTACGCGCAAACCCAAGGCCGCGGCGGAAAAAACGCAACCGTGCAGCTTACCGCGCCCTACCTTACGTCAGGCTTAGGCGGCTCGTGCGCGGCGCGGGTTCCTGCGCGAGGCCCGGCCGCCTAGCTGCGCGCGAGCACGACCACGCCGACCAGAATGATGCCGATGCCGACCAGCTTCTGCACCGACATCACCTCGCCGAACAGGTACCACGCGGCGATCGCGTTGACCACGTAGCCAAGCGATAGCATCGGATACGCGATCGACACGTCCACACGCGAGAGCCCGATGATCCATACCGCCACGCTGATCACGTAGCAGGCGAGCCCGCCGATGATCGGCGGCTGGGTTGCCAGCTTGAAGCCGATGGGCAGGATGTTCGCACGGGTGAATTCGAAGTGTCCAACGGCATTCGTGCCGGCCTTGAGCAGCAGCTGCGCGCCGGCGTTCAGCGTGACGCCGGCGAGGATGCAGAAGAGGGAAATCGGGTTCATCGAACGGTCTGGTTCTCGAGAGGATTAGGACTTTGCCGCGGGCGTGGAGGCGGGGGCAGCGGCGGCGGGAGCCCCGTCGGCGAGCGGCTTCATCACCACCACGCGACGCGGATCGCGCGCGATCACCTGCATCGGCACGCCTTGCTTGACGAGGCGCTCGTAAGTCGGCGGCGGGATCAGCGCGAGCGCGTAACGATCGGCCTTCCAGCGCTCGATCCACGCTTGTTCCGTCGGCACCCATTTTTGCGGCTCGACGGACACGCCGAACGCGAGCTCGTCCGGGTGCGCGACCATGATCATCGTGTGGCCGATGTAGAACGGCAGCGTGTGGTCGAGCACGCCGACCGAGTAGAACGGCGTGTCGGGCGGCAGCTGCGCGAGTTTTGCCTTGATCGCGGACGCGAGCGGCGCGCCGGAGCTCAGGCGTCCGAACACGTCGTGGCCGGTGCCCGCGATCGTGGCGAGCAGCAGCCAGCCCGCGCCGAACGCGGCGAGGCTGCCGAGGCCGACCCGCGCGTTGGCGCCCACGCCATCCTCGCCGCGGCGGTTCAGCCACAACGCGACCAGCGTGAGCACGAAAGCCACGGCCAGCCCGGCGAGCACCCACACGCGGAATTCGGCGTACAGCGCGGCCGGATTACGCTGGGAGCCGAGGCGCGGCAGGAACAGCGCCGCAAACGCGGCGACCACGAAAAACAGCGCGTAGCCCGCCAGATGCCGGCGCAGCTGCTCGCGCGTGACGAGCGGCAGGTACATGCCGATCAGCATCGCGATCGGCGGCGCGATCGGCAGCGTGTAGGACAGCAGCTTCGAGTGCGACGCGCTGAAGAACAGGAAGATGAAGACGATCCACGTGAGCATCAGCGTGACCGGCGCGAAGCCGTTCGGCTGGCGCGGCTGACGCCACGCGTGGCGCACGCTTTGCACGGTTACCGACAGCCACGGCAGGAAGCCCACCAGCAGCACCGGCACGAAGTAGTAGAACGCGCCGGGGCGATTCTGCTCGGGCGTCAGATAGCGCTTGAACTGCTGGACGACGAAGAAGAAGTTCAGGAATTCCGGATTGCGCTGCTGCACGAGGACAAACCACGGCGCGACGATCGCGAAAAAGACGATCAGGCCGCTCACCAGGTGAAGCCGCTTCCACAGCGCCCAGTCGCGCGCGATCAGCGTGTAGAGCACCAGCACCGCGCCCGGCAGGATCAGCCCGACGAGGCCCTTGGAGAGCACCGCCAGCGCCATCGACGCCCAGCACACCCACATCCAGCCGCGCACGCACGGCAGGCGCAGGTTCGGACGCTGCGCGAGCAGCAGCGCGCACAGCGTGAGGGTCATCCAGAACGACAGGCCCATGTCGAGCGTGTTGAAGTGGCCCATCAGGTTCCAGTACGGCGCGCAGGCGAGCACGAGCGCCGCGAACACGCCGGTCGCCGCGTTGAACACGCGCGCGCCGGTGAAGCCGATCAGCAGCACGCCGGCGAAGCCCGTCAGCGCGGTATAGAGGCGCGCCTGCCATTCGCCGATGCCGAACCACGCGAACGTCAGCGCGTTCGCCCAGGTTTGCAGCGGCGGCTTCTCGAAGTACTTGTAGGCGTTGTAGCGCGGCGTGATCCAGTCGCCGGTCAGGAACATTTCGCGCGCCATTTCGGCGTAGCGGCCTTCGTCGCTCGGCAGCAGATGGCGCCAGCCGAGCGGCACGAACCAGATCACGGCGAGAACCAGCACCAGCAACAGGATTGCGGTGCGGTTGAGCGGTAGCCTCGACGGCGTATCGTTCATGAAATATCAACCCTTCTTGTTATCGACGACGCGCGCACGGGCGCGGCGCGGGGGCCAGAACGGGGCCGGCGCCGGCGCGGGCTCGCGCGGGATGCGCCGGCGCCGGGCCCGCTCAGGCTTCGATCAGCAACGCGGCCGCGACCTTGCGGCCCTCGGCCATCAGAATGTTGTAGGTGCGGCAGGCGGCCTTGAAATCCATCGTTTCGACGCCGATGCGTTTCGCGGTGAGCGCGGCGGTCAGCCGCGGGTGCGGAAAGCGCAGCCGCTCGCCACTGCCGAACACGACCACTTCGGGCGCGGCGTCGACCAGCATCGCGAAATGCTCGGCGCTCAGCCGCTCGAACGACGAGACGGGCCAGGGAATGACCGGCGCGTCCGGCAGCACGAGAATACTGCCCGCGTGACGCACCAGATTGATTTCGACGTAGTCGGCGCCGTAGCCGGTAACGGTATTCAGCGCGCCGCTGGAATCCTGATGTAATTTCAAATTGGTTTTCCGAAGTCGTCGTGAGACGTCATGCGTATTGCCGGCCTGGATGCACGTCGCACAGGCCGCGCGGTTCGACGCGTGTGACACACGAGAAGGCCGAAAAGGCTTGCCGTTGCGGGTGGTGCATTGCGGAAGTCGGCCAAAATCCGCTAAATTATAACTTTTTAGCCGCCTTGCGGCGCCCCTCGCTCAAGTGCCGCCACAAGCCGCGCTGGGCGCATCGGCGTGGCCCACCGGCTACCTGTGCTGGCATCGCCCGCTTTCGCTGCGTTTTTTTCCCGCGCCGGAACCCGGAAAGCCGCGGCCGCTCGACAGTTCGACCCCATTTCGCAGTTGGCCGCCTTCGCTGGCGCCGCCGCGTCCGAATTCCCGTATCGGTGAATCCGAGCGGCCCGGTGACGTCAGCCGGGCCCCGTTTGCCCCAAGGTTTGCCCCAGCCATCAACCAGGATGAAGTGCCCGCCGTGAAACCGATTCTCAAATCCAACAAATTGTTGAATGTCTGCTACGACATTCGCGGGCCCGTCCTCGAACACGCGAAGCGGCTCGAAGAAGAGGGCCACCGCATCATCAAGCTGAACATCGGTAATCTGGCGCCGTTCGGTTTCGAGGCACCCGATGAAATCATTCAGGACATGATCCTGAACCTGCCCAGCTCGTCGGGCTACTCCGATTCGAAGGGCGTGTTCGCCGCGCGCAAGGCGATCATGCACTACACGCAGCAAAAGGGCGTGCACGGCGTCGAGCTCGACGACATCTACATCGGCAACGGCGCGTCCGAGCTGATCGTGATGGCGCTGCAAGGCCTCGTCAACGACGGCGACGAAGTGCTGCTGCCCGCGCCTGACTACCCGCTGTGGACCGCCGGCGTGAGCCTCGCGGGCGGCACGCCGGTGCACTACATTTGCGACGAGTCGAATAGCTGGATGCCCGACCTCGACGACATCCGCGCGAAAATCACGCCGAACACGCGCGCGCTCGTCGTGATCAACCCGAACAACCCGACCGGCGCGCTCTATTCGGACGAACTGCTGCTCGGCCTGATCGAGATCGCGCGCCAGCACGGCCTCGTGATCTTCGCCGACGAGGTGTACGACAAGATCATCTACGACGGCAAGAAGCACACGTCGATGGCGTCGCTGTCCGAAGACGTGCTGACCGTTACGTTCAACAGCCTGTCGAAGAGCTACCGCTCGTGCGGCTACCGCGCCGGCTGGATGGCCATTTCGGGCCTGACCGGCGAGAACCGCCGGCTCGCGAAGGACTATCTGGAAGGGCTCGGCATCCTCGCATCGATGCGGCTGTGTCCGAACGTGCCCGGCCAGTATGCGATCCAGACCGCGCTCGGCGGCTATCAGAGCATCAACGACCTGATCGTGCCGAGCGGGCGCCTGTACAAGCAGCGCGAGCTCGCGTATGAGATGCTCACGTCGATCCCCGGTGTAAGCTGCGTGAAACCGGAAGCGGCGCTGTACATGTTCCCGCGCCTCGACCCGAAGGTGTATCCGATCCAGAACGACCAGCAGTTCATCCTCGACCTGCTGCTCGAAGAGCGCGTGCTGCTCGTGCAGGGCACCGGCTTCAACTGGAAGACGCCGGATCACTTCCGCGTCGTGTTCCTGCCGAACGTCGACGACCTCGCGGATTCGATCAACCGGATCGCGCGCTTCCTCGATGGCTACCGCAAGCGTCACACAGCCTGAGCCGGCCTCGCGTACGATGTGGCGCGTGACGCGGCGCATCAGGCGCGCCGCTCGTGCCACCTCAGACACCCTTTTCAAACCTCTAATAGAAACACACGCTGCATGGAACCGATCAAAGTTGGACTGCTGGGCTTCGGCACGGTAGGCAGCGGCACCTTCACGGTACTGCGCCGCAATCAGGAAGAAATCAAACGTCGCGCGGGTCGCGGTATCGAGATTGCGCGTATCGCCGTGCGCAACCCGGCCAAGGCGACCGCGGCGCTCGGCGGCGAAGCCGGCAGCGTGGCGCTGACCGATGACTTCAACGCGGTCGTCGACGATCCGTCGATCGCGATCGTCGCGGAAATGATCGGCGGCACCGGCATTGCGCGCGACCTCGTGCTGCGCGCGATCAACAACGGCAAGCACGTGGTCACCGCCAACAAGGCGCTGCTCGCCGTACATGGCACGGAGATTTTCGAGGCGGCGCGCGCGAACGGCGTGATGGTCGCGTTCGAAGCGGCGGTGGCGGGCGGCATTCCGATCATCAAGGCGCTGCGCGAAGGCCTGACGGCGAACCGTATCCAGTACATCGCCGGCATCATCAACGGTACGACGAACTACATCCTGTCGGAGATGCGCGACCGCGGGCTCGATTTCGCCACCGCGCTGAAGGCCGCGCAGGAACTCGGCTACGCGGAAGCGGACCCGACCTTCGACATCGAAGGCGTCGACGCCGCGCACAAGGCGACGATCATGAGCGCGATCGCGTTCGGCGTGCCGGTGCAGTTCGACCGCGCGTACGTCGAGGGCATCAGCAAGCTCGCCGCGATCGACATCAAATACGCCGAGGAACTCGGCTATCGCATCAAGCTGCTCGGCATCACGCGGCGCACCGACAAGGGCATCGAACTGCGCGTGCATCCCACCCTGATTCCGGAAAAACGCCTGCTCGCGAACGTGGAAGGCGCGATGAACGCGGTCGTCGTGCATGGCGACGCGGTCGGCACGACGCTGTACTACGGCAAGGGCGCGGGCGCGGAGCCGACGGCGTCCGCGGTGGTTGCCGATCTGGTCGACGTGACGCGTCTGCACACGGCCGACCCCGAGCACCGCGTGCCGCATCTGGCGTTCCAGCCGGACAGCCTGTCGAACACGCCGATTCTGCCGATCGAAGAAGTCACGAGCGGCTACTACCTGCGCCTGCGCGTCGCCGACGTGACCGGCGTGCTCGCCGACATCACGCGCATTCTGGCGGACACCGGCATTTCGATCGACGCGCTGCTGCAGAAGGAATCGGAACTCGTCGACGCGAACGGCAAGGGCGAAACCGACATCCTGCTGATCACGCACGAGACGGTCGAAAAGCAGGTCAACGCCGCGATCAAGTCGATCGAGGCGCTGCAGACCGTCGTCTCGCAAGTCACGAAGCTGCGCATGGAAGCGCTGAACTAGGCCGAACTATGAACTACCTCTCCACGCGCGGCGCCGGAGCCGGCGAGCGCCATACCTTCTCCGACATCCTGCTCGGCGGTCTCGCGAAAGACGGCGGCCTGTATCTGCCGGCCGAATATCCGCGCGTCACCGCGGATGAACTTACGCGCTGGCGCACACTGCCGTACGCGGATCTCGCGTTCGAGATCCTGTCGAAGTTCTGCGACGACATCCCCGCCGACGATCTGCGCGCGCTGACGCGCAAGACCTACACGGCCGCGACCTACTGCAACGTGCGCGACGACGAAAGCGCCGCGCAGATCACGCCGCTGAAGACGCTCGGCGTCGAAGACGGCGCGCCGCTGTCGCTGCTCGAACTGTCGAACGGGCCGACGCTCGCGTTCAAGGACATGGCGATGCAGCTGATCGGCAACCTGTTCGAGTACGCGCTCGCGAAGCACGGCGAAACGCTGAACATTCTCGGCGCGACCTCGGGCGATACCGGCAGCGCCGCCGAGTATGCGATGCGCGGCAAGCAGGGCATCCGCGTGTTCATGCTGTCGCCGCACAAAAAGATGAGCGCGTTCCAGACCGCCCAGATGTACAGCCTGCAAGACCCGAACATCTTCAACCTCGCGGTGGAAGGCGTGTTCGACGACGCGCAGGACATCGTGAAGGCGGTGTCGAACGATCACGCGTTCAAGGCGAAGTACAAGATCGGGACGGTCAATTCGATCAACTGGGCGCGGGTCGTCGCGCAGGTCGTCTATTACTTCAAGGGCTACTTTGCCGCGACGAAGTCGAATGACGAGCGCGTGTCGTTCACGGTGCCGTCGGGCAACTTCGGCAACGTCTGCGCGGGTCACATCGCGCGCATGATGGGTCTGCCGATCGAAAAGCTCGTCGTCGCGACCAACGAAAACGACGTGCTCGACGAGTTCTTCCGCACCGGCATCTACCGCGTGCGCAAGGCGGCCGAGACGTATCACACGAGCAGCCCGAGCATGGACATCTCGAAGGCGTCGAACTTCGAGCGTTTCGTGTACGACCTGCTCGGCCGCGATCCGGCGCGCGTGCTGCAACTGTTCCACGACGTCGAGGAAAAGGGCGGTTTCGACCTCGCGGCGAGCGGCGACTTCGCGCGCGTGAGGGAGTTCGGTTTCGTGTCCGGCAGCAGCAACCACGACACCCGCGTCGAGACGATCCGCGACGTGTTCCAGCGCTACGACACGATGATCGACACGCACACGGCCGACGGCGTGAAGGTCGCGCGCGAGCATCTGCAACCGGGGATTCCGATGATCGTGCTCGAGACTGCGCAACCGATCAAGTTCGGCGAGACGATCCGCGAAGCGCTGCTGCGCGAACCGGAGCGGCCGGCCGCGTTCGCGGGGCTCGAATCGCTGCCGCAGCGCTTCGAGGTCGTACCCGCGGATGCTCAGCGGGTGAAGGACTTCATCGTCGCGAATGCCGGCGAATAAGTGCGACCGGCGAGGGCAAGCGGGCCGTGTGGGCTGTTTTCGGCTCACGCGGCATCCCGACGCCCACGCCCGCACTACGAAAAAACGCTGGCCGCACCCCTCGCCGCCACGCAGCGAAAATCACAAAAAACTCTCCATGACGCCCGGCCGCCCAGGCTAACGGCATCGGCCGCTACAATGTTCTTTTAACCTGCGGCTTCGACACTCCAGATGTCCACACCCACGCCCCGTGCTCCGATGCTCGCCACTGCCGATGCGTTGGCGATCCTGCTCGACGCCGCGCGAGCGATCGACGGTATCGAAACGCTGCCGACGCTCGACGCGCTGAATCGCGTGCTCGCCACCGACGTCACCTCGCCGCTCGACGTGCCGCCGATGCACACGAGCGCGATGGACGGCTACGCAGTCCGTATCGCCGATCTCGCGCACGGCAGCCGCCTGCCGGTCTCGCAACGGATTCCGGCCGGCCATGCGCCGGCGCCGCTCGCGCCCAATAGCGCCGCACGCATCTTCACCGGCGCGACGATGCCCGCTGGCGCGGACGCGGTCGTGATGCAGGAGCAGACCGAGGTGGCCGGCGACGAGGTGACGATCGTGCATCGTCCGCAGGCGGGCGAGTGGATCACCGCGCAGGGCGCCGATATTCGCGCGGGCTCGGTGATCCTGCCGGCCGGCACGCGGCTCACGCCGCAGGCGTTGGGGCTTGCCGCGTCGGTCGGATGCGCGCAGCTCGAGGTGCGCCGTCGCGTGAAGGTCGCCGTGTTTTTCACCGGCGACGAACTGACGATGCCCGGCGAGCCGCTGAAGCCCGGCGCGATCTACAACTCGAATCGCTTCACGCTGCGCGGCCTGCTCGAGAAGCTCGGCTGTGACGTGACCGACTACGGCATCGTCGTCGATCAGCTCGACGCGACCCGTGCAACGCTGCGCGAGGCCGCTGAGGCGCACGATCTGATTCTCACCTGCGGCGGCGTGTCGGTCGGCGAGGAGGATCACGTGAAGCCGGCGGTCGAGGCCGAAGGGCGTCTGTCGATGTGGCAGATCGCGATGAAGCCGGGCAAGCCGCTCGCATTCGGCGCGGTGCGCCGTGGCGCGGCGGGCACGGCCGAAACGTTTTTCATCGGCCTGCCCGGCAATCCGGTGTCGAGCTTCGTCACGTTCCTGCTGTTCGTGCGTCCGTTCGTGCTGCGGCTGGCCGGCGTGCAGGCGGTCGCGCCGCGCGCGCTGTCGCTGCGCGCGGACTTCACGCAGGGCAAGGCCGATCGCCGCAACGAATTCCTGCGCGCGCGCGTCAACGCGGCCGGCGGGCTCGAACTGTTTGCCAATCAGAGCTCGGCCGTATTGACGTCGACCGTGTGGGGCGACGGCCTGATCGACAATCCGCCGAACCACGCGATCAGCGCCGGCGAAACCGTGCGCTTCATTCCGTTTTCCGAACTGCTGAACTGAGGCAGGCTATCCGAGGCATGCGCGGCATGCGCGGCACAAACCGGCGGTATCCCGATGAAGATTGAACTTCGATACTTTGCGAGCGTACGTGAAGCGCTCAATACCTCCGACGAAACCGTCGAGGTGCCCGACGGCATCGCGACCGTCGGCGACGTGCGTGCGTGGCTGCGCGTGCGTGGCGGCATCTGGGCCGAGACGCTCGCCGAAGGCCGCGCGCTGCGCATGGCCTGCAACCACGTGATGACCGACGCGAGCACGCGTATTACCGAGGGCTGCGAGGTCGCGTTCTTTCCGCCCGTCACCGGCGGCTGAGCCGCGCTCACGCCCATCATCACGTTCACGCCAGCCACAAAAGCCCTCAGGAGTCACCCATGCCCGTTCGCGTCCAGACCGAAGACTTCGACCTCAGCGCCGAGGTGGCCGCGCTGCGCGCGCGCAATCGGAGGATCGGCGCGGTCGCGTGCTTCGTTGGCACCGTGCGCGACCTGAACGAGGGCAGCGCGGTCGAGACGATGGAGCTCGAATACTATCCGGGCATGACGGAGAAGTCGCTCGAGGCGATCGTCGAGCGTGCGCGCGAACGCTGGCCGGGCATCGAGGTGCTGATCGTGCATCGTGTCGGCAAGCTGTATCCGCTCGATCAGATCGTGCTCGTGGCGACGACGGCCGCGCATCGCGGTGACGCGTTTGCGTCGTGCGAATTCGTGATGGACTATCTGAAGACCGAAGCGCCGTTCTGGAAGAAAGAGAAAACCGACGCGGGCGAGCGCTGGGTCGACGCGCGCGTGACCGACGATGCCGCGCTCGCGCGCTGGGGCATCGCATCGGGAAACCAGACGGCGGAGTAGCCGAACCGCGGGCCATGGCGCTGCGGTGGCGCACGCGGCGCGTTTGTGTCAGGCGGGTCGGCGCCGACCCACGTTCACTGGTCCCGTGAGCGTCCGATGATCGGCACGGGAAACGGCTCCCCAGCCGGCCGCGACGGCTGCTCGCCATCGTCGTCAGCATCGCGGGGCCGACGCTTCGGCGCCACCCGCTCGAGCAGCGCTTGCTGCTCCGCCGGAATCGTGTAATCCCAGCCGTAACGGCTCAGCTGCAGACTCTGCGCAATCCGTAGCGCCGGCTCCATGAAACGGACCGCCGCGGCCGGTTGATAGCGCGATTCGACCGTATCCAGGAACAGGTACAGCCAGCGGCTGAAGTGCTGCGGCTCGATGCCTTCGAGCGGCTGATGCACCTGCTGCACGTTGCCGCGATACTGCTTCGCGCCGAGCACGAGGCTGTTCCAGAACGTGCACATCTTCGGCAGATGGTCGTCCCAGCGGCCCTCGAGCTTCGCGTCGAAGACCGGACCGAGCAGCGGATCGGCGCGCACACGATCGTAAAAGCCGTAGACGAGCTCGCGGATATTGGCCTCGGTGGGTTCGGCCGCGCGTTCGACCGGTGGCGCGGCGGGGAAAGACGGATTCATGCGGATTCCAGAAAAATACGTTTGCCGATGGCGGCGGCTTAACTGAACTTCGAACCCCCGTTTTTCTAACAAACGGTTGATGCGGAAAAAGCTACTATTGCTATCCAACGCAGTTTTGCAACGCGATTCGAGCAACGACCCGCCAGCCAATGATGTTAGGGCGCGGCGCAGGTCGACCGCAACTCTTGCGTCGACGCGGTTATCGGGCACGTTCAATGCGTTTGCTCGCAGCTTTTCAAGCTATATCGGGACTTATGAGACTCACCGACTATACGGATTACTCACTGCGCGTGCTGCTGTACCTCGCGGTGCGGGGCGACGGATTATCGACGATCCAAGACATTTCGGAAGCTTACGGCATCTCGAAGAACCATCTGATGAAGGTCGTGCAGCAACTGGGCGAACTGGGCTGGGTCGAAACCGTGCGCGGCCGCAACGGCGGGTTGCGGCTCGCCGCACAATCGCTGTCGCTGACCGTCGGCGACGTGGTGCGGGTCACGGAAAGCGACTTTGCGCTGGTCGGCTGTCTGCCGGACCGGCAAGGCCAACAGCGGCCTTGCGTCATCACGCCGCACTGCCGGCTGCGCGGCGCGCTGCAGGCGGCGAACCTCGCTTTTCTCGCCGAACTCGATCGCTTTACCATCTGCGAAGTCGCGCAACCGAAAAGTCCGCTCGCGGCATTGCTCGGGTTGGGACCCAACGTTCAGAGGGTGCCGCTGCCGATTCCGGTGGCATCGGATGGCACGCGTGGCGGCAGTTCGGCGACGTTGGGCCACAAGAGCTAGGACATCGGGTCGGCTCCAGGGTGCGCAAACCCGTCCGGCCGCCTCACCGGGGAAGGATCGCGGCAGTTCTTGCGCTCAAATGTTAAATAGTTGCGACCGAGGCCAAAAAAGCGCTTGAAACCCTAATAAATCGCCTCATTTTGGTGGTAATCGAAATTGGAGGTCTCTTGATGAGAATCGACAAACTCACCACTAAATTCCAGGAAGCACTCGCGGACGCCCAGAGTCTGGCGGTCGGCCACGACAATCAGTACATCGAACCCGTTCACGTGCTGGCGGCACTCGTCGCGCAGCAGGACGGCTCCGCTCGCTCGCTGCTATCGCGCGCCGGCGTGCATGTACAACCTCTACAGACCGCACTGAACGACGCAATCACGCGGCTGCCCCAGGTGCAAGGCACTGACGGCAACGTGCAGATCGGCCGTGAACTGACCGGTCTGTTGAACCAGGCCGACAAGGAAGCGCAGAAGCTCAACGACACGTTCATCGCGAGCGAAATGTTCCTGCTCGCGGTCGCCGACGACAAGGGCGACGTGGGCCGTCTCGCGCGCGAGCACGGCTTGTCGCGCAAGGCGCTCGAAACCGCGATCGCCGCGGTGCGCGGCGGCTCACAGGTGCATAGCCAGGACGCCGAAAGCCAGCGCGAAGCGCTGAAGAAATACACGATCGACCTGACCGAGCGCGCCCGCGCCGGCAAGCTCGATCCGGTGATCGGCCGCGACGACGAAATCCGCCGTTCCATCCAGATCCTGCAGCGCCGCACCAAGAACAACCCGGTGCTGATCGGCGAGCCGGGCGTTGGCAAGACCGCGATCGTCGAAGGACTCGCGCAGCGCATCGTCAACGGCGAAGTGCCGGAAACGCTGAAGAACAAGCGTGTGCTGTCGCTCGACATGGCCGCGCTGCTCGCGGGCGCGAAATATCGCGGCGAGTTCGAAGAGCGCCTGAAGGCCGTGCTCAACGACATCGCGAAGGACGAAGGCCAAACCATCGTCTTCATCGACGAGATTCACACGATGGTCGGTGCCGGCAAGGCCGAGGGCGCGATGGACGCGGGCAACATGCTGAAGCCGGCGCTGTCGCGCGGCGAACTGCATTGCGTCGGCGCGACCACGCTCGACGAATACCGCAAGTACATCGAGAAGGATGCCGCGCTCGAGCGCCGTTTCCAGAAGGTGCTGGTGGACGAACCGTCGGTCGAGGCGACCATCGCGATCCTGCGCGGTCTGCAGGAGCGCTATGAGCTGCACCACGGCGTCGACATCACCGACCCGGCGATCGTCGCGGCGGCGGAGCTGTCGCATCGCTACATCACGGACCGCTTCCTGCCGGACAAGGCGATCGATTTGATCGACGAAGCCGCCTCGAAGATCAAGATGGAAATCGACTCGAAACCGGAGGAGATGGACCGGCTCGACCGGCGTCTGATCCAGTTGAAGATCGAACGCGAGGCGGTGAAGAAGGAGAAGGACGAAGCGTCGCAAAAGCGTCTGCAACTGATCGAAGAGGAAATCGAGCGGCTCAACCGTGAATATTCGGACCTCGAAGAAATCTGGACCGCCGAAAAAGCAGCGGTGCAGGGCAGCGCGCAGTTGAAGGAAGAGATCGAGAAGACGCGCGCGGAAATCGTGCGTCTGCAGCGCGAGGGCAAGCTCGAGAAGGTCGCCGAACTTCAGTACGGCAAGCTGCCGGGGCTCGAAGCGCAGTTGAAGGAAGTCACGCGCGCCGAAGCCGAGGAGCAGAACAGTCCGAAGCGTCCGCGTCTGTTGCGCACGCAGGTCGGCGCGGAAGAGATCGCCGAAGTGGTGTCGCGGGCCACCGGTATTCCGGTGTCGCGCATGATGCAAGGCGAACGCGAAAAGCTGCTGCAGATCGAGTCGAAGCTGCATGAGCGCGTGGTCGGCCAGGACGAGGCGATCAGCGCGGTCGCCGATGCGATCCGCCGCTCGCGGGCGGGTCTGTCGGACCCGAACCGCCCGTACGGCTCGTTCCTGTTCCTGGGGCCGACCGGCGTCGGCAAGACCGAGCTTTGCAAGGCGTTGGCGTCGTTCCTGTTCGATTCGGAAGATCACCTGATCCGTATCGACATGAGCGAGTTCATGGAGAAGCACAGCGTCGCGCGTCTGATCGGCGCGCCGCCGGGATACGTCGGCTACGAGGAGGGCGGCTATCTGACCGAGGCCGTGCGCCGCAAGCCGTATAGCGTGATCCTGCTCGACGAAATCGAGAAGGCGCATCCGGACGTGTTCAACGTGCTGCTGCAGGTGCTCGACGATGGCCGCATGACCGATGGCCAGGGCCGCACCGTCGACTTCAAGAACACGGTGATCGTGATGACCTCGAACCTCGGCTCGCAGGTGATCCAGGCGATGGTCGGCGAGCCGCAGGAAGCGGTGAAGGACGCGGTGTGGGAAGAGGTGAAGCTGCACTTCCGGCCCGAGTTCCTGAACCGGATCGACGACGTCGTGGTGTTCCATGCGCTCGATCGCTCGAACATCCAGTCGATCGCGCGGATCCAGTTGCAGCGTCTGCACGAGCGGCTCGCGAAGCTCGACATGCAACTGGTGGTATCGGATGCGGCGCTCGAGCACATCGGCAAGGTCGGCTACGACCCGCTGTTCGGTGCGCGGCCGCTGAAGCGCGCAATCCAGCAGGAGATCGAGAACCCGATCGCGAAGCTGATTCTGGCCGGCAAGTTCGGTCCGAAGGATGTCATTCCGGTCGAAGTGGACGACGGTCAGCTGCGGTTCGAACGCGTCGTGCACTAAGCGCGATGGCCTGATGACGCGACGGGGCGGCGGTAGTCGAGTCGCTTCCACCAACGTTAAGAAACCGGCAACGAAGGCGACTTCGTTGCCGGTTTTTTTGTCCGCCGTTTTCAAACCGGGCGTCGACCTCGACCGGCAGCCTGCGCCGCCGTCAGCGCATCGCGCACTGCGTGCTCAAGCGTTGCCCTTATTGCCGAGCAGCGCCGACAGGCCGCCGAGCGCGCCGAGCACCGTGGTCGCGTTCAGCTTGCCATCGGCCGGCACTTCGCCTTCCGGCGTGGCCGCGTTGACGACGTGCGGCAGGATCTGCGACAGCAGACCCGTCACCTGATCCGGCTGGACGCCGGCCTTGGCGGCGAGGCCGCTCACGGCCTCGGAGCCGAGCACGTTATGCAGCGCGTCGGGCGCGATCGGCTGGTTTTCGCCGTTGCCGACCCACGACGACACGACGTCGCCGAGGCCCTTTTCCTGGAAGCGCTGGATCAGGCCGTTCAGGCCACCAGGCTGGTTATTGACGAATTCGAGCGCGGCTGCGATCAGCGCTTGCTGGCCGCCGCCTTCTGGCGATTTGCCAAGCAGGGAACCGATGGTGTCGAGTAGGCTCATGACGGTCTCTCTTGAATGCCGGCGCGTGCATGACGGCCGGGCGGGTGACGACGACGCGCGGTTGCGCGTCGCGGTGAAACGCAAGGGCGGCAGCCCCGCCCGGCCTCAAGCGCCGGACGCGGCCGCGGCGGATGCCGCCTTGCTCTTCTTCGCTTTCTTCTTCGAAGCCTTGGTGCCGGATGCTTCGGCCGGTGCGCTAGCTGCCGCGGCGGCCGGCGCCGCAGCGGCTGTCGCGTCGGATGCAGCGGCCTTCTTCTTCGACTTCGACGGCTTCGCGGCCGAGGCGGGAGCAGCCGCGGCCGGCGCTGCCGTCGTGGCGGCGGGCGCGGCGGCGGTGGTTGCCGCGGGAGCCGCTGGCGTCGTCTTCGTGGCCGACCTAGCCGACGTCTTCGCGCCGGTCGGCGGCGCCGACGAGCCGTTGATCGTCAGTCCGGCCGCTTCGAGGTTCTCGACCGATTTCTGGCCGAGGCCCTTCACGCGCGCGGCGAGATCGTCGGCATTCTTGAACGGCCCGTTTTTGGCGCGTTCGTCGAGGATCGCTTTCGCATGCACGGGGCCGATGCCCTTGACCGATTCGAGCGCAACCTGATCGGCGGTATTCACTTCCACGGCCGCGGCAAATCCGGCCGACAGCGACAAAGCCACAGCGACGCAAAGCATGAAAAGCTTCTTCAGCATGGCAAGCACTCCATTGAGGGCAAAAAGTTAGCCGGGAACGGACGACCTATCCTGTCAGCGGGCGCTGCGTTTAAGCATAGAACAAATCGCAGACCCGATTTGAGATAGCGGTCGATTTATACCGATCGATCGATGACAAGTAAATCCGGCCACACAATCTTTAAAACTTTAGTCGCATGCAATTCCGGTGAATTTATCGGTCGATACCGGTCGCGATAAAGCGCTTGCGATAAAGAATGGGTAACGCCGGTGGATGACACCGTCCGACGCTTGACTTAGAGTGCACTCGAAGTCCTAACCTGAGTCCGTCATGTCGAAACACTCAACCGCGCTCACCATCGGTCAGGTCGCCGAAACGATCGGCGTATCCACGCACACTCTGCGCTATTACGAGCAGGCCGGCCTGATCCGGCCGGTCGGGCGCACGCAGGCGGGGCACCGGCTGTACTCGCCTGCCGATCTCGACTGGTTACGCTTCGTGATGCGTCTGAAGACGACGGGCATGTCGATTTCCGGCATGCAGCAGATCGCCGCGCTGCGCGCGCAAGGCCATCCGACGATGCGCGAGCGCCGCGACCTGCTGGTCGCGCATCGCGCCGTGCTGCTCGCGCGGATCGCCGAACTGCAGAGCAACCTCGGCGCGATCGACGACAAGATCGCGTACTACGAGGCGGCCACGAGCGGCGCGCTTGAGCCCGATCCGGCACGACAGGACGACGAAGCCTCGTCGTCCTCACACGCCAATGAGGACTTGCAATGGACTACGCAGACAACGACCGCTACACGCGCGGATGGGACAAGCTCAGGGAAATCGACGGTTCGGCGGGCGAGCAGGTAATCGCCGCGCTTGCACCGATCGCGCCGGAATTCGGGCGCCTGCTGATCGAATTCGGCTTCGGCGACATCTACAGCCGGCCGCAGCTCGATCTGCGCACGCGTGAGATTGCGACGATCGCGTCGCTCGCAACCCTCGGCTGTGCGCAGCCGCAGTTGAAAGTGCATATCGAGGCGGCGCTGAACGTCGGCTGCACGCGCGAGCAGATCGTCGAGGTGTTCATGCAGATGGCGCTTTATGCGGGTTTTCCTGCCGCGCTCAATGCGTTATTCGCGGCGCGCGAAATATTCGAGGCGAGGGATCGGGAGGGGGAGGCCGCGTGCGCGGCGTGAGAGGGCTGATCTGCACGGGGAGAGGGATGGCGGATGCAGGACACCTAGAGTCTCGCCCCCGGTTTTGGGGTGCAACTAACGGTCCCATCAGTTCGATTCGAGGCCTTCCTGAGCCCCCATCGCCTCATACAGCCGAATCAACCCGCACTGCAGCGGTCTTGCGCAAATAGCGCTGGCTCACGATCCGCCAATACACGAGCAAGCCGGCCCCGGCAATCGCCAGACTGGCGGTATTCGCGACCCAGAATCCGCGCGCACCGGTGAGCCAGGACGGCGTGAGGCCGGTCGTATCGAAGCCGAGCGCATAGCCGCCGCCGAGCCCAACACCCCACAGCGCGACCGCATAGATGACGGTCGGCACGACCGCGACCTTGTAGGCGCGCAGCACGAACGCGGTGGTGATCTGCAAAGCGTCGAACAGGTGGTAGCAGGCGACGATCAGCACCAGCGGCAACGCCTTCGCCGCGACCTGCGCGTTGGTCGTATAGCCGTCGACGATATACGGCCGCAGCACGAGCACGAGCGCGCCATAGCAGCACGCGAGCGCAACCGCCATCGCGATGCCGTGACGCGACAGCGTGCGCGCCGCTTGCGGCCGATGCATGCCGAGTGCCTGCGCGACCAGCGTCGACGACGCGATGCCGATCGACAGCGGCGTCATATACAGCACCGCGCCGATATTGCCGGCGATCTGATGCCCGGCGAGCGTCGTCGTGCCGAAGCGCGCGATGAAGAGCGCCATGAACGTGTACGACGTGACCTCGATCAGATACGACAACCCCATCGGAATACCGAGCCGGAGTTGTGCGGCCTGGCGCTTCCAGACCGGCCAGCAGAATTGCGTGAAGATACCGAGCGCCTTGAAGTCGTCGACGCGCGCGAGCAGCAGCATGCCAAGCGCCGCGAGCGCCCAGTTGAGCAGCGTGCTCGCGAGCGCGCAGCCCGGGCCGCCCAGCGCCGGCACGCCGAGGCCGCCGAAAATGAACCAGGTATTGAGCGGAATTTTCAGCAGCAGCGCGGCGATCTGCAGGAACATCACGAGCCGCGGTTTGCCGAGCGCGTTGGCAACGGAACCGTAGACCCGGAACGCGAGGCCGGCGGGCAGCCCGAACGCGAGAATCCGCAGATACGCGAGCGTGCGCTCGTGCAGCGCGTCGGGCACGTGCGACAACGACAACAGCGGCCCGGGGAAGAACAGGATCAGAAAGCCGATCACCGTCAGCGCGGCGGTGAGCCACCATGACTGGCGCACCTCTTCGCCGATCTCGCCGTAGCGGCGCGCGCCGTACAGTTGCGCGGCGATCGGCTGCAGCGCGGTCAGGATGCCGGTCAGGCCGATATAGACCGAGACGTAGATCGACGAGCCGAGACCGAGGGCGGCCAGATCGACGGCCGAGTAGCGCCCGACCATCGCCGTATCGATCACGCCGAACGCGATGATGGCCAGTTGGCCGATCAATACGGGCCACGCGAGCGCGGCGATTTTCCGTACGTCGGCGAACATGGTCAGTTAGGCTTTTTGTGCCAGTTGCGGTGCTTGCCGGGCGGCGGCTTCGGACGGTCGATGCGCACGTACAGGCGGAAGCGCTCGTCGCGGTCGGCCGCGCGGCGGCCTTCCCACACGAGCTTCCAGATGTAGTCGGGCAGCGCGCTCGGGTCGCCGTAGTCCTGCGAGTCCTGACGCAGGATCACGTCGCAGTCCTGGTCGAACGAGAAATGCATGTCGCCGAAATACGCGAACGTCGCGATTTGCGCATTGCCGAGGCGCACCGGCGAGATGCAGGTGTAGTCATCGGGCAAGTGGTTGGCGATCTGCTGCGCGACGTCGCGATAAGTCCGGCTGTAGTTGACCACCGGCAGCCACAGCGTCATCAGCAGCACCCACATCAGCGTCGTGCCGGCGCTCGACAGCACCACGCTGCGCCACAACACCTTCGGATGACGCGCGAGACGCCAGCGCACCAGCAGGAACCAGCAGACGGTCACCGCGATCGCGCAGATAAACGACAGAATCTTGAACTGCGGCACGAAGCCGGGCGCGAGCCGCGCGAGATTGCGCGCAAGCGGATGCGGAAAACCGGTCAGACTCGCCACATACACGGCCCACACGAAGCTACCGAGGATCGTGAAGCTCAGCAGCGCGAACCAGTCGATCGCGTTGATCGCGCCGCGCTTGAGCGTCGGCAGCGCGAAAGTGGCGAGCACCGCGAGCGGCGGCAGCAGCAGCATGTAGAGTCGATTCGATTGATGGCTTTGCAGCACCACGAGCACGAACAGCGGCCCGATCACCGACAGCGGAATCGCCACATGCGGCGCGCGCCGCAGGCCCTTCCAGCTGAACCACGACCACAGCGCGAGCGGCCAGGCGGGCCATGTGAAGAGCGGCAGGTTTTTCAGCGCATAGGCGGCGACCGAACCGGGTGGGCCCGCGAACGAACTCAGGCTCACGTGCAGCCACTGGTTCAGATACCAGACGGCGTCGTCGGGGAATGCGGCAAGCGCGATGATCGGCCACGATACCGCGAGCACCAGCGCGACGGGCAGACCCGCGAGCAGCAGCCAGCGCGAACGCGTTTCGCGCACGATCAGCGTCATCGCGAACGTGCCGAGCAGCAGCGCGCCGACCAGCACCGGGCTGCTCGCGAGCGTGACGAGGCCGATCGCGAGGCCCCAGATCAGCGCGCCCTGGATCGGCTTGTCGATCATGCGCACGAGGCCGTAGACGAGCATCGCGATGCAGACGAACTGGACGAGCTGCGGCGTGGTTTCGTGGCCGCGCTCGGCGAGGCCGAAGCACGCGAGCAGGATCAGCAGTGCGCCATCGGCGAGCGTGCGGCCATAGTCGCGCGGTTCGGGCTCGCCGCCAAACGCGTATTTGAACGGCTGCACTTCGGCGCGCCGGCCGAGCAGATACGCCGCGTACCAGACGAACGCGCAGCCCGCGCAGAACAGCAGGCCGGTGAACACGCGCGACGCGTTGCTTGAGTCGACCCACGGTGCGAGGACGCGGATCGCGCTCGCTCCGAGCCAGTAGCCGAGTGGGCCGTCCTCGGTCAGATATTTGCCGACGAGGTTAGGCAGCAGCCAGTCGTGCGCGCCGCCATTCGCCATCGTCCACATGACGCCGAAGCCAGCCGCGTCCTCGTTCTTCCACGGGTCGCGGCCGAACAGGCCGAACGAGGCGTAGAGGATACAGATGGCCAGCAGCAGCCAGCGCGGCAACGCACTGGTCGCAGAGGCGGTGAGGCGGACGACAGGTCTCATGCGGTGTGTGGAGTCTGGATAAACGATGCAGCCGGAGCGGCCCGGCAGGTCAGGGTGGGAGGGCCCGTTTCGAGCATCCGGCATTGTAGTCGTGCGGTGCGATGCACGTCACGGCCGGTAACGCCCGGCAACGTCGATGGACAACCTGTAACAGGTGTCGTGAAAGCGCGGTGTGCTGGTTACGGGTTATGCCGTCGCGGGTATGCGAACCAGCGGCCGCCCACGCGCAGGCGACAAAAAAGGGCAGCTCGCGCTGCCCTTTCTGTTTGCTCCGTTGCCGGCCGGAAGCCGGCACCGTTGCGGTATTACTTTGCTGCCTTGCCGGAAGCGCGGGCGCCGAACTTCTTGTTGAACTTCTCGACGCGGCCGGCCGTGTCCATGATCTTTTGCTGGCCGGTGTAGAACGGGTGCGATTCCGACGACACTTCGATCTTTGCGAGCGGGTAGGTCTTGCCGTTGAATTCCGCGGTTTCGCGCGTCTGGATGGTCGAGCGCGTCACGAACTTGAAGTCGTTCGACATATCGATGAACAGGACTTCGCGGTAATCCGGGTGAATGCCTTCTTTCATGGTCTTTCCTTTAATCTGGCGGTAGCCAACCCGCGTGCAGTCTTAATTTAGACTGCCTTCAGGCGCGAGCCACTTGCCTACGGTCGAAAAACCGCGATTATGCCAGAAAATCAGTCGCTTGGCGATTTTTCTGCCACTAGATTCTATTGCGGCGCAAGCGGCGCCCGTTTGCAGCGTCTCAAACCGGCGTGAACGTCAATCCGACGCGCGCAGGGTCTTGCCGATAGTAGCGCGCGAGCAGCCGGTACAGTTCCGGATACTCCGCCTCGAACGCTTGTGGCTTCACGAACAGCGCCTCGCTGCACACGGCGAAGAATTCCGACGGATGGTCCGCCGCATACGGATCGATCAGCGACTCGCGTTCGAAACGCGTCCAACGTCGCTCGGGCACAGCGTCGACTTTCGCGCAGAAATGATCGTATGCGTGGTCGAACACGTCGGCCCATGCCTGCGCATCGAGCGGCGCGTGCCAGCGGCGCATCAGCGGCGGGTGGCCATCCGCTTCGCCGTTCAGCATGTCGATCTTGTGCGCGAACTCGTGGATCACGACGTTGTATGCGTCGCTGCCGTCGGTCATCTGCGCGTCTTCCCACGACAGCACCACAGGGCCGCCTTCCCACGCCTCGCCACTGGCGTCGTGTTCGATCTCGTGCACGACGCCGTCTTCGTCCTCGACGGTCTTGCGGATCACGAACTCGCCCGGATAGACGATTACGCCAACCCAGCCGCGATACAGATCGAGGCTCAGGTTCAGCACCGGCAGGCACGCCTGCGCGGCGATGCCGACCGTCATCGCATCGGTCAGTTCGAGCTCGTGCGCGGTCGAGAATTCCTTCTGCGCGAGGAAGAGACTCGTCAGCTCGCGTAGCCGCGCGAGATCGGGGGCTTCCAGATGTGTGAGAAAGGGCAGGCCGGCGAGTGTTGCGAGCCATAAGGAATCGTCGATCGCGTAATCGCGCAGCGCGCGCTCGCGACGCCGTGTGCCCAGCCAGTTCGTGAGTTTCGACAGCATGCTTGAGCCCACCTTCAGTCGATCTGTTTTTGCCACGCGGCGAACAGGCCGCCGCAAATCGTGACGCCGATCAGAAAATGGAAGCCGTCGAGCGACGCGAGGAAATTGGCCTGCTGCGCGACCGACCGGCCGATCGTCGCGATTCGCGAGCGTGTTCTGGTAGACCGAATTGTACGGATTCACGGACTCCGCGAGGCGACTTTGATGCAGCGCGAGCCGGTGCTGTTCGATGATGATCACCGAGGCGGTCGCGAAGGAGATGGTCAGCTGCCACACGATGTTTTTCAACCGGTAGCCGTACGTGAACTCTTCGATCGCGAAGATGCGGAAAGTCAGATTCGCGACTAGCTGCGCGATGAACAGCAACACGAGCGCAAAGGCGCTCGACGCCCACGCGAGCTCATCCGGCGGTGCATTGACGCCACCCCCGATATAGCTGGCCAAAAAAAACCGCTCGCAATCTGCGAGCGGTTTTTCATGCTGTACAGTTGCCGGCCGCTACGGCCAGCACGAACGTCGCGCGTTAGCTGCCGCCACCACGACGCATCATGTCGAAGAACTCGGAGTTGCTCTTCGTCTGGCGGATCTTGTCGAGCAGGAATTCCATCGACTCGACTTCGTCCATGTCGTGAATGAACTTGCGCAGTACCCAGATCTTCTGCAGCACTTCGGGCTTGATCAGCAACTCTTCGCGGCGCGTGCCCGACTTGTTCAGGTTGATCGACGGGTAGACGCGCTTCTCGGCGAGACGGCGCTCCAGGTGCACTTCCATGTTGCCAGTGCCCTTGAACTCTTCGTAGATCACGTCGTCCATCCGGCTGCCGGTTTCGATCAGCGCCGTGCCGATGATGGTCAGCGATCCGCCTTCCTCGATGTTGCGCGCCGCGCCGAAGAAGCGCTTGGGACGCTGCAGCGCGTTCGCGTCGACCCCACCCGTGAGCACCTTGCCGGAGGCCGGTACCACCGTGTTGTAAGCGCGCGCGAGACGGGTGATCGAGTCGAGCAGAATAACGACGTCGTTCTTCATTTCGACGAGGCGCTTGGCCTTCTCGATCACCATTTCGGCGACCTGCACGTGACGCGCGGCGGGTTCATCGAACGTGGAGGCGATCACTTCGCCTGCCACCGAACGCTGCATTTCCGTCACTTCTTCCGGGCGCTCGTCGATCAGCAGCACGAACAGCACGACGTCGGGATGGTTCTGTTTGATTGCGTGCGCGATGTGCTGAAGCATCACCGTTTTGCCCGACTTCGGCGAGGCGACGAGCAGGCCGCGCTGGCCCTTGCCGATCGGCGCGATCATGTCGATGATGCGGCCCGTCACGTTCTCTTCGCCACGCATTTCACGTTCGAGCAGCAGCACCTTGTTCGGGTGCAGCGGCGTCAGGTTTTCGAACATGATCTTGTGCTTCGAGGCCTCCGGCGGCTGGCCGTTGACCTTGTCGACCTTCACCAGCGCGAAATAGCGCTCGCCGTCTTTTGGCGTGCGCACTTCGCCTTCGATCGTGTCGCCCGTATGCAGATTGAAGCGGCGGATTTGCGACGGGCTGATGTAGATATCATCCGTGCTGGCGAGGTAGGAGGTTTCCGGCGAACGCAAGAAGCCGAAACCGTCCGGCAGCACTTCGAGGGTGCCGTCGCCGAAGATCGTGTCGCCCGCTTTGGCTCGTTTTTTTAGAATGGCGAACATCAATTCCTGCTTGCGCAGGCGGTTCGCGCTTTCGATCTCGAGGCCATTGGCCATCTCGATCAATTGGGACACGTGCAGAGTCTTAAGCTCGGATAAATGCATACGGAGAACCCGCAGGAGAAGGTGCGACGAAATGAAATCTGGGAGGAGGGTGAGCGGAACCGCTCAAAGACTTACACGTCTTTTCGACGTTTTCTGGATTCTAGCATAGCACACGCCAATTTCCGCCAGTGCGGCGGAGTGGCATCTTTGTCGTAAAGCGTGTTGCCGGTTGACAACACGCTTGACCGGCGGGCGCGGTGGTTTGCATCCACCGATGCGCCCGATTCTCAACTCCTCGCGGCGCGCGATCGACCCGCGAGCGCCGCGACGTGCTTCTGTATGTCTTACAGGTTGCCGTCGAGGAACGCGGTGAGTTGCGACTTCGACAGAGCGCCGACCTTCTGAGCGGCGACGGCGCCATTCTTGAACAGGATCAGCGTGGGGATGCCGCGCACGCCGAACTTGACCGGCGTGGACTGATGCTCGTCGACATTGATCTTCGCGACTTGCAGACGATCGGCGTAGTCCTTCGCGACTTCGTCGAGGATCGGCGCGATCATCTTGCAGGGACCGCACCATTCGGCCCAGAAATCGAGCAGCACGGGTTTATCGGATTTCACGACGTCCTGTTCGAACGATGCGTCGCTAATATGCTTAATTTGTTCGCTCATTTATGAATACCTCTGTCGGTTCGAGGCCCGCCTGAATTGCTCGCCACGATACGTCAAAAACCGGGAAAATTTCCGTTCGCTTTGCCGCATCCGGAGACTCGCCGCGCATGCCTGTGAAAATCAGAAAAACCGTCTGAAAAAATGCCGGATTTTCACGCAATGCGCGGAAAGAGTCGCGTATGCGGGTCTTTCAACTGGCAGTGTAGCTTAATTCGCTATGCGTTGCCGATGGCGATAGTACTCATTAGGTCAGTGGGGCTAATAGGTCGTCGCCGCGGCGTCGGCCGGTATCTGCGGCACACGGATACCGCGTTGCAATCTAAATGGTGGCGGGCCCGGCGAACTCAAGCGCCTTGCGTGGCGGGTGTCGTCGCGGCGGCTGGGATGACGTCGGGCGGCGTGCAGCAAGCGGACGTTAACAGTATGAAGCGGTTCGAAGCGGAGCGTCGTTCGCGTTTTGCGCATATCAACAGTCGCACAATGCGCGCGGCAATGATAGAATCTTTCGTGACGGGCCTCCTCGCATGGAGGGATGGTCAACCTGGTCAGGTCGGGAACGAAGCAGCCACAGCCGTTTTCCACCAGTGCCGAGGGTCGGGCTCGTCACCTTCCTTTGCTTCTTTCTCCGCGGCCGTTTTCACGGATTCTCCGCAGGCTGTCCTTCATAGCTGTCCTTCATAGTATTCCCCGCTTCAATATTGATCGTTCGCCGTGTTCGGACTGAGCATCGTCGTGGCCGTGTCGCGCGTTCGCGCGTCTTGCCGAATCGGTTTTGCGCGCCATTGTTACTGATACAATTTCCGCATGACCTATCAAGTTCTCGCACGCAAATGGCGGCCGAAGGATTTCGCTTCGCTCGTCGGACAGGAGCACGTGGTGCGCGCGCTCACCCATGCGCTCGACGGCGGCCGTCTGCACCATGCCTATTTGTTTACAGGTACGCGCGGCGTCGGCAAGACCACGCTGTCGCGCATCTTCGCGAAGGCACTCAATTGCGAGACCGGCGTGACGTCGACGCCATGCGGCGTGTGCCGTGCGTGTCGCGAGATCGATGAAGGGCGCTTCGTCGATTACGTCGAGATGGACGCGGCGAGCAATCGCGGCGTCGATGAAATGGCCGCGCTGCTCGAGCGCGCGGTGTATGCGCCCGTCGATGCGCGCTTCAAGGTCTACATGATCGACGAAGTGCACATGCTGACGAACCACGCGTTCAACGCGATGCTGAAGACGCTCGAAGAGCCGCCGCCGCACGTCAAGTTCATCCTCGCGACCACCGACCCGCAGAAGATTCCTGTCACCGTGCTGTCGCGCTGCCTGCAGTTCAATCTGAAGCAGATGCCGGCCGGCCATATCGTGTCGCATCTCGAACGCATTCTCGGCGAAGAAAACGTGCCTCACGAGGCGCAGGCGTTGCGCCTGCTCGCGCGCGCGGCCGACGGTTCGATGCGCGACGCGCTATCGCTGACCGATCAGGCGATAGCCTATTCGGCGAACCAGGTCAGCGAAGACGCGGTGCGCGGCATGCTCGGCGCGCTCGACCAAAGCTATCTGATCCGCCTGCTCGACGCGCTCGCGCAGGGCGACGGCGCGGCGGTGCTCGCGGTCGCCGATGAAATGGCCTTGCGCAGCCTGTCGTTTTCGACGGCGCTGCAGGATCTGGCGAGCCTGCTGCATCGGATCGCGTGGGCGCAGTTCGCGCCTTCGTCGGTGCTCGACGAATGGCCGGAGGCGGCCGACTTGCGCCGCTTCGCCGACACATTGAGCGCCGAGCAGGTGCAACTGTTCTATCAGATCGCAACGATCGGCCGAAGCGAGCTGGGCCTCGCGCCCGACGAATACGCGGGCTTCACGATGACGCTGCTGCGCATGCTCGCGTTCGAGCCGGCGCCGACAGGCGGCGGAGGTGGGGCGGCGGGAGCCGCTGGCGCGCAGACCGGTGCGGCCGGCGCCGGTGCGAAGCGTTCTGGTGCACCGACGGTTGCCGCGCTGCGCGCGCTGTCGCCTTCATCCGCGACGGCCATGGCGGCCGCTGCGCCGGCTCGCGGACCTCAGGTGGGCGTCGCCGGCGAGGAACCGGGCGATGCGATGAAATCGACCGCGCCGGTTGTAAAGCCGATCGCGAAGCCCGCAGCCGACACCGCGCAAGCTGAAGCAGCGCGCGTGACAGACGCACCGGCTATGTCGGCACGTCCGCTGGCACCTTGGGAAGACTCGCCCCCGAATGATGGCGCCGCGATCGCCGGTTCGACTGCGCCGGTCTCGAACCAAGCTTCTGACCTCGCCCCTGCGTCCGCGCCGAGCGCGCTGGCCCGCGCGGAAGAGGCAACGCCACCGGAGCCGGAAGCGCGCCAGGAATTGGCTGCACCCGCTTCAACGCCGGCACCGGCGGCCTCGGCCGACTCCGCGCCGCGTCGCGCGGGCGGCGCGAGCGCCGCGCTCGACGTACTGCGCAACGCCGGCATGAAAGTATCGTCCGACCGTGGCCGCCCCAACACGCCCGCGGCCGCGAAGCCGGCCACGCCGGTCCCCCCGAAACCCGCCGCGCCGCGCGTGGTCGTGCCGGTGCCGACCTCCGGTGCGCCACGCCGCGCGTCGCAAGACAGCGCCGTGCAGGCTGCGCCGATCCGAGACGCCCACACCGGCGCAAGCGGCAACGCGCAACAGACCAGCCCGTCGAGCCCACCTTGGGACGACATGCCGCCCGACGACTACATGCCGCTGTCGGCCGCGGACGACGCGTACTTCATTCCGCCAGACGACAACTTCGTGCCGGTGTTCGACCACGGCCCCGACGACGTCCGCATGGGCGGCCCGGCCACGCAGGCCGCCGCACCGGCGCCGGTCGTCGACACACGCCCGCTGCCGCCCGCGGTGCCGCTCGATCCGCTCGGTTTCACCGGCGACTGGCCCGCGCTCGCGGTCGATCTGCCGCTGAAGGGCATCTCGTATCAGCTTGCGTTCAATAGCGAACTGATGACGCTCGAAGGCAGCACGCTGAAACTCAACGTGCCGGTGCCGCAATACGCGGAAGCGTCGCAGGTCGCTAAACTGAAAGCAGCGCTCGTCGAGCGGCTCGGCCAGAACGTCGAGGTGCAGGTCGAAGTCGGCCCGGCGCGCCGTACCGCTGCAGCGCACGACGCGAAGCTGCGCGCGCAGCGCCAGCAGGAGGCCGAGCGCGAAATCAGCGCGGATCCGTTCGTGCAGTCGCTGATTCGCGAATTCGGCGCGAGCATCGTGCCGGGCTCGATCCGCCCGATTACCCCGGACGCCGCTCCGAACGGCGCGGCGCCGGCCCACTGATCCATCGTTCGCGGCGTCGTCGCAGCGCGGCGCCGGAATGCCAGCTTTCACGCTATCTAGAAGGAGCACGTCCATGATGAAAGGCCAACTCGCCGGGCTGATGAAGCAAGCCCAGCAGATGCAGGAAAACATGAAGAAGATGCAGGAGCAACTCGCGCAGATCGAAGTCGAGGGGCAGTCGGGTGCCGGTCTCGTCAAGGTGACGATGACCTGCAAGAACGACGTGCGCCGCGTGTCGATCGACCCGAGCCTGCTCGCGGACGACAAGGACATGCTGGAAGATCTCGTCGCCGCCGCGTTCAACGACGCCGTGCGCAAGGCCGAGGCGACCGCGCAGGAAAAGATGGGCGGCATGACCGCCGGCCTGCCGCTGCCGCCGGGCTTCAAGCTGCCGTTCTGAACCTGCCCTGATTGAGACCGGGCTGAGCGGTTGAGCGCCGCGGCGGTTCATTGCCGCGGTGCGAAAGCGCGCCCCGGTCCGAGCACCACTCCGCATCCCGATTCGCCCACCCGAGCACCACCCACGTCGACGCCGATCCGCATGAAACAACCTTCCGCCCTGTCGGCGCTCGTCGAAGCGCTGCGCGCGCTGCCCGGTGTCGGGCCGAAGTCCGCGCAACGCATGGCGTATCACCTGATGCAGCACGATCGCGAAGGCGCCGAAAAGCTCGGCCGCTCGCTGTTGTTCGCGACCGAGCATCTGCGTCACTGCGAAAAGTGCAACACGTTTACCGAAGCGCAGATCTGCGAGGTCTGCCTCGATGAGGAGCGCGATCCGTCGCTGCTGTGCGTCGTCGAAACGCCGGCCGACCAGATCATGCTCGAACAGACGATGACCTATCGCGGCCTCTATTTCGTGCTGATGGGGCGGTTGAGTCCGCTCGACGGCATCGGCCCGAAGGAGATCCATTTCGACCGGCTCGTGAAGCGCGCGTCGGATGGCGTCGTCAAGGAAGTCGTGCTGGCCACCAATTTCACCAACGAAGGCGAGGCCACCGCGCATTACCTCGGACAGACGCTGAAGGCGCGCGGCCTTGCCGTCACGCGTCTCGCGCGCGGCGTGCCGGTGGGCGGCGAGCTCGAATATGTCGACGCGGGCACGATCGCGCGCGCGATGCTCGACCGTCGTTCGATGTAGCCATGCGGCTTGCGTTGGCCGGCGCCGCACCAGTGAAGACACGCGTCGTCGCGAGACGTGCAGAACCGTGCGCACGGCGATACAAAATAATGCAACCCACTTGCAGGGGATCAGAGTAAGCGCTGTGCACCAACTCTGGCCGACAAAGGAGACTCATGAGCGCCACCCCCGATTCAGGCGCGAGCACCGCACCGCATGACGCACGCGGTCCGCTCGCCGGCGTCAAGGTGCTGGAACTCGGCACGCTGATCGCCGGGCCGTTCGCTGCGCGTTTTCTCGGCGAATTCGGCGCCGACGTCATCAAGATCGAAGACCCCAAAGGCGGCGACCCGCTGCGCAAATGGCGCAAGCTGTATCCGGAAGTGGGCGGTACGTCGCTGTGGTGGGCCGTGCAGGCGCGCAACAAGAAGTCCGTCACGATCAACCTGAAAGCCGAAGAGGGCAAAGAGATCGTGCGGCGGCTCGCGAAAGAGGCCGATATCGTCGTCGAGAATTTCCGGCCGGGGCTGCTCGAAAAACTCGGGCTCGGCTACGACGTGCTGTCCGCCGAGAACCCCGGTCTGGTAATGGTGCGTCTGTCGGGCTACGGCCAGACGGGTCCGTATCGCGACCGGCCCGGCTTCGGTGCGATCGCCGAATCGATGGGCGGTCTGCGCCATATCACCGGCTATCCGGATCTGCCGCCGCCGCGCATCGGCATTTCGATCGGCGATTCGATCGCCGCGCTGCACGGCGTGATCGGCGCACTGATGGCGCTGCATCACAAGCAGGTGAACGGCGGCAGGGGGCAGGTCGTCGACGTCGCGCTGTACGAGGCCGTCTTCAACATGATGGAAAGCGTGGTGCCCGAATACGGTGTCTACGGGATGGTGCGCGAGCGTACCGGCGCGTCGCTGCCGGGCATCGTGCCGTCCAATACGTATCCGTGCCGCGACGGCAGCATCGTGATCGGCGGCAATAGCGATCCGATCTTCAAGCGGCTGATGATCGCGATCGAACGCGACGATCTCGCGAACGATCCGGCGCTCGCTCATAACGACGGCCGCGTGCCGCGCACCCAGGAAATCGACGCCGCGATCGCCGCGTGGCTGTCCACGCGCACGATCGACGAAGCGCTCGCGGTGCTGAACGCGGCGGATGTACCGGTGGGCCGCATCTACAGCGTCGCCGATATGTTCACCGATCCGCAGTTCATCGCGCGGCAGATGATCCAGCGTTTCAAGTGGCAGGACGGCAAGGAAATCACGCTGCCCACGGTCACGCCGAAGCTGTCGGCGACGCCCGGCGAGACGCGCTGGCTAGGGCCGGAACTGGGTGAACATACCGATGAAGTCCTTCAATCACTGGGTTATGATGCTGATGGCATCGCGCGGTTGCGGGCGCAACAGATCGTCTGATGCGCACAGTGCAACGCATTGAGAAGAGCGCTTAAAGCGCGGCGCTGACGTACGATCGGCTCCGCGCGACCGACAAGCCACACACCGTGCCCAAGCGCGTGCGCAACGCGCACCCGGGCGGTCAAAAGCCGGACTAAAAAAATCTGGAGACAACGGACCATGCAACGCAGAACCTTCCTCGCCGGCGGTGCGGCGCTCGCGGGCGCCTCTCTCGCGGCCACACCGTTCGCTTTCGCGCAGGCCAAACCCGAGACCACCAGGGTCGCCATCGCGGTTGGCGGCAAGAACCTGTTCTACTACCTGCCGCTGACGATCGCCGAGCGCCGCAACTACTTCAAGGACGAAGGGCTCGAAGTCGAGATTTCCGACTTCGCGGGCGGCTCGCAGGCGCTGAAGGCGGCAGTCGGCGGTAGCGCCGACGTGGTCTCCGGCGCGTTCGAACACACGCTTCTGTTGCAGGCGCAAAAGCAGATGTTCCGCGAATTCGTGCTGCAAGGCCGCGCGCCGCAGATCGTGCTCGCGGTGTCGAAGAAGACGATGTCGAACTTCAAGTCGATCGCCGATCTGAAGGGCAAGAAGATCGGTGTGACCGCGCCGGGTTCGTCGACGTCGATCATGGCGAGCTTCGTGCTCGCGAAAGCCGGGCTCAGTCCGAAAGACGTCGCGTTCATCGGCGTGGGCGCGGGTGCCGGTGCAATCGCCGCGCTGCAGTCCGGCCAGATCGACGCGATCGCCAATCTCGATCCGGTCGTCACGCGCCTCGAGCGCGCCGGCGAAGTGCGCGTCGTGTCCGATACGCGCACGCTCGCCGACACGCACACCGTGTTCGGCGGCGACATGCCGGCGGGCTGCCTGTACGCGTCGCAGTCGTTCATCACGAAGAACCCGAACACCACGCAGGCGCTGACCAATGCGATGGTGCGCGCGCTCAAGTGGCTGCAGAACGCGAGCGGCAGCGAACTGATCAATACGGTGCCGGAGAGCTATCTGCTCGGCGACCGCGCACTCTATCTCCACGCGTGGCAGCACGTGCGCGAAGCGATGTCGCCCAACGGCCTGATGCCCGCCGACGGCGCCGCGACGTCGCTGAAGACGCTGAAAGCGTTCGATCCGATGATCCAGAACGCGCAGATCGATCTGTCGAAAACGTGGACCAACGACTTCGTGAAGAAGGCGCTGACGACTGTCAAGGCATAAACGACGCGGCGCGCGGTCTCCAGCGTCGCCGCGACATCTCCCCGCAAACCCGATTCCTGAAGCGAGCCGTACGATGACCGTTGCTGCCCTGGCGCTCGAAAACATCACCTGCACGTTCGCCGCGCGCGACAACCGCGCGCAGCGCTACACAGCGGTCAAAGACACGACGCTGCGTATCGAGCCGGGCGAGTTCGTGTCGGTGGTCGGGCCGACTGGCTGCGGCAAGTCCACGCTGCTGAACATCGGCGCGGGGCTGCTGCAGCCGTCCACGGGCGCGGTCAGCGTGTTCGGCGAAAAGCTCGATGGCCTGAATCGTCGCGCGGGCTACATGTTTCAGGCCGATGCGCTGATGCCGTGGCGCTCGGCGCTCGACAACGTGATGGCCGGCCTGTCGTTTCGCGGCATGTCGGCCGCAGACGCGCGCGCGAAGGCCGAAGAGTGGTTGAAGCGCGTTGGGCTCGGCGGCTTCGGCGACCGCTATCCGCATCAGCTGTCGGGCGGCATGCGCAAGCGCGTCGCGATGGCGCAAACGCTGATCCTCGATCCCGACATCATCCTGATGGACGAGCCGTTTTCCGCGCTGGACATTCAAACTCGGCAGCTGATGGAAAACGAACTGCTCGACCTCTGGGCCGCGAAACGCAAGGCGGTGCTTTTCATCACGCACGATCTCGACGAAGCGATCGCGATGTCGGATCGCGTGGTCGTGCTGTCGGCCGGCCCCGCCACGCATCCGATCGGCGAGTTCCGGATCGATCTGCCGCGGCCGCGCGATGTCGCCGAAATCCGTTCGCATCCGCGCTTCGTCGAATTGCATGCGCAGATCTGGGGCGTGCTGCGCGATGAAGTGCTCAAGGGGTATCAGCAGCAACTGACTGCTGTTTAAGCGTGTCGCGCATCCCTGCATGCGCATTAACAGAGAAGACGCGTTCAACAATCGTCCGAGGCAATCCAAGTCATGTGGAAGACGTTGCGCCCAAACCGGGCGAATCTGGTGATCTGGCAGTGGCTGCTGCTCGTGCTGTGCTTCGTGCTGTGGTACGTGCTGACGAGTCCGACGCTGGTGCCGCCGTTCTATTTCGACGATCCGAACAAGGCGGCGTTCTTCTTCGGCGAGCCGCAGAAAGTGCTGCAGCGGATCTGGGAGTGGTTCACGAGCGGCGAGATCTACCTGCACCTGTGGATCACGCTCGTCGAGACCGTGCTCGCGTTCGTGTTCGGCACCGCGATCGGGCTCGGCGTCGGTTTGTGGCTTGCGCTCGCGCCGACCGCGAGCGCGCTGTTCGATCCGTACGTGAAGGCCGCGAACTCGATGCCGCGCGTGATTCTCGCGCCGATCTTTGGCGTGTGGTTCGGCCTCGGCATCTGGTCGAAGGTCGCGCTCGGCGTCACGCTGGTGTTCTTCATCGTGTTCTTCAACGTCTACCAGGGCGTGAAGGAAGTGAGCCCGGTCGTGCTCGCAAACGCGCGCATGCTCGGCGCGAACCGCAAACAGCTGCTGCGCTTCGTCTATCTGCCGAGCGCGATGAGCTGGGTGTTTTCGAGCCTGCATACGTCGGTGGGGCTGGCGTTCGTCGGTTCGGTGGTGGGCGAGTATCTGGGTTCGGCGCGCGGCGTCGGCTATCTGATCCTGCAGGCCGAAGGCACCTTCGACATCAACACCGTGTTCGCGGGCATTCTGGTGCTCACCGCGTTCGCGCTGATTCTCGACGCGATCGTCGGGATCGCGGAGCGGCGTTTGATGAAGTGGCAGCCGCGCACCGGAGATACCGAGAAGCTGTGAGCGTAGATCGCAAGCGGCGCGGTGTCCGAAATCGCCTTCGGGCGCCGCGCCGTTTTTCATGCTGCCTGATTGCTTGCGCTACGGCGTGATGACCACCTTGCCGATCACGCGACGCTCGGCCATGTCGCGCAACGCGCGGCCGGTGTCGTCGAGGGAATAGCGGGCGGACACATAGGGCTTGAGCTTGCCTTCGCGAATCCAGCCGGTCATCTGCTCGAATGCCGCGCGGTTGCGCTGCGGCTCACGCCTCGCGAAATCGCCCCAGAATACGCCGACTACGCTCGCGCCCTTGAGCAACATCAGGTTCAGCGGCAGCTTCGGGATCTCGCCGTTGGCAAAGCCGACCACCAGATAACGCCCCCTCCACCCGATGCTCCGAAACGCCGGCTCCGCATACACGCCGCCGACCGGGTCGTAGATCACGTCCGGGCCTTTGCCGTCGGTGAGTGCCTTGATGCGCTCGCGCAGATCCTCGCTGCTGTAGTTGATCGTCGCGTCCGCGCCGTGCTCGACGCAGGTCGCGAGCTTTTCGTCGCTCGATGCCGCCGCGATCACGCGCGCGCCGAGCGCCTTGCCGATTTCGACCGCCGCGAGGCCGACGCCGCCGGCCGCGCCTAGCACGAGCATCGTCTCGCCAGGCTGCAGCGCGCCGCGATCGACCACCGCGTGATGCGAGGTGCCATATGCGAGCGTGAACGCGGCCGCGAGTTCGAACGACACATCGTCGTCGAGCGGCACGCAGGCTGCGGCGGGTGCGAGCGCCTGTTCGGCGAAACCGCCGGAGCCGATGAACGCGGCCACGCGCGAACCGGGCCTGAACTGCGTGACGCCTTCGCCCACCGCGCGCACGATGCCCGCGGCTTCCGAGCCCGGCGTGAACGGCAGCGGCGGTTTGAACTGGTATTTGTTCTCGATGATCAGCCCGTCGGGAAAATTGACGGCTGCGGACTTCACGTCGATCACGACATGGCCTGGCGGCGGTTCGAGATCCGGCAGGTTATCGACGACCAGGCTCTCGGGCGGCCCGTACTGTTTGCAGCGAATCGCGCGCATCGTGGCTCCATATCGTTCAGGGTTCGCAACGGTTTCGAGTGTAAAGCAAAGCGCACGACCGTACGATTCATTGCGCTGCGGATTGCGGCTCAAAGCAGCATCCTTGCGTTCGGCACAAGCTCCGCGCACCTGAATAAACCCGGCTCGCACGACGCTCGTGCGCGCCATGCAGAGACGCCGACCATGTCGTTCGCGTGCCATCTTTCCTCGGTTACAATCGGCGCATGCGAATCCTACTCAGCAACGACGACGGTTATCTGGCGCCGGGCCTCGCCGCGCTTTACGAAGCGCTGAAGCCGATCGCCGACGTCACCGTGATGGCTCCCGAACAGAACTGCAGCGCCGCGTCGAATTCCCTGACGCTGTGGCGGCCGCTCTCGGTCCTGCGTTCGGCGAATGGCTTCTACTACGTGAACGGCACACCGACCGACTCGGTGCACATCGCACTGACCGGCATGCTCGACCATACACCGGACCTCGTCGTGTCGGGTATCAACAACGGCCAGAACATGGGCGACGACACGCTGTATTCCGGCACCGTCGCGGCCGCCACCGAAGGCATCATGTTCGGCGTGCCGGCCATCGCGTTTTCGCTGGTCGACAAAGACTGGGTGCATCTCGAAGACGCGGCGCGCGTTGCCGCCGAAATCGTCGCGCATTATCTCGAGCGGCCGTTGCCGGGACATCCGCTGCTGAACGTCAATATTCCTAACCTGCCGTATGACCAACTGCGCGGCTGGGAGATCACCCGACTCGGCAAACGTCATCCGTCGCAGCCGGTGATCCGCCAAACCAATCCGCGCGGCGAACCGATCTACTGGATCGGCGCCTCGGGCCAGGCGCGCGACGCGAGCGAAGGCACGGACTTCCACGCGGTCGCGAACGGCGCCGTGTCGATCACGCCGCTGCAGCTCGATCTGACCTACACGCAAATGCTGCCCGCGGCGCGCGACTGGCTACGCGCCGGGAGCGGCAGTTCATGACCGGCGAGCGCGCGAAGCGCTTTCCGCTAGGTCTCGAGGACCTGGTGCGCGAACCGCGCCGGCCCGAGGGACGTCCGGGGGAGATGCGCGCGGCGGCGCTCGCGGCGAGCGCGGCGTTGAATGCGCGGCAGCAGTCGGCGAAACCGACGCAGGGCGGCGCGGCCGCACGGGCGCAAGCGAGGACCTCCGCTGCGGCGCAAACAACGTCAACGCCGGCGACGCGACCCCAGGTGATTCCCCAGGCGAAGACGCAGAGCGCTACGTTGGGCTCGCCAACCGGAACCACCGGAGGGATGCCGCCGAAGCCGCAGGCCGCGCCAGTCGCAAAGACAACGGCGAACTCGTTGTCCAGCGCATTGGCGGGTCAGCCTGTCATGCAATCACCGAAGTCGTCGGTCAAGCCAGGCAAAACCTCGACGCGTGCGTCTGCACCCAGCGCACGTCCGACACCGCCACTTCAGCCGCAACCGCAGCAAAGCGCGAAACCCGGGTCGAACGCCGCGCCAGCCGGTGCGATGAGCGGCGCATTCGGCGGCGCAAGCAGCAGCGCGATGAACAACGCCCTCGCGTTGACCTCGGAACGGGTTCGCGAACGGATGGTCGAACGCCTGCGAGCCAATGGCGTCAGCGACCAGCGTGTGCTGAACGCGATGGCGGCGGTGCCGCGCCACATGTTCGTCGATCCGGGTCTTGCGGCCCAGGCGTACGAAGATGCCGCGCTGCCGATCGGTCATCACCAGACCATCTCGAAGCCGTCCGTGGTCGCGCGGATGATCGAACTCGCGGCGGCCGGGCGCGCGCCGAACACGGTGCTCGAAATCGGCACTGGTTGCGGCTATCAGGCAGCGGTGCTGAGCCAGGTCGCGCGCGAGGTTTATTCGATTGAACGCATCAAGCCACTGTCCGAGCGCGCGAAGACGAATCTGCGTCCGCTGCGCATTCCGAATATCCGGCTGCATTACGGCGACGGGCGGCTCGGTTTGCCGTCGGCGGCGCCGTTCGACGCGATCGTGATCGCGGCTGCCGGGCTCGACGTTCCACAGGCGCTGCTCGAGCAGCTTGCGATCGGCGGACGTCTGGTTGCGCCGGTCGGCTCGCAGGAAGGACAGAGCCAGGTGCTGACGCTGGTCGAGCGCCTCGGGCCCGCGCAATGGCGCGAGTCGCGGCTTGATCGCGTTTTCTTTGTACCCTTAAAATCCGGAGTGATTTGACACCGATGAGTATGTTGCGCGCGATGCAGAGAACCACCCCGAATACCCCCCTGACCGTAACCCAGCGCAGCGTGTGCGTGCTCGCCTTGTCCCTGTTGATGACGGCCTGTGCATCCCGGCTCGACCAGGCGCCCGTCGTCGACCGCTCCGGCGGGGGCGTGCTCTCCACCGCGCAGGGCGCGGCGCAACCGGCGGTGCCGCTCGGTCCGCCGCCGCCCGGTTACTATCGCGTGAAGCCGGGCGATACGCTGTACCGCATTGCGCTCGAAAACGGCCAGAATTACCGCGACATCTCGACGTGGAACAACCTGACCAATCCGAATCAGATCGAAGTCGACCAGCTGCTGCGCGTCGTGCCGCCGGGTGCGAATACCGCGGCCATGACGCCGGGCGTGTCGACCGCGCCGATCGGCAGCACGGGCGCGGTGCAAAGCGCGCCGCTGAACAGCAACGCGCCGGCCGCGGTCGGCGCCGCGATGCCGCCGCTCTACGGCGGCGCGACGAACGGTACGCCCGCGAACGGCGCGGTAGCTGCGCCTCCGGCCAATTCCTCTGCGGCGAACGCCGAGCTCGGCAGCGCGGCGGCGGGCAACGTAGCATTTGCATGGCCGGTGCGCGGTCCGCTGCTCAACACGTTCAACGACTCGACCAACAAAGGCGTCAATATCGGCGGCTCCGCGGGCGAGCCGGTTAAAGCGTCGGCCGATGGTCGCGTCGTCTATGCGGGAAATGGGCTGCGTGGTTACGGCAATCTCATTATCATCAAGCATGATGCAACTTATCTCACCGCGTATGCACACAACCGCGCTTTGATGGTAAAAGAGGGGGACGCGGTAACGAAAGGGCAGAAGATCGCTGAGATGGGCAATAGCGATTCCGACCGCGTGATGTTGCATTTCGAAGTTCGCCGACAGGGTAAACCAGTCGACCCACTGAAGTACTTGCCGCCGCAATAAGCGATACGACCATGCCGAAATCGAAGCGCCGCCCGCCGCAAGCCGAGTCTGAGACGATCAGCGAAGTCACGTCCGCCGCAGTGGACGAAAGCGGCGCTTCGGAAGTGGAAGAGGAGATCGTCGAGGAGCGCGATCTCGACGAACGCCAGAGCGGCCTCGACGACAGCGAGGGCTCCGAAGCGCGCGAAAGCACCGGCGACGCTGTGCCCGACGCCGACGATTTCCGCGCACTGCTGCAGGCCGAACTCACGGCCGACACGATCCAGCATTATCTAAACCGCATCAGCGTGAAGCCGCTGCTCACCGTCGAGGAAGAGCAGAAATATTCGCGCCTTGCCAAGGCCGGCGAGTTCGAAGCGCGGCAGGTGATGATCGAGCGCAATCTGCGGCTGGTCGTCAGCATTGCCAAGGGTTATCTGAATCGCGGCGTGCCGCTGCTCGATCTGATCGAGGAGGGCAATCTCGGCCTGATGCACGCAATCGAAAAATTCGATCCGACGCGCGGCTTCCGTTTTTCGACTTACGCGACGTGGTGGATTCGCCAGAGCATCGAGCGCGCGATCATGAACCAGGCCCGCACCGTGCGGCTACCGGTGCATGTGATTCGTGAGCTCAACCAGGTGTTGCGCGCGAAGCGCCATCTGGAAAAGAACTCGATGAATTCGGGCGAAGCCGCCGAGCGCCGCGACGCGAGCATCGACGACATCGCCTATCTGACCGGCAAGACCACCGACGAAGTCACCGACATCCTCGCGCTGAACGAGCACACCGCGTCGCTAGACGCGCCGCTCGACCTCGATCCGGCGAGCAGCCTGCTCGATTTGCTGTCGGACGACCAGAGCCAGTCGCCAGACGCCGAGGTGCAGCATCGCGAGCTCGAAACGCTGACACGCGCATGGCTCGCGCGTTTGTCGGACAAGCACCGCCATGTGATCGAGCGGCGCTTCGGTCTGAATCATATCGAGCCCGCCACGCTCGAGGAGCTGGCCGACGAAATGGGCCTTACGCGCGAGCGTGTGCGCCAGATCCAACAGGAAGCGCTGGTGCGGCTCAAGCGCTTCTTCGCCTCAAACGGTGTCCGCAAAGACGCCGTTCTCTGACCTGATGACACCGATTCTTGTTTTCGACATCGAGACGATTCCCGATGTCGCCGGCATCCGCCGTCTTGAAGATTTGCCCGCGTCGATGAGCGACGCCGATGTCGCCGAGCACGCGTTCGCCGCGCGCCGGGAAAAAACCGGCAGCGATTTTCTGCCGCATCACCTGCAACGGGTCGCGGCGATTTCCTGCGTGTTCCGCGACAACAACGGTTTTCGCGTGCGCTCGCTCGGCACGCCCGAGGACGGCGAGGCGACGCTCGTGCAGTCGTTCTATCGCGTGATCGAAAAGTACACGCCGCAGCTCGTGTCGTGGAACGGCGGCGGATTCGATCTGCCGGTGCTCAACTATCGCGCGCTCGTCAACGGCATCCCGGCCTACCGGTTCTGGGATCTCGGCGAGGACGACCGCGACTTCAAGTGGAACAACTATATCAGCCGCTACCACGCGCGCCACACCGACCTGATGGACGTGCTCGCAATGTACCAGGCGCGCGCTAACGCGCCGCTCGACGCGCTCGCGAAGATGTGCGGCTTTCCGGGCAAGATGGGCATGGACGGCAGTCAGGTGTGGCAGGCGTTCCAGCAAGGGCGCATCGAGGAAATCCGCAATTACTGCGAGACCGACGTCGTCAATACGTATCTGCTGTATTGCCGCTTCCAGTTGATGCGCGGCGGCTTTTCGCCGTCGGAGTATGCTGATGAGATCAACCTCGTGAAGAATGCGCTGGCGCTGGAGACCGCGCCACAGTGGGCCGAGTATCTGGCGGCGTTCGAGCCGTAACGGCGCGCGAGTAGCGCGTCCGCTGGGGCGCCGCGCCGCGATCCGGACCGCGATCCACACGCGCTCCGGGCGTGGTCCAGACCACGCCACTGGCAGGCTCGGCGCTTGGTCTACAATCTCGCCTTTCCCCATAGTTTGTCAGGAAGTCCGCAGGTGTCCCGAACTGCCCCCCAACGTCGCTCGCCGCGGCGCTCATCGAAGCATGCGAAGGCGCACGCCCCGGCGCCGGCGCCCGTCATTACCGGCAACGAACCGGTCATCGAAATCGTTTCGCTCGATATGGAAGCGCGCGGCGTGGGCCGCACCGCGAGTGAAGACGGCACGCCAGGCAAGGTTGTGTTCGTCGAGGGCGCACTGCCGGGTGAACTCGTCAGTTATTCGACGCATCGCAGCAAGCCGAAATTCGAGCAGGCCGAAGTCGTCCAGGTGTTCCGCGAAAGCGTGATCCGCACGACGCCGAAATGCACGTACTTCAACATCTGCGGCGGCTGCTCGATGCAGCATCTGGACATGCGCGCGCAAGTGGCGGTCAAGCAGCGCGTGCTCGAGGACAACCTGCAGCATCTGGCGAAGCTGCGCCCCGAAACGGTGTTCCGGCCGATTCACGGGCCGTCCTGGGGTTATCGCTATCGCGCGCGGCTCGCGGTGCGCTATCTGCCGGAGCGCGGCGGCATGCGCATCGGCTTTCACGAGAAGAAGAGCAGCTATATCGCCGATATGAAGACCTGCGAGGTGCTGCCGCCGCATGTGTCGGCGATGCTGATGCCGCTGCGCTTCATGGTCCGCAAGCTGTCGATCTACGACCGTATGCCGCAGCTCGAGCTCGCAGTCGGCTCCTCAGTCACGGCGCTCGTCGTGCGCAACCTCGAACCGCTGACAGCCGCGGACGAGCAGGTGCTGCGCGAGTTCGCGGACGAGCACAAGGTGCAGTTCTGGGTCCAGCCGGGTGGTCCCGACACAGTCACGCCGCTTTATCCGCTCGACGTGCAGCTCGACTACACGCTGCCGGAATACGGCATTCGCATGCCGTTCAAGCCGACCGATTTCACCCAGGTCAATCACGCGATCAACCGTGTGCTGGTGAGCCGCGCGTTGCGCCTGCTGGCGCCGGCGCGCACGGACCGCGTGCTCGACCTGTTCTGCGGGATCGGCAATTTCACGCTGCCGCTCGCGCGAATTTCGCGGGAAGTGGTCGGCATCGAGGGCAGCGAAGTGCTGACCCAGCGCGCGCTCGCGAACGCGGAGCTCAATGGCGTCGCCGGGCATACGTCGTTCGCGTGCCGCAATCTGTTCGAAGTCACCGCCGACGACCTGCGCGCGCTCGGCCACTTCGACAAGTTCCTGGTCGATCCCCCGCGCGAAGGCGCGCTCGCGATCGCGAAGGCGCTCGCGGAGATCGCGCAGAGCGGCAACGGGCCGCTGCCGAAGCGCATCGTCTACGTGTCGTGCGCGCCGGGCACGCTCGCGCGGGATGCCGGACTGCTCGTGCATGAGGCCGGCTATCGGCTGGTGGGCGCGGGCGTCGTCAATATGTTCCCGCATACGTCGCACGTGGAATCGATTGCGCTGTTCGAGCGCGATTGAGTCTCGCGGCGCGCACAAACGAAAACGCCACGACCGAGGTCGTGGCGTTTTCGTTTTCAGACGACGGTCAGTGTGCCGTCGGCGCGTGGGGAATCAGAACTGCCACCACGACTTCGCCGTGCCGGGCCGTGCGTGGCCGGTCACGTACGGGCTGTCGGGGAAAGTGCCGGCCAGCACGCGGCGCGTGTCGTCAGCGAGTTGCTGGTTGTTCAGCTTCTGGTACGACAGAATCATGATGTGCAGCGCGTCTTCGATGGCGGGCGCGTTCTTGTACTCGCGCAAGGCGAGCTGCGCGCGGTTGATCGCGGCGACATAGGCGCCGCGGCGGTAGTAGTAGTCCGCCGCGTGGACTTCGTGCGATGCCAGCGCGTTCACGATGTAGCGCATGCGCTGCGCAGCGTCGGGCGCGTACTTGCTGTTCGGGAAGCGGTCCACCACGACCTTGAACGCGTCATACGACTCGCGCAGCGACTTCGGATCGCGCTCGCTCATATCCTGGCCCGAGAAGCGGCCGAACAGACCGAGGTCGTCATTGAAGTGGATCATGCCCTTCAGGTAATACGCGTAGGCGATGTCCGGGTGATCCGGGTGCAACTGGATGAAGCGGTCGATGGCCTGGTCGGCGGCGGCGTTTTCGTTGTCTTTCCAGTTGCAGTACGCGACGTTGATTTGCGCCTGCTGGGCGAAGTGGCCGAACGGGTCGCGGCCCTCGAGAAGCTCGAAATACTTCGCGCACTTGCCCCAGTCACCACCGGTCAGGGCGTCGTTCGCCTCCGTATATAATTTGTTGTTGTTCCACGTTGCCGTTTCGTCGGTCTTCTCCGGCAGGCCGTGGCAAGCCGCAACAGCGACGACGGCCGCGGCGCACGCAATGTATCCGGCCACTTTCCGGGCCGCCTTCTTGATGGCCGCCAAATTGATCGCCGCTTCAGTGATGGTGTTCAAGGCTCGCATTTTCCAGTCTAGCTTTACGTCCAGGTGACCCAGATTCAATGACCCGCTCAAATACTCCAGGCACCGCAGGCGCCGGGAATAGCAACAAAGATTATAGCGTAAGCGCCGACCCGGCCGACGCGTTGGGCGTCGATTCCCTCGATGACGATTTCGCCGGCGACGCACTCGCCGAAAGCGGTCCGCAAGGCTCCGCGGCCACGGCGGCGCCCGTACCCGCGCGCGCGGTCGACGAAGCGCCGCGTAGCGTCGTGGTGCCCGACGAACTGGCCGGCGAGCGCCTCGACAAGGTGCTCGCCAAAGTATTCCCGGAGTTCTCGCGCAGCCGTCTGCAAAGCTGGATCGAGGCGCAGCGGGTGCGTGTCGACGGCAAGCCGGCGAAGATTCGCCAGCCGGTGCCGCTCGGTGCCACGATCGAGCTCGTGCCCGATCTGCTGCCCGAGCAGCTCGCCTTCACGCCCGAGCCGGTGCCGCTCGAGATCGTCTACGAGGACGACACGCTGGTCGTCATCAACAAGCCGGCCGGCATGGTCGTGCATCCGGCGGCCGGCAATTGGAGCGGCACCGTGCTGAACGGACTGCTCCACCGCTATGGCGAGGCCGCGGCGGGTCTGCCGCGCGCGGGCATCGTGCATCGGCTCGACAAGGAGACTTCGGGACTGATGGTGGTCGCGCGCACGCTCGAGGCGCAGACCGACCTCGTGCGTCAGTTGCAGGCGCGCACGGTCAAGCGCCGCTACCTCGCGCTCGTGTGGGGCAACATGCCCGACGAAGGCACGATCGACGCGCCGATCGGCCGCGACCCGCGCGAGCGCACGCGCATGGCCGTGGTGACGGGCGCGGCCGGCAAGCCGGCGCGCACGCATTTTCGACGCGTGGCCGCGGCGATCTGGCAGCGTCAGCCGGTCACGGCGATCCACTGCGATCTGGAGACCGGGCGCACGCATCAGATTCGCGTGCATTGCGCGCATATCGGTCATCCGCTGCTCGGAGACCCCGTCTACGGACGCGCGCGCGGCAAGCGCTCGGTCACGCCGCTGCCGGACGGCTTCGCGCGCCAGGCGCTGCACGCGTGGCGGCTCGGCCTGATCCATCCGAAGACCGGCCGCTCGATGCAATGGCGCGCCGACGTGCCGGCCGACATCGAGGCATTGTCGGCCGCGCTCGGCCTCGGTCGCGACGACGCCGGCGAGTTCGACGACGCGTATGACGAGGACGAGGACTACGATGCATCGTTCGACGATGGCGCGTACGATGAAGACAGCGACCACGACGAGGACGATCACGCATGAGCGCCAATCTGCCGGAGCTGGGTTTTGCCGATGTCGTGCAGCCCGCATGGAACGTCTCGCCGCGCGTGCGCGCGCTCGTCACCACGCGCGACGGCGGCGTCAGCGACGCGCCGTTCGGCCGCTGGCGCGACGGCGCCGACCAGCCCGGCGGGCTGAACCTGGGCATGAAGACCGGCGACGATCCGGCCGCGGTCGCGAGCAATCGCGCACGGCTCGTCGCGCTGACCGGTGTTCGCGAGGCCGCGTGGCTCGAACAGATCCACGGCGCCGGCATCGTGCGCGCCGAGGATGCAGTCGCGCACGCGCGCGAGCATGGCGCGCCGGCGCGCGCCGACGCGAGCGTCACCGATCGCGCGGGCATCGCGTGCGTCGTGATGGTGGCCGATTGCATGCCGGTGCTGTTGTGCGACGAAGCGGGGCGCGCGGTCGGCGCCGCGCATGCCGGCTGGCGCGGACTCGCGGCGGGCATCGTCGAGCAGACCGCCGCGCGGGTCGCGGCGCTGGCGGGCGTGCCGGCCGCCGAGTTGTATGCGTACCTCGGACCGTCGATCGGGCCCAACGCGTTCGAAGTCGGTGCAGACGTCCGTGACGCCTTCATGACTGATGTCGACGACGCACAACGCGATGCGACCGCGAAGGCGTTCGTCGCACATCCCGCGAATGCCGGCAAATATCTCGCCAATCTGCCGGCGCTGGCGCGCTTGCGCCTGCAGCGGCTCGGCGTTACGCGTATCAGCGGCGGCGACCTGTGCACGGTCACGCTGCGCGAGCGCTTTTATTCGTATCGCCGTGACCGCGAAACCGGCCGTATGGCCGCGTTGATCTGGATCGACGAACAGGCGCAATCAATTGCCGATTGATTCCGGGTGCGCGCGCATTTCGTCATATTTTTAAAATCGAACGTTGTTTTATTTTGCATCAATGCGCACCGGGTCGAAATTCACGAATGGCACGGCAGGTCCGTCACTGAAGGCCTTCCCCGGGCCTTGAAACACATTTTTTGTTGCACTGCCGGAAGGATTGCCGATAGCGCGAATCCCCCGCCTGCTCTGCGGGCGAGCGAACGGACAAATATGCTTAAGTGCCATGCGCCGTTGGACTTTTTTGATTTGCGTGCGGCATGGAACATTTATTCGCAAAAGCGCGATTTGCCATACAGGGAAAACGATAATTAAAAAAATATCGCACCGCGGCAAAATCGGGAGCAAGCATTGACATGCCTTGTGATGGGGAGCAAGAATGTTCCTTCTAAGCTCCTCCTCGTTCATGGGACAGGGTGTGACGAAGTCGCGAGCAATCGCTCCGTGCGCACGAACCTGCCTCTCAACCCGTCCGCAAGGACTTACCGGTCAAAAGCAGGCATGGCAGCATCTCATTCCTCAGCTTCCCCCAGCACGGACTCCTCGAAGGAGCAGACGCAGCAGGCCGGTACGAGCGGTGCATCGTCAGCCGCAGGCATGCAGCAATTTCTCGACGCCTGGATGAACGCCTGGCGTTCGTTCGGCGCTCCGCCCAATGGCGCGGCATTCCAGATGCCTTCAATGCCGCAGATGCCGGACCTCGCGCAGCTCACGGCTGGCTTTCCGCAAATCCCGGCATTTCCCGGCATGCCCGACTTCAGCAAGCTGGCCGCCGGCGCGCTGCCGGGGCTGAGCATTCCCACCGCCGCGATTCCGCCCGAGCGTTTGCAGAAGCTGCAAACCGACTATTCGCGCGAGGCGATGGAACTGATCCAGCAGGCCACCACATCGGCGATCAAGGCGCCCGAGCTCAAGGACCGGCGCTTTAGCGCGGACGCCTGGAGCCAGGCGCCGGCCTACGCGTTCACCGCCGCGTGGTATCTGCTGAACGCGCGCTATCTGCAGCAGATGGTCGACGCGCTCGATACCCAGCCGAAAACCCGCGAGCGCATTCGCTTCGCGGTCCAGCAGTGGACTGCAGCGGCCTCGCCGAGCAACTTCTTCGCGCTGAATCCCGAAGCGCAGAAAACGCTGCTCGACAGCAAGGGCGAGAGCCTGCGCCAGGGTGTGATGAACCTGCTCGGCGACATGCAGCGCGGCAAGATTTCTCAAACCGACGAATCGCGTTTCGCGGTCGGCGAGAACCTCGCGAACACCGAAGGCTCGGTCGTGTTCGAGAACGATCTGCTGCAGCTGATCCAGTACAAGCCGCGCACGGCGACCGTGCGCGAGCGGCCGCTCCTGATCGTGCCGCCGTGCATCAACAAGTACTACATCCTCGACCTGCAGCCCGAAAACTCGCTCGTCGCGCACGGGCTCGATTCGGGCCACCAGGTGTTCCTGATTTCGTGGCGCAACGCCGATCAGTCGATCGCGCACAAGACGTGGGACGACTACATCGCCGAGGGCGTGCTGACTTCCATCGACACCGTGCGCCAGATCAGCGGCCGCGAGCAGATCAATACGCTCGGCTTCTGCATCGGCGGCACGTTGCTCGCCACCGCGCTCGCGGTGGCCGCGGCGCGCGGCGAACATCCGGCCGCGTCGATGACGCTGCTCACCGCGATGCTCGACTTCTCCGACACGGGCGTGCTCGACGTGTTCGTCGACGAGGCACACGTGCAGATGCGCGAGCAAACCATCGGCGGCAAGAACGGTGCGCCGCCGGGGCTGATGCGCGGCATCGAATTCGCGAACACGTTCTCGTTCCTGCGTCCGAACGACCTCGTATGGAACTACGTCGTCGACAACTACCTGAAGGGCCGCACGCCGGTGCCGTTCGACCTGCTGTACTGGAACAGCGACTCGACCAGTGTGCCGGGGCCGATGTACGTCTGGTATCTGCGCAACACGTATCTGGAGAACAAGCTGCGCGAGCCGGGTGCGCTGACCACCTGCGGCGAGCCGATCGATCTGTCGAAGATCGACGTGCCGACCTTCATTTACGGTTCGCGCGAAGACCATATCGTGCCGTGGCAAACCGCGTATGCGTCCGCGCCGCTACTCACGGGACCGCTGAAGTTCGTGCTCGGCGCGTCGGGTCATATCGCCGGCGTGATCAATCCGCCCGCGAAGAAAAAGCGCAGTTTCTGGAAGCTCGAGAGCGACGCGAAGACGCTGCCCGCAAGCGCGGACGAATGGTTCGAAGCGGCGACGGAAGTGCCCGGCAGCTGGTGGCCCGAATGGACCGACTGGCTCGATCAGTACGGCGGCAAGAAGGTGAAGCCGCGCGCCACGCTGGGCTCCGACGAATTCCCGGTCATCGAGCCGGCGCCGGGCCGCTACGTGCGGCAGAGGGAGTAGGTTTCACGCACGGGCCGACGCGCGCGTTCGAAGTTGCTGTGCAGTCGGCCGGTGCATAGGTGTTTGGCAGGTGAATGAGCGTCTGGTTGATGAAGGCGTGAGAGCAACGCAAGTTGCGACGCAATTTTTAACGTAACGGGCTGCGGCGCAGTTTGCCGGGATGCCCTGAGGATATGGAAATGACTGATGTTGTGATCGTATCGGCCGCTCGTACTGCAGTGGGCAAGTTTGGTGGGTCGCTGGCGAAGGTTGCCGCACCTGAACTCGGAGCGATCGCGGTGCGCGCCGTACTCGAACGGGCCGGCGTGAAGCCGGAACAGGTGAGCGAAGTTATCTTGGGCCAGGTGCTGACGGCGGGATCCGGTCAGAACCCCGCGCGTCAGGCGCTGATCAAGGCGGGTTTGCCGTCGGCCGTGCCCGGCATGACGATCAACAAGGTTTGCGGCTCCGGTCTGAAGGCCGTGATGCTCGCGGCCAACGCGATCATCGCCGGCGATGCGGACATCGTCGTCGCAGGCGGCCAGGAAAACATGAGCGCCGCGCCGCACGTGCTGCCGGGTTCACGCGATGGTTTCCGCATGGGCGACGCGAAGCTGATCGACTCGATGATCGTCGACGGCCTGTGGGACGTGTACAACCAGTACCACATGGGCGTGACGGCTGAGAACGTCGCGAAGGAACACGGCATCACGCGCGAACAGCAGGACGCCTTCGCGGCGCTGTCGCAGAACAAGGCGGAAGCCGCGCAGAAGGCAGGGCGCTTCAACGACGAAATCGTGCCGGTCGAGATTCCGCAACGCAAGGGCGAGCCGCTGCGCTTCGCCACCGACGAATTCGTGCGTCACGGCGTGACGGCCGAATCGCTCGCGGGCCTGAAGCCGGCGTTCTCGAAGGAAGGCACGGTCACGGCGGCGAATGCGTCGGGCCTGAACGACGGCGCGGCCGCGGTGCTCGTGATGTCGCTGAAGAAAGCGGAAGCGCTCGGTCTCACGCCGCTCGCGCGCATCAAGGCGTACGCGAACGCGGGTGTCGATCCGAAGGTGATGGGCATGGGCCCGGTGCCGGCTTCGCGCCGCTGCCTCGAGCGCGCGGGCTGGACGCCGGCCGACCTCGACCTGATGGAAATCAACGAAGCGTTTGCCGCACAGGCGCTCGCCGTGCACAAGCAGATGGGCTGGGACACGTCGAAGATCAACGTGAACGGCGGCGCGATCGCGATCGGCCACCCGATCGGCGCGTCCGGCTGCCGGATTCTCGTTACGCTGCTGCACGAAATGCAGAAGCGCGATGCGAAGAAGGGTCTGGCGTCGTTGTGTATCGGCGGCGGCATGGGTGTCGCGCTCGCGGTCGAGCGAGTTTAAAGTACGCTGGGTACGCCGCGCGCGACCGCGACCGTTCGCGCGCGGCCTTCGCCGGCACAGCCATCTGGCCGCGCCGCACGCCAACTGGCAGTGCGGCGCGCTGTGCTGGAACAGGTGACTCGGGCCGGCAGCGCGCGTTGCCAGACGGTCGCCCGGCGGCAACGTGAACCAGCATCAGGCGAGGCACGAGGCCGCCGGCAGGCGCCTCGACAACGATAACGGAGTGTGGTTTATGACACAGCGAATTGCGTACGTAACGGGCGGCATGGGCGGCATCGGCACCAGCATCTGCCAGCGTCTGCACAAGGAAGGCTTCAAGGTGATCGCGGGCTGCGGCCCGAATTCGCCGCGCCGTGCAAAGTGGCTCGACGAGCAGAAAGCGCTTGGCTTCGACTTCGTCGCCTCCGAGGGTAACGTCGGCGACTGGGAATCGACCAAGGCCGCGTTCGACAAGGTCAAGGCCGAAGTCGGCGAGATCGACGTGCTGGTCAACAATGCCGGCATCACGCGCGACGTTGTGTTCCGCAAGATGACGCACGAAGACTGGACCGCGGTGATCGACACCAACCTGACGAGCCTGTTCAACGTCACCAAGCAGGTGATCGACGGCATGGTCGAGCGTGGCTTTGGCCGCGTGATCAACATTTCGTCGGTGAACGGCCAGAAGGGCCAGTTCGGTCAAACCAATTATTCGACTGCGAAGGCAGGCATCCACGGCTTTACGATGTCGCTCGCGCAGGAAGTCGCGACCAAGGGCGTGACGGTCAACACCGTGTCGCCGGGCTACATCGGCACCGACATGGTCAAGGCCATCCGCCCGGACGTGCTGGAAAAAATCGTCGCGACGATTCCGGTGCGCCGCCTCGGTCAGCCGGACGAAATCGGCTCGATCGTCGCATGGCTCGCGTCGGACGAATCGGGCTTCGCCACCGGCGCAGATTTTTCGCTGAACGGCGGCTTGCATATGGGCTGAGCCATCGGCGCGCCGGACCGGATGGCGGCGCGCTCCGGCTCAGATGGTTTCCCCGGCGTCCCGGCTGCGCAATCGATTCGATCGCACAGCCCGGACGCCGTTTCCGCGTTTGCTTAACTCGAGCTTAAAGGCGTTACATGACTACTACTACAAAGAAAACGGCCGAACGACTGATCAAGAAATATCCGAATCGTCGGCTCTACGACACGGAGACGAGCACCTACATCACGCTGACTGATGTGAAGCAGCTCGTGCTCGATCAGGAAGATTTCAAGGTGATCGATGCCAAGAGCAACGAGGACCTGACGCGTTCGATCCTGCTGCAGATCATTCTCGAAGAAGAGAGCGGCGGCCTGCCGATGTTCTCGTCGTCGATGCTGTCGCAGATCATCCGGTTCTACGGTCATGCGATGCAGGGCATGATGGGCACGTATCTGGAGAAGAACATCCAGGCCTTCATCGACATTCAGGCGAAGCTCGCCGACCAGTCGAAGAATCTCTATGAAGGCAAGGCGATGAACCCTGAGGTCTGGTCGCAGTTCATGAACATGCAGGCGCCGATGATGCAGGGCATGATGACCAGCTATATCGAGCAGTCGAAGAACATGTTCGTGCAAATGCAGGAGCAGATGCAGAACCAGGCGAAGACCATGTTCGCCACGTTCCCGTTCACGCCGGGCGGCGCTGTCAATGCGAACAACGCGAGTAATGCGCCGGCTACGCCCCAGGGCAATCCGGAGCCGGAGAAGAAGTGAACGAGTGAATGGCGGCGAGGTCCGCTCGGGTCGACGAGGGCTTCGGGGTAGCCCGCGGACGCGAAGCCGACCTTCATGGCTGCAACGGGATCGCGCGACCTGGCTGAGCCAGCTCCTGGCCGTCCGCGTAGCGTTGGCGTCCAGCTGCTCCGTTGCCAATCTCCCAGATGGCTCACACGATTGCGCAGCCACCGACGCGCTACAATACTGGCCCGCGCGTGGGGACGCTTTTCCGTCGGAACCGGATTCAGGCCGCGGTTCAAGGTCCGTTGCGTCCCTCTGCCGGCACATCGCTGCTAGCGCCGTTATCGTTTTCCTTCCGCTGGACCCGCCTTATGTTTCAGACCGTCTCCCTGATCGCGTCCGTGTCTTCCGTTGCGAAGGCCGCACGGATCATTCTTCGCTGATCCGCCGTTCACCCACATCCTCATGAGCCGGCTGTTTCTCGCCCCAATGGAAGGGCTTGCGGACTACGTGCTGCGCGACGTGCTGACGAGCGCGGGCGCTTTCGACGGCTGCGTGTCCGAGTTCATCCGCATCACGGGCTCGATGCTGCCGACGCGCGTCTATGAGCGCGAGGCGCCCGAGATCCTGCGCGCGAGCGTGACCGCCAGCGGCACGCCGATGGTGATTCAACTGCTCGGCAGCGATCCCGAGTGGATGGCGCGCAACGCCGCGTACGCGGCCACGCTGTCACCGTACGGTATCGACCTGAACTTCGGCTGTCCCGCCAAAGTGGTCAATCAGCATGGCGGCGGCGCGATGCTGCTCGCGAACCCGAAGCTGCTGAACCAGATCGTCGCGGCCGTGCGCGCCGCGGTGCCGGCCGATATCGCGGTGACCGCAAAAATGCGCCTCGGCGTGTCCGACACGTCGCGGGCGATCGAATGCGCGCAGGCGCTCGTGGACGGCGGCGCGGCCTCGCTCGTCGTGCATGCGCGCACGCGCGACGACCGCTACCGGCCGCCTGCGCACTGGGAGTGGGTCGCGCATATCGACGACGCCGTCGATGTGCCCGTCATCGCGAACGGCGAGGTCTGGACAGTCGCGGACTGGCAGCGCTGCCGCTCGGTCAGCGGCTGCACGGACGTGATGATTGGCCGCGGCGCTGTGTCGGACCCATTCCTCGCGCAGCGAATCCGCGGGCTCATGGACCCGTGTGCGTCGGCCGACGAATGGCCGCAGGTGCTGGGTTCGATCGTCGGCTACCTGAACAAGCTGCGGGCGCACGGCTCGCTGACCCATGAGCACGGCCGCGTCAAGCAGTGGCTCAGCTACCTGCAGCGGACCTGGCCGCAAGCGGCCGAACTGCATGCGGCGATCCGGCGCGTGCAGGACTCTGACGAAATTCTTACGGTGATCGGCCAGGCGCTGGCGGCCGCAGGCGCGTCGGCGCCAACGCGTGAGCACGTTTTTAGCGACGAAAATAGCGAGCTGAATCAACCCGAACCGGCTGAAGCGATCCCCGTTTGAAGACTAGAATTCAAAGACTTACGAGCGGTGGCGGTGGCGAACCGCTACAATTCAGGGTTTAACGTCTTCAAGCGGTTCCCCATGTCTTCCACCCCCTCGAACGCTCCGGCCGCGCCGGGCGCCACGCCGAAAGTCGGCTTCGTTTCCCTCGGCTGCCCCAAGGCCCTCGTCGATTCCGAGCAGATCATCACGCAGCTGCGCGCCGAAGGCTACGAAATCTCCGGTACCTATGACGGCGCCGACCTCGTGGTCGTCAACACTTGCGGCTTCATCGACGAAGCCGTGCAGGAAAGCCTCGACGCGATCGGCGAAGCGCTCAACGAAAACGGCAAGGTGATCGTCACCGGCTGCCTCGGCGCGAAGAAGAGCGCGAGCGGTTCTGGGCTGATCGAGGAAGTGCATCCGAAGGTGCTCGCGGTGACCGGCCCGCACGCGGTCGGCGAGGTGATGCAGGCGGTGCACAGCCATCTGCCGAAGCCGCACGATCCGTTCGTCGATCTGGTGCCTGCAGCGGGCGTCAAGCTCACGCCGCGCCACTACGCGTACCTGAAGATTTCCGAAGGCTGCAATCATCGCTGCACGTTCTGCATCATCCCATCGATGCGCGGCGATCTGGTATCGCGCCCGGTCGCCGAGGTGATGCTCGAAGCCGAGAATCTGTTCAAGTCCGGCGTGAAAGAGCTGCTCGTGATTTCGCAGGACACGAGCGCATACGGCGTCGACGTCAAATACCGCACCGGCTTCTGGAACGGCAAGCCGATCAAGACGCGCATGACGGATCTGGTCGCCGCGCTCGGCGAACTCGCCGCGCAATACGGCGCGTGGGTGCGCCTGCATTACGTGTATCCGTACCCGAGCGTCGACGAAGTGATTCCGATGATGGCCGCGGGTCCGTACAAGGGCCACGTGCTGCCGTATCTCGACGTGCCGTTCCAGCACGCGCATCCGGAAGTGCTCAAGCGCATGAAGCGCCCGGCCAACGCCGAGAAGGTGATGGAGCGCGTGAAGGCGTGGCGCGAGATCTGCCCGGATCTGACGATCCGCAGCACGTTCATCGCCGGCTTCCCGGGCGAGACTGAAGAGCAGTTCGAGACGCTGCTCGATTTCATCCGCGAGGCGGAGCTCGATCGCGTCGGCTGTTTCGCGTATTCGCCGGTCGAAGGCGCGAGCGCGAACGAACTCGACGGTGCGCTGCCCGACGAAGTACGTGAGGAACGTCGGGCGCGCTTCATGGAAGTGGCCGAGCAGGTGTCGGCGAAGCGCATCGCGAAGAAGGTTGGCAAGACGCTGAAGGTGCTGGTCGACGAGATCAACGCGGACGGCGGCATCGGCCGCACCGCGGCGGACGCGCCGGAGATCGACGGCGTCGTCTATATCGCGCCGTCTACCAAAGCATCGAAGCGCTACAAGGTCGGCGATTTCGTGTCGGTGAAGATCACCGGCGCGGACGGCCACGATTTGTGGGGTGAGGTCTAAGCGATGGCGCTCGGCGCGGCCGCACGGCCTGAAGCTCAAACACCGGACATCCTCGCGCTCGGCGAGGCGATGATCGAATTCAACCAGTCGGCGAAGGATCAGCCGAACTACCTGCAAGGCTTCGGCGGCGACACGTCGAACTTCTGCATCGCGGCCGCGCGCCAGGGTGCGAGGACCGGCTTCGTATCGGCGGTCGGCGCCGATCATTTCGGACGCCTGCTGGTCGATCTGTGGGAGCGCGAACAGGTCGACACGTCGTTCGTGCGCATCGATGCGCAAGCGTCGACCGGCGTCTATTTCGTGTCTCACGGCCCCAACGGCCACGCGTTCGACTATCTGCGCGCGGGCTCGGCGGCGAGCCGCTATGCGCCCGCCGATCTGCCGCGCGACGCGCTCGCGGCGGCGAAGGTCGTTCATCTGTCCGGCATCAGTCTCGCGATCAGCGTCAGCGCTTGCGACGCCGCGCTCGAAGCGATCGCGCATGCGCGCGCGAATGGCGTGCGCGTGAGCTTCGATACCAATCTGCGTCTGAAGCTGTGGCCGCTCGCGCGGGCGCGTGCGGTGATGCTCGAGGCGATCCGCCAGACCGACATCTGCCTGCCGAGCTGGGACGACGTCACCGAACTGACAGGGCTGACCGGCCGCGACGAAATCGTCGATTTTCTGCTGTCGCACGGGCCGAGCGTGGTCGCGCTGAAGCTCGGCAAGGACGGCTCGTATATCGCGACGCCTAACGAGCGACGCGTCGTGCCGGGTCACGTCGTCGATGCGGTCGATGCGACTGGCGCCGGCGACTGCTTCGGCGGCGCATTCATCGCGCGCATCGTTGCGGGCGACGATCCATTTGCGGCCGCGCGCTACGCGAACGTCGCCGCCGCGCTGTCGACGCAAGGTTATGGCGCGGTCGCGCCGATCCCGTCGCGCGAGACCGTCGAGCGGCTGCTGGCGGGCTAGATATTACGTAAGCCGCGCGCGGCGCAGCATGGCCCGCGTTGGCGCAATCATCCAGGCGAGCTGGAGACAACAGGAGGGGCAAGCGATGCAACGGGACGTAGTGGTGGTAAGCGGTGTGCGCACGGCAATCGGCACGTTCGGCGGTAGCCTGAAGGATTTTGCCCCGACCGATCTCGGCGCGCGCGTCGTGCGCGAAGTGCTCGAGCGCGCGGGCGTGTCGGGCGATGAAGTCGGGCACGTCGTGTTCGGCAACGTCGTGCACACCGAGCCGAAAGACATGTATCTCGCGCGGGTCGCGGCGATCAACGGCGGGGTCGCGCAGCATACCCCCGCGCTGACGGTGAACCGGCTGTGCGGCTCGGGCTTGCAGGCCATCGTGTCGGCCGCGCAAAGCGTGCTGCTCGGCGACGCCGATATCGCGATCGGCGGCGGCGCTGAAAACATGAGCCGCGCGCCGTACTCGATGCCGGCCGCGCGCTTCGGTCAGCGCATGGGCGATGCGCGTCTGGTCGACATGATGGTCGGCGCGCTCAACGATCCGTTCCAGTCGATCCATATGGGCGTGACCGCCGAGAACGTCGCGCGCAAGTACGACATCTCGCGCGACGCGCAGGACGCGCTCGCGCTCGAGTCGCACCGTCGCGCGGCTCACGCGATCACGAGCGGCTACTTCAAGGAACAGATTCTGCCGATCACGCTCGCGTCGAAGAAGGGCGACGTCGTATTCGACACCGACGAGCACGCGCGGCTGAACGCAACCGCCGACGATTTCGCGAAGCTGAAGCCGGTGTTCGTGAAGGACAACGGCACGGTGACGGCGGGCAACGCGTCGGGCATCAACGACGCGGCCGCGGCCGTCGTGCTGATGGAGCGCAGCGTCGCCGAGCGGCGCGGCGTGAAGCCGTTGGCGCGGCTCGTGTCGTACGCGCATGCGGGCGTCGATCCGGCGTATATGGGCATCGGGCCGGTGCCGGCAAGCCGCAAGGCGCTCGAGCGGGCGGGTCTGACGGTCGCCGATCTCGACGTGATCGAGGCCAACGAGGCATTCGCCGCGCAGGCCTGTGCGGTCAGCAAGGAGCTCGGGTTCGATCCGGCCAAGGTCAACCCGAATGGCTCGGGCATTTCGCTCGGCCATCCGATTGGCGCGACCGGCGCGCTGATCACCGTGAAGGCGCTGTACGAGCTGCAGCGCATCGGCGGGCGTTATGCGCTCGTCACGATGTGCATCGGCGGCGGCCAGGGGATCGCGGCGGTTTTCGAGCGTCTGTGACCGCGCACGGCAGGCCGGCCCGGCATAGGTAGCAAGCAGGAACCAGCAACAAGGATCGACAGGATGCGGGAAGCGAAAGTGACGAAGGGTTCGGCAACGCGCACGTTGCGTCGGCGCGCCGGCGCGGTGGCAAGCGTCGCCGCGCTGCTGTGTGCCGGCACGGTGCTGTGGATGCCGTCGCAGGCGTGGGCGGAAAGCGATGCAGTCAAGGAGCTGGCCGCGCCGCCGCCGATCCAGCTGCCGCTGAAACCGAGCCCCGAGTTCGCGAAGTTTCCGCGCTACGTGGGCACGCTCGGCGCGCGGCCGATCGTGCTGCGGCTCGGGCCCAAGACCGACGATCCTTCCGGCGTGCACGGCGAGTATCAGTACACCGATAACGGCGAGGTGATCCTGATCGCCGGCGATCGCGTCGGCGATACGCTCGAAGTCGAAGAATCGAACGACGGCACGCATATCACCGGCAACTGGGTCGGCAAGTTCGCAGCGGACGGCTCGCTCGAAGGCGACCGCATGAACGTCGACGATTCGAACCCTCAGGAATTCAACCTGAAGCCTCTGGCGGCGGGGCAGGCGGCACCTGCGGCCGCTTCGGCCGGCGCGGCGGCCAAGCCGGCCACCCCAACTCCGCAGCCGGCTGCCGCGAACGGCGCAGTGGCGGCTCCCACGCCGGCATCCGCTGCCGGCGGGCACCCGGTGGGCGGCGTCAGCAACCTGCAAACCGGCGACTGATGCGTACGCACGCCGGGCATCTTGAGTCGCGCACGGCGGTTGCTTCAAGCCCGCTTCCCTGTGTATTTCATCGAGCTCCACATGACTGAATCCAAACTCAAACACCGCCTGCAGACCCGCATCGTGCGTGCCGAGGACGACATCACGCCGGGCTTCGAATCGTTCTCGACGCCGGTCACGCGGGCGTCGACGGTGGTGTTTCCCGATCTCGCCGCGATGCGCGCGCTCGACTGGAAAAACGACGCGCAATGGCGCTACGGCCTGCATGCGACGCCGACGCAGATCGCGCTCGCGCAGCGCCTCGCCGCGATCGAGGGCGGCAATCATGCGCTGCTGCAGCCGTCGGGGCTGTCGTCGATCTCGAACGTCTACTTCGGCCTCGTGAAGGCCGGCGACGACGTGCTGATCCCCGATAACGTCTATTCGCCGAACCGCGACCACGGCGACTGGCTCGCGCGCGATTTCGGCATCACGGCGCGCTACTACGATCCGCTGATCGGCGCGGACATTGCCAGGCTGATCCAGCCGAACACGCGCCTGATCTGGATCGAGGCGCCCGGCTCGGTAACGATGGAAGTGCCCGACGTGCCGGCCATCACGGCGGCGGCGCGCGCGCGCAACGTCTTCACCGCGATCGACAACACGTGGTCCGCCGGCCTCGCGTTCCGGCCGTTCGACCACGGTGTCGACATCTCGGTGCAGGCGCTGACCAAGTACCAGTCGGGCGGCGGCGACGTGCTGATGGGCGCGACGATCACGGTCGACCGCGACGTGCATGTGAAGCTGAAAGCGGCGCGCATGCGCATGGGCATCGGCGTGTCCTCGGACGACTGCTCGCTGATCCTGCGCAGCCTGCCGAGCATGCAACTGCGTTTCGCGCAGCACGATCGCGCGGCGCTGTCGCTCGCGGCGTGGTTGAAGAGCCGGCCGGAAATCGTCGCGGTGCTGCATCCGGCGCTCGCCGACTGTCCGGGGCACGAAGTGTACAAGCGTGATTTCACCGGCGCGGGCGGCCTGTTCTCGGTCGTGTTCGACGAGCGGTACAGCGCGGCGCAGATCGACACGTTCTGCGAATCGCTCGAACTGTTTTCGCTCGGTTGGAGCTGGGGCGGCGCGCATAGCCTCGCGATGCCGTACGACATCGCGTCGATGCGCACGGCGGCACAGTGGCCGCACCGCGGCACGCTGGTGCGTTTCTATATCGGTCTCGAAGACGAGGCTGATCTGCGCGCGGATATCGAGCAGAGCCTCGCTAAGCTCGCTTAATACGCGTTAGCCTGTTCGACACGTTGTTCGAGAAGCCCGTCGGGATGCGTTCCCGGCGGGCTTTTTTGTTGCCCGGAGTATCGAGCAGACCTGACCGTTTGGCCGAATGTTCGATACGGGTGCGCTTGTCGCGCCCGCGTATGGCTGGCGTGTTGCCCGGACGATGATTGCGGCGTCAGTGAAAGACGGGCAACTGTTCTGGTGTGCGATTGGATTGTGTGCCGCCGCGATTTATGAGGCGGTGATCGCGTTGGAGCAGGGCAGCGGGGAGTCCTCAATGCTTGCGTTGGGGATTGTCGTCGCCGCTCGCGATGACAGGCAGACCGAGTCCATGGTTGGCACGCTATCACCGGCATCGGTCGTTGTCCCGACGCGATAACGAACCCCTCAAGCAACGGGCTCAGAACAACCGCAGCAACCCGTCCAGTCCAACGAAATTGAACGACACGCTGGCTGCTTCGCGCACCACCGGCTTCGCGCGGAAGGCAACGGAAAGTCCCGCTTCGGCCATCATTTTCAGGTCGTTCGAGCCGTCACCCATCGCAATGGCGCGCGAAGGCTCGATGCCGAGCGTCGCGCAGGCTTCGCGCAGCGTGCGCGCTTTCACGTCCGCGTTGACGATCTCGCCAATCACGTTGCCGGTCAGCTTGCCGTCGACAATTTCGAGCGTGTTCGCACGCGTGAAATCGAGGCCGAGGCGCGCCGTCAGCTTCGCGGTGAAGAACGTGAAGCCGCCCGACACGAGCAGCGTTTTCAGGCCCGCCTGTTTCGCGCCGGCGAGCATGCGTTCGGCGCCCGGTGACAACTGCAGCCGCTCTTCGTACACGCGCTCGAGCGCGCTGGCGTCGAGCCCCTTCAGTAGGGCGACGCGGCGCGTCAGACTTTCGTTGAAGTCCTTGATCTCGCCGCGCATCGCAGCCTCGGTGATCGCCGCGACTTCGGCTTTGAGCCCGCAGAAATCGGCGATTTCATCGATGCACTCGATCGTGATCAGCGTCGAATCCATGTCCATCGCGACGAGGCCGAAGTCGCGCAACTGGCGGCCGGCTTCGACAAACGCGTAGTCGAGTTGATGCGTGTAGCAATACGCTTCGACGTCGGCGCGTTGCGCGAGGTTCGCGCCGGCGATGCGAATCGCGTTCTCGTCGATGACGGCGGCGTGCGAGCCGCGCGCGAGCGCGACGAGCGTTTTGTGGTGGTCGGTGGAAAGGGGGGCGACGCTTTGAATGACGAGGTTCATGGACGACCAGTGACGCGGGAAGAAAGAGGCGCGTGGCGCGCGGAAAATCCCGCTATTGTATCGGTTCCGTGCGCCGCGCCGTCGCGGGCGACTGTAGCGGGCGGGTTTGCCGTGCGCTCTGACAGTGCGCGGTTCATACTGACGCATCGAATCGTGTGGCGCGGTCGTCGTCAGGTTGGCAGAAGTCGGCGTTTCGCATATCGCCGTAACGGAACGGACCGAACAAATACGGTCACACGAAGCCGCCACATCACAAGCGCAACAAGACGCCCCACGGAGACAACGCATGACCCCGGCAACCGCCAGCGACGCTTCCTCCCTTGCCCGCGACTTCGATCTGCGTCATCTGAGCCCCGCGTTCTACGCCGATCCCTATCCGGTCTATCGCGCACTGCGCACCTATGACCCGATCCGGCGCATGCCCGACGGCTCGCTGTTCCTGACGCGCTTTCGCGACGTGCAGGCGGTCTACCGCGACCCGAAGACCTTCAGTTCCGACAAGACCGTCGAGTTCCGCCCGAAATACGGCGAATCGCCGCTCTACGCGCATCACACCACGAGCCTCGTGTTCAACGATCCGCCGCGCCATACGCGGGTGCGCAAGCTGATCGCCGGCGCGCTGACCGCGCGCGCGATCGCGGCGATGGAGCCCGCGTTGATCCGGCTCGTCGACGGTCTGCTCGACGCGGCCGCGCAGCGCCGACGGATCGATCTGATCGGCGAGTTCGCGGCGGCGATTCCGGTCGAGGTCATCGGTAATCTGCTCGACGTGCCGCACGACGAGCGCGCACCGCTGCGCGACTGGTCGCTCGCGATACTCGGCGCGCTCGAGCCGTCGCTGACCGACGCGCAGTTCGAGCGCGGCAATCGCGCGGTCAGCGAATTCGTCGACTATCTGCGCGGCCTCGTCGCGCGACGCCGCCGCGAGCCCGGCGATCCGCAGCACGACGTGCTGACGCGGCTGATTCAGGGCGAGGGCCCGCATGAGCAGCTATCGGAAGCCGAGCTGCTGCAGAACTGCATTTTCATCCTGAACGCGGGGCACGAAACGACCACCAACCTGATCGGCAACGGGCTCGTCACGCTGAGCCAATGGCCTGACGAGCGCGCCGCGCTGCTGCGCGAGCCGGAGTCGATCGGCACCGCGGTCGAGGAGTGTTTGCGCTTCGAGAGTTCGAACCAGCTCGGCAACCGCATGACCACCGTCGATACCGAGATTGGCGGCGTCGCGATTGCGCGCGGAACGCCAGTCACGCTGTGCATCGGTGCGGCCAATCGCGATCCCGAGCAGTTTGCCGAGCCGGACCGCTTCGATATCCGCCGCGATCCGAACCGGCATCTCGCGTTCGGCTTCGGGATTCATCAGTGCGCGGGCCTGTCGCTGGCGCGGCTGGAGGCGCGGATTGCGATCGGGCGCTTCGTGCGGCGCTTCCCGGCGTATCGCGTCGATGGCGAGCCGACCCGGGGCGGGCGCGTGCGGTTTCGCGGATTTGCGTCCGTGCCGGTCCTGCTCGAGGCTTGATGCGACCCCCGGGTAGAGCGCGCGAACAAGGACAGCGGTAGCTTTTGCCGCTTCGTCGCAAGACTTACAGCCTCATGACGGCACGCCGCCGAGCGGAACGGCTCGTGCTTTAAGCATAGCGGCAGCGCAAAACCCACAAAAACTCGGGCACGCTTGCTGCTGCGCCTGATATCTCAGGGCCGTGGGAGAGGGGAGCGCGCGATGGCACATATGATCTGGAAGGGCGCAATCAGTTTCGGGCTGGTCCACGTACCGGTGCAGCTCTATCCGGCGACGCAGTCGGAGAAGGTCGGCTTCAATCTGCTCGACAAGCGCACGATCGACCCGATCGGCTATAAGCAGATCAACAAGCGCACCGGCAAGGACGTGACCCGCGAGAACATCGTGCGCGGCTTCGAATACGAGAAGGATCACTACGTCGTACTGTCGGACGACGAAATCCGCTCGGCGAATCCCGAGTCGACGCAGACGGTCGACATCCTCGCGTTCGTCGACGCCGCCGACATCTCGTTTCTCTATCTCGACACGCCGTATTACCTGACGCCCGACCGCAAGGGCGAAAAAGTCTATGCATTGTTGCGCGAGGCGATGACAGCCTCGGGCAAGATCGGCGTCGCGAGCGTCGTGCTGCACAACAAGCAGCATCTGGCCGCGCTGATTCCGCTCGGTCCGATGCTCGCGCTGAACACGCTGCGCTGGGCCGACGAGGTGCGCGGTCTGGACGAATTCAAGGTGCCGCCCGAAGGCATGAAGGCCGCCGGCGTGTCGGCCAAAGAACTCGACATGGCGAAAAAGCTGATCGACGACATGAGCGAGACGTGGGACCCGATGCAGTATCACGATACGTTTCGCGACGACATCATGGCGCTCGTCGAGCGCAAGATCCAGGCGGGCAAGACCGAGGAAGTCACCGAGGTCGAAACGCCGCACGAGTCGCGCAAGTCCGCCGACATTCTCGACCTGTCCGATCTGCTCAAACGCAGCCTCGGCCGCGGCAAGGGCAAAGAGGCTGCCACGGGCCGCAAGCGCGCCGCCGGCGAGGACGAGGATCAGACCGATAGCGAAGCCGAGGCCGATGAAGAGGCGGCCGCGCCCGCGCGCAAAAAGGCTCGCACGACAAGCACCGCGCGCAGTCGCAGCGGTAGCGGCAGCAGCGCCCGCGCCACATCGAAAACCACGACAACATCGCGCAAACGGCGCGCGGCGGCTTGAACGCGCGGCCGACCCGCCTATCGCAGCCAACGCACCGGAGTCATCGCCATGAACGACCGACTCGAGCTCTATCACCGCAAGCGCCGCTTCGAAGACACGCCGGAGCCATCCGGCGCGACGACCCGCAAACGCGCGGCAAGCAAGACGGGCAGGAGCGCGACGCGTGCCGCGCCCGACACACTGTCCTACGTGATCCAGGAGCACGACGCGCGGCGTCTGCACTACGATTTCCGGCTCGAACTGAACGGCGCGCTGCTGTCGTGGGCGGTTCCGAAGGGACCGAGCCTCGACCCGTCGGTCAAGCGGCTCGCGGTGCACGTCGAAGACCATCCGGTCGAATACGGTACGTTCGAGGGCGAGATTCCGCCCGGCAACTACGGTGCGGGAACCGTGATCGTGTGGGATCGCGGCACGTGGGAGCCGGCGGGCGGCGTGGCCGAAGCGGCGCGGTCGTACGCGGCCGGCAAGCTCAAGTTTCATTTGCACGGTGAGAAGCTGCACGGCGGCTGGACGCTGGTACGCAGCCATATGCGCGGCAGCGGCGACAAGGAGCAATGGCTGCTGATCAAGGAGCGCGACGAGGAAGCGCGCGACGAGAGCGACTACGACGTGCTCAAAGAACTGCCGGGCAGCGTGCTGGCCGACGGCGCGTCCAAAGGCAGGAAAACGAAGCAAGCGAAAGCGCAGACGAAAACGTCGGGCGACGGCAAGGCCACGAGCGCGGGCAGGCCGGCGCCATCCGCCTCCTCGCGCCGCGCAGCCGATCCCAAACGCCCCGACATCGTCGCGACGCGTACCGCGCAGTCGTTGCGCGAACTCGCCGCATCGCCATCGATTGAAGGCGCGGTCAAAGCCGCCTTGCCCGCGAGCCTGACGCCGGAGCTGGCGACGCTCGTCGACACTGCGCCGCCTGGCGACGACTGGCTGTACGAAATCAAGTTCGACGGCTACCGCGTGCTCGCGCGCATCGACCACGCATCAAAGAAGAAGGCTGGTGCGGTCAGCGTTTTCACGTGCAACGGCAACGACTGGACCACCAGGTTCAGCAAGCAGATCGAGGCCATCGCCGGGCTCGACCTGCAAAGCGCGTGGCTCGACGGCGAAGCGGTCGTGCTCGATGAACGCGACGTGCCGAGCTTCCAGTTGCTGCAAAACGCGTTCGATGCGCACCGCCCGCAGGACATCGTGATCTATCTGTTCGATCTGCCGTTCCTGAACGGCTACGACCTGCGCGGCGTACCGCTCGAACAGCGCCGGGCGATTCTGCGCGCGCTGCTCGAAGGCGTCGACGATCGCGTGCTGCGCTTTTCGAACGACTTCGCGTTCAGCGCCGGCGAGCTGCTCAGGAGTGCGTGCGACATGGGGCTCGAAGGCATCATCGGCAAGCGGCGCGACAGCCGCTATGTGTCGGGCCGCGCGCCGTCGTGGATCAAGCTGAAGTGCCGACGCCGCCAGGAGTTCGTGATTGGCGGCTACTCGGAGCCGGCCGGCAGCCGCGAGGCGTTCGGCGCGCTGCTGCTCGGCGTCTACGACGCCGACGGCCAACTGCAGTACGCGGGGCGCGTCGGCACCGGCTTCGACGCCGCGTTGCTGCGCTCGGTCAAACAGGCGCTCGACGCGCACGCGAGCAAGCGCATGCCGTTCGCGAGCGCGCCGCGTGAGCGCAGCCGCACGCCCGTGCATTGGGTCGAGCCGGTGCTCGTCGCCGAATGCAACTTCGCCGAATGGACCAGCGACGGCATCGTGCGCCAGGCGTCGTTCGTCAGTCTGCGCGACGACAAACCGGCGCGCCAGATCGTCAGGGAAACCGCCCGACAAGGAGCCGACGTGCAACAGCAAACCGAAACCGCCGCCGACGATACGCGGCAAACAGGCGCGCCGAAAAAGCGCGCAGCCACGAAAACCGCCAGGACTGCAAGGACCGCCGCGCCCGCGGCGACGGAAAGCGCGCCCGCCCGAACCACGGCAACACGCTCGCGCGCGCCAAGCGAAATCGCCGGCGTGCGCATCTCGCATCCCGATCGCGTGATCGACAAGAGCAGCGGCGCAAGCAAGCTCGAACTGGTGCAGTACTACGAATCAATCGCCGAATGGATGCTGCCGCATCTGCGCGAGCGGCCCGTCGCGCTGGTGCGCGCGCCCGAGGATATCGGCGGCGAGCTGTTCTTCCAGAAGCACAGCCAGAAGCTGTCGATTCCGCACGTCACGCAGCACGAGGGACTCGACCCGGGCCATCCTGCGCTGATCACGATCGACACGCTTGCCGCGTTGGTCGGCGCCGCGCAGATGGGCACCGTCGAATTTCACACGTGGAATGCGCTCGCGTCGAATATCGAAAAGCCCGATCGGATGGTGTTCGATCTCGACCCAGACCCGTCGCTCGGCTGGGAACGGATGGTCGAGGCCGCGCAACTGACCCGCTCGCTACTCGACGAACTGGGCCTGAAGTCGTTCGTCAAGACGAGCGGCGGCAAGGGCTTCCACGTGGTCGTGCCGCTCGCGAAGCAGGCCGGCTGGGACGAAGTGAAGGATTTCTCGCAGGCGGTCGCGCAGCATATGGCGACGACGCTGCCGCAGTACTTCAGCGCGAAGATGGGCGCGCAGAATCGCAAGAAGAAGATCTTCATCGACTATCTGCGCAACAACCGCGGCTCTAGTACGGTGGCCGCATTCTCGGCGCGGGCGCGGCCGGGGCTCGGCGTGTCGGTGCCGCTCGCGTGGGACGAACTCGACAGCACGACGGGCGGCGATCAATGGGGCATCCGCAACGTCCACGAGCGCGTGGACGGCCTCGCAAGCGACCCATGGGCCGACTATGCGAAGACGCGTCAGCGCATCACCGCGGCGATGAAAAAACGTCTGGGCGTCGCGTCATGAGTGCTCGTCCAGGTGGCTGAACAACCCGCGAAATCGCCATGCGCACTCAGTGCGTGAACGCGCTTCGCGAAGGAGCAATGCAATGAAGACCCTGTCGCAATCGACTGATGGCGAGTCGCAAGCCGACCCGCACGCGAACAAGGACCCGAAGTCGTTGCAGGAAGCCGCGGCGCCGCTGCCGCATGAAACCGACCAGCATCCGGAGTCACAGCACGAGGACCATCCGCGCGATGTCGGCAAGCAGGCGCATGAAGATATCGAGCATGGCTTGCAGGATACCGACCGCCGCGGCGGCGGCGAGTATCAGCAGCGCACGCAGAACGACTCGCATGCCGATGTGAATTCGGATCGCAAGCAGGGCGGCGCGAAGAGCGGCAAGCGCTGACGCCGCGTACCGGGCGTGACGCCTACGCGCCCGCCAGCCCAACCGGCTCCCGGTCCCAATACGGCGGATCGTCGAAATGCGCGGCGACGAAGTCGATGAATGCGACCGTCTTCGGCGGCACGAACGCGCGGCTCGGGTACACGGCCCAGATCGCGACGTCGTCCGCGAGCGGATAGCTGTCGAGCACACTGACAAGTTCGCCGCTGCCCAGATAGGGCGCCACGTCCCATGTCGATTTCAGCGCGATGCCGAAGCCCGCGAGCAGCGCGTCGCGAATCACCTCGCCATTGTCGGTGACGAGGCGGCCGCTCACGCGCACGTCGAGCGGGCCAGTGGGCGTCACGAAGCGCCAGTCGCGCTGCTCCGACAGGATGATGCACTCGTACCGCGCGAGATCCGACGGATGATGCGGCGTGCCGTGCGCGGCCAGATAGGCGGGGGCCGCGCACAGCACGCGGCGATTGACCGCGAGCCGCCGCGCGACCAGCGACGAATCCTTCAGCACTCCGACGCGGATCGCGACATCGATGCCCGCGTCGACCAGATCGACCACCTGATCCGTCAGGCGCAGATCGACGCTGACGCCCGGATAGCGGCGCAAAAACTCGCTGATCACCGGCGACACATGCTGGCGCCCGAACGACGACGGCATCGTCACGCGCAGCCGTCCCTGCGGCTCGGCCTGCGCGCGGCCGACCGATGCGCGTGCCGCGGCGGCCGCGTCGAGCAGCGCCTCGGCGCGCGTCATGAACACTTCACCGTCCTGGGTGAGGCTGATGCGGCGCGTGGTCCGATGCAACAAACGCGCGCCGAGCAGCTTTTCGAGTTGGGCGATCCGAGCGCTCGCGACCGCCGCCGACAAACCGAACTCGCGCCCAGCCGCCGACACGTTGGCGAGCAGCGCGGCGCGCACGAACAGCTCGACATCGAGCAGATCGAGCCGTTCGCGCTCGCTGGGTAGAGGCCGGCCAGCCGGATATGAACCGTTCATTATTCTGATAAACAAAATGATGTTTCAGTGATTATGACTGTTTTAGCAGAATAAGAGCCGTCTTACGATTCGGGTCATGCTTGCACATCAACCGAACCCTCAAGGAGCAACCATGAAAGCCGTCGGACTCTACCGTTATCTGCCAATCGATTACGCCGAAGCGCTCGTCGACGTCGAGATCCCCAAACCCGAAGCGAGCGGCCGCGATCTGCTGGTCAAGGTCGAAGCCATTTCCGTGAACCCGGTCGACACCAAGGTGCGCGCGCCGAAGGACAGCGTCGAGACGACGCCGCGCGTGCTCGGCTGGGACGCGGCCGGCACCGTCGTCGCGGCCGGGCCCGAGGTCACGCTGTTCAAGGTCGGCGATCCCGTGTTTTATGCGGGCAGCATTACGCGGCCGGGCGCCAACAGCGAGTTTCATCTGGTGGACGAACGGATCGTCGGACACAAGCCGGCGTCGCTCGATTTCACGCACGCGGCCGCCTTGCCGCTGACCGCGATCACTGCATGGGAAGCATTGTTCGACCGGCTCGGCGTGTCGCCGCAGGGCGCCGACGCAGGCCGCACGGTCCTGATTTTCGGTGGCGCGGGCGGGGTCGGCTCGATCGGCATCCAGCTCGCGAAGCAGCTCGCCAAGCTGAAGGTGATCGCGACCGCGTCGCGGCCCGAATCGGCGAAATGGGCACGGGAGCTCGGCGCGGATCACGTCGTCGATCACTTCGGCGATCTGTCCGCGCAGATGAAAGAGCTCGGCATCGAACAGGTCGACTACGTGCTGATCTTCAACGACACCGATCGCAATTTCCCGGCTGCGGCCGAACTGATCAAACCGCAAGGCGGTATCTGCACCATCGTCGAAAACAGCGCCGCGGTGCCGGTCGAATTGCTGAAGGCGAAGAGCGCCGCGTTTCACTGGGAATTCATGTTCACGCGCTCGATGTTCGGCACGCCCGACATGATCGAGCAGCACAAGCTGCTGACCGAGGTCGCGCGCCTCGTCGACGCGGGCACGTTGCGCACGACGCTCGGCGAGGACCTGGGCCGCATCAACGCCGAGAATCTGCGCCGCGCGCATCGGGTGCTGGAAGCAGGGCGCGCGATCGGCAAGCTGGTGCTGACCGGCTTCTGAGATGAAATCGACGCGCAGAAAGCGCGTCGCCGCAAGCGGGTTAACACCCGAGCCGACACGACACGCGCGGCAGCGCGCTTGGCGTTAGACTGACGACGCAGCATGCCAAAACGGTTGCGTGTCTTGCGGCGAGGCAAGGCGGTGTGAACCGGCCGGGCCTCGGCAGTGCGCGAACAGTGCACGGGCAATCGCGTCGACGCGAGCGCGCAGCGGCACAACAACGAGGTGACAGTATGAGCTTAAGCTTCAAACTCTCCGCCGTTTCGATTGTCGCTTCTCTCGCCTGCGCGCTCGAGCCGGCTGCTCACGCAGCCACGCCGATCACGGTGACCAACAAGGCCGCGCTCGACGGTCCGATCCGCTACACCGTTCGCGTCACGTCGAAACAGTTCGGCAATTCCCAGGAGACCCGCACGATCCGCTCGGGCGAAACGGACGACTTCACGTGGAAGACCGTGCCGCCCGGCGGTCCGGTGCCCGCTACCGACGCATGCCCGGACTATGCGTCGCTGCCGGTCGACGAGAACGGCGCGATGATCCGCCAGACGCAGATCCGTCTCGCACCGGTGGTGGCGAGCGACGGCACCGCGACCGTACAGCTGAGCTTCCAGGCGCAGACGCCGCATGGTGTCAAAACCGTGACGAGCGGAGGCAAGTCGCTCAAGTGTCCGAACGATGTGCGCATGAGTCAGATCGTGCGTTTCACGATGCCGGTCAACGGCACGACGAAAACGCTGACGCTGAACGATGGCACTGAGGTCGCCGTCACCGCGAAGCGTTGAATGATCCAGGGCGCGCGGTGATGGCCGCGTGCGCGAACCGTCACATGCGTTAGCGTGTCATCCCGGTGAGTCATCCTTTGCGTGCCTCACGCTCGACGAGCCGCGCCGGCAAGAACTGATGCTCGGCCGAAAACAGTCGTCGGTACGTGAGCAGCACTGCGCCCACCGTCCCCAGCGCCGACGCCGCCGCGATCAGAAACATGATGACGATCTGATAGCGCACCGCCTGCAATGGCGACTGCCCGGCCAGCACCTGGCCGGTCATCATGCCCGGCAAACTGACGACGCCGACCACCGCCATCTGATTCAACGTCGGCATCATGCCCGCGCGCACCGCCTGGCGCGCCGGCGCCTGCGCGGCCTCCCAGCGTGTCGCGCCGAGCGCGAGCGCCATGTCGACGCGGTCGCGCCGCGCGGTCAGTTCCTCGGTCATCCGCTCGATGCCGAGCGATACACCGGTCAGCGTGTTGCCGAGGATCATGCCGAGAATCGGAATCGCATATTGCGGCTCATACCACGGATGGATGCGGATCACGACGAACAGTCCCACCGCGGCCACGAGCCACGAGCTGACCCAGATCGACAGCACGCTGTCGGCGCGTTGCCCGGCATAGGTGTGGCTGCCGCGTTGCGCGCCGGCGAAACCCGCGATCAGCGTCATCACGATCATCAGCGGCAGCACCACGTACCAGCGAGCGAAACTGAACACCCAGCCGAGCACATAGCCGATCGCGAGCAACTGGACCACGGTGCGCACCGCCGCCCATGCGAGCTTGCGTTCGAGATCGAGTTTCAACGCGACCGACACCGCGCCATTCACGACGATCAGCAGCGTCGCGATTGCGACGTCCCACAAGCTCAGATTCTGCAGGCTCATGGGCGGGACTCCCGACGCAGGTCCGCAACATCGCGTTGGTCCGCGTCGCGCCGCACCGTGGTGTGTTCGGCCAGCACGCCGGCGCGCATCGTCAAATGTCGTTCGCTCATGCGTGCCGCCTGCTCGGGATCGTGCGATACCCATATCGATGCGTGAGCGCGAGGCGCGGCATCGAACCATGCCTGCACGAGCGCTTCGATCGCGCGCGACGAAGCCGGGTCGAGCGATGCGGTCGGCTCGTCGAGCAACAACACTTCGGGCGCGAGTTGCAGCACCCGGATCAGCGCGGCGATCTGCGCTTCGCCGCCCGACAATTCGCTTGCGCGCTTGCCGAGAAAGTCCTCGCCGCGGCCGGCCTGCATCGCAAGCGTGGCCGCCCGCGCGCGATCGAAGCGCGCGTCGCGATACGCGCGCAGATCGAACGGATAGCGCAGATTGTCTTCGACGCTGCCGTCGATCAGCGCGGGTCGCTGCCGGATATACGCGACGCCGCGCCGATAGCGCGGAATCGCCGCTCGCACGAGCGGCGCACCATGCCACAAGATGCGCCCTGCATCGATCGGATCGAGCAGCGCGAGCGCGCGCAAGAACACGCTCTTGCCGGAGCCGGACGGTCCGGTGATCGCGACGCGCTCGCCGGCGCGCAGCACGAAAGTGGTCTGCTGCAACAGCGTCTGGCCGCGCTGCGCATCACGCCGCACAATGCCGTCGGCGAAGAGGAGAGGAACATCGGTCGTCATGGTTGGAACGTCGTGGGGAGGGTGTCGCTTCGATGCCGGCGCGACGGCGTCAATGCGCCGGTCGGTCTGTCGGCAAAGCGTGCGCCATGATAAAACGACGAGGCGCGAATAGCGCACACAACCCACAACCGGCGCGACGATTCATTGCCACGCGCCAGGCACGATAACTGCTGCACCGTGCACAACGTAGAACAACATGCGGAGCATTTCAATGGCAGTGTCGAGCAGCATCGGACGACGGGTCGGAAAAATCTTTGCATGGCTGCTGGCGGTGCTCGTCATCCTGATCGTTGCGCTCGTCATCTTCATCCTGACCTTCGACTGGAACCGCGCGCGGCCTTACATCGACGACAAGGTCAGCCAGGCGATCGGCCGGCCGTTCGCGATCAACGGCGATCTGAAGGTGGGCTGGCGTCATGCGGTCGGCGAAACCGGCTGGCGCGGCTGGGTGCCCTGGCCGCGCTTTTCGGCGGCCAACATCACGATCGGCAATCCGGACTGGGCCAAACAGCCGCAGTTCGCGACGCTCGACGAAATCGACTTCGAAGTCGAGGTGCTGCCGCTGCTCGCGCACGACATCGTGATTCCGGCGATCAACCTCGTGAATCCATCGGTCGATCTCGAACGTCTTGTAGACGGCCGCAATAACTGGACCTTCAAACTGCCTTCATCGACCGGGCCATCCGAGTGGAAGCTCGATCTGCACGATATCGCGTTCGCGAAGGGCAATATCGCGCTGTCGGATCAGCAGAAGAAGGTCGAGGTGCAGATGGTCGTCGATACGCTCGGGCAGCCGATTCCAATCGGCGACGCGCTGAAGCAGCAGGAGGCGGCCTCGCGCAGCGCGTCGGCGCAGGCGATCGGCCGCGCGGGTGCGAGCAAGCTTGCCGCGCAGGCCGGAGCGCAGGCGGCGTCGGCGGCGAAGGCGGCTTCCGAAGCGGCGGCTTCTGAAGCACAGACGCCGGCACAGGCGTCGGCAGCCTCGGGCCCGGCTGCAACATCAGGCGCGCCCGCGACTTCCGGCGCGCTCGCGACGAGCGGCGCCGCCGCGCCAGGTGGTGAAACCGCCAGTGAGAGCGCCAGCACGCCTGCGGCCGTCTCGGCCGCGAGCGGCACCGCACCCGGCGCGCCACGCGCGTCGCCGCTCTATGCGATCGCCTGGACCGTCAAGGGCACCTACAACCGCACGCCGCTGTCGGGCAGCGGCAAGCTCGGCGGCGTGCTCGCGCTGCAGGACGCGAACCGGCCGTTCCCGGTGCAGGCCGACGTCAAAGCCGGCGATCTGCATATCGCCTTCGTCGGCACGATCACCGATCCGGCGCATCTCGCGGCGCTCGATCTGCGTCTCTGGCTGCAAGGCAACAGCATGGCGCGGCTGTATACGCTGACCGGGGTGACCCTGCCCGAGACCCCGCCGTACGCGACCGAGGGCCATCTGATCGGCCGGTTCAAATCGAGCGGCAACGTGTTCACGTATGAAAACTTTACAGGCCGGGTCGGCGGGAGCGATCTGAACGGTTCGTTGACCTATACCAGCCGCCAGCCGCGTCCGCTGCTGCAGGGGGAACTCGAGTCGCATCTGTTGCAGTTTTCGGATCTCGCGCCGGTGATCGGCGCCGATTCGAGCGCGAGCAAGGCGAGGCGCGGCGGCGCGGCCGCGCAGCCTAGCAACCGCGCGCTGCCGGTCGAGGAGTTCCGCACCGACCGCTGGAAGGCCATCGACGCCGACGTCAAGTTCACCGGCCGGCGCATCATCAAGAACGCGAACCTGCCGATCACGGATCTGTACACGCACGTCGTGATGACCGACGGCGTGTTGTCGCTCGTGCCGCTCAAGTTCGGCGTCGCGGGCGGCTCGCTCGCGTCGGACATTTATCTCGATGGCAGCGGGGCGCCGTTGAAGGGGCGCTTCGCGATGTCGGCGCGGCATCTGAAGCTCAAGCAACTGTTCCCGAACTTCAAGACGATGCAGAGCGCGCTCGGCGAGATCAACGGCGACGCGTCGCTGTCCGCGACCGGCAACTCTCCGGCGGCGCTCGCCGCGACTTCGAACGGCGAGCTGAAGGCGCTCGTGAGCGAGGGCACCGTGAGCCGTCTGCTGATGGAGGCGGCCGGCCTGAACGTCGCGAACGTCGTCTATGAAAAGCTGTTCGGCAATCGCGACGTGAAGATCAACTGCGCGGCCGCCGATTTCGTCGCGACCGACGGCGTGCTCGAAGCGCGCGTGTTCGCGCTCGATACCGACGACGCGGTGATCAACATCGACGGTCACATCAATCTGCGCGACGAAACGATGGACCTGGGCGTGCATCCGCATACGAAGGGCTTCCGGGTCTTTTCGCTGCGCTCGCCGCTGTACGTGAAGGGCACCTTCAAGGACCCGCACGTCGGTGTCAATGCGGCCGCGCTTGCGCTGCGTGGCGGCGCGGCGGTCGGGCTCGGGCTGATCAATCCGTTCGCTGCGCTGATCCCGCTGCTCGCGCCGAGCAACAACAAGCCGCTGCCGTGCACGCAATTGCTCGCGCAGGTGCAGCAGATGCCGAAGGCGCCGCCGCCGGGCGTGAAGCAACAGCCGAAGGCGCCGATGTCGCTGGAGGGCGCGCCGGTCAACAAGTCCTCGGGCGACGCGTCGTCGCCGGCCGCGACGGATCGCAATCGCAAGCCCGCGACGCAGTCGCCGGCGAGCGCGGCCGAATACAAGGGCAGCTGATGTTGTCGGGCTTGCCTGTGGACTGGTTGAACTGGGGCCTTGGTGGCGGCCTGGGCGTGATCTTTCTGTGGCTGATCAGCGTGCCGCCCGCGCGCGAGCGCGTCGATGATGCGATGGCCGAATGAATGGCAGGATGCCGCGCGCGCGCAACTGCGCGCGGTCGCCGTCGAAGCCCGTGTTTCAATGCAATGAACCGAACTGGAAAGCAACGCAGCGCGCCACCGAAGACGCCAGCGATGGGTGACGACATCGGCTGTCGAAACCGCGGATGAATGACGACGAAACGAGCTGTCAGTAACCCTGAACTTCAGGGTCTCTGAGCGGCGCTATCGGAGAGAGCGCGGTGTTGCATCGCCCGACGCATCCTGGCGACGCACGCCGCGGCGAGTACCGATCCGCGTCGCGCCGAACTCCGTCAGAATCTTGCCGCGCGCACGACTCGCGAACACGAGGAAGCCAAAGCCGTCGGCCTCGTACCAGTAGCCGCCGTTCTCGAGACCATCGAGCGGTTGCTCCAGTGCGTTGGTAATGGATTCGATGCAGCGCCGCCGCAATTCGGCTGGTGCGGGGTAGGGCGGTTGCGCGCCGCGCACACTGCATAGAAGCACGTCGAGTCCGGGCAGTACGTGTGCATAGAGCACCGGTTCGTCCTGCGCGCGAGCCCGCGCAATCTTGGTGTCGAGTTGACCGAACGGCTTGAAATGCCGCAGAACCGCGAGGAACGACTCGTCGCCGTCCACCTTCGCGCGTCTACGCTTTTTCGGGAAGGACATAAAAATTCGCCTGAAAAAGAATTGCAAGAAACGCTGCGTCCTCATGCGACCACTCCCGGCTTTCGCGCGCCGCACGTCGATCTTTTATAGCATACGACAAGGCCGGATTCACGATGATTCGACGTTGCTGCATCGCTCCACCGCTCCCGCACGAATCATGCCGAACCGCCTCGCCGCGCGCATTCGCATCCCAGCACACCTTGTCTCCATCATAGACGCAGGCGGCGCGGAAAAAACATCCCATCCCAATAAAAAAGTCATTTTTGTGTGGTCGAGCGCTTGCAGGCGCGCCGTTGAAATATCTCTGGTTCACGTCGATAATGGCCCGTCCGGCCGCGCGGCGCCCGCCTTACAGGGCGCCACGGGTGCGCGAGCCCCGCCGTTCGAGTGACAGCCTGAACCACAGCCTGAACGCCCTGACGGAACCATGAAACTATTCACCAAAGGCCTGCTGCTGATCGCGATACCGAGCGTGGTCGAACTCGCGCTGCTCGGGGTCGTCTTCGACACCCAGGAGCGCACCGCGCAGGCCGCGCGATGGGTCGACAACAGCAAGCAGATCCTCTACGAGTCGTCGGCCATCGTCGACCCGCTGCTGCGCCAGGCCGCGCGCGTGCGCACCGCGATGGTGACGGGCGATGCGTCGCTGAGCGACCGCCACGCGGTGTGGGTCGAACTGAACGACCGGCTCGCGAAGCTCGATGCGCTCGTCGCCGAAACACCGGCGCAAGCCGAGCGCGTACGCAGTATGCGGCGCGCGATCGAGGCGTATCGCGAACAGAGTGTCGCGATCTCGCAGGCTTTGCACGAGGGGCGCAGTCTACGCCCCTATATCACGCTCGAAACCGGCGAGTTGCCGGAGCAGATCGCCGTGTTCCGCGAGGAGTTGGCCCAGTTCGACGCCGCGGCGTCGGTACTCGATGCCGAGCGCTCGAGCGCGCTCGGCGAGCGTCGTGACCTTCAGCAGCGCGTGCTGATCGCCGCGGCATTCGGCTCGATGCTGATCTGGGCGGTCACCGCCTTCGTGTTCGCGCGCGGCATCGGCCAGCGCCTCGAAGTGCTGACCGATAACGCCGAGCGGCTCGGCAGCGGCCGGCCGCTCGCGGCGCCGTTGTCGGGCAGCGACGAAATCGCCGCGCTCGACTCGGTGCTGCATCAGACCGATACGCGTCTGCGCGAGGCGGAAGCCGGGCAGCAGGCCCTGAAGACCGAGCTCGAAGCACGCGCGCGCGAACTGACGGCCGTCAATGAGGAATTGCGCCAGGAAACGCAGGACAACGAGATGTTCATCTACAGCGTGTCGCATGATCTGCGCTCGCCGCTCGTGAATCTGCAAGGGTTTTCGAAGGAGCTGCACGTATCGTGCGACGAACTGGACGGCCTCGTCGGGCGGGCTCGCCTGCCTGAGATCGAAGCGCGGCGCATGACGCAGATTCTCGATGGCGACATGCGCGAGTCGTTGCACTATTTGCGCACGGCTGTTGCGCGCGCGGCGGCGATCATCGACGCGCTGTTGCGCATCTCGCGTGCGGGACGGCTCGAATACCAGTGGCAGCGGGTCAGCGTCGGGCGCGCGGTGGCGCGGGTCGTCGATGGGTTGCAAGGCACGATCGACCAGCGCGCCGCGAGCGTCACGGTGCGCGAGCTGCCGCCCGCATGGGGCGATCCGGCGGCGGTCGAACAGATCTTCAGCAACCTGATCGGCAATGCGCTGACTTTTCTCGATCCGGCGCGCCGCGGGCGCATCGAGGTCGGCGCGCTGGCGCCCGAACCCGTCGATGAAAGCGAGCCGCGCGCGGTCCGTATGCGCACCTATTACGTCCGCGATAATGGGCTAGGCATTCCGGCCGCGTATCTATCGAAGGTGTTTCGCGCGTTCCAGCGTCTGCATGCAGACGTCGCTAGCGGCGATGGGATCGGCCTCGCGGTGGTGCGGCGCACGGTCGAGCGGCACGGCGGGCGGGTCTGGGTCGAATCGGCCGAGGGCGCCGGTTCGACTTTTTTCGTGGTGCTGCCCGAGCAGCCCGTGCGCTTCTGAGTGTTGCGCATGCCGCGCGGACATGGATGACGAATCGTTGGCACGGAGAGCCTACGAATCACGCGCAAACGGCCAGCATCGTTCTGATCGAAGACGACGACGGCCACGCAACGCTCGTCGAGCGGAATCTGCGCCGCGCCGGCGCGAAGCCGCTCGCTGCTACGAACCCGGTTGCAACGTCTACGTCTGCAAGCCGGTCGAATACGATACGTTCATCGAGGCCGTGCGCCGGCTGGGCTTTTTTCTGCAAGTGGGCAAGCTGCTGCCGGCGCATCGGCTCGAGCCGGCCTGAAGGCGACCGAAAGCCGTTCATGACAACATAAGCACTGACCTTAGCCACAGAGCATCCGCATGACCGAAGAAGTGTCCAAGCCGCAAGCCGCTTATGTGCTCGTTGTCGATGACGACGAGGGCATCCTGCGGCTCGCGCGCAAGTCGCTCGAACGCGCCGGCTGCCGGGTGGCGAGCTGCGCCGGTGTCGAGGCGGCCCGCGAGCGGCTCGCGAGCGGCGGCCTCGATCTGCTGGTGCTCGACTATCAGTTGAACGGGCCGGAGACCGGGCTCGATTTCTTCCGTCGTTTGCGCGCGGAGGGTGTGCGCATTCCGGCGATTCTCGTGACCGGCTTCACCGACGAGTCGCGCGTGATCGAAGCGCTGCGCGCGGGCGTGTCCGACGTGGTGCCGAAGTCCGGCGACTATCTCGACTATCTGCCGGAGGCTGTGGAGCGCGTGCTGTCGCAGGTGCGGCTGCAACGCGCGTCCGACGAAGCGCTGCTGCTGCGCGATCGCGAACTGCATTACCGCACGCTGTCGGAGACGTTGCCGCATCTGGTGCTGACCTGCGACGCGGCCGGCGATTGCGACTTCCTGTCGAAGCAATGGTACGACTACACGGGCTTGCGCGAACCCAGCTCGCATGGTCTTGCGTGGCTCGACGCCGTGCATCCCGACGATCGCGAGCAGATCCGGCAAAGCTGGCTCAAGGCCGTGACGAGCCGCAACGGCGACTATCGGCACGAGATGCGGATTCGCCGCCACGACGGCGAGTACCGCTGGTTCGACGTGCGCGTGGTCCCGATGCGCGATGCCGAAGGCAACGTCAGCAAATGGTTCGGCAGTTGCACCGACATTCACTCGCAGCGCGAGGCGATCGAGGAGCGCGAGCGGCTGCTCGAGTCCGAGCAGGCCGCGCGCCAGGCCGCCGAAGAAGCGAATCGCGCGAAGGACCGTTTTCTCGCGATGCTGTCGCACGAATTGCGCACGCCGCTCACTCCGGTGCTGGCGGGCGCGAGCGTGCTCGAGATGATTGCCGATCTGCCCGAGCAGGCACGTGCGAGCGTGCGGATGATCCGCCGCAACGTCGAGCTGGAGGCACGGCTGATCGACGATCTGCTCGATCTGACGCGCGTCGCGAACGGCAAGCTGCGGCTGTCGCTGGAAACCGTCGACGTGCACGACGTGATCGACAGCGTGCTCGAACTCTTTCGCAGCGAAATCCAGGTCAAGCAGCAGGACGTGCATGTCGACAAGCGCGCGACGCATCACTACGTGCTCGCCGATCGCGCGCGTCTGCAACAGATGCTGTGGAACCTGATTCGCAATGCCGCCAAGTTCACGCCGGACGGCGGCCATATCTATGTACGCACGCGCGACGAACGCATGCAGGTGCAGATCTCGGTCGAAGACACCGGCATCGGCATCGAGCCGGAGCAGATCGGCAAGCTGTTCAACGCGTTCGAGCAGGGCGACCAGAGTATGACGCGGCAATTCGGCGGGCTGGGTCTCGGTCTCGCGATCACGAAGGCGCTGACCGACGTGCACGGCGGCACCGTGACCGCGCAGAGTCCCGGTCCGCATTGTGGCGCGACCTTCACGATCACGCTGCCGACCGCGGCCGCGCCGGCCACCGCGCCGCCGGTCATCGTGCCGAGCACCGTGCAGCCGGCGAGTTCGCTGACCGTGCTGCTGATCGAGGATCATGCCGATACTGCCGACGTGATGGCCCAATTGATGCACGGCTTGGGTCATCAGGTGACGGTGGTCGGGCGCATCGACGATGCGCTTGCGGCGACGCAGTTGCAGAACTTCGATCTGGTTGTCAGCGATGTCGGGTTGCCCGATGGCACCGGCCTCGATTTCATCGAGGCGTTTCGCGAACATTCCGATGTGCCAGCCGTCGCGTTGACCGGCTTCGGCACCGACGAGGATGTGCGCCGTTGTTTGGGTGCGGGCTTTACATCGCATCTGACGAAGCCTGTCAATTTCGGCCAACTCGAAGCGATGATCGAAAGCGCCGCGCAATTGAAGGCGCAAAAGAATGCGCAAGGCTCGATAAAGGGCAGTGCGCTGAAAGCAAAGTGAAAAGACAAAGGCCTGTTGCGAAGTCAGTCGCAACAGGCCTTTTTCATTTCACTGGCTCAGGTATTTGAAACCGAGCTTTATTTAACAATTAACGCTGCTGGTTTTTCAGCGAATCGCGGATCTCGCGAAGCAGCAGCACGTCTTCCGGCGTCGGCGGCGGTTCCGCCGGAGCAGCTTGCGGCTCCTTGCGCAGTTTGTTGATGAACTTGACCATCAGAAAGATGATGAACGCGAGGATGATGAAGTTGATCGTCGCGGTAATGAATGAGCCGTAACCGAACACCGCCACGCCGGCCGTCTGCAGGTCTTTATACGATTCGGGGTTGCCTTTGTAAGTCGCTGGAATATGGCCGAGGCGAACGAACAGATTGGAGAAATCGAAGCCGCCGGTAGCGAGCCCGACGACCGGCATGATCAGGTCTTTAACCACGGAATTGACAATGGTGGAAAATGCGCCGCCGATAATCACACCGACCGCCAGATCCATCACATTGCCTTTGAGGGCAAATTCTTTAAATTCCTGGATCATGCTCATACACACACCTCCCTGATATGAATAGCCGAATCATACCAACCTGAAGCGGATAGGCTAGTGCTTTGGCCCCGACGCAACAAGTGCATTCGCTGCGTGTCGTTAATGAGGAAACTGTGACTCGCTATGACGTGCACGCTCCAGATGCGCGGCAAAACTGACCGGGTCGATGTTCGCGCCGCACAGCAGCACGCCCACACGTTTGCCCTGCAACTGTTCGCGCAACGGTCCGAGCAGTGCTGCGGTGGCGGCCGCGCAAGCCGGCTCGACCGCGAGCTTCAGCTGATTGAACAGGATCAGCATCGCTTCGCGCAACTGATCGTCGGACACCGTGACGAGCCGATCGATATGGCGGCGGCACAACTCGTAGCTGTATTGCTCGGTATGCGGCGACATCAGCGAATCGGCGATGCTGTACATATGGCCCATTCTGACCGTATGGTTGGCGGCAAAACTCTTGCTCATCACATCGGAGCCTTCGGGTTCGACGCCGTACACGTGTATGTTCGGATTCGCGAGGCGCAGCGCGGTGGAGACGCCGGCCGCGAGTCCGCCGCCGCCGATCGGCACGATCACCGCTTCGAGGTCGGGTGTTTGCGTCGCCCATTCGTAGCCGAGCGTCGCCGAGCCGAGCACCGTGCGATAACCGTTGAACGGATGCACGAAATAACGGCCTTCCTCGGCCTCGATGCGTCGCACCAGTTCGAACGCTTCGGCGAGATCTTCCGCATAGACGATGTCGGCGCCGTATGCACGGCACAACGCGACGCGCGCCGGATTCGCCGCGCTGAACAGCACGACCTTCGCGCTGACGCCGAGCCGCATCGCCGCATAGGCGACCGCCACCGCGTGATTGCCGCCCGACACGCAGGTGACGCCCGCGCTCTTCTGCGCGTCGTCGAGCGCGAGCAGGTTCGTAAAGGCGCCGCGCGCCTTGAAGCTGCCACCCGCCTGCAAGAGCTCGAACTTGAAATTGACGACGGTGCCGCGCAGCGACGAGAAGTCGAGCCGGTCGAACACCGGCGTGCGCGCGACCCACGGGGTCAATGCGAAATGCTGCGCGGCGATGTCGTCGAACGTGGGGATCGGCTCGCCGTCGATCGTGTGATCCGTGTGCTGCTGCATGGCGCTGGACATGGCGGTCGCTCCGGAGTCGTCGATGTCGCTGAGACCCGTGGCGCGGCGCGCAGGTTCACCGCGGCTGCGCGCCGCTGCAACGAGACGGGCTAAGCGGCCTCGACCGACATGCTGTGAATGAACTTGCGCAGGAAGCGCTCGCACGCGACGAGCTGCTCGAGCTCGACGAATTCGTTCGCCTTGTGCGCCTGCTGGATATCGCCGGGGCCGCAGACGATGCTCGGAATCCCCGCGTTCGAAAACAGGCCTGCCTCGGTGCCGTACGCGACCTTACGCTTGTCCTGGTCGGCCGTCAGCGCGCGCACGAGTTGCGTGATCGCGGCCTGTTCAGACGAATCCAGTCCGGGCGCCGCGGCTATCTTCGTGATCTCGATCGCGGCCGACGGATGCTCGCGCAGCATTTTCGGCAGCAGCGTTTCGCGCGCGTAGCTGTCGATGCGCGCGAAGATCTGCTCGGGATCGAGCGTCGGCAGATTGCGGAATTCGAACTGGAACTGGCATTCGGCCGGCACCGTGTTGATCGCGTTGCCGCCCGTGATCGTGCTGGTCTGCGCGGTGCTGAACGGCACGTCGTACAGTTCGTCGAACGGGCCTTGCGCGCGGAACCGGTCGGCCATGTCGCGGATGTGGCAGATCAGGCGCGCCGCGTACTCGATCGCGTTCAAGCCCTTCGGCGTCAGCGACGAATGCGCGGCCTGGCCTCGCACGCAGCAGTGATACGCGTTGATGCCCTTGTGCGCGATGATCGGGCGCATGCTGGTCGGCTCGCCGACGATACAGCCGTCCGGCTTCACGCCGCGCTTCATCAGATCGGCGATCATCAGCGGCGCGCCGACGCAGCCAACTTCCTCGTCGAATGACAGCGCGAAGTGGATCGGTTTCGCAAGCCTGGTACGCTGCATCTCGGGCACGAGCGCGAGCGCCGCGCCGATGAAACCCTTCATGTCGCAGGTGCCGCGGCCGTAGAGCTTGTCACCGCGAATCTCGGGCTTGAACGGATCGCTGTCCCATTGCTGGCCATCCACTGGCACGACGTCAGTATGGCCCGACAGCACGACGCCGCCGTTCGTTTCGCCATCGTGCGCGGGAATCGTCGCGAACAGGTTCGCCCATTTGCCGCCCTTGCCGTGCGTCAGCGTCGCGTCGATACCGACCGCGCGCAGTTCGTCGCGCACGATTTCGATCAGGCCGAGATTCGGATTGCGGCTCACCGTGTCCATCGACACGAGACGGGTGACCCAGGGCAGAGATACCGGAGAAGCGGGAGAAGCGGAGGAGGCGGGCGACTGCGACGATTGAGCCGTTTCAGCGACGTGAGACATGACATGACTCCATCATTTTGTGTCTATCGATCATATCCCATATTGCATTTTGGTAAGGTGGCCAAAACGCCCGGCGCGCGTTGGCGCAGCGCAGCATCGATGCAAGAAAACGGGGGACGTCCCCCCGTTTTTTTGCTGTTTCAGGACCCTCAGCGCGCGGGCGCCGGCGCCGTGCCGCGGCTCGGCGAACCGAGCGCGCGCAAGGTCTCCTTGACGGTCGCGACGCGCACCGCGAGATCCGGGCTGCGCGTTTCGATACGCAGCTTGTCCTGGCCCGCGAGCTTGATGTGCTTGTGCTTCTGCACCATCTCGATGATCCGCATCGCGTCGACGGGCGGATTAGGGATGAACTGCAGGCCGATCACCGCTTCGCCGGCATCGATCTTCGAAATGCCGAGCGGTTTGGCGGCGAGCCGCAGACGATGCGTCTCCACCAGCGCATGCGCCTGCGGCGGCAGCTTGCCGAAGCGGTCGATCAGCTCCTCCTGGATACCGTCGATCGAATCGCTGTGTTCGCAGTTCGCGAGGCGCTTGTACAGCGACAGACGTTCCTGCACGTCGCCGCAATAATCCGACGGCAGGATTGCCGGCGAATGCAGGTTGATCTCGGTGGTCGCCGCGAGCGGCGCGGTGAGGTCCGGTTCCTTGCCGTTCTTGAGCGCCTTCACCGCGTCATTGAGCATGTCGGTATAAAGCTGGAAGCCGATCTCGTGAATCTCGCCCGACTGCTTGTCGCCGAGCACCTCGCCGGTGCCGCGAATCTCGAGGTCGTGCATCGCGAGATAGAAGCCCGAGCCGAGCTCCTCCATCTGCTGGATTGCTTCGAGCCGTCGTTGCGCCTGCTTGGTGAGCCCCTGTGGATCATGCACGAGCAGATACGAATATGCCTGGTGATGCGAGCGGCCGACCCGGCCCCGCAACTGATGCAATTGCGCGAGACCGAACTTGTCGGAACGATGGATCAGGATCGTGTTCGCGCTCGGCACGTCGATGCCGGTTTCGATGATCGTCGTGCACAGCAGCACGTTAGCGCGTTGCGCGACGAAGTCGCGCATCACGCGTTCCAGTTCGCGCTCGTGCATCTGCCCATGCGCGACCGCGATGCGCGCTTCGGGCACGAGTGCTTCGAGCATCTGCCGGCGGTTTTCGATCGTCTCGACTTCGTTGTGCAGGAAGTAGACCTGGCCGCCGCGCTTCAGCTCGCGCAGCATCGCTTCGCGAATCACGCTGTCTTCCTCGCGCCGCACGAAAGTCTTGATCGCAAGGCGCTTTTGCGGCGCCGTGGCGATCACCGAGAAATCGCGCAGGCCTTCGAGCGCCATGCCGAGCGTGCGCGGAATCGGCGTCGCGGTCAGCGTAAGCACGTCGACTTCAGCGCGCAGCGCCTTCAGCGCTTCCTTCTGACGCACGCCGAAGCGATGCTCCTCGTCGATGATCACGAGCCCGAGCCGCTTGAACTGCACATCCGACGACAGCAGCTTGTGCGTGCCGATCACGATGTCGACCGAACCTTCGTTGATCTGCTGGATCGCCGCGTTCACTTCCTTGGTCGACTTGAAGCGCGACAGCTCGGCGATGCGCACCGGCCAGTCGGAGAAGCGGTCACTGAAGGTTTGCGTGTGCTGTTCGGCGAGCAGCGTGGTGGGTGACAGCAGCGCGACCTGCTTGCCGCCCATCACCGCGATGAACGCCGCGCGCAACGCGACCTCGGTCTTGCCGAAGCCGACGTCGCCGCACACGAGCCGGTCCATCGGCTTGCCGCCCGTCATGTCGCCGATCACGGCCGCGATCGCGGCGGCCTGGTCCGGCGTCTCCTCGAAACCGAAGCTCTCGGCGAACTTCACATAGTCCTTCGGTTCGAGCGCGAACGCGTGGCCTTCGCGGGCGGCGCGGCGCGCGTACAGGTTGAGCAGTTCGGCGGCGGTATCGCGGATCTGCTGCGCGGCCTTGCGCTTGGCCTTTTCCCACTGGCCCGAACCCAGCGAATGCAGCGGCGCGCTTTCCGGATCGGCGCCGCTGTAGCGCGAGATCACGTGCAATTGCGCGACCGGCACGTAGAGCTTGCTGTCGCCCGCGTATTCAAGGTGCAGGAACTCGGTTTCACCTTCGCCGAGGTCCATCGTCACGAGACCCATGTAGCGGCCGATACCGTGCTGCGAATGGACCACCGGATCGCCGACCTTCAGCTCGGACAGATCGCGCACCATCGAATCGACGTTGCTCGCCTGTTCCTGGCGGCGTCGTCCCGCGCGGCGCGCGAGCGGTCCGTACAGCTCGGTCTCGGTGATGATCGTGATGCCGTCGCCCGGCACCGCGAAGCCGTTCGCGAGCGGCGCGACGCCGAGCGAGAACGGCGCATCGCTCTTGAGCCAGTCGGCGAAGCTGTCGGCCGAGGCGGGCTTCAGCTGATTGTCGGCGAGCAGTTGCAGCAGCGTCTCGCGACGGCCCGCCGATTCGGCGGCGAACAGCACGCGGTTCGGCGTCGTGCTCAGATACGCGCGCAGTGCCGAGACGGGGTCGTCGGCGTGACGGTCGATCGCGAGGTTCGGCAGAGCGATCGACCAGGCGCCGCCGCCGTTGGTGGGCAGCACGAGCCGTGCGAACGGTTTCGCGAACGTGAAGAAATCTTCGTCCGACAGGAACAGCTTCTGCGGTTCGAGTATCGGCCGGTCGCGGTCGTGCGACAGGAAGTTGAAGCGCTGCTTCGTGTCGTTCGTGAAGCGCCGGATCGCCGCGTCCAGATCGCCGACGAACGCGAGCTGGGAACCGTCGGGCAGGTAATGGAAGAGGGTGGCCGTTTCCTCGAAGAACAGCGGCAGATAGTATTCGATGCCCGCCGACGGCACGCCGTTGCCGATGTCTTTGTAGATCGATGCGCGGCTCGGATCGCCCTCGAAGGTCTCGCGCCAGCGGCTGCGGAATGCGGTGCGCGCGGCTTCGTCGAACGGGAATTCGCGGCCCGGCAGCAGACGCACGTCCTTGACCGGATAGAGGCTGCGCTGCGTGTCGGGGTCGAATGCGCGGATCGAGTCGACCTGGTCATCGAACAGGTCGATCCGGTAGGGCAGCGGGGAGCCCATCGGGAACAGATCGAGCAGCGAGCCGCGCACGCAGTATTCGCCGGGACGCACGACCTGGCTCACGTGCTCGTAGCCGGCGAGCGTCAGCTGCGCCTTCAGCTTCGCTTCGTCGAGCCGTTCACCCTGCGAGAACGAGAACGTGTAGGCGGCGAGGAACGACGCGGGCGGCATCCGGTACAAGGCCGTCGTGGCCGGCACGAGCAGGATGTCGCAGCGGCCTTCGCCGAGATCGTGCAGCGTCGCGAGACGCTCGGACACGAGGTCCTGGTGTGGCGAAAACGTGTCGTAAGGCAGGGTCTCCCAGTCGGGCAAGAGGCGCACGCGCGCGTCGGGCGCGAAGAAGCCGATTTCCTGCGACAGCCGCTGGGCGTCAACCGCGCTTTCGCAGACCACCGCCAGCAGCGGCATCTTCTCGCGATAGCTGAGATGGTAGCGGGCGATCAGCAGCGCGTCGGACGAACCGCGCGTGCCGTCGAAGGCGAAACGCTGGCCGGCCTTGACGAGCGCGACGGGCGAGGAGGACTGCGAGATTGCGGCGATGTCTGGCATAAAGGAGAGAAAGCGGCTCGGGGCTCACACGACGGCCAAGTTTACGCGTCCACGGGCGTGAATGCGAAGGACGTATTATAAAATCCGTCCTTTACTTTGACCTGGCGGCATCCGCACTCGTGACTTCCCGTCTCTTCGCCCTGATCCCGTGCGCAGGCACCGGCAGCCGTTCCGGCGCCGCGATGCCCAAGCAATACCGCACTGTCGCCGGCCGCGACATGCTGCATTACTCGCTCGCCGCGTTCGACGCGTGCAGCGAATTCACGCAGACGCTGGTCGTCATCGCACCCGACGACCAGCACTTCGACGCGCGCCGCTTCGGCAATCTGCGTTTCGCGGTGCGGCGCGTGGGCGGCGCGTCGCGCCAGGCGTCGGTGCTCAACGGTCTGCACGCGCTCGCCGAGTTCGGCGCCCACGACGACGATTGGGTGCTCGTGCACGACGCAGCCCGGCCCGGCATCACGCCGGCGCTGATCCGCACGCTGATCGGTTCGGTAAAGGACGATGCGGTCGGCGGCATCATGGCGCTGCCGGTCGCCGATACGCTAAAGCGTATCGATCGCACGTCGACCGATGGCCGCATCGCCCGTACCGAGGCACGCGACGGCTTGTGGCAGGCGCAGACGCCGCAGATGTTCCGCATCGGCATGCTGCGCGAGGCGATCCTGCGTGCGCAGGCCGACGGCCACGATCTGACCGACGAGGCGAGCGCGATCGAATGGTCGGGGCATGCGCCGAAGCTCGTGCAAGGCAGTCTGCGCAATTTCAAGGTCACGTATCCGGAAGATTTCGATCTGGCCGAGGCGATTCTGAGCCGCGCCGCCGGTTCGTGATACTTCGTATTTGCTCAATAGAAAGATTTGGAAAGGCTTTAAAGAAGCTTTAAACGCTTCAGCACTTGAGGATGTGACGCATATGGATTTCAGAATTGGGCAAGGCTACGACGTGCATGCGCTGGTGCCGGGACGCGCGTTGATCATCGGCGGCGTGACGATTCCGTACGAGCGCGGGCTGCTCGGTCACTCGGACGCGGACGTGCTGCTGCACGCAATCACCGACGCGCTGTTCGGCGCGGCCGCGCTGGGCGATATCGGCCGCCACTTCTCCGATACCGACGCGAAGTTCGCCGGCGCCGACAGCCGCGTGCTGCTGCGCGAATGCGTGGCGCGCGTGAAGGCGGCGGGTTTTGCGATCGGCAACGTCGACAGCAGCGTGATCGCGCAGGCGCCGAAGCTCGCGCCGCATATCGAAGGGATGCGCGCGAATATCGCGGCGGACCTCGGCCTGCCGATCGAGCGTGTGAACGTCAAGGCGAAGACGAACGAGAAGCTCGGTTATCTCGGCCGCGGCGAGGGCATCGAGGCGCAGGCCGCGGTGTTGTTGGTCAGGAGCTGAGCGGGCTTTGGTTTGCGTGACCGGCGGTGCCGCTTACAGCGTCGCGCCGCCGATCGTCCGATTGCTCGGACACAGTTCGTCCGTTTGCAGGCCGTCGAGGATGCGCAGCACTTCCTGGGGGTTACGGCCCACGTATAGATTGTTGACCGACACGTGCTGGATCGTGTTGTCCGGATCGACGATATAGGTCGCGCGCAGCGCGACGCCCGCTTCCTTGTCGCGCACGCCGAGCTGGTCGATCAGTTCGCCTTTCACGTCGCCGAACGAGTAGTGGTTAAGCCTGTCGAGCGCCTTGTCCTCGCGGCGCCACGCGAGCTTCACGTATTCGTTGTCGACGCTGCCGCCGAGCAGCACCGCCTCGCGGTCCTCGAACTCCTTGACGAGCTTGCTGAAATCGACGATTTCCGTCGGGCAGACCAGCGAAAAATCCTTCGGATAGAAGTAGATGATTTTCCACTTGCCCGGAAACGACTGATCGGTGATGTATTCGAACGCCGAGACGCCGTGCTCTTCGGGATGGTTGAAGCCCGGTTTCGCGGCAATGACGGTGAACGCTTCGAGTTTGTCGCCAACGGTTTTCATGCAAAGGCTCCTTCGGAAGTCACATAAAGCGGCGTGCTTCGAATCACGACGGCGCGCCGTGTCGCGCGTCGTCGGCTCACGCGCTTTTCGCGAGCGGAAACTCGATCGTCACTTCAAGTCCAGGTCCGGGCGAGCGGTTGCGCAGACGCAGCGCGCCGCGATAACGCGCGACGAGCCGCTGCACGATCGCCATGCCGAGGCCCGTGCCGTTGGCCTGGGTGCGCGCCGAATTCACGCGATAGAACGGCCGCGTGACGAGCGCGAGCTGGTCTTCGGGAATGCCGGGGCCTTCGTCGACCACCGACAGTTCGACGCGCGAATGCGACACGCGCGTTTCGAGAATCACGCGTGGCACACCGTCACCGTCGCTGAGACCATATTTGCGCGCGTTCTCGAGCAGATTGCCGACCACGCGCCGCATGTCGGTTTCATCGGCCTCGATCACCGCCGACGGAGCGAGCCGTGTGATCAGCCGCATGCTGTCCTCGCTTTGCATCCGCGCGGCGAGCTCGCTCGCGATCACCGACAGGTCGACCGGTTCCGGCACCCGCTGCACCGGACGCGCGTAATCGAGGAAGCGGCCGATGATCATGTCCATCTGCTCGATGTCGTCGACCATCGCGTCCTTGGTGGCCTGATCTGACGGGCTCATTTCGGTTTCGAGCCGCAGCCGCGCGAGCGGCGTGCGCAGATCGTGCGAGATGCCCGCGAGCATCAGCGCGCGATCGGCCTCGAGCTGTTCGAGGTCGCGCACCATCTGATTGAAGCTTCGATTGGTTTCGGCGGCGACGCCCATGCCGCGCTCGGGCAGCGGCTCGGGCGATTGCCCGGAGCCGACCCGACGCGCGGCCATCGCGAGGCGCGCAAAAGGCCGGTTCACCAGACTCGTGATGAACGCCGCGCCGAACAGCGACAGCGCAAGCGCGAACACGCCCCAGCCGGCCCACTGCAGGCCGGTCGCGTTATCGAGCTGATCGCGATCGAGGGCGACCCAGTAATCGTCGTCGTCGATCTTGAAGCTGATCCATACGCCGTTGATGTCGTTGACGCTCTGCGCGATCACCGTGTCGTCGCCGAGACGGCCGCGGATGTCGTGCTCGATCAGACGATTCAGTGATTCGTCGGGCTGGAGTTTGTATTTGTCGGTGGCTTCGCGCGGATACACGCGCACCCCTTCATTGCTCTCCAGATCCTGCAGCAGCGCGCGCCGCAGGTCTGGATCGGAATAGAGGAGTGCGGTGCGCGTGAGTTTGACGATCGCGACGAGTTGCAGAGCCACGCGCTGCGCGCGCGGCTCCCGCTCGATCACGCGAAAGCTCTGGAACCACGCGGCGAGACTGACTGCGATCAATAGCGCGATCAGCAGAAAGGTCCGCCAGAAAAGGCCGCCGAACGCGAGCGTCAGGAGGCGCCGGTCGATCCGCATGGGCCCTTCTTATCCGGAGTCAAAGACAGAAACTATATGGGACCGAAGCAGGTGCTTTGCATGAGACCAGATGACGCACTGAAGCGCGAACTCTGATCGACAGCTAAAGCGCCTGCTCTGGTCGACATGAAAACGGAGCACAAACTCAGGCTGCGCCGTCGGGAATGAACACGTAGCCGAGGCCCCACACGGTCTGAATGAAGCGCGGGCTGCCCGGGTCCGGCTCGATCAGCTTGCGCAGACGCGAGATCTGCACGTCGAGGCTGCGGTCGAAGACTTCGTATTCGCGGCCGCGTGCGAGCTCCATCAGCTTTTCGCGCGACAGCGGCTGACGCGGATGACGGGCGAACACCTTCAGCACCGAGAATTCACCGGTGGTAAGCGGAATTTCCTGGCCGGCCTTGGTCAGCGTGCGGGTGGCGAGATTCAGTGCGAACTCACCGAACTCGAACACCTCGGTGGTCTCGGACGGCGCGCCCGGCAACTCGGACGGCGACTGACGGCGCAGCACCGCGTGAATGCGCGCGACCAGTTCGCGCGGATTGAACGGCTTGGGCAGGTAGTCGTCGGCACCCATCTCGAGTCCGACGATGCGATCGACATCCTCACCCTTGGCCGTCAGCATGATGATCGGCGTGCGGTCGTTGCTGCCGCGCAGACGCCGGCAGATCGACAGGCCGTCTTCACCGGGCAGCATCAGATCGAGCACCAGCAGATCGAAGCGCTCGCGCACCCAGAGCTTGTTCATTGACGGCGCATTTTCGGCGACGTAGACGTTGAAGCCCTGCTCACCGAGATAGCGGCGCAGAAGATCGCGCAGGCGTGGATCGTCGTCGACGACGAGGATTTTCGAAGGGTTTTTGGTTTCCATGGTCGGCATCTTAGCGCGATTAGAAAGTGGTGCGCGGTTACACCATTTCTGGGGTTACAGTCAGTTACAAAATTTACCCGCGGTATGGCGCGACGTAAAGTATGCGCGTTTAGACTCCTTTACTGAATGCGGCTGTTCGGTGGATACTTCACTCGACAAAACTCTCGTACCCGGCTGTTACCGGGGTTTGTATACGCATCTGAGGTAGCCGGTTGCCGCGCCACGAAGGGAACAACATGAAGGGAGGGGTTTGGCCAAATGTGCGCCTGAGCGTGATTGCACTGGCGGTTGCCGGTACGCTCGCAGGCACACTGGGCCCGACGCTCGCCCATGCGCAGCCGTCCGCGGATAGAGCGGCGAGCGAGCATGCGCCCCGCTCCGGCAATGGCAAACCCAGCCACCGCAATCCGAGCATCGATCACCCTGCTTCTGACGTGATGTTGCGTACCGCGGTTCCCCCTGATCTCGATCAACGTCGGCGCGACGGGCATATGACGCCCGAAGAGCGTCGGCTGCTGCGGCAGCACATCGAAGACGCCGTGCGCGAGTTGTACAAGCGTTAGTCTCAGCGCGCGCATCGTCGCGTGAACAATCCTGTTGCACCTTCAGCTTCCACTTCCTGGTCCGCTGCTGTGTTGAGTCGCTAGCATCCGTTCGAGATTTCACGCGCAACGGATCAGCGTTGGCGAACCTTTTCAACGTGTGTGGTGAGCGTCGCGCGTTAGCGCGCGCAGCGAAGCGATATCGGCGTCTCCTGACGGGGTGTTCGGGCCCATTCCAATGCGTGCCGAGCGCATCACACGGAGACCGGACCAGCGTCGCAAGCAACAAATGCGGCTCGGACAGCGTTACGAGCTATTACGTGCAAGCTGAGTGCGCGCCGGTCGAACACGCCTTCGCCGCCAGTCGAGTTCGTGATCGGCGCATTGCGCGCATTCGATGTCGGCTACGACGATACCTCGCGGTTGGTCGCGCCGATCCGCGCGTTCGGGGCGAACCTGTTCTATCCGCCGAACGCCAAAGGCTGGCTGGGCGGGGCGTCGCGGATCAACAGATCGACGTTGCTCGCGCACAAGCAGTTCGTCGAGCAGCTGTTTCGCGCGACCATGAGTGCAGGGGCGCCGCGCATGAATGGCGCGGCCAGCGCTTGCCGCGAATCAGGTGCGCGCGCCGCTGCAGCGCGTCATGGCGCGCAATGGCCGGGGTGGCGTACGCTTTGACATCGCGATCTGGCTCGCGCAGAGGCAACGGGCGGCCCGGCACGCGCCATCATGATCACGACGAGGTGCAGCATGAAACGACGCAGCTTTCTGTCGATGAGCGCGGCCGCCGGCGCATTGCTGTGTTTGCCTCGCGCGCTCGCCGCGGAGGACGCGAACGCTGCGTATTGGCGGGATGCATCGAAAGCGTCGGTTGTGCCGGGGCGCGGTTACGACAACCTGCTGATCCTGATCGAACTCAAAGGCGGCAACGACGGTTTGAACACCGTGATCCCGTTCGCCGATCCCGCGTACTACGCGCTGCGCAAAAACATCGGCATCAAACGCGAACAGATGATCCACCTCGACGAGCGCACCGCGCTGCATCCAGCGTTGCAGCCGTTGATGCCGCTGTGGCGCAGCCGGCAACTCGCGATCGTGCAGGGTGTCGGCTACGCGCAGCCGAACCTGTCGCATTTCCGGTCGATCGAGATCTGGGATACCGCGTCACGCTCCGATCAGTATCTGCGCGACGGCTGGCTCACGCGCGCGTTCGCGATGAGGCCGGTGCCCGTCGACTTCGCGGCCGACGGCGTCGTGATCGGCAGCGCCGAAATGGGGCCGCTCGCAAATGGCGCGCGCGCGATCGCGCTGGTCAATCGCACGCAGTTCGTCGGGACCTTGCGACTCGCGACGCCGGTGCCTGAGTTGAAGACCGCGTTTCCTGATGGCGCGTTCGGCAGTTCGATCAAAACGGCGATGCAGGTGCTGGCCGCTTCGGACACCCTGAAGATAGCTGCCGCCGGACGCGCGCCAATGGAGCAGTCGTCGAGCGGCCGAGGTGTGGCCGTGATCCGGCTAACGCTGAACGGTTTCGATACGCACCAGAACCAGCGCGGACAGCACGCCGCGTTGCTTCAACACTTCGCGCAAGGGATGGTGGCGATGCAGGGCGCGCTCGTCGAGTTGGGCCGGTGGAACGATACGCTCGTGATGACGTATGCGGAGTTCGGGCGCCGTCCGCGCGAGAATGAGAGCAACGGCACCGATCACGGCACGGTGGCGCCGCACTTCGTGACGGGTGGTCGCGTGCGGGGCGGTTTGTATGGCGTACCGCCGATGCTTGCGCGGCTCGATGGAAATGGCAACCTGCCGGTGGGCGTGGATTTTCGCCAGATTTATGCGACGGTGCTCGGGCCCTGGTGGGGCTTGGACGCGTCGACGATTCTGCGGCAGCGGTTCGAGCCGCTGCCATTGCTGCGGGCGTGAGCGGATGGGCGCGAATCGACGCGCCTTGCTGTCACGCTACTTCGCGCGCCATGCGATCCATAGCTTGCGGATCGGCGTCAACGCGATGCGTTGATGCAGCACGTGATAACCGTCGCGCTCGATTTCATCGAGCAACGCCAACGCGAGCGCCGCGAGCGCGAGCAGCGTGCGCTGGGCACGCCGCGCGCTCGCGGGCACCGCGGCGAGCGCGCTCTGCACGGCATCGCGCGCGCGATGCGTCTCGAAGCGCATCAGCTCGGTGAACGCATCGGTGTATTTGCGGTTGATCAGATCAGCGGCGGTGACGTTGTAGCGCTGCATCTCGTCGATCGGAACGTAGATGCGGCCGTGCCGCGCATCGTTGCCGGTTTCGGCGACGAACTGCGCGAGCATCAGCGCCTCGCCGAGGGGAGCGGCCCACGTCGACGCTTGCTCGGCATCGTCGGCCGATCCGGCTGCCGCGGCGCGCGACACCAGCGACGCGAAATTGCCGCCGACCCCGCGCACATAGCGCCGCAGGTTCGGATAGTCGAGATAGCGTGCCTGGTCGAGATCCATCTCGAAGCCCGCGAGCAATTCCTGCAGAGCCGGATACTCGGCCTGCGCGTCGGGCAGATAGGCCGCGAGCGCCTTGGACACCGGATGCGACGGCGAGCCCGCGGCGAGCGCGGCGATTTCTTTCTGCCACCACGCGAGCTTGGTGCGGCCGACCGCGGGATCGCTCGTCTCCTTGACCGTTTCCTCGAACTCGCGACGCAATGCGAAGAGCGCCGTCAACAGCGGCTGACTGGCTGCACGGGCCTGGCGAAGCGCATAGTAGGTGCTCGATCCTGGGGGCGCCGCTTTCTGCTGGCAATAGTCGTCGAAATTCACGGGATGAGAGTGTGGGGACGGGCTGGCGAGAAGGGCGCTGGGGTCCGTTGCGGCGCCCCTCTCGACGAGCCGAAAATTGTAGCATCGGCGCCGCGCGCGCAGATACCGCCGGGTGCAGACAAGCGCGAATCAATCGGTTAGAATCTCGCGCTTACGCTTTCGGGCACGTGTTTGGCGCGCATGGAAGTGCACAGGACAATCGGGCACGACGCATCGCGGCGTACCCGGCTGCGAGGGTGGCGAAATTGGTAGACGCACCAGGTTTAGGTCCTGACGCCCGCAAGGGTGTAGGGGTTCGAGTCCCCTCCCTCGCACCATTTATCGGTAGTCAAGAAAAACCCCGTCAAGTCTTTGGACCGACGGGGTTTTTTCTTTGCTGCACGGTCTCTGCAAGGCCGCAGGGTTGCCCCGCGGCCTGTCATTGCGGCCGCGCGACTTAGGCGCCCGGCGTTCCCGGCGCTTGCTGCGAACCGGGCAACTCCGCTTGCGCGGCACCTTCGAGGAAGCGGCGCGTCGACTCGAACGCTTGCAGCATCTGGTCCGGCCACGGCGTTTGCAGCATCACGGCCTGATGATTTTCAAATGCCGACGACAGAAGTTTCGCCAGTTCCGGCGAACGAAGATGACGCAGCACGACGCTGACCGCGATTGCGGTTGCCTGGCTCGCGCCGGCGGTCTGAAGTTCCGACGCGGTGAGTGCCGCGACCTGTTTGTTGATGTCCACTGAAACGTCCCTGGATGAAAAAGAGGGTGAAGGCACGTTGGCCAATACTCAATTTTGACACGCGCCGCCCAATGCCGTGAAACGGCGCTCCTCAAATATGGCCGGTGCGCCACGCGTGATCACTCCCGCGCGTTCATCGCGCGAATTACCTTGTCGAGCGCCGCGCCGAACGCGGCCCTTTCTTCTTCGTCGAGACAGTCGAACATATCGCCGTTCCACTTGCGCGCGATCGGCATCACCTTGCGATACAGCGCGCGGCCTTCCTGCGTCAGCGAGACCAGCACGACGCGGCCGTCCGCGGCGCTCGTCTCGCGTTGCACGAGTCCCTGCCGGATCAGCGCTTCGGCTGCGCGACTCGCCTGGCTTTTGTCCAGATTGGCATGACGTGCCAGTTCCATGATCGAGAATGGTCCGAACGATCCCACCGACGCAATCACACGCGCTTCAGGCAGCGTTACGTCGAGCTTCGCCGCGTAGCGCGCGCTGATGCCGCGCTCGGCCAGTTTGTTTAGAACATGCAGACGATACGTGAGGAGCTGCTCGAGCCCGGTTTTGGCGGAGTCCTTCATGGTCACCCCGTGATGTGTGGAACGGTCGTGGCGCTGTGATTGTTGCGGCAACCGTTTCGCGGGTCAACGCACGCCGTATTTCAGCCGCGTCAACTGCTCGGCCTCGTTGGCGAGCAGGCGCGCTGCGTCGCGAATCGCGACGTCGAGCGTGATCGGCCCGGGCGCCGGCGAAAAGCAGCCGCTGAAGTGTTCGGCGAGCCGTGGCAGCGCGGCGGGGTCGACTGCGCCCGACAGCAGCGTGGCGGGCACGCCCGCGGCTCGCGCATGCGCGCACGCGATGAACGGCGCCTTGCCATGCAGCGTCTGTACGTCGGAGCGGCCTTCGCCGGTGATCAGCCAGTCGGCGCCGGCGAGCGCCGCGTCGAGGCCGATTTGCCGCGCGACGGTCTCCGCGCCCGGCTCGAACTGCGCGCCGAGCATATGCAACGCGAAGCCGAGGCCGCCTGCCGCGCCCGCGCCCGGCAGGTCGCGCGCGCTGTGGCCGAGCGCGGCTTCGAGCAGATCGGCGAAGCGAGCGAGCGCCGCGTCGATCGGTGCGACCTGTTCGGGCTTCACGCCTTTTTGCGGTCCGAAGATCGCGGTCGCGCCGTGCTCGCCGGTCAGCGGATTGTCGACGTCCGACATACCGACGAACTGCGTGTCGGCAAGCCGCGCGTCGAGTAGCGACGCATCGACCCGCGCCACGCGTGCAAGCTGCTCGGGCGTGCCTTCGAGCGCGTTGCCTTGCGCGTCGAACAGTTGCAGGCCGAGGCCGGTCAGCAAGCCGGCGCCGCCGTCGTTCGTGCTGCTGCCGCCGAGCGCGACGAAAAAGCGCCGCACGCCGGCGTCGAGGAACGCGCGAATCGCTTCGCCCATGCCACGCGTGCTGCGCGCCTCGACCGGCACGGCCATGCCAACTGGGTCCGTAATGCCGACGATTTCCGCCGTTTCGATGATTGCGCTGCCATCCGCGAGCAGGCCTGTGAGCGCCGCGCGCGTCGGGCCGGCCGCGCCGCGCACACTAAGCGTGCGGCGCTCGCCGCCGCTCGTGAGCATAGCGTCGAGCGTGCCTTCGCCGCCGTCGGCCATCGGACAAATGCGCACGCTTGCGTCGGGGCGTGCACGCTGGATGCCGGCTGCGACCGCCTGCGCGACCTCTTCCGCGCTGAGCGAGCCTTTGAATGAATCGGGAGCGATGACGACGACAGGCGAGGGCGACGAATTCGGCATGGTGTCTCTGAGAGGTTTGAGTCGTTGTAAGCGGTTGCTGGCGCCGATGAAGCGACCGGCTGCTGGTGACCGGCGGTGGTGGCCCGACCGAGTGCGTTAGCTTATCAGCATGGGGGCGTCGGCTGAATATGTCGAAAGGCATAGGCGGGATCGCTGCAAACCGGATAGCGACGCCAGAGACAAACCACGCTTGCTGTGCCAAAACAACCCGAAAATGCCCCGCAAAACGCGCAGAATGAAGGGAAAACTCGATGCATTCATCGAATCCCGGCTTGGCGCGCAAATAGTTTGCTAAAATATTTGGCTCTTTGGACTCAACCGTGCTGCCGGCGGCCTGCAAGCCCGCGGCGCAGGTGCGCGATCGATGCAATCGGCGCAAATCGATGCGAAGCGACATCGACGGGCAGCACGGAGAAGATAACTGATTCGCTCGAATAATTTTAGGACGATTGAAGCCATGGCTAACGTTGTTGAAAACCTCGGCAAGCTCGAACGCCGCGTGACGATTTCCCTGCCGAAGGATGCCGTGCAGAAGGAAGTGGATTCGCGTATCCGTCAACTCGCGAAGAACGTGCGCATGCCGGGTTTCCGCCCGGGCAAGGTGCCGCTCAAGATGGTCACGCAACAGTATTCGGGCCAGGTGGAAGCCGAAGTGCTGAGCGACAAGGTCGGCAAGGAATTCTTCGACATCAGCCGCACCGAGAACCTGCGTGTCGCGGGTCAGCCGAGCTTCGCGCCGAAGACCGACGCCGCTGAAGGCAGCTACGCGTTCGACGCGACCTTCGAGGTGTACCCGGAAGTGAAGCTGGGCGACGTCGCCACGGCTGAAATCGAGCGCACCACGACCACCATCAGCGAAGCGGAAATCGACCGCACGCTGGACATCCTGCGCAAGCAGCGCGTGCACTTCCACGCTCGCGGCGAAGCCGGCGAGCACGGCGACGGCGGCGCTGACGCGTCTGCCAAAGAAGGCGACCGCGTGACGGTCGATTTCGTCGGCAAGATCGACGGTGAAGCGTTCCAGGGCGGTAGCGCCGAAGACTTCGGCTTCATCCTCGGCGAAGGCCGCATGCTGCCGGAATTCGAAAAAGCGGCGCTCGGCCTGAAGGTCGGCGAAGCGAAGGAATTCGACCTGAAGTTCCCGGACGACTACCACGGCAAGGAAGTGGCGGGCAAGACGGCGCAATTCACGATCACGATGAAGAAGATCGAATGGCCGCATCTGCCGGAAGTCGATGGCGAATTCGCGAAATCGCTCGGTATCCAGGACGGCGATCTGACCAAGATGCGCGCCGAAATCAAGGACAACCTCGAGCGCGAAGCGAAGCGCCGCACGCAAGCCATCGTCAAGAATCAGGTGATGGACGCGCTGCTGAAGATCTCGGAACTCGACGTGCCGAACGCGCTGATCGAACAGGATCAGGAACGCCTCGTCGCTATGGCTCGCCAGGATCTGGAGCAGCGTGGCGTGCCGAACGCGAAGGACGCGCCGATCCCGGCTGCGATGTTCAAGGAACAGGCCGAGCGCCGCGTCAAGCTGGGTCTCGTGTTGGCCGAGCTCGTCAAGGCGAACGGACTCCAGGCGAAGCCGGAGCAGATCCGTGCCGAAGTCGACGAATTCGCGAAAAGCTACGAAGACCCGAAGGAAGTCGTCCGCTGGTATTATTCGAACCAGCAACGTCTTGCTGAAATGGAAGCGTACGTCGTTGAAGCCAACGTCGTCGACTTCGTCCTCAGCAAGGCCAAGGTGACGGACAAGGAAGTGAGCTTCGAGGAACTGGCAAGCGCAACGGCGCAAGCGTAAGCGTCGCTGCAACGGCGTGCCGGCTGTCGGAGCGACCGACGGCCCGCACGCCGTTTTTTTGCGCCGCGAGAGTGTGTGACGTACCGGATCCCGGTCGTGGGTGCACACAAAGACGGCACTTGAATACGGGCTCGTCGCACCAACCTGTGTCTAGCAGCTAATATTCAGAATATTTCCAGACAAGGATCCATTGCATGACCTTTCGCGCCCAAATGCTGGACACGTTGACCTCCCAGTCGTCCCGGGATCTCGAAGCGCAGGCACTCGGTCTGGTGCCGATCGTCGTGGAAACGAGCGGCCGGGGCGAGCGTTCGTATGATATTTATTCGCGTCTGCTGAAGGAACGCATTGTGTTCCTCGTAGGCGAAGTGAACGACCAGACAGCCAACCTGGTGGTTGCGCAGATGCTGTTTCTCGAAAGCGAGAATCCGGACAAGGACATCTACTTCTACATCAACAGCCCGGGCGGCTCCGTGTCTGCCGGTATGGCGATCTACGATACGATGCAGTTCATCAAGCCGGACGTTTCGACTCTTTGCATGGGGCTCGCGGCAAGCATGGGCGCGTTTCTGCTCGCGGCCGGCGCGAAGGGCAAGCGTTTCGCGCTGCCCAATTCGCGTGTAATGATTCACCAGCCGCTCGGCGGCGCGCGCGGTCAGGCATCGGACATCGAAATCCAGGCGCGCGAAATCCTGTACCTGAAGGATCGACTGAATCATCTGCTCGCGCATCACACCGGTCAGCCCGTCGAGCGCATCGCGCGTGACACCGACCGCGATAATTTCATGTCCGGCGATGACGCGCAGGCGTACGGCCTTGTTGACCAAGTGGCGCACAAGCGTCCTTGATCTGGTACGGTTTTGCCACGCTGTTTTGCCCACTCTTGCGGCAAAACCGTCATCGGGCCGGTGGTGAATGTTCAACTTCCGTCCGGGCGTCTGCGGCAAGCGCCGTTATCCTGCTCACTAGCTCTGCCGCGCCCAAACTGCGTGGCGGGGGCAAACGGCGTATTATGTAATCCGGTGTCCGGAGGCTCACACATCTATGGCGGACAAGAAAGGTTCTAACAGCGAAAAGCTGTTGTATTGCTCGTTTTGCGGCAAGAGCCAGCATGAGGTGAAGAAACTGATTGCTGGCCCGTCGGTATTCATCTGCGATGAATGTATCGATCTATGCAACGAAATCATTCGTGACGAGGCTGCAGGCGCGGGCATCGAGGCGGGCTTGTCCAAGTCCGACCTGCCGACTCCGCAGGAAATCCGCGAAATTCTCGACCAGTACGTGATCGGTCAGGAACGTGCGAAGAAAATCCTCGCGGTCGCGGTCTACAACCACTACAAGCGTCTCAAGCATCTCGACAAGAAGGACGAAATCGAGCTGTCGAAGAGCAACATTCTGCTGATCGGCCCGACCGGCTCCGGCAAGACGCTGCTCGCGCAGACGCTCGCGCGCCTTCTGAACGTGCCGTTCGTGATCGCCGACGCGACCACGCTGACGGAAGCCGGCTATGTTGGTGAAGATGTCGAGAACATCATCCAGAAGCTGCTGCAGAATTGTAATTACGAGGTGGACAAGGCGCAGCGCGGCATCGTCTACATCGACGAAATCGACAAGATCAGCCGCAAGTCCGACAACCCGTCCATCACGCGCGACGTGTCGGGCGAGGGCGTGCAGCAGGCTCTGTTGAAGCTGGTCGAGGGCACGATGGCCTCGGTGCCGCCGCAAGGCGGTCGTAAGCATCCGAACCAGGATTTCATCCAGGTCGATACGACCAACATCCTGTTCATCTGCGGCGGTGCGTTCGACGGCCTGGAAAAGGTCATCGTCGATCGTACCGAGAAGACTGGCATCGGTTTCGGCGCGAGCGTGAAGAGCAAACAGGACCGCGATGCTGGCGAAGTGTTGCGCGAAGTGGAGCCGGAAGACCTGATCAAGTTCGGCCTGATTCCGGAACTGATCGGCCGTCTGCCGGTGGTCGCGACGCTCGGCAAGCTCGACGAAGCGGCGCTGATGAAGATTCTCGTCGAACCGAAGAACGCGCTGGTCAAGCAGTATCACAAGCTCTTCAGCATGGAGCGCGTCGAGCTGGAAATTCGCCCGGCCGCGTTGCAGGCCGTGGCGCGCAAGGCGATCCGCCGCAAGACCGGCGCGCGTGGCCTGCGTTCGATTCTGGAACAGGCGTTGCTCGACGTGATGTACGACCTGCCGCAAATGAAAGGTGTCAGCAAGGTCATCATCGACGACAACGTTATCGACGGCGACGGCAAACCGCTGCTGATCTACGAAGACGCGCCGAAGGTCGCGGGTTCGAACTGATCGGCTTTCGAGTTCTGCAAAAAAGCCGTTCATGGCGACGTGAACGGCTTTTTCGTTTATCGTGTGGTCAGGCTGGTTGTTCTCAACTATGGAGTCACTGAACCTTCGGAGTCACTGAACTTTTCCCACACGCGGAGGCTTGCAATATTTTCTGCTGGCCTCACCTATCGAACGAACTGATTCCACTCATGGGGAAATGAAATGTCAGGAACCCAACTCCTCCCGCCGGAACGCATTACGCTGCCGCTGCTCCCGCTGCGCGACGTAGTCGTTTTCCCGCACATGGTGATTCCGCTCTTCGTAGGCCGCCCGAAGTCGATCAAGGCTCTCGAAGCAGCGATGGAAGGCGGCAAGCACATCATGCTCGTCGCCCAGAAAACGGCTGCGAAAGATGAGCCGACCGAAAAGGACATGTACGAAGTAGGGTGTATCGCCAACATCCTGCAGATGCTGAAACTGCCCGACGGTACCGTGAAGGTGCTCGTCGAAGGCTTGCAGCGCGCGAAGACGCTTTCCATCGAAGAACAGGAAACGCAGTTCTCGTGCGAAGTCATGCCGCTCGAACCCGACCATGCCGACAGCGCTGAAACCGAAGCGCTGCGTCGCGCGATCGTGTCGCAGTTCGACCAGTATGTGAAGCTGAACAAGAAGATCCCGCCGGAGATCCTCACTTCCTTGTCGGGTATCGACGAAGCCGGGCGTCTCGCGGACACGATTGCCGCGCATCTGCCGCTCAAGCTCGACCAGAAGCAGCACATCCTCGAGATGTTCCCGGTGATCGAGCGGCTCGAGCATCTGCTCGCGCAACTCGAAGCCGAGATCGACATCCTGCAGGTCGAAAAGCGTATCCGTGGGCGCGTGAAGCGTCAGATGGAGAAGAGCCAGCGCGAGTACTACCTGAACGAACAGGTCAAGGCGATCCAGAAGGAACTCGGCGAAGGCGAAGAAGGTGCGGATCTCGAGGAGCTCGAGAAGCGCATCACGGCTGCCCGCATGCCGAAGGAAGCGAAGAAGAAGGCCGACGCCGAGCTGAAGAAGCTCAAGCTGATGTCGCCGATGTCGGCGGAAGCGACGGTCGTGCGCAACTACATCGACACGCTGATCGGCTTGCCGTGGCGCAAGAAGAGCAAGGTCAACAACGACCTGTCGAATGCGGAACGCGTGCTCGACGAAGACCACTTCGGTCTCGAGAAGGTGAAGGAACGCATCCTCGAGTACCTCGCGGTCCAGCAACGTGTCGACAAAGTCAAGGCGCCGATCCTGTGCCTCGTTGGGCCTCCGGGTGTCGGTAAGACTTCGCTCGGCCAGTCGATCGCGCGCGCGACGAACCGCAAGTTCGTGCGCATGGCATTGGGCGGCGTGCGTGACGAAGCCGAGATTCGCGGCCACCGTCGTACGTACATCGGTTCGATGCCGGGCAAGATCCTGCAGAGCCTGACCAAGGTCGGCGTGCGCAATCCGCTCTTCCTGCTCGACGAAGTCGACAAGATGGGCCAGGATTTCCGCGGCGATCCGTCGTCGGCGCTGCTCGAAGTGCTCGATCCGGAACAGAACCATACGTTTGCCGATCACTACGTCGAGGTCGATTTCGATCTGTCGGACGTGATGTTCGTCGCGACGTCGAACTCGCTGAACATTCCGCCGCCGCTGCTCGACCGGATGGAAGTGATTCGTCTGTCCGGCTATACGGAAGACGAGAAGGTCAGCATCGCGCAGCGTTATCTGTTGCCGAAGCAGAAGAAGAACAACGGCCTCAAGGATGGCGAGGTCGATGTGACCGAATCCGCGATCCGCGACATCATTCGCTACTACACGCGTGAAGCGGGCGTGCGTTCGCTCGAGCGTGAAGTGTCGAAGATTTGCCGCAAGGTCGTGAAGATGCTTCTGCTGAAGAAGGCGGAAGGCGCGGTGAAGGTCGACGGTAGCAATCTCGACACGTTCCTCGGCGTGCGCAAGTATGACTTCGGTCTGGCCGCAAAGGAAAATCAGGTGGGCCAGGTCACGGGTCTCGCGTGGACGGAAGTGGGCGGCGATCTGCTGACTATCGAAGCCGCAGTGATGCCGGGCAAGGGCAATGTGATCCGCACGGGTTCGCTCGGCGACGTGATGAAGGAATCCGTCGAAGCGGCGCGCTCGGTCGTGCGTTCGCGTTCACGTCGTCTTGGCATCAAGGACGAAGCGTTCGACAAGCAGGATATTCATATCCACGTGCCGGAAGGCGCGACGCCGAAAGATGGTCCTTCGGCTGGTATCGCGATGACGACCGCGCTGGTGTCGGTGTTGACCGGTATTCCGGTGCGCGCCGATGTCGCGATGACGGGCGAAATCACGTTGCGTGGCGAAGTCCTGCCGATCGGCGGCCTGAAGGAGAAACTGCTCGCGGCGCATCGCGGTGGTATCAAGCTGGTGCTGATTCCGGAAGAAAACGTCAAGGACTTGACGGAGATTCCGGACAACGTGAAGAACGCGATCGAAATCGTGCCGGTCCGCTGGATCGACAAGGTGCTCGAACTTGCGCTCGAACGCGTGCCGCAGGCGTTGCCGGAAGAAGAACCGAAGCCTTCGGCGCCGGTTGGTGCCGAGCCGGGCAAGGATGCCGCGACGGACGTCGTCAAGCACTAAGGTCCGAAGCGCATCCGAATGCGCTGACGTCAAAGCATTCAGCAGCGCTGTTGCTCGCTGAAGCAGAAAACCCGCGGTCAAGGCCGCGGGTTTTTTATTGCTCGCACGACCTTGGCGCTGTGTCGCATCACCAGACTGTCCGCTGCAACATACTTTGATGAAAGCGCCCCTCTAAAATCACGTCGATCAGGCTCAACCCGGTTGACACAAGGGTTTCGGCCGCTTCTAATGGGGCGGCCTGGCGTTAGCGCCGGCCGCGTGGCGGGAGGTGCTGGAAAGCACTGTCACGATTGCCAATAACCATTCACGGGGGTTTTGAATGAACAAGACGGAATTGATCGATCACATCGCACAGCAAGCCGACATTTCGAAGGCTGCGGCCGGCCGTGCGCTCGATGCAGTCATCGCGGGCGTCAAAAGCACGTTGAAGAAGGGCGGATCGGTCACGCTGGTTGGCTTTGGCACGTTCGCGGTCGGCAAGCGCACGGCGCGCACCGGGCGCAATCCGCGCACGGGCGCCGCGATCAAAATCAAGGCGGCAAAAGTTCCTAAATTTAGACCTGGCAAAGCGCTGAAGGATGCGCTAAACTAACGGGCTTGCTGCTTGAGGAATTGCTTGACCCGGTTGCATCGTCGATTCATCGGGTGAGCGGCTGCAAGGCAGAAAACACATCAAGCACTGAATCACGAAACGGGTGCTTAGCTCAGTTGGTAGAGCGGCGCCCTTACAAGGCGTAGGTCGGGAGTTCGAGCCTCTCAGCACCCACCAGTTTCAGATTCGGCGGCAGTGTTTTCAGTAGCAAGAGCGCCGTAAAAGGAGTGGTAGTTCAGTCGGTTAGAATACCGGCCTGTCACGCCGGGGGTCGCGGGTTCGAGTCCCGTCCACTCCGCCAGTATCCACGAAAGGCGAACTCCGGTTCGCCTTTTTTGTTGCCCGCTGAGGTAAGATCGGGCGTTCTGTTTTTGGCATCCCTCACGCATGCTCGATTTTTTCCGCAATCACCAACGCCTGATGATGTTCATGCTCATCCTCGTCATTTTGCCGGGGTTGGGTTTTGTGGGTATTCAGGGCTTCCGCGGCTTCTTTGACGAAAGCGCAAACGTCGCGAGTGTCAACGGTCACAAGATCACCCGCGTCGAATATGACGACGCGATGCGCCAGCAGATCGACCGGGGGCGTCAGATGCTCGGTGCACAGTTCGACATGAAGTCGTTCGACACACCGGAGCGCCGCCGCCAGATGCTCGACGGCATGATCGAGCAGCGTGTGCTCGCCGACGAAACGCAGCGTCTGCATCTGACCGCATCGGACGACGCGGTGCGCCGTGCGCTGCTGTCCGATCCGGTGATTTCGTCGCTGAAAAATCCCGACGGTTCGATCGACCTCGAGCGCTACAAGCAGTTGCTCGCGATGCAGGGCATGACGCCCGATCAGTACGACGAGCGCATGCGCTACAACCTCGCGATGCAACAGCTGCCCGCGAGCATCGCGGCGAGCGCGTTCACGTCGAAGACGCTTGCGCAGCACCTGACCGAGCTGGCCCAGCAGCAGCGTGAAGTGCAGGGCGTCGCGTTCCATCCGCACGATTACGAAGCGAAGATCCAGCCGACCGATGCGCAACTGCAAACGTATTACGACGCGCATCGCAACGACTTCGCGACGCCCGCTACCGCGACGATCCAGTATCTGGTGATGTCGCCGGCCACGCTGGGCGCATCGGTGCAGCCGAGCGACGCGGACCTGAAGAAATACTACGACGACAACATCGCCCACTTCCGCACCGAAGGTGAAGTCCGCGCGAGCCACATCCTGATCGCGGCACCGAAGGACGCGAGCGCGGCCGACAAGGCCAAGGCGAAGCAGAAAGCCGAGGAGTTGCTCGCGCAGCTCAAGGCGCATCCAGACCAGTTCGCGCAGATCGCGCAGCAGAGCTCGCAGGACCCGGGTTCGGCATCGAAGGGCGGCGATCTCGGTTACTTCGGCCGCGGCATGATCGCGGGCGGCCAGGCGTTCGACGACGCGGTGTTCGCGCTGAAGAAGGACGAAATCAGTGGCATCGTGCAGACGGACTTCGGCTTCCACATCATCAAGGTCACTGATGTAAAGCCGGCGGTCACGAAATCGTTCGACGAAGTGAAAGACCAGATCACCAGGGAGCTGAAGACGCAACTGGCGAGCAAGGCGTTCACCGACGGCTCGGAAGGCTTCACGTCGCTGGTCTATGAAAAGGCCAAGAGCCTGCAGCCGGCCGCGGACAAGTTCAAGCTGCAGATCCAGACCGCGACGGTCACGCCACAGCCGGACGCGAAGCTGCCGCCCGACAGCCCGCTGAACAATCCGAAATTCCTCGCAGCCGTATTCGCGAACGACTCGGTATCGGCGCACAACAACACGCAGGCCATCGACGTCGGCAATAACACGCTGATCGCCGCGCGCGTGACGGATTACAAGCCCGCCGCCGTGCCCGCCTTCGACGCGGTGAAGGACTCGGTACGTCAGAAGGTCATCGCCGAGCAGGCGAACGAAGCGGCGCACAAGGACGGCGCTGCGAAGCTGGCCGAGTTCGAGAAATCGAAGGCGACCGCCGGTTTCTCGTCGCCGCTGAAGGTATCGCGCAATGACGCGCAGGGGGTGCCGCCTGCCGCACTGAGCGCGATCTACAAGGTGGATGCGCAAAAGTTGCCGGCCTACGTCGGTGTCGATCTCGGCGATGACGGCTATGCGATTTATCGCGTGAACCAGATCGTGCCGCCCGCGGCCACCGACGCGCAGCATCTCGCCGTCGCGCAGCAGCAGATTGCGCAGGTGGACGCGCAGTCGCAGGCCGAGGCCTATCTGAAGGCGCTGCGCGAGCGCTCGAAGGTGCAGTTCTACGGCACGCTCGACAACGCCGCGCAGACGGCCGACCAGTAAGCTGCGGTAGTCCGCAGTAAGCCGGAGTAAGCATTACCTGCCGGTCAAAAGAAAAGCCCCGCAACTGCGGGGCTTTTTCTATCTACACTCAGGACGACCGTTTCACAGACAGCCGCTGATCGCGCCAGTAGCATTGCTTGCGCCGGCGCCGCCTGCGCGGAAGCCGACCCACGTGCCCTTGCCGCTATACGACGGACGGACCACCGCTGCCGCGCCGTTGGGCGGTTGCTGGCCCGGGACGTAGACGTCCATGGCCTGATCGTTGGCCAGGATACTTTGCGAAACGACCTGCTGTTGTGAGCTATCCGCCCATTTCTGCGCGATGCAGGTTGCGACGGCGCGAGGCGGCTGCTGGCTTTGACCCACCGACTGAACCCCGGCCGGCGGTTGAGCCGCGCATGCCGAGATGGCAACAGTCAAAGCGATTAACGGTAAGTATTTCAACGTTATCTCCTCAGGAGTCGCTCAAGATTGAGCCGGGTGGTACGGAACGCCCCATGCGTCAAACGGCTCGGCGATCCGTGCTCCCCCAGGTTCCGGAAACAAGTCGTTAGCAGGTGTTTCAGTGCGGCGAACTTGTGCGAAGGAGTGGCTTGACAGCGGGCCACACGTTGTTGAGTAGCAGTGGCTGTGCCTGCTGCGTCGGGTGGATCTGATCGGCCTGGAACATATCCGGATTATCCGCGATGCCGGCGAGCAAAAAAGGCACGAGCGGCAGATGGAATTCCTTCGACAACTGGCCGTAGAGACCGTGGAACTTTTGCGTGTAGTCGGGGCCGTAATTGGGCGGCACGTACATGCCGACGAGCACGACCTTCGCGTGGCCTTGCTGCGCCTGTTCGATGATCGTGCGCAGGTTGGCCTCGGTCGTCGAGAGCGGCACGCCGCGCAATGCGTCGTTAGCGCCCAGCTCGACGATCACGATGCTCGGCTTGAGCCGTTCCATCAGCGCGGGCAGACGCGCGCGCCCGCCGCTCGTCGTGTCGCCGCTGATGCTCGCATTGGCGACGCTATAATCGATGCGCTCTTCGGCCAGACGCTGACGCATCAACGCGACCCAGCCCGTATCGCGGGGCAGCCCGTACTCGGCGGAGATGCTGTCGCCGAGCACGACGATCACCGGCTTCGCGGGTTCGGGCGCATTCGCCGCATGAGCCTGCAACGGTAACCAAACCAGCGCGGCGGCCATCATGGTCGCGCCGAATGCCGCAGTCAGCGCCGCGGCGCGAGCGGCGATGGCGCGCACTTTCAACCAACGCTTCACCATGCCAAACAGAACTGATCCAGTCATTGAAGTGCGGGGTTTGTGCAAGAGGGTTAAGGATGCGACGGGCGAACTCACGATTCTCGATGACATCGATCTTGCCATCGATGCCGGCAGCAGCGTCGCGATCGTCGGTGCATCCGGATCGGGCAAGTCTACGCTGCTCGGGCTGCTCGCGGGATTGGACAGCGCGAGCGCGGGCTCGGTTCGGCTGCTCGGCCGCGAACTCGGCGAGCTCGACGAGGACGGGCGCGCCGCATTGCGCAGCGGCGCGGTCGGCTTCGTGTTCCAGTCGTTTCAATTGATGCCGCATCTGACCGCGCTCGAAAACGTCACGTTGCCGCTCGAACTGCAAGGCGGCATCGGCACACGCGAGGCCTCCGCGCGCGCGCGTGAACTGCTCGAACAGGTAGGGCTCGGGCAGCGCACCGGTCATTATCCGAAGCTGCTGTCTGGCGGCGAGCAGCAGCGCGTTGCGCTCGCTCGCGCGTTCGTCACCCGCCCGAAGATCCTGTTTGCCGACGAACCCACCGGCAGTCTCGACGCGGCCACCGGCCACGCGGTAATCGATCTGATGTTCGAGATGAATCGCGCGCACGGCGCGACGCTCGTGCTCGTGACGCATGACATCGAACTCGCGCGGCGTTGCGACACCACGGTGACGATCGAAGCGGGGCGGCTCGCGTAATGGTCTGCCGGATCGCGGGCATGGGCTCGCGTACCGCCGCGACCATGTGGCCGTCGAAGCAAAAACAAAGCGGGCCGTAGCCCGCTTTGTTTTGTCCAGGGCGCACTATCGCGCACTTCAAACTTCCACTCAGCGCTTCAACGCAGCCCGCGCCCGCGCGATCAACGCCGACGTCGACGAGTCATGCTTCTTCACGTCGGCACTCGCCGCGCCCAGATCGGCTTCGACCACCTTGCCGAGGATCTTGCCGAGCTCGACGCCCCACTGATCGAACGGGTTGATGTTCCACACCGACGCCTGCACCAGCACCTTGTGTTCATAAAGCGCGATCAGCGCGCCGAGCGTGCGCGCGCTCAACGCGTCGAGCAACAGCGTCGCGGTCGGGCGATTGCCGGGGAACGTCAGGTGTGGCGCGAGTTCCGGCTTGTCGGGGCCGGCCACCTTCTTCGCTTCATCGAGCGTGCGACCCAGCATCAGCGCTTCGCTTTGCGCGAAGCAGTTCGCGAGCAACTTCGGATGATGGCTCGCGAGCGGATGCTCGGGCGTCAGCACCGCGATGAAATCGATCGGCACGATCGTGGGGCCCTGGTGCAGCATCTGGAAAAACGCGTGCTGACCGTTCGTGCCGGGCTCGCCCCAGGTGACCGCGGAAGTCGCATAGTCGACGAATGCGCCGTCGAGACGCGCGGACTTGCCGTTGCTCTCCATTTCGAGCTGCTGCAGATACGAGGGCAGGAAATGCAGCGCCTGCGAATACGGCGCGACCAGATAGCTCTGCGAGCCGAAGAAGTTGCGATACCAGATGCCGATCATGCCGAGCAGCACCGGCAGGTTCTTTTCGAGCGGCGCGGTGCGGAAGTGCTGGTCCATCTCGGCGGCGCCGGCGAGCAGTTCGTCGAACTGTTGCGGGCCGACCGCGATCATGATCGACAGACCAACGGCCGACCACAGCGAGTACCGTCCGCCGACCCAGTCCCACATCGAGAACACGTTCTCTTTCGCGATGCCGAACTTGACGACTTCGGCCGTATTCGCCGACACGCCGACGAAGTGCTTCGCGAGCGCGCTTTCCGGGCAGCCTTTCTGGATGAAAAAGTCGCGCAGCGAGCGCGCATTCGTCATCGTTTCCAGCGTCGTGAAGGTCTTCGACACGATGATCGCGAGCGTCTCCTCGGGATCGATCTGCTGCATCACGTTGTACAGATCGGCGCCGTCGACGTTCGACACGAAGTGCGTCGAGATCTCGGGCGTCGCCAGATGATGCAGCGCGTGCACGACCATCTTCGGCCCGAGATCCGAGCCGCCGATGCCGATGTTGACGACATGACGAATGCGCTTGCCGGTGTAGCCGGTCCACGCGCCGCTGCGAACCTGTTCGGCGAACGCGGCCATTTTCTTGCGCTCGGCCTGCACGTCGGCGAAGAACGGCGCCTTCGGGTCGGTTGCGCGCAATGCCGTGTGAAGCGCGGCGCGGCCTTCGGTCGGGTTGACGACTTCGCCCGCGAACATCGCGTCGCGGCGCTTTTCGACGCCGGCTTCGCGCGCGAGTTGCACGAGCAGTTGCAGGGTTTCGTCGGTGATGCGGTGCTTCGAGAAATCGGCTGCGAGACCGCCGCCCGCGAACGTGAAGCGTTCGGCTCGGGTGGGAGCGGGATCGTTCTCGGGGGCGAACCAGTCGCGCAGATGCGCATCGCGAATCGTGTCGTAATGCGTCTGCAGCGAGGACCAGGAGGGGAGCGAGTTCTGGGTCATAGCGTCCGTCTAACCAAGGGGCACGAAGGAAGGCGCGCGCATGAAGCGCGGCCGAGAATGATGCGGCGATTCAGTCAGAGCGATGCCACGCGGGCCGGTTCGCGAGCGGGTGCCGACGATACTTCGCGAAGCGGGTGAACTTCGCGAAAACGCGAGGCGGCGCACGCGCCCGCTGGAGTATCGCCGCGACCCGCGATCGATCCGACGCGCGGCGCAGGCAATCAGTATAGCGGGGATGCGTGGCGGGCAGCAGTGCGTTGCGCGCGCTCGCAATGATTGGGATGGCGATGTTTCACCGGTCTGAACGGGCGCCGCGAACAAGCCGCGCACGACACGTCCGTCACGCAGGCGTCGCCGAATAAAACAGCCGGTTCAGCAAGGTACGCACCATCGGTGCCAGCTCGCCGGCCGTCAAGCCCGCGGGACCTTGGCCCTGCGCGGTCAGCGTATCGGCGGCGAGACCGTGCAGATAGACGCCCGCGAGCGCCGCCTCGAAGCGCGGCAGGTGCTGCGCGAGCAGCGCGCCGATGATGCCGCCGAGCACGTCGCCGGTGCCGCCCGTCGCGAGCGCGGCGTTGCCGGTTGGGTTCAGCGCGAGGCGACCGTCGGGCGCGGCAATGATCGTGCCGACGCCCTTCAGCACGACGACGCTCGCGAAACGCGCCGCGAGCGCACGGGCGGCCGCGAGACGGTCGCGCTGCACGCTCGCCGCATCGCCGCCGAGCAGGCGCGCCGCTTCGAGCGGATGCGGCGTCAGGATGCACGGATCGCCTTGCACGCCGCGCGCGGTGAGTTCGGCGGCGAGCGCGGGGTCTTTGGCGATCAGATTCAGCGCGTCGGCATCGAACAGCTTCGGCACGTCGAGTTTCAGCACGTCGTGCAGGACGCGCGTCGCGCGTTCGCCATGCCCCATGCCGCAGCCGACCGCGAGTGCGTCCATCGAATCGAGCGGCAGCGTGTCGATCGGATGCAGCATCAGTTCGGGGTGCGGCGGATCGTAGGGCGGGGCGCCTTCGCCGAGCAGCGCGACGTGGACCTTGCCCGCGCCGCTGTAGAGCGCCGCGCGCGCCGCGAGGATCGGCGCGCCGCACATGCCGGTGTCGCCGCCGACCACCGCGAGGCTGCCGAAGGTGCCCTTGTTGGTCGCGAAGTTGCGCGGGGGCATGAACGGGCCGAAGAGGTCGGGGGCGCTGAGCTGGATCGCGGCGCGGGGGGCGCCTGTGGCGGCGTCCTGGCCACGGCCGCCGCCGTTGATCCCTGCGGCGAGCCCGATCGGTGCGACCGTCAGCCGCCCGGTGAGGTCGCGGCCCTGCGCGGTGAAAAGCCCCGGTTTCGCGCCGATGAACGTGATCGTGTGGGTCGCATGGACCGCCGCCGCGCCATTGCCGCCGATCACCGCGCCGGTGTCGCTGTCGAGCCCGCTGGGCACATCGAGCGCGAGCACGGCGCCTTGTGTCGGGCGCGTCTTCGTGCGCTGCGACAGCTGCCGCGCGAGCGCTGCGAATACGCCGTCGAGCGGCCGCGCGAGACCGATGCCGAACATGCCGTCGACGAGCCAGCCATAGCCGTCGAGCGAGGCGGGCGGCGCCGCGTCGATCGGCACGCCGGCGGCGCGTGCGGCGTCGAGTGCCAAGCGCGCGTCGGCCGACTTCACTTCGACCGGCATGCAGACTTCGACGGCGATGCCGGCCTTGTGAAGCTCCGTCGCGACGACCAGCGCGTCGCCGCCGTTATTGCCGGGACCGGCGACCAGCCACGCGCGCTGCTGCGATTTCGTCACCGACGTGTCCGCGGCGATCCGTTCGAGCAGCCAGCGCGCGGCCGCGTGACCGGCTCGCGCCATCAGCGTGTGCTCGGGCAGGGCCGCGGCGGCCTGGGATTCGGCGATCCGCAAGTCGGTCAGCGTCAGCAGCGGCAGCGCAAGCGGCTGCGGGTCGCTGAGTGGGGCTGTTAGCGGATCGAAAAGGGTGAGCAGCGAGTTTTCGGCGTCTGTCATGGCGAAACCTGGCGGTGCGCCCGCGGCGCGGCGGGTAGACGAGGGAATCGCTATGGTAGTGCCGATAGGCGCGCGGCGTGCGGCTCTTTCGGTGCGTGAGGTGGAGGAGGTGCGATGAACGCGAGGTGTCGACAGCGGGCTGTCAGCCCGCCATACCCGCCGGCAAGAGCGCGAACCCTTACTGGAACCGCTCCGGCCGCAACGCCGCGAGCGTGTCTTGCGGCAACGTCGGCGTCTGTCCCGACATCAGTTCCGCGACGAGCTTGCCCGCGCCGCAGGCGAGACCCCAGCCCGCGGGCCCGTGCCCGACGTTGACGAAAAGCCGCGGATGCAGCGCGTTGCCGATCACCGGCAAGCCGTCCGGCGACAGCAGTTTCACGCCTTCCCACGGCAGCGCCGCCGAAATGCGTGCGGCGCCCGGAATCCAGTCGTGCGTCGCCTGGCCGAGCATCGCGAGCGCCTCCTTGGTCAGCGCTTCGCCGAGCGGCTTGTCGATCTGGCTGGCGCTTTGCAGCACCGCGCCGCCCGCGATCCGCAACCGATGGTTCATGCGGCTGATGCCGATGCGCTTGACCGCATCGACGATCGCGACATGCGGCGCGCATTCCTCGTGCGCGATCGGCGCGACCAGCGAATGCAGCCGCAGCGGATGCAGCGGCAGCCTGAGCCCGGCGCGGTCGAGCAGCGCGAGGCTGCCGTAACCGGCTGCGACCACAACCGCGTCGGCCTGGACCACGTCGATTTCGCGCGAGCGGGGCGCGCTGTCGCGTGGCGCCAGTTCGACCGCCGCACGTTGATTTTCGAGCCGGATGCCCGTCACCTCGCAATTAGGCATGAACTGCACGCCGCCCTGCGTATCGAGCACCTGTTTGACGAGCTTGGTGAAAAGCGGACAGTTCGCGGTGCGCTCGTGCTCGAACAGCACGCCGCCGGCGAATTCAGGATCTGTGGGCACCGCATGCTCGAACGCCGCGCATTCGGCCGGGCTCATTACATGATGCGGCACCTCGAACTGGCCCAGCAGATCGAGCGCAGCGGCGCTCAACTCCCATTCGTGCGCGCTGCGCACGAGGTACAAGAGACCGCTCGCCTGTTCGAATTCGAGGCCGAAGCGGGCTTCGATGTCGGCCATCGCCTCGCGCGACGATTCGATCAGCGGCCGCAACAGCGCGTACTGGCGAGCGAACGCCGCAGGTTCCTGCCATGCTCCGAGCTGTTTGCTGAACTGCCGCGCGGCGCCGTTGAAGCCGGTCTTGCTGATCACGCCATTTTTCGCGTTGTAGCGGCTCGCCATGAAGGTCGGGCCGAACCAGACGTCGAGCGGCGTCGGCAGCACGGTGCCGCCTTGTCCGTAAGTGGCGCCTTGCGCGACGGTCGCGTGACGCTCGACGACGCATACCCGGTGGCCGGCCGCGCGCAGCTGATAAGCGGTGGCGACGCCCGCTACCCCGCCGCCAATGACGATGACATCCATGCTCTGATTCGATGTGCCGACGGGCGGCTCGCGCGCGTTCCCGCTGGCTGTGACATGCGGCGCGCCGCCGGGTGAAGCCCGGGCCACGTGCGCCGATCTGGTGAAACGCGAATGATAGCAGTCAAAGCACCCGCGCGGCGACGCGACGGGCACTCCGGCGGCGCCTCGCGCGGGCAAACGCGGCCCGCCGGCGCGACACCCCGGAGCCCGCTGGAAGCCCGTTCCCGGGGTATAATCTCGGACTTCCTTTCCGCCTCACGTCGCCTGCATGCGCGGCTCTCCGGCATCAATGAGCGACGCAACGTCAAGTCCCATGGCCCACTTCTCGTGTTTCCCCGGCGCTTCGGCCCTTTCCGATTTCCGTCAAACCCGCCTGCTCGACACGCTCACGCGCATCGACCCGAATATCACCGGCGTGCGCGGGCAGTATCTGCACTTCGTCAATGCCCAGACTGAACTGTCCGCTGAAGACAGCGCGAAGATCGAGGCGCTGATGCACTACGGCGATCCATTCGAAGAAGGCAAGGAACGTGGCGCGGTCGAGACCTTCCTCGTGGTGCCGCGCTTCGGCACCGTGTCGCCGTGGGCCAGCAAGGCAACCGACATCGCGCATCATTGCGGGCTCACGCACGTGCGCCGCATCGAGCGCGGCGTCGAATACTCGGTGACGCTGAAAAGCGGTCTGCTCGGCGGCAAGAAGACGCTGTCCGACGAGGCGCGCGCGGCGGTTGGTGCCGCACTGCACGACCGCATGACCGAGAGCGTCGCGCCGTCGCGCGACCATGCGCTGCATCTGTTCGACGAACTGCCGGCCAAGCCGCTGCAAACCGTCGACGTGCTCGCGAGCGGCCGCGCCGCGCTCGAAACCGCCAATGTGGAACTGGGCCTCGCGCTCGCCGACGACGAAATCGACTACCTGGTCGACGCATTCACGAAACTCGAGCGCAATCCGACCGACGTCGAACTGATGATGTTCGCGCAGGCCAACAGCGAGCACTGCCGCCACAAGATCTTCAACGCGGACTGGACGATCGACGGCGAGAAGCAGGACATGTCGCTGTTCAACATGATCCGCAACACCGAGAAGCTGAACCCGCAGGGCACCATCGTCGCGTATTCGGATAACTCGGCGATCATGGTCGGCGGCATGGCCGAGCGCTGGTTCCCGCGCACGCCAGCCGAACTCGGCGCGAGCGAATTGCCCGAGCACTACGGTCGCAGCGTCGAGCTTACGCACACGCTGATGAAGGTCGAAACGCACAACCATCCGACCGCGATCTCGCCGTTCCCGGGCGCCGCGACCGGCGCGGGCGGCGAAATCCGCGACGAAGGCGCGACCGGCCGCGGCGCGCGCCCGAAGGCGGGTCTCACGGGCTTCACGGTATCGAACCTCGAACTGCCGGACGGCGTCGAGGCGTGGGAAAACGCGCGCGACTCCGCACAGCCGCTCGCGCAGCGTAATCCCGCCGACCAGCACGAAGCGTACGGCCGCCCGGACCGCATCGCGTCGCCGTTGCAGATCATGATCGACGGCCCGCTCGGCGGCGCCGCGTTCAACAACGAATTCGGCCGGCCGAACCTCGGCGGCTACTTCCGCACCTACGAGCAGAATGTCGCGGGCCTCGTGCGCGGCTATCACAAGCCGATCATGATCGCGGGCGGCATCGGCAATATCTCCGACCAGCACACGCACAAGCACGATCTGCCGGAAGGCTCGCTGCTGATCCAGATCGGCGGCCCGGGCATGCGCATCGGCATGGGCGGCGGCGCCGCGAGCTCGATGGCGACCGGCACCAACACCGCTGAACTCGACTTCGACTCGGTGCAGCGCGGCAACCCGGAAATCGAGCGGCGCGCGCAGGAAGTGATCAACGCATGCTGGCAGCTCGGCGAGAAGAACCCCATCCTCAGCATTCACGACGTCGGCGCGGGCGGTCTGTCGAACGCGTTCCCCGAAGTGGTGGATGGTGCGGGCAAGGGCGCACGGTTCGAACTGCGCAAGATCCAGCTCGAAGAAAGCGGCCTGTCGCCGCGCGAAATCTGGTCGAACGAAGCGCAGGAGCGCTACGTGCTCGCGATCGCGCCGGCCGATCTGCCGGTGTTCGAGGCGATGTGCAAGCGCGAGCGCTGCCCGTTCGCGGTGATCGGCACGGCCACCGCCGAGCGTCAGCTGAAACTGATCGATTCAGAGCAGAACGAAGCCGCGCACCAGCCGGTCGACATGCCGATGGAAGTGCTGCTCGGCAAGCCGCCGCGTATGCACCGCGACGTGAAGCGCGTCGAGCGCGCGCTCGAACCGGTCGACGTCACCGGCCTCGCGCTGCCAGAGGTCGCGCAGAGCGTGCTGCGTCATCCGACGGTCGCGAGCAAGTCGTTCCTGATCACGATCGGCGACCGCTCGGTCGGCGGCACGACCGCGCGCGACCAGATGGTCGGCCCGTGGCAGGTGCCGGTGGCCGACGTCGCGATCACGACGATGGATTACGCGGGCTTCAGCGGCGAAGCGATGACGATGTCCGAGCGCACGCCGCTCGCCGTCATCAACGCGCCGGCCTCGGGCCGCATGGCGGTCGGCGAGGCGATTACCAACATCGCGGCCGCGCCGATCGCGTCGCTCGACAAGCTGAAGCTGTCGGCCAACTGGATGGCCGCGTGCGGTGCGCCGGGCGAAGACGCGGCGCTCTACGACACGGTCAAGGCGATCGGCATGGAGCTGTGCCCGGCGCTCGGTATCGGCATTCCGGTCGGCAAGGATTCGCTGTCGATGCGCACGCGCTGGGAAGACCGCGGCGTCGCGAAGGAAGTGGTCGCGCCGGTGTCGCTGATCATCTCCGCATTCGCGCCGGTCGAAGACGTGCGCAAGCACCTGACGCCGCAACTGCGGCGTGTGAGCGAAGTCGGCGAGTCGGTGCTGATCGCGATCGACCTCGGTCGCGGCAAGCAGCGTCTGGGCGGCAGCATCCTTGCACAGGTCACGCAGCAGGTCGGCGACACGGTGCCGGACGTCGACGATCCGGAAGATCTGAAGCGCTTCTTCAACGCGATCCAGGCGCTCAATAGCGACGGCAAGCTGCTCGCATACCACGACCGCTCGGACGGCGGCCTGTGGGCGACGGTCTGCGAAATGGCGTTCGCGGGTCACGCGGGTGTGTCGCTGAACGTCGACATGCTGGTACTCGATGCAAACCACGAATCGGATTACGGCGACGCGAAGGACTGGGCGAAGCAGACCAGCGGCCGCCGCGAAGACCGCACGCTGCGCGCGCTGTTCAACGAAGAGCTCGGCGCCGTCGTGCAGGTGCGCGCGGCCGATCGCGACGCGGTGCTGGCCGCGCTGCGCGAACATGGCCTGTCGGCGTGCTCGCATGTGATCGGCAAGACCAACGAGCGTGACGTGATCGAGATCTATCGCGATGCGAAGAAGGTCTACGAAGCGCCGCGCGCCGAACTGCATCGCACGTGGAGCGAAGTGAGCTGGCGCATCGCGCGTTTGCGCGACAACCCCGCCTGTGCCGACGCCGAATACGATTCGCTGCTCGACGCGGCCGACCCGGGCATCACGCCGGTGCTGAGCTTCGATCCGGCGGAAGACGTCGCCGCGCCGTTCGTCGGCAAGGGCGCGCGTCCGCGCGTCGCGATCCTCCGCGAGCAGGGCGTGAATTCGCATCTGGAGACGGCCTATGCATTCGATCGCGCCGGCTTCGACGCGTACGACGTGCACATGAGCGACCTGCTCGCGGGCCGCGCGAACCTCGCCGATTTCGCGGGTGCGGTCGCCTGCGGCGGTTTCTCGTACGGCGACACGCTGGGTGCCGGCGAAGGCTGGGCGAAGACGATCCGCTTCAACGCGCAACTGGCCGACATGTTCGCCGCGTTCTTCGGTCGTGAAGACACGTTCGCGCTCGGCATCTGCAACGGCTGCCAGATGATGAGCAGCCTCGCGTCGATGATCCCCGGCGCCGAAGCATGGCCGAAGTTCACGCGCAACAAGTCGGAGAAGTTCGAGGCGCGTTTCTCGCTCGTCGAGGTGCAGGCATCGCCGTCGCTGTTCTTTGCGGGCATGGAAGGCTCGCGCATTCCGGTCGCCGTCGCGCACGGCGAAGGCTTCGCGGACTTCTCGCAGCAGGGTGACAAGTCGAAGGTCGCGGTCGCGATGCGCTACGTCGATCACCGTGGTCAGGCGACCGAGCAGTATCCGTTCAACCCGAACGGTTCGCCCGAGGGCATCACGTCCGTCACGACGGCCGACGGTCGCTTCACGGTGCTGATGCCGCACATGGAGCGCGTGCATCGCGCGGTGCAGATGAGCTGGCATCCGCAGGGCTGGGGCGAGATCGGCACGGACGCGAGCCCGTGGCTGCGTGTGTTCCAGAACGCGCGTCGCTGGCTCGGTTGATGGTTCAGGGGGCTGCCGCCCGTGTGCGGCGGCCTCTGTTTGCGGCAGCAGTACGTTGACGCCCCGCAAGTCTCACAGCAACAAAAAAGCCGCCCACGGGCGGCTTTTTTGCGTTCCGGCTTCTTCAGAGCCGGGAGGCGGCGGACTGTCCAAAGACGATCCGCCCGCCGCTGACACTCACTGAATCTTCGCGTTCTTGCGCAGATTCTCTTCGAACGCCTGCAGCTTTTCCTGCTGGATCTGCTGCACGATCTGCGCACGCACCTGCTCGAGCGGCGGCGGCGTGACGGCGCGGATGTCGTCGACACGGATGATGTGCCAGCCGAATTGCGTACGCACCGGCGTGTCGGTCATCTGGCCTTTCTGCAGATGGGCGGCCGCGTCCGCGAATTCAGGCACGTAGGCCTTCGGGTCCGACCAGTCGAGGTCGCCGCCGTTCTTGCCCGATCCCGGGTCTTTCGAGTACTGCTTGGCGAGATCTTCGAAGCTTGCGCCGGCCTTGATCTTCGCGATCAGGTCCTTCGCCTGCTGCTCGTTGTCGACGAGGATATGGTGCAGGTGATATTCCTTGCCGCCTGCTTCCTTGACGAGCGCGTTGTAGCGCGCGGTGACTTCGGCGTCGGTCGGCTGGTTGTTCTTCACGAAATCTTCGATCAGCCCGCGCAACACGACGGTTTGCTGTGCGACCGCGATTTGCGCCTTGATGTCCGGACGGTTCGGCAGCCCGCGACGCAGGGCTTCCTGCATCAGGATCTCGCGATTCACGAGCTCTTCGCGCACCGCCTGCTGCAGCTGCGGCGTGTCCTGCTGGCCCTGGTGAACCAGTTGCTGGATCAACGCATCGGCGCGCGACTTCGGAATCGGCGTACCGTTCACGACGGCGATGTTCTGTGCGAATGCAGGTGCGGCCGCGAACGCAGCCAGCAATACCCAGAGGCGGGTTTTCTTCAAGGTCATCGAAAGGTTCCTAGCGGGGCAACAAAGCAAATTCTTCGGGCGTGTACGCCGTGATGGCAAGGGCATGAATGCCGCGCTGCATGGCATCGGCCAGCGCATCATACACCATGCGATGCCGCGCCACGCGGGGCTTGCCGGCAAACGCGACGGCCACGATCGTGACACTGAAATGCCCGCCGGCGGCGGCACCTGCGTGGCCCGCGTGCTGCGCGCTGTCGTCGGTGATCTGGATCGACTCGACGGGTGCGAGCGCGGCCGTGAGGCGCGCTTCGATCAGCGCGGCGCGCTCGGCGGTGGTGGCGTGCATGAACAGGTCGCTCATGTCATTCCTCCTTCATGTACTTCGACAGCCACAGGCTCTGTCCGACGATGAACACGAGCAGGCACCCGGTCGCGCCGAACAGTTTGAAATTGACCCACTGATCGGTCGTGTAGTGATACGCGACGAACAGGTTCAGAAGACCGAGCAGCACGAAAAACACCGCCCAGATCAGGTTCAGCTTGCCCCAGATCGCGTGCGGCAGCGTGATCTGCTTGCCCATCATCGCTTCGATCAGGTTCTTGTTGAAGCCGAGCTGCGACACGATCAGCGCGACCGAAAACGCCCAGTACAGCCCGGTCGGCTTCCATTTGATGAAGGTGTCGTTGTGCAGTACGAGCGTCGCACCGCCGAATACCACGACGACGCCGAGGCTCACCCACAGCATCGGGTCGACCTTGCGGTGGCGGAACGCCACCCACGCGATCTGCACCAGCGTGGCGACGATCGCCACTGCCGTCGCCGTGAAAATGCCCCAGATCTTGAAGGCGACGAAGAACAGGATGATCGGGAACAGATCGAACAGGAATTTCATTATCTGGTCGGGAAGTCGGAGAGTGAGTCGAACGGTGAGTCGAACATTGATGCGCGCCAGCCTGGCGTGCAAGGTGCGCGGTGCCCGCCGACGAGCGGGGGGTACCGCATTGAAAGGGCGCCGCGCGCGGTTTCGCGCCCCGGCGCCCAAAGCGGACAAGGCTGCTGCCGCGCCGCGTTACTTGGGCTCGAATTGTAACGCAGCCGAATTGATGCAGTAGCGCAGACCGGTTGGCGCCGGACCGTCCTCGAACACGTGGCCCAGATGCGCACCGCAGTTCTTGCACTGCACCTCGATGCGCAGCATGCCGTGCGAGCGGTCGGTCTTCTCGGCGATCACCTCGCCGTTGATCGGCCGGAAATAGCTCGGCCAGCCGCAGCCGGCGTCGAACTTGGTGTCCGATTCGAACAGCGGCGTGCCGCAGCACACGCAGTCGTAGAGGCCGCGTTCCCAGTGGTCGTTGTAGCGGCCCGTGAACGGGCGCTCGGTGGCCGCGTGGCGGGTCACCTGGTATTCGATGTCGGACAGCTCCTTGCGCCACTCGGCGTCGCTTTTCTGGACGGCTGGGGCGTCATGCTTGAGATCGTCGGGGTTGCTCATGGTCGGGTTCCTGTCTCGGGTTTGTACCGGTGTTTTCTGGTGGGACGGCCGTGGCGATTCAACTGCAAAGGCGCGTCATGACGAACAGCTCACTTCCAGTGAGCTTGCCCAGTCGGGCGGCAGGCCCGCATACGACGCGTATTCGGGCTGCTCGTCGAACGGACGACGCAGCACGGCCGCGAGCCGTTCCACCTCGGAGAAATCCTTCTCCCTCGCACGCTGGATCGCCGTTTCCGCCAGATGGTTGCGAAGTACGAATTTGGGGTTCACACGATTCATTGCAATGGCGCGCGCAGCGTCGTCGCGTGACTCAACGGCCAGCCGCGCGCGATAGTCGTTCGCCCATGCGTCGAAGGCGGCGCGATCGAGGAACAGGTCGCGTACCGGCGCATCGCCGCTCGCATCGTGTTTCGACAGGCGCGCGAGGTTGCGGAACGTCAGCGTGAAATCGGCGCGGTTCGTGTGCATCGCTTCGAACAGCCGGTTCACGAGCGCGTCGTCGCCGTCGCGCGGCTGTTCGAGGCCGAGCTTCGCGCGCATGCGATTTTCGAGCGCCGGCGCGAAGCGCTCCTTGAAGCCCGCGAGCACGTGCTGCGCTTCTTCGACCGCCTTGTCGGCGCGCACGCTTTCGTCGTGCTTCTCGCCGAACAACGGCAGCAGTCCCTGCGCGAGGCAAAAGAGGTTCCAGTACGCGATTTGCGGCTGCAGCCGGTAGGCATAACGCCCCTGCGTATCGGAGTGATTGCAGATGTGGCCGGCATCGAAGCCATCCATGAAACCGAACGGGCCGTAGTCGATCGTCAGGCCCAGAATCGACATGTTGTCGGTATTCATCACGCCGTGACAGAAACCGACCGCCTGCCAGTCGACCATCAGATCGGCGGTAGACCGTACCGCTTCGGCGAGCAGCGCCAGATACGGATCGTCGGCCTCCTTGCAATGCGGATAGAAGCGCTCGATGACGTGATCGGCCAGCGCGCGCAACGCGTCGACGCGATCGTTCGCATAGAAATGCTCGAAGTGGCCGAAGCGCACGAAGCTAGGCGCGACGCGCGTGACCACCGCGGCGGTTTCGATCGTCTCGCGCCGCACCGGCTGGTCGGAGCCGATCACGCACAACGCGCGCGTGGTCGGAATGCCGAGATGATGCATCGCCTCGGAGCACAGATATTCGCGGATCGACGAGCGCAGCACCGCGCGGCCGTCGCCCATGCGCGAATAAGGCGTGCGGCCCGCGCCTTTGAGCTGCAGTTCATTGCGCTCGCCGTCGTGTTCGAGCTCGCCCAGCGTGAGCGCGCGGCCGTCGCCGAGCTGGCCGGCCCACACGCCGAACTGATGCCCCGAGTACACCGACGCATAAGGCAGTGCGTCGGCCGGCCACTCGCGCGTCGCATTGCCGCAGAACAGCTCGAGGAAGCCCTGCTCGCGCTCGATGCCCTCGGGCATCCCGAGCCGCGCGGCGGTCTCGGCCGAGAAGCCGACGAGGTAGGGTGCGTCGAGCGGCGCGGCGGGCAGCCGCGTGAAGAAGGTGCCGCCGAGCCGCGCGAACGCGTTGGCTGGGGGTGTGGCGAGTGTGTTGGAAAGATCCGTCAATGCTGCGGATAAGCCTGCAAAGCTTGGGGAAAACGACATGTTGAGCGCCTCTGGATTAGCCGATATTGTAAGTCCGCGCCCGCGGCGCTGCTGGGCGGCCGCCTTCATCGTTCGGACCATGCTGCGTACGACGCCGCCACGATCCTGCATTTCGCGCTGTTCGGCGCGCTATGCGTTTCACGACCAGGTATTCAACAAACCCGACCGCAACCCCATCGACACACTGACAAGCCGAGGAGACCCCGCCTTATGACGACGCCGCTGCTGGGCCAGATGATGGACGTGCCGCTCACCGTATCATCGTTGCTCGCGCATGCCGCACGCCATTTCGGCAGCACCGAAATCGTGTCGCGGCGCATCGAAGGCGACCTGCATCGCTACACGTACCGCGATTGCGAGAAACGCGCGAAGCAACTCGCGCAGGCGCTTATCGCGCTCGGCGTCGAGCCGGGCGACCGGGTCGCGACGCTCGCGTGGAACGGCTACCGGCATCTCGAAGCGTATTACGGCACCACCGGCTTCGGCGCCGTGTGTCACACGATCAACCCGCGCCTTTTCCCCGAGCAGATCGCCTACATCATCAATCACGCCGACGATGCGTACGTGCTGTTCGACACGACGTTCGCGGCGCTGGTCGACACGCTCGCGCCGCAGTGCCCGCGCGTGCGCGGCTGGATCGCACTGTGCGATGAAGCGCATCGGCCGCCGATGCAAACGTCGGTGCTGTGCTACGAAACGCTGATGGACGGGCAGGACGGCGGCTTCGACTGGCCCGCGCTCGACGAGCAGCAGGCGTCGTACCTCTGCTATACGTCGGGCACGACCGGCAATCCGAAAGGCGCGCTGTATACGCATCGCTCGACGGTGCTGCACGCGTTCGGCGCGGCATTGCCCGACTCGATGAGCCTGTCGGCGCGCGACTCGGTGCTGCCGATCGTGCCGATGTTCCACGTCAACGCGTGGGGCCTCGCGCATGCCGGGCCGCTGACCGGCGCTAAGCTCGTGTTCCCCGGCAAGGATCTCGACGGCAAGTCGCTGTACGAACTGATGGAGAGCGAACGCGTCACGTGTTCGGCCGGCGTGCCGACCGTGTGGCTCGGTCTGCTGAACCACCTGCGCGAAACCGGCGCGAAGTTTTCGTCGCTCGAGCGCACGGTGATCGGCGGCTCCGCCTGTCCGCCCGCGATGCTGCGGGTGCTCGAGGACGACTACGGCGTGCAGGTGATCCATGCATGGGGCATGACGGAGATGTCGCCGCTCGGTACGTTGTCGAAGCTGAACTGGGAGCAGAGCCAGCGGCCGCTCGCCGAGCAGCGCAAGCTGCTCGAAAAGCAGGGCCATGTGATCTATGGCGTCGACATGAAGATCGTCGGCGAGGATGGCCGCGAGCTGCCCTGGGACGGCGTCGCGTTCGGCGATCTGCACGTGCGCGGGCCGTGGGTCATCGACCGGTATTTCCGCAAGGAAGACTCGCCCCTCATCGACGGCTGGTTTCCGACCGGCGACGTCGCGACGATCGACCCCGACGGCTTCCTGCACATCACCGACCGCTCGAAGGACGTGATCAAGTCGGGCGGCGAATGGATCAGTTCGATCGAACTCGAGAATGTCGCGGTCGCGCATCCGGCGGTCGCGGAAGCCGCGTGCATCGCGGGCGCGCATCCGAAGTGGACCGAGCGGCCGCTGCTCCTCGTCGTCAAACGCGCGGGGCACGACGTCACGCGCGACGAACTGCTGGCGTTCTACGACGGCAAAGTGGCGAAGTGGTGGATTCCCGACGATGTCGTGTTTGTCGACGAACTGCCGCACACGGCGACCGGAAAGCTGCAGAAGCTGAAGCTGCGCGATCTGTTCCGCGACCACGTGCTGCCGTCCGCGCTCGAAGACAGCCGCAACTGTCCGCTGACCCCCGAGGCCTAGGTGGAAACCCTATATTAGAATAAATTGAACGTTCGTGCTTTTTCAGTGTATTCTGCCTGCTGACCCCGGAACCGCCGCTTGAAAAAGTCTGACAATGAGCAGACGCGGTGACCCGGACGGGCGGCGCATCATGCGCCGCCTCAATGAATGCATGGATCGCACGGAGGCACGCAGATGGCAGTGGACTACACAACTCATGACGGCGTGGCCGTTCTCACGCTGAACAATCCCCCCGTCAATGGGCTCGGTCTGTCGACGCGGGCGGGGATCGTCGAAGGGCTCGAGCGCGCGCAGAACGATCCGGCCATCAAGGCCATCGTGCTGGCGGGCGCGGGCAAGGCCTTCTCGGGGGGCGCCGACATCACCGAATTCAATACGCCGAAGGCGACCCAGGAACCGACGCTCGCGACCGTCATCAAGGCCGTCGAAGGCAGCGCGAAGCCGGTCGTCGCGGCGATTCACAGCGTCGCGATGGGTGGCGGCCTCGAGCTTGCGCTGGGCGCGCATTACCGCGTCGCCGCGGCCGGCGCGCAGATCGCGCTGCCCGAAGTGAAGCTCGGCATCCTGCCGGGCGCGGGCGGCACGCAGCGTCTGCCGCGCGCGATCGGTCTGGAAGCATCCCTGAACATGATCGTGTCGGGCGCGCCCGTGCTGTCGGAAAAGCTCGCCGATTCGGGACTGTTCGACCAGGTCGTCGCGAATCCCGCCGAACTGGCCGAAGCCGCTCTCGCGTTCGCGCGCAAGGTCGGCGCGCAAGCGGGCCCGCATCCGAAGGTGCGCGATCGCAAGATCGAGCATCCGAACGCGGCCGGTTTCATCCAGTTCGCGCGCAATAGCGTCGCGGCAATCGCAAAGAACTTCCCGGCGCCGCATAAGTGCATCGACGCGGTCGAAGCCGGCGTGAAGGACGGCTTCGACAAGGGCCTCGCATTCGAGCGCGAATGCTTCATTGCGCTCGTGCAGACGCCGGAGAGTCATGCGCTGCGTCACGCGTTCTTCGGCGAGCGCGCGGCGAGCAAGATTCCCGACGTGCCGTCCGATACGCCCGTGCGCGAGATCAATCAGGTGGCCGTGATCGGCGCCGGCACGATGGGCGGCGGCATCGCGATGAACTTCCTCAATGCGGGCATTCCGGTCACGCTGCTGGAAACCAGTCAGGACGCGCTCGACCGCGGTCTCGCGACGATCCGCAAGAACTACGAGGCCACCGTCAAGAAGGGCAAGCTGAAGCCCGAGGTGATGGAGCAACGTCTCGCGCTGCTGAGCCCGACGCTGTCCTACGACGACCTGAAGCACGCCGACATGATCGTCGAAGCCGTGTTCGAAGAGCTCGGTGTGAAGGAGCAGGTGTTCGGCCGGCTCGATGAAGTCGCGAAGCCGGGCGCGATCCTCGCGTCGAACACGTCGACGCTCGACGTCGACAAAATCGCCGCGTTCACGAAGCGTCCGCAGGATGTGGTCGGCATGCACTTTTTCAGCCCGGCCAACGTGATGAAGCTGCTCGAAGTCGTGCGCGGCAAAGAGACCGCGAAAGACGTGCTCGCCACCGTGATGAAGCTCGCGAAAAAGATCAGGAAGACCGCGGTGGTGTCGGGCGTGTGCGACGGCTTTATCGGCAACCGGATGATCGAGCAATACCTGCGTCAGGCGCTCTTCATGCTCGAAGAGGGCGCATTGCCCGCGCAGGTCGACAAGGCCATCGAGAAATTCGGCTTCGCGATGGGCCCGTTCCGCATGAGCGACCTCGCCGGCAACGACATCGGCTGGGCGATCCGCAAGCGCCGCTATGTCGAGCATCCCGACATGCACTACTCGAAGATCGCCGACCGTCTGTGCGAGATGGGCCGCTTCGGCCAGAAGACCGGCGGCGGCTGGTACGACTACAAGGCGGGCGATCGCACCGCGTATCCGTCCGGCGTGGTCAACGAAATGATCGTCGAGTACTCGAAGGAAACCCACTCCGAGCGCCGCACGATCAGCGACGAGGAGATCGTCGAGCGTCTGGTGTTCGCGCTCGTCAACGAAGGCGCGAAGATTCTCGAAGAAGGCATCGCGTCGAAGGCGTCGGATATCGACATGGTCTATCTGACCGGCTACGGCTTCCCGCTCTATCGCGGCGGCCCGATGCTGTACGCGGATACGGTCGGGCTGTACAACGTCGAGCGCGCGATTCGCCGCTATGCGGCGCGGCCGAACGGCGACGCGTGGAAGCTCGCGCCGGGCATCGCGAAGCTGGCGGCCGAAGGTCGCGGCTTCAACGGCTGAGCACGGCCCACTTCAGCAGACGAATCGAGCGCTGCGGGTGACGCCCGCAGCGGCTCGCATCAAACGACAGAGGCGGCGCGGTGATGCGCTTTTGAACGCACGGCAGGGAGCCGGCGCGCCACTTCGACATTGCAATTGGAGACACCCATGACTGACGCCGTAATCGTATCCACCGCCCGCACGGGCCTCGCCAAATCGTGGCGCGGCGGTTTCAACATGACGCACGGCGCGACGCTCGGCGGCCACGTGACGCAGGCCGCGGTCGAGCGCGCGAAGCTCGACCCGGCGCGCGTCGAGGACGTGATCATGGGTTGCGCGAATCCGGAAGGCGCGACGGGCGGCAACATCGCGCGTCAGATCGCATTGCGCGCCGGCCTGCCGGTCAGCGTGCCGGGCATGACCGTGAACCGTTTCTGCTCGTCGGGATTGCAGACGATCGCGCTCGCGTCGCAACGCGTGATCGCGGGTGAGGGCGACGTGTACGTCGCGGGTGGCGTCGAGTCGATCTCGTGCGTGCAGAACGAGATGAACCAACACATGATGACCGACGGCTGGCTCACCGAGCATAAGCCGGAAATCTACTGGTCGATGCTGCAGACCGCCGAGAACGTCGCGAAGCGCTACTCGATCTCGAAGGAGCGCCAGGACGAATACGGCGTGCGCTCGCAGCAGCGCGCGGCGGCCGCGCTCGAAGCCGGCAGGTTCAACGACGAGATCGTGCCGCTGACGGTGCTCGCCGGTGTCGCCGACAAGGCGAGCGGCCGTCTCTACACGAAGGAAGTGACCGTCAGCAGCGACGAAGGCATCCGCGCCGACACGACGCTCGAAGGCGTGTCGAAGATTCGCACCGCGCTGCCGGGCGGCGTGATCACCGCGGGCAATGCGAGCCAGTTTTCGGACGGCGCATCGGCTTGCGTCGTGATGAACGCGAGGCTGGCCGAACGCGAAGGGCTGCAGCCGCTCGGCATTTTCCGCGGCTTCGCGGTGGCTGGCTGCGAGCCCGACGAAATGGGCATCGGCCCGGTGTTCGCGGTGCCGAAGCTGTTGCAGAAGGCCGGCCTCAAGGTCGAGGATATCGGCCTGTGGGAGCTGAACGAAGCGTTCGCGGTGCAGGTGCTCTATTGCGCGGACCAGCTCGGTATTCCGCACGACCGCCTGAACGTGAACGGCGGTGCGATCGCGGTGGGCCATCCGTATGGCGTATCGGGTGCGCGGCTCGTCGGCCATGCGCTGATCGAAGGCAAGCGGCGCGGTGTCAAGTTCGTCGTCGTGACGATGTGCATCGGCGGCGGGCAGGGCGCCGCGGGTCTGTTCGAGATCGCGTAAGTCGGGCGCGAACGCCCCTCAAGAAGACGGGCGCCGCGGTTCGACGTTTTTTATCCGCCGCCTTCTTGCCTACTGCGACGCCATGCCCGGCAGCGTCAACATGCCCTGATCGGTGAAGCGTGTCGTGCCGGTCAGGCCGCCCGCGAGCTTGCCTTGCAGCCGGTACGGAACCTGCCCGGACTGCGCGATGCCCGCAAGCCCGAGCGCCTGGCGAACCGCGGCGAACGCGGGCACGGTCAGCGGCACGCTGACGACGGTTTCGCCGAAGCGCGGCACGGTGCCGCTCTGGTCGCTGACACCGCTCGCGAACGGCTTGCCGTTCAGTTCGAGATCGACCGCGATGCCGTTGAAGCTCACTGCGGAATCGTTCGGGTTCTGCACGCGCAGCTTCAGGTTGAAGCGCATCTCGAGGCCTTCGCCGGCCAGCGGCTCGATGCCGGCGACATTGACGCGCAACGCATCGCCGCCGAGCAGCCCGGCGCATGCGCCAAGCGTCAGCGTGATCGCGCAGGCGAGGTGGAAATAGCGTACGAGGGTGGCGAAACGGCTGAAACGCCGCGTGCGTGGGAAGGACATGACCGGCACCTCGAAGCAGGAAGCGGTTGGTCACGCATTCTAACTGGCGGCGAGGCGTCGATTTTGGCGATCGAGTCGGAGTTCAGGTAATACGCCGCCACGATCTCGCGACGACACCAGCGAGACGCCGGTCGGTTCGACGGACGAGTTCGCGAAGTTCCGCCGCATTGCCGGGCGAAGCTTGCGCGATCAGCACCGCAGCGCCCGCGCGCGACGCGCGGATCGACATGACGCCGCGTTGGCCGGTGATGAAATGCTCACCATCGCGCACGATGATCGACGTGCAGGGTACGGCGCTGCCGAGCCACGCGAGCGCGTGATCGCGAAATTCGAGTTAGAGATCGCCTTCGACGGCCAGGATCGTGGTCCCGGCGTTCAGATCGAGCATCGCGGCCTGGTCGCGCGCGTCGGCCGAATTCTTCGAGGCGGCGTTGGATGATGGCATCCGCGTCATGCCTGGGACCGTGTTTTCAAACACCGGGCGCTTCGATCGTTTCATCCGCCTGAGTTGCCCGAGCGCGGAGTTCGATCTTGTCGATGAAGCGGTGCGCCGCTTGGGGCGGTCGGCGACGCGTATGACGGAGCGCAATGAGGCGGATGGAGCCAGGCGATAGCCGGTAGAATTTCCCATTTAGCGCCAATGCGTACACCTCGCGGAGTGCCGGGACGCGGCGAATCGATTTCCGAGGTTGCCGGCCACGAACTCCAGACACCGCCATGACCGACCCCACCACTTCCGCCACAACAGGCAACCCATCGTTGCCGGAAAGCCCCTTCATCGACCGTCTCGGCGCGCAGTTGCTGCGCGCCGCCGATGGCGTCAGCGAAGTCGTGCTGCCGTTGCAACCCGATCATATGAACACATGGGACGTCGCGCACGGCGGGGTCACGATGACGCTCGCCGACGTCGCGCTCGCGATGGCCGCGCGCAGTCTCGCGGGCGACGGCGTCGGCGTCGTCACCGTCGAGATGAAGGTCAACTTCATGCAGCCGGGGCGCGGCGAGTTGCGCGCGACCGGCCGCGTGCTGCATCGCTCGACCACGATGGCCTATTGCGAAGGCGAGATCCGCGACAGCGAAGGTCACTTCGTCGCCAAGGCGCTCGGCACCTTCAAGTACATGCGCCGCCTCGCGGTGGGCCGCGACGTCAGGCGTCAGCGTCTGCGCAGCGACCCGGCGGCCAGGCCCGGTCCGAGCGACTGAGCCCTCATCGCAATCAACTTCCGACCTGGATTCGACGAATGCAGGTCAATCCCCGACAATCCAAGGAGACGACTTCATGGCCCAGATCAATCGCCAGGTGCTGCTGGTTTCGCGCCCGCACGGCGAAGCCACGCCCGATAACTTCAAGCTCGTCGAAACGCCGCTGGCGCCGCTCGCCGACGGCGAAGTACGAGTGCGCAACCACTATCTGTCGCTCGATCCGTATATGCGCGGGCGCATGAACGACAGCAAGTCGTACGCGCCGCCGCAGCCGCTGAACGAGGTGATGATCGGCGGCACGGTCGGCGAAGTCGTCGAGACGAGGAATCCGAAGTTCGCGGTCGGCGACAAGGTCGTCGCGATGTTCGGCTGGCAGGAGTACGGCACCTCGAACGGCGCGGGCATGCAGAAGGTCGACGACACGCACGTGCCGCTGTCCGCGTATCTCGGCCCGGTCGGCATGCCGGGCGTCACCGCGTGGTACGGGCTGAACCGCATCATCGCGCCGAAGGCGGGCGAGACGGTGGTCGTCAGTGCGGCGAGCGGCGCGGTGGGCAGCGTGGTCGGCCAGCTCGCGAAGGTGGCCGGCGCGCGCGCGGTCGGCATCGCGGGCGGCGCGGACAAGTGCCGCTACGTGGTCGACACGCTCGGCTTCGACGCCTGCGTCGACTACAAGGCCGGCAACCTGTACCAGGACCTGAAAGCCGCGACGCCCGACGGTGTGGACGGCTGCTTCGAGAACGTCGGCGGCGAGGGGCTCGACGCGACGCTCGCGCGTATGAACCCGTTCGGGCGCATCGCGCTGTGCGGCTTCATCGCGGGCTATGACGGCCAGCCGCTGCCGCTCAGGCATCCGTCGCTGATGCTGACGCAACGGCTGCTCGTGCAGGGCTTCATCGTCAGCGAACATATGGACGTGTGGCCGGAGGCGCTCAAGCAGCTCGGCACGCTCGTCGCGCAGAAGAAGCTGCACTATCGCGAGACGATCGCGCAAGGGCTCGAAGCCGCGCCCGAGGCATTCATCGGCTTGCTGAAGGGCCGCAACTTCGGCAAGCAACTGGTCAAGCTGATCTGAGCACGACGTCGTCATGCATCGGCCAGCCGCCACTCAAACAGGGAGTCACTCGATGTTCGAATTCGCAGGCAAGGTGGCGGTGATCACCGGCGCGGGCAGCGGCTTCGGCCGCGCGTTCGCGCATAAGGGCGCGGCGCTCGGCATGAAGCTCGTGCTCGCCGACGTCAACGCCGAGCAGCTCGCGCAGACCGTCGACGCATTGCGCGAAGGCGGCGCCGAAGCGATCGCCGTGCCGACCGACGTATCGAGCGCCGCGCAGGTCGAGGCGCTCGCGCGAGCCGCGCTCGCCGCGTTCGGCAAGGTCCACCTGCTGTTCAACAACGCGGGCGTCGGCACTGGCGGCTTCCTGTGGGAAAGCTCGGCCAGCGACTGGTCGTGGGTGTTCGGCGTCAACGTGATGGGCGTCGCGCACGGCGTGCGCGTGTTCGCGCCGCTCATGCTGGCGCAGAACGAGCCCGCGCATATCGTCAACACGGCGTCGGTCGCGGGGCTGCTGGCGCCGCCGGCGATGGGCATCTACAACGCGTCCAAACATGCGGTGGTGGCGCTGACCGAGACGCTGTATCACGACCTGAAGCTCGCGCAGGCCGGCACGGGCGGCGAGGTCGGCTGTTCGCTGCTGTGTCCCGCCTTCGTGCCGACCGGCATCGCGGACGCCGAGCGCGCGCGTCCGGACGAACTGCGCAATGCAAGCCGGCCGACGCGCTCGCAGATCGCTGCGGCCAAGCAGTTGCAGCGTGCGGTGCAGTCGGGCAAGCTCAGCGCCGACGATGTCGCCGACATCACGTTCGAGGCGATCGCCGCGCGGCGTTTCTATATCATCACGCACCCGGGCATCATGGCGACCGTCAAGCTGCGTCACGAGGATATCGAACAGTTGCGCGAGCCGTCCGATCCGATGTCGCTGAAACCCGAGGTGAAGAACGCGGAGTAGCGACCGGCTGCGTGGCCGCTGCGCCGGGTCCTGACAACAATCGGCGCGCTGCGCGCCGCCCTGCGCTGTGCGCATCACGTTGCCGAAACCATGCCGCTGAATCCAACGATCGAGCAGGTGCTCGACATGATCGCGCGGGCCAAACGCCCGCAGTATCACCAGATGAGCGCGCAAGCGGCGCGCGCGTCGTACGAGAAAAGCGCGCCGATCCTCGAGATCGCGAGCGCGCCGATGCTCTCCGTCGAAGACCTGCGGGTGCCGACGCGCGACGGCGCGACGATCCGCGCGCGCCTCTATTTCCCGGTCGAGCCGAACTGGGCCGAGCCGCTGCCGGCGTTCGTGTACTACCACGGCGGCGGCTTCACGGTCGGCAGCGTCGACACGCACGATGCGTTGTGCCGGATGTTCGCGCGCGATGGCCAGTGCGCGGTGCTGTCGGTCGATTACCGGCTCGCGCCCGAGCACAAGTTTCCGACCGCGGTCGACGATGCCTTCGATGCCCTTAGCTGGCTGCACGCGCACGCGGCCGAGTTCGGCATCGACGACACCCGGCTCGCGCTCGGCGGCGATAGCGCGGGCGGCACGCTCGCGACGGTCTGCGCGGTGCTCGGGCGTGATGCCGGCATCGCGCTCGCGCTGCAATTGCTGATCTACCCGGGGACAACCGGCCATCAGCAGACCGACTCGCACTCGCGCCTCGCCGACGGCTTCCTGCTGTCGGGCGACACGATCCAGTGGTTTTTCGAGCACTACCTGCGCGATAGCGGTGATCGTGACGACTGGCGTTTCGCGCCGCTCGACGGCGAGCGCGGCGCGCCGGATTTTCGCGGCGTCGCGCCCGCGTGGATCGCGACCGCCGAATACGATCCGCTCAGCGACGAGGGCGATGCGTATGCGGAAAAACTACGCGCGCTCGGCAATCCGGTGACGCTCAAGCGCTACGCCGGCATGATCCACGAGTTCTTCAAGATGGGCGGCTTCGTGCCCGAAGTCGGACAGGCGCATGCGGATGCCGCGGCGGCGTTGCGCGCGGCATTCGGCATCGGGTGAGGGTAGTCGTCGCGAAGCGGTGAGCGGCCAGCGGCGAATGCGCCGGCGAGGCGCCGATCAAACGATCACGCCACGCTCATCCGGTCGCGCTCGACGTTGAACGCGAAGCTGCGCTCGAAATCGCCGGGCCGCACGATGCGGTGCGAGCCGTTATCGTCGCTGCGCTCGGCGACCGCGACGCCGATCACGTCGCCATAGGCGGCGACGCGCAGCGCGGTGGTGCTGCGCGTGCCGTATTCCGGCGATTCGATGAATGCCGCCGACAACACGCGCTCGCGTTCGAGCGGAATACCGGTCGACGGCAATTCGTCGTCGCGCGCGAGCCGCGGATCGCGCATCAGGTCGATCAGGCGTTCGAGCGGCGGCATTGCATTGCGCGCGAGTAACGCGCCGAGCTCGCCGCGCTTTCTGACCAGCTTCGGCCACGCGGTGTCGAGCACCGCGTTCGAGATGCCGTGCGTGCCGGGCGCGAGCAGCGCGGGGCCACTGTTTGCGTCGACGGCGCCGCGATTGCAGTACCACGCGAGCTCACGGCGCGTCCAGTCGCCGACCAGCAGGTTGAAGCCGTTGTAGATGTCGCCGCTTTGCGCGACGTGCTCCAGATAGGCGAGCGGCGTTTCGTGCGGATGGCCGTCGGCGTCGCGCGCGGCGCTCGTGAGCCAGTTGATGACGAGCGTGCCGCGGGTCGGCGCATCGGCGCGCATTTCGCCCGGCGCGCGGTAATTGGTCAGCGCGGCGAAGCGGCCGTCGCGCGACAGCCCGAGCCACGTGCCGCCGCCCACGAGATCGCGGCCCGCCAGCACGCCCGGCGCGTCGCGCCACCAGCCGATGGGCTCGGCCGTGCGGCGGAAGAACTCGTCGCGATTCGCGGCGAGCGTGAACAGCGGACCATCGACCGCATCGGGTCGCCAGTCGAAAACGATCAGGCACATCGGGGAGCATCTCCCGTTCAGAGCATGGGGCGGCCGCCTGATGCCGCAAAGGCAGACGGCAAAGAAAGCGACAAAAATCAGACGAGAATAAAGTAGCCAATAAAAAACGGCGCCCGATTGCGCCGCTTCTTACCTGCCCAACGATCAGACCTCGGCCGGCAGCCCGTAGGGCAGCGTCAGGAAGCGCAGCGCGGGGCCGTCGGCCGCGCCGACATGCACGCTGCCGCTGTCGAGCGCCGTGAGCTTGATCTCGACCAGCAGATCGACGCCGCCGCCTTGTGCCGATGCCGCGTTGACGATCATCCCGCACGGCTGGCCAGGATCGTCCGAGTGGAACAGCTCGGCGCCGGGGCGCACCGTATCAAGCTCGCCGGCGACGTTGGCGAGCGACGTGCGCCGCTTGATCGTGCCGCGATACTGGCTGCGCGCGACCACTTCCTGACCCGGATAGCAGCCTTTGCGGAAATTGACTGCGCCGAGCACGTCGAAGTTGACCATTTGCGGCACGAACTGCTCGACGACCGGCTGCGTGATGCGCGGCTCGCCCGCGCGGATGTCGAGCCAGTCCCACACGGCCGGCGACACGCGTTTCAACTTGCCGTCGAGCGACGGCAGCAGCGCTTCGACCTGCGCCTTCGGCCCGATCCACAGATAGCGCAGCCGCTCCAACGCGTCCGGCACGCGGATCAGCGTGCCCGCGGTGCCGTCGACCTGCACGTGCACACCGTCGGGCAGCGCGTCGAACACGCCCGACAGCGCGCCGCGCACGTCGCCCGCGAGGCCGACCACCGCAAGCTCGCGGCTCGCGTCCACGAGCCTGGCTTTGGCGCGCAGCACGAACATCGACAGGCGCTTTTGCACGGCGGCCTGCACGTCTTTCGATACCAGCAGGCGGATCGTGTCGCCGCTGCGCCAGCTGAGGAACGATGCGAGCAGCCGGCCCTTGGCCGAGCAGTAGCCGGCGAGGCGCGCGTTCGCGGCGTCGAGATGCTGGACGTCGTTGGTCAACTGGGCGTGCAGGAAGCTTGCCGCGTCGTCGCCGGTCGTGTCGATCACGCCGAACTGCGACAGCGGCATGTACGCGCCGTGCTCCAGCACGGCAGCGAATTCTTCGGCCGACGGGCGCGGGAGGATGGGCAGGGCGGCGGGTGCCGCCGAGGTCGGAGCGAGACCGGAAGCGTTAGCTGGGGCGTTCACGAGCGGTGTGTTCATGGATTCCGGGAACAGTCAATTCTGACTTTGGCTAAGGCAAACAGTTATTATATTCAGTCCAACCCAGTCACGTTTCGCATGACCCTTTTCAAGAAATGTTTCGCAGCCGGCGCGCTCGTCGTTGTGCTGGCCGCGGCGGCCATCGCCGCTGGATACTTCTGGGCCACCCGGCCGCTCGAATTGACCCCGGCGCAACTCGACGTCACCGTCAAACCGCACAGCAGCCTGCGCAGCGTCGCGCTGCAGCTCAATCGCGGCGGTGTGCCGGTCGAACCCGAGCTGTTTATCGCGATGACGCGGCTGCTCGGACTGCAAAGCGACCTGAAGTCCGGCAACTATGAGTTCAAGAGCGGCATCACCCCCTACGAGGTGCTGCAGAAAATCGCCCGCGGCGACGTCAACGAATACGTGGCGACGATCATCGAAGGCTGGACCTTCAAGCGCATGCGCGCCGAGCTCGACGCGAATCCCGCGCTGAAACACGACACGCTCGGCATGAGCGACGCCGATCTGATGAGCGCAATCGGCGCGCCCGAGGCGTCGATCGGCAACGGCGAAGGGCTGTTTTTCCCGGACACCTACCTGTTCGACAAGGACACGAGCGACCTCGACATCTACCGCCGCGCGTACCGGCTGATGCGCGTGCGTCTCGACGAAGCGTGGCTCGCGCGCGCGCCGAACCTGCCGTACAAGACGCCGTACGACGCACTGACGATGGCGTCGATCATCGAAAAGGAAACCGGCAAGGCGTCCGACCGGGCGCTCGTCGCCGCCGTGTTCGCCAACCGTCTGCGCGCGGGCATGCCGCTACAGACCGACCCGACGGTGATCTACGGGATGGGCGAAAGCTACGCCGGCCGCATCAGGAAGAAAGACCTGCAGACCGACACTCCCTACAATACCTACACCCGGATGGGCCTACCGCCGACGCCGATCTCGCTGCCGAGCGTCGCGTCGCTGCAGGCGGCGATGAACCCGGCGCCAAGCAGCGCGCTGTACTTCGTGTCGCGCGGCGACGGCAGCAGCATCTTTTCTGACACCCTCGGCGAACACAACAAGGCCGTGGACAAATACATTCGAGGGCAATAATGGCGCGCGGCAAATTCATAACGTTTGAAGGCATCGACGGCGCGGGCAAGACCACCCATCTTGGCTGGTTCCGCGAACGCCTCGAGGCGAAGCTCGCGCCGAGCGGCCGCTCGGTGGTGATGACGCGCGAGCCCGGCGGCACGCCGCTGGGCGAGCAAATCCGCGAGATCGTGCTGCATCAGAAGATGGACCTCGAAACCGAGGCGTTGTTGATGTTCGCGCTGCGCCGCCAGCATCTGGCCGAGGTGATCGAGCCGGCGCTCACGCGCGGCGACTGGGTGCTGTCCGACCGTTTCACCGACGCCACCTTCGCGTACCAGGGCGGCGGCCGCGGCCTGCCGCGCGACAAGCTGGAGACGCTCGAGCGCTGGGTGCAGGGTGGTTTCCAGCCGGATTTGACCGTGCTGTTCGACCTGCCGCCCGCCGTCGCCAACGAGCGGCGCAGCGCGGCGCGCAACCCGGATCGTTTCGAGAGCGAGTCGGCGGCGTTTTTCGAGCGCACGCGCGCCGAATACATGCGCCGCGCCGAAGAAGCGCCGCATCGATTCGCTATCATCGACTCTTCGCAGAGCATCGTGCGAATTCAGAAGCAGCTTGAAGAGTTGATTGCAACTCTTTGATTTAAAGACGATATAATCGATTCTTATAACGACGTGTCAAGTTGATTCGCCACCTGAAGTAATGCGTGCAACCAATTGATTCAAAAAGACAAACGATGATCTATCCGTGGCAAGCCGATGACTGGAACCGCCTGCAGCAGTTGCGCGGCCACTGGCCGCACGCGTTGTTGCTGCACGGCCAGGCGGGGATCGGCAAGCTGCGCTTCGCGCAGTACCTCGCGCACGGCCTGCTGTGCGAGGCGCCGCTGCCGAATGGCGAGCCGTGCGGCGCGTGCGCGGCCTGCAACTGGTTCGTGCAGGGCAATCATCCGGACTACCGCATCGTCGTGCCGGAGGCGCTCGCCGCCGAAGCCGGTCTCGCGAACGCCGCGAACGGCGCCGACGACAAGGCCGAAAAAGCCGATGGCGACGAAGGCAAGAAGACCCGCACGCCGAGCAAGGAAATCAAGATCGAACAGATCCGCGGTCTGCTCGACTTCGTCGGCGTCGGTTCGCACCGCGGCGGCGCGCGCGTGGTCGTGCTGTATCCGGCCGAGGCGCTCAACGTCGCGGCCGCCAACGCGTTGCTGAAGACGCTCGAAGAGCCGCCCGCGGGCGTCGTGTTCCTGATGGTGTCGGCGCGCATCGACCGTTTGCTGCCGACCATCATCAGCCGCTGCCGTCAGTGGCCGATGAGCGTGCCAGCGCCGGACACCGCCGCGCCGTGGCTCGCCGCGCAAGGCGTCGAAGACGCCGCCGCGCTGCTCGCCGAAGCGGGCGGTGCGCCGCTCGCCGCGCTCGCGCTCGCCAGCGACGAGAACCGTCCGCTGCGCGACTGGACGCTCAAGCAGCTCGCGGCGGGCGCCGGCTGCGACGCATTCGCCTGTGGCGAGGCGCTGCAGAAGCTGCCGGTGCCGCTCGTGCTCGGCTGGCTGCAGCGCTGGATGTACGATCTGCTCGCGCAGCGCACCGCTGGCGCGCCGCGCTATTTCCCGCAGGCGTCGGCCGCGCTCGCGCGCTGCGCTGCGCAGGCCGACGCCAATGCATTCGCACGCTTTCTGCGCACCGTCACGCGCCAGCGCGCGGTCGAAAACCATCCGCTCAACCCGCGGCTCGTGTTCGAGGAACTGTTCATCGGCTATCGCGCGCTGTTTGCGTGAGCCCGCAGCCAGACAGCCTTCCGTCTTATTCCATTCAAGCCAAGCCACCATGAGCCTTTCCTACCGCGACGCCACGCTCGACGATCTGCCAGCGATCGTCGCCATCTACAATTCGACGATTCCGTCGCGTCAGGTCACTGCGGACCTCGAACCGGTCAGCATCGAGAGCCGGCACGCATGGTTTCATGCGCACGGCCCGCAGAAGCGGCCGCTGTGGGTGGTCGAAGATCCGCAGCAGGCGGGCCGCGTGATCGCGTGGCTGAGCTTTTCCGATTTTTATGGGCGTCCGGCCTACCAGCGCACCGCCGAAGTCAGCATCTATCTCGACGAAAGCGCGCGCGGCCAGGGTCTCGGCAAGCAGTTGCTGGCGGCGTCGCTCGAAGCGGCACCGGGTCTTGGCATCGACACGGTGCTCGGCTTCGTGTTCGGTCACAATGAAGCGAGCGTGCGGCTGTTCCGCGGCTTCGGCTTCGACGCATGGGGCACGCTGCCGCGCGTCGCGGTGCTGGACGGCGTCGAGCGCGATCTGGTGATTCTTGGCAAGCGCCTTGCGCATGCGAGTTGAGCACGCTACGTAAGTAAGCTACCTGAGCAAGCTACCTGAGCCGTCCCAAGCGGCCCCGGCCACGCCGTCGCCCGGCCGCAAAGCCCTTTTTTCGCAGGACCTGACCATGTTTGTCGATTCACACTGCCATATCAACTTCGAAGGACTCGCGGACCGTCTGCCGCAAGTGCTCGAAAACATGCGCAGCCATTCGGTGTCGCACGCGCTGTGCGTGTCGGTGGACCTCGAAACGCTGCCGTCGGTGCTGGATATCGCCAGCCGCCATGACAACGTGTACGCGTCGGTCGGCGTGCATCCCGATCACGAGCACATGCGCGAGCCGAGCGTGGCCGAACTGGTCGAACTGGCCGAGCACCCGAAGGTCGTCGCGATCGGCGAAACCGGGCTCGACTACTACCGTCTCGAAGGCCGCTCGATCGCCGACATGGAGTGGCAGCGCGAGCGCTTTCGCACGCACATTCGCGCCGCGCACGCGACCGGCAAGCCGCTCATCATCCACACCCGTTCGTCGTCGGAAGATACGTTGCGCATCATGGCCGAGGAGCGCGCGGGCGTGCCGGGCGGCGTGATGCATTGCTTCACCGAACCGTGGGCCATCGCCGAGCAGGCGCTTGCGCAGAATTTTTACATTTCGCTGTCGGGCATCGTCACGTTCAAGAACGCGACCGATGTGCAGGAGGTCGCGCGCCGCGTGCCGCTCGAGCGTCTGCTGATCGAAACCGATTCGCCGTATCTGGCGCCGGTGCCGTATCGCGGCAAGCCGAATGAACCTGCGTACGTCAGTTATGTCGGACGCTTCATCGCGCAGCAACGCGAGATGCCGGACGAGGCGCTGGCCGCCGCAACCACGCAAAACTTCTTCAGGCTGTTCGGAATCGCCGCATCGGCCGGCGCCTGAAAAAGCCGAGTACCATCAAAGAGATAGGAAGCTTTCCTAAAGTAACATATGAAAAACATTTCGACGTCGTCCGCTGCTTCCCAACCGCTGTCCGCCGGGCCGGCCGCCCGGGCTCTCGCGCCGGCACGCCGTCTTGCGTGCGCCGCCGCGCTCGCCTGCGCGGCGCTGGTCGCGGTGCCCGCGCATGCAGCGCCGATCGACACGCTCATCAAGGCGGTCAAGTTCGACGACGTCGACGGCGTCAAAAAACTGCTCGCTAAGGGCATGGACCCGAACAGCGTCGACAATCAGGGCATGCCGCTGCTCGTGATCGCCGCGCGCGAGAAATCCGACAAGGTCGCGGCCGCGTTGCTCGCGAATCCGAAAACCGACATCGAGATTCAGGACAAGGCCGGCGAGAATGCGCTGATGATGGCGTCGCTGGTCGGCGACCTGAACCTCGTAAATCTGCTGATCGCGAAGGACGCCGAGGTCAACAAGAAGGGCTGGGCGCCGCTGCACTACGCGGCCGCGAACGGCCACGACGACATCGTCAAGGCGCTGCTCGACCACTCGGCCTACGTCGACACGGGCTCGCCGAACGGCACCACGCCGCTGATGATGGCCGCGCGCGGCGGCCACGTGTCGACGGTCAAGCTGCTGCTCGACAACGGCGCGGACCTGTCGGTGAAAAACCAGATCGGCATGACCGCGCTCGATTTCGCCAAGACCTACAAGGAGCCGGACGTCGTCGAAGGACTCACGGCCCGCATGCAGCAGACCCAGCAGCAGAAACAATGACGCTGTCGGCAAACGGTGCGGCGGCCCCCGCGAGGCCGTGCCGTTTTGCTGCGGTTTTGTCCGAGCCGCGCGGCAGCGGGCCTGCTGCCGCCGTGTAAAACAGTGCAGAATGACGACTTCGGCGCGCTGCGTAGCGCGCCGCCCGGACGCGGCAGAAAGACCGCGTGATAAACAACCCTGGAAAAGGAACACCATGCTGCGGGCATTGATTTTCGCCGGCGCGCTTGCCTTGCCGCTTTCGGCAGCCGCGTTTACGGGAGGCGACCTCAACAAGCTGTGCACCAAGACGGACATCGCTTCGCGTAGCGCCTGCGCGGCCTACATAGAAGGCGCGGCCGACGGCATCTTCAACACGATCGACGCGATCGGCGGCACCACCGGTCCGCGCGTCGGCCAGTACTTCTGCCTGCCGCCGGATGCGCGCTCGGCGCAGTTGACCGACGCCGTGCGCAAGTACATCGCCGAGAATCCTAACGCCGCGGGCTACAACGCTAGCACGGCGATTTCGCTGGGTCTCGGCAAGGCGTTTCCCTGCAAGAGCGGCGGCTGATCGATAAGCGCCGCGCATCGAAGAACCCGTTGTAACGCCTGAGGCGCCGTCGAGCGCCTCGGGTGTCGGGGTCGTCGCTCCCGCTGGGGCGCCCCCGGATGTCAGTAGTCCCGCAGGCGCGCCGCCGCTCATCGAGCCCGGAGGAAGATGCCCGTTATGCCTACTATCGACGACTTCTACCGCGTGGCCGCCGCGCCGCTGCATACGTGGCTCGGCGCGCTGATCGTGACGGCATTCGTGACGATCGTGGCGATCGGCGTTCACCGCCTTGGCGCGCGCGTCGTGATGCGTCTAGCGCGACCGCATGCGCTGACGAGCGTCGTGCTGCGCTATATCGACAAGCCGTCGCTGTTCGTCCTCGTGATCCTCGTGTTCGCGTGGGTCTGGTCCGAGGCGCCCGATACCCTCAACTTTATCGAACCGGTGCGCGACATCACCGGCATCGCGCTGATCGCCGCACTGACGTGGCTGTCGGTGCGCTCGGCCGCGGCGATCGGCGAAGCGATCATCCGCGCTCATCCGCTCGATAGCGCCGATAACCTGCAGGCGCGCCGCATCCATACGCAGGCGCGTGTGCTCGCGCGCTCGGTGATGATCGTGATCGTGATCATCGGTGTCGGCGGTGCGCTGATGACCTTGCCCAATGTGCGGCAAATCGGCGCGAGCCTGCTGGCTTCGGCCGGTGTCGCCGGTCTGGTCGCCGGTATCGCGGCGCGGCCGGTGCTCGGCAACCTGATCGCCGGTTTGCAGATCGCGCTGTCGCAGCCGATCCGCCTCGACGACGTCGTCGTGATCCAGAACGAGTGGGGGCGCATCGAGGAAATCACTGGCACCTACGTGTCGGTGCGGCTGTGGGACCAGCGCCGCCTGATCGTGCCGCTGCAATGGTTTATCGAAAACCCGTTCACGAACTGGACGCGCAACAGCTCGCAGATCATCGGCACCGTGTTCCTGTTCGTCGATTACCGGATGCCGCTCGCGCCGCTGCGCGAGGAGCTCGCGCGCATCGTCGAGAATGCACCCGAGTGGGACCGCCGCGTGCAGGTGCTGCAGGTGACGGACTGCACCGAGCGCGCGATGCAGTTGCGCGCGCTCGTCAGCGCGCCCGATTCGGGCCTCGCATGGGATTTGCGTTGCCGCGTGCGGGAAGGCCTGCTCGATTTCGTGCACCGGCATTACCCGGAATACCTGCCGCGGGCGCGTGCGGAGGTGTCGGCGGAGCTGGAGACGAGCGGCGCTGGCCCGATCGACTGGCTGCCGCGCAGCCGCCAGGCGCCCGCCGGCAGCACCGCCGCGCATACGGAAGCCGATCCGGTGGCGAGCCGCCTCGGCCGCACTGGCACGGCCGAGGTCCCGCAGAAGGCGAAGGAGCAGGCTTAGCCAGGCGTTGCCGAGCGCCAATCACGAATCGCGCGCCGCGAACGTCGAGCCCGCTCACGCCCAACGATCCGCGGGCACACCGATTGCTCTTTACGGGCGCACCACGCCCGCGCAGTCGGCGCGGCGCAGCGGAAGAACTACGGAGGACATGCACTATGGGCCGATTGATCGTCGTGTCGAATCGCGTCGCGACGCCGACGGAGACCAAGGGATCGGCGGGCGGACTGGCCGTCGGCGTATTCGGCGCGCTCAAGGATGCAGGCGGCGTCTGGTTCGGCTGGAGCGGCGACGTGGTCAGCGAGACGGTCGCCAACGCGGGGCCGATGCTCGAGCAGGACGGCGCGGTGACCTTCGCGACCGTCGGCCTCACACGCAAGGACTACGACCAGTACTACCGCGGCTTCTCGAACGCGACGCTGTGGCCGGTATTCCACTACCGCAACGACCTCGCGCGCTACGAGCGCGACGAGTACGCCGGCTACCGGCGCGTCAACGCGTGGCTCGCGCACAAGCTGGTCAAGCTGCTCGAACCGGACGACATCATCTGGATTCACGACTACCATCTGATCCCGTTCGCCGAGGCGCTGCGCAGCGAGGGCGTGACGAACCGCATCGGCTTCTTCCTGCACATCCCGTTTCCCGCGCCGCAGATCCTGCTCAACATTCCGCCGCACGAGGAGCTCGTCAAGTCGCTGTCGTGCTACGACCTGCTCGGCTTCCAGACCGCCACCGACCAGCAGGCGTTCCACGACTACGTGACCCGTCACGCGCGCGGCACGGTCAGCGCCGGCGGCATCGTCGAGGCGTTCGGGCGCAAGCTGCGCACCGGCGTGTACCGGATCGGCGTGTTCCCCGACGAAATCGCCGAGCAGGCCAAGCGCTACGAAAGTCGCCAGCACGTGCTCGAACTGAAGCAAAGCCTCGAAGGGCGCAAGCTGATCATGAGCGTCGACCGGCTCGATTATTCGAAGGGGCTGGTCGAGCGGTTTCGCGCGTTCGAACTGCTGCTCGAACGCTCGCCCGAATGGCGCGGCAACGTCACGCTCGTGCAGATCGCGCCACCGACGCGCTCGGACGTCGCGACCTATCAGAAGATCCGCCAGGATCTCGAATACGAGGCGGGGCGCATCAACGGCCGCTACTCGGGGCTCGATTACACACCGATCCGCTATCTGAACCAGCAGTACGACCGCTGGAAGCTGATGTCGCTGTTTCGCGAGTCGCAGATCGGCTTCGTCACGCCGCTGCACGACGGCATGAACCTCGTCGCGAAGGAGTACGTGGCCGCGCAGAATCCCGACGATCCCGGCGTGCTCGTGCTGTCGATTTTCGCGGGCGCCGCGGCCGAGCTTTCCGGCGCGGTGCTCGTCAATCCGCACGATGCGATCGGCATGTGCGAAGCCTTGCAGCGCGCACTGCAGATGCCGCTCGACGCGCGCCAGCGGCGTCACGAGATCAATATGGCCGCTCTGCGCGAGAACGATCTCGGTGTATGGCGCGACAGCTTTCTGAGAGATTTGCGCAGCGTGCCCGTGCGCCGATCGGGCGAGGGTGGGGGCCACAAATGACGACGCGGTGATGGCGCGGCAAAGGCAAAGTTCGGCCAAAGCCGGCGCGCGGCCCCGTGTCACCGGATGTAAGCCCTTTGTAACAGCACCGAGCAATTGCAAGACCTGCGGCTTTCCCACCGACGCCAGGGAATAATCCTCCGTAGCGACGATGCATGCGGCGCTTAGGGACCGCGTGAATTGATCCGACGTCATGGCGCTGTCATACTCGGCGTCGCCGACGGCATCGCGATTGCGCGGCAGCCGCCGGCTCACGGAGACACAATATGAAGATTGCGCAGATCGCCCCGCTGACCGAATCGGTGCCGCCGAAGCTTTACGGCGGCACGGAGCGGGTCGTGTCGTACATCACCGAGGCGCTGGTCGAGCAGGGCCACGAGGTGACGCTGTTCGCGAGTGGCGACTCCGTCACGAGCGCGAAGCTCGAACCGGTGTGGCCGCGCGCGCTGCGGCTCGATCCGGGCATTCGCGACCGCGTCGCGCCGCACATGCTGCTGATGGAACTGGTGCGCCGCCAGGCCGAAGACTTCGACGTGCTGCATTTCCATCTCGACTATTACTCGTTCTCGGTATTCAAGCGGCAGGAAACGCCGTTCGTCACGACGATGCACGGGCGGCTCGATCTGCCCGAGCAGCAGCCGGTGTTCGACACCTTCAACTCGGTGCCGGTGATCTCGATCTCGAATGCGCAGCGTCATCCGCTGCCGCAGGCGCGCTGGCTCACCACGGTCTATCACGGCCTGCCGGAGCAGCTCTATACGCCGCAACCGGTCGAGCAGAAGTACCTCGCGTTTCTCGGCCGGATTTCGCCGGAAAAACGCGTCGATACGGCGATCCGCATCGCGGGCCGCTGCGGCATGCCGATCCGCATCGCCGCCAAGGTCGATGCGGCCGACCGCGAATACTTCGAGCGCGATATCCGGCCGTTGCTCGACCTGCCGTACGTCGAGTACATCGGCGAGATCGCCGATCATCAGAAGGCCGGGTTTCTGTCGGGCGCGCATGCGCTGCTGTTTCCGATCGACTGGCCGGAGCCGTTCGGTCTCGTGATGATCGAGGCGATGGCGTGCGGCACGCCGGTGATCGCGTTCAATCGCGGCTCGGTGCCGGAAGTGCTCGAAGAGGGCGTGACCGGATTCATCGTCGAGGACGAGATCGGCGCGGTGGCGGCCGTCAACCGGCTGCACAAGGTGCCGCGCGCGGGCGTGCGGCGCCGCTTCGAGGAGCGCTTCACGTCGCACCGGATGGCGCGTCAGTATGTGGAGGCGTATCAGTCGGTGATTCGCGCGCAGAAACGCTCGCGGTTCAAGGTGATCGATTCGTCGGGCGCGTGACGCGGGATCGTTCGCACGTGTCGAAGCGAAGAACGGCGGTGCGCGATGCGCGGCGCCGTTTTTTTCGCGCCTGAGTTTTCTGGCGTATGAGCGCCGGCGTCGACACCGCACAACAAAAAAGGCCGCGCGATGGCCCACACAGGGTCCCTCGCGCGGCCTTCGCCGCGATGCGATCCGGATGCAAAGCCTGCGCGCGTCTCGGGATGCGCGCGCGCAGGTGTTCGAAGCGTGCCGGGCAACGCGCTCAGATCTTCAGCCGCGAGACCTTCGTGCCTTGCAGCGACACGTCGCCCATCAGGCCCGCGTTGGTCAACACGAAAACCTGCACCGGCGCGGTGGCCGTGGTCGTGTCGACGGCGCCGTTCGCGCCGATTTTCACGAGCGCGACCGATGCATCGACGCCGGCCGACCAGCCGTCCGCGTTGCGGAATTTGTCGAGCGAATCCTGCGTCATGAACAGGAAGATCAGTGCCTTCGACTGCGCGCCCGCCGTCAGGCCCAACGAGCCCGACACGGTGCTGTAGTAGCCGACCGTCGCGCCGCCCACTCGCAATGCGCCTTCGCCATACTGACCGCCGACGATGAAGCCCGCCTGTATCACCGACGGGAACACCAGCACGCCGCGCGCCTTCGAGACCAGTTCGCGCGAGCCCGGCACGGTCGTGAACAGTCTGGACAGCGTGCCGTCGACGCTGGCGTCGATCGACTGTCGTTTCGAGGCGTTGACATGAGCATTGTCCGGAGTGTTGCCCGTCGTCGTGCACCCGGCGAGTGCAAGGCCTCCGAAAGCTAGCGCAGCGGTCGTCTTCAACATGAAGTGTCGTCTTTGCATCGTTTTTCTCCGTGGTGGATCCGGGGCGCAACCGTGTTGATGTCGCCTGGTTGCCTCTGAGTTATAACACAGCCCGGTCTAAAAGGCGCGTTGCGTGGCAACGCGAAAAGCCTTATGGAACAAGGGTTTGAGGCTAATCGCAAGGTGCTTTTCAGTAACTTTGACCGGGCCGCCGGGCGGCGTCGAAGTACGCGTCGAGCGAAGCTCGGAGGAGGCGAAGCAGACGAGCGCCCGAGGCGCGGCGATTTGGGTGACGCTTCGCCGCAGCCCCGCGATGCGCCTGTTTTTACCGATTTTCGGGTGGCGCGGCGGCCCATCGACATGGAAATGAAAGTGTTGTTTCGACGCAGCAGATGGCAGCGGAGTACCAGCCGCGCGGCCGCCGCTCACCCGTGATTCACCGGGCTCTTGACCGCGGGCGGGCGCCGCAGCGCGCGGCGCACCATGCCGATGATCGCGCCGATCGCGAACAGGATCGCCGCCGGCACGATCCAATAGCCGACGAACGCGTGCCACAGATACGCGAACAGCGTCGAGCGGCGCACGCGGTATTCGTTGATCGCCTCCTGCTGACGCGGCGCGTTGGCGGCCAGCACGTCGGCCGGGCAGCCGGCGGCTTTTGCGTCGTCGGGCTTGCCATGGCAATGCGCGGGCGCGCCGGCGGCGCGCTGCGCCTGAGTGAAATTCCAGGTGGTCAGCGCGCGCTCGAGATCGACCGCGTTGTACGACATTTCCTCGCGGATCTCGTTGACCGCGACGATCGCCACGGGCACGGCCCAGAATATGATGACCAGCAACCACCGCCTTAACCAGCGGTTTTTGTGCTTCGATACCATCCTTGCCTCCGATCGATGCTCAGTAGCACCAACGACAAGATGGCGGCCCCGTTTTGATTGGTTCTATATGTGAGGGAGGGCCGTCTCCGCAGCCATCATAGAAGAAAACGGCGCGTTGCGGCGGGTGGACCAGGAAGCCGGGGCGAGCAGAGCGCCGCGTGGGTGGAACGATGCGCCGGCGCCGCGTCGACAGGCAGGGCGCCGGCTGGAGGAACGGCTACGCGTCTCGCTCAGTTGGCCGGCGCCGACGAGGACAGGCAGGTCTTCATGAACGCCTTGCGGTCGTCGCCTTTCTTGTCGCCCGCCTGCTTGTTGCAGGCCTTCATCTTGTCCTGCTGGCTCATCGGCGCGGCGGCTGCCGGCTTCGCGGAAAGGCAGGTTTGCATGAACGCCTTGCGCTCGTCGCCCTTCTTGTCGCCGGCCTGCTTGTTGCAGTCGGCCATCTTGGTCTGCTGGCTGTTCGCCGCGAACGCCGGTGATACGAGTACCGCGCCCAACACCAGCGTAGCGATAGCGGATTGGATTTTCATGGGACACTCCATCGGTGGTGAAAACGTTTCTGATCGTTTATGCGCGCGGGCGACGACGGCATCCATGGGCCCATCGGCGCATCCATTATGGCAAATGCCGTCTGCCAGAACGGCTCGAAATGCGTTCCGGTTGACAGCTGTGCGCGCTCGTTTTCCCTGAGTGGCGCAGAGCAAGCGGTGATGCGGCGTTTGAAACGGTCGAATCAACGAGCGCGCGAATTTTGTTATGCAATGCAGATTGGTTGCGCCGATTATTCCTTGCTTATTGAATAGAAATTACGGATCGCGGTATTTGGATATATTGCCAACAGGCAATCAGGATTTCTACATTGCTGCAATGCAACTGAATAGAAAATTGGCATGAAATTCGGCAGCCTCCGTTGTGCAGAATCGCGCTCCGATGCATGCCGGTACTGGTGTCAACCTTCATCGTTGCGAGGAGACTTGCCATGCATTACCTGTTGATGTACGAGTTGGTACCCGACTATCTGGAGCGACGCGGCGAGTACCGCGACGCGCATCTGAAACTCGCTTGGGCCGCCGCCGAACGGGGCGAACTGCTGCTGGCCGGCGCGCTCACCGAGCCGACAGACGGGGCGGTGCTGCTCTTCACCGGCACCTCGCCGGCAGTCGCGCAAGCCTTTGCCCAGGCCGATCCGTACGTGCTATCCGGACTCGTCACGCGCTGGCGCGTGCGCGAATGGACCACCGTCGTCGGCGAGCACGCATCGAAACCAGTGCGCCCGTAGCGTCGCCCGAAGCGACTTCAACGTCTTTGCTCTCGCCTCTAACTCCGCGCATGCGCAGCGGCCGTATGCGCGCCTCCGATTGCTTGGCTGTCACCGCACGTGCGCATCGCCGTTCTTTCGCCGACGCTCGACACCGCTGACCACATCAATCATCAAATGGCATAGAAATGCGTGCTGGATTGGCAATTGCGTTTTTAAAGCGCATTCTGTTCGGCAATGCTGTATTGTGCTTTGCAATAGACCGATTCGATGCGAGATAAGCAGGCGACTTCTGTTACGGCAATACGAGAATCGACGGAGCGAAACGGAAAAGATTGTTTCTATCCGTAACACTTGTCTCAACTGTACTCATGCAAAGACCGGGATGGTATGCTTCGTGCACAAATTTTCCCGTGCACGAGTGAGACCGCGTTTTGTGCTTCGCAATAGGGAAGAGCCGCACCACGCGTGGGCGGACTGCTCGGGCGAGCCGAACGGATAAAACAAATTTGTGCAACCGAGGGCCGCACACGGGTCGTGAACGCTGAGAATCCGTGGCAGGCCCAACGCCGCGGCCAGGCCAGGCCGCGTGGAGAAAATCCAATGTTTTTCGATGAGCTAAACAACGACGAATGGGCGCTGCTCGCGCCGCTCGTCTCCGACGAGCCGGCCGTCCGTCTGAACCGGCGCGGCCGGCCGCGCGCCGAACCGCGCATCGTGACGAATGCGGTGCTGTGGATCATGACCACGGGTGAGCCGTGGTCGAAGCTGCCGGGCCGCTATCCGTCCGGTCCCACGTGCCGTCGCCGCTTCGAAGAGTGGCAACTGAACGGCACGCTGCTGGAGATGGTCCGCCTGCTGTCGCAGAGCGGCCGCACCTTCGCGTACATTCCCCAACCGGCGCCGCCCGTTACGGCCAGACCCGTGGCGCCGGTTGCGCAAACCCCGAGCCCGGGCGAAGACAATAGTCTGCGCGGCGTGTCGTGGAAGAGTCCCGAGTCGTGGCAGGCGCCCGGCGTCGCGAGTGCGTTGAGCCAATGGCGCACGGCCGATCCGATCGGCGACATCACGCGGCAATTGTCGGGGCTCGGGCCCGCGACAGTGCCGGCGAGGCCCGTGGCGACATTCGCGTCGGCCGCGGCGCCAGTGGCGCATGTCGAACCCGCCGCATTCGACACGGCCGGGATCTTCCCGCCCGACGAGCCGCGCCCGTCGCTGACGATGGCCCTCGCGCCGAGCGGCATGCAGGTCGCCGACTCGCGCGGTTATCTGATCTACGTGGTGGTCGAGGAAGTGCCGAATGCGATGTATCGCGGGTGGGCGGAGATCATCAGGGACGGCAGGCGTGTCGAGCGCTCCGGCCTCGTCGGCCCGCGCTTCGAGGATGCGCAGCACGCGCAGCAATTCGCGCTCGACTGGGCACGTCAGTGGATCGATCGCGAATGCGCAACCGACGCGGCGGCCGCCGCGATGACAGAGGCAAGCGCCGCTGAACCTGCGTCGGCAACCGCATCGAGCAACCCTGTGCAGCGCTCGGCGAGCCGTTCATTGGCGGGCCTGCGTCATGTGCCGGAACCCGCGTCGATCGATGGCAGCGCGAATCACGGCGCGCCTTTGCACGGGCAGCTGAAGCCATCACTGAATGCATTGCGCGTGCCGCTGCGCCGCTATCCGTTGGACACCGCGAGCGCGGGCGTGACGAGCACGCCCGCGGTGACGACCGACAGCGGCACCGTGGAGCACTTTTCGGCGACCTACAAAGAACTCATCTCGTACGTGGGATGAACCCGGCGGACCCCGCGGCCGCCTGGCGCCGCCGCAGGGTCCCGCATCGTTACCGCGGCCGGTCGCGCGTCATTGCCGTCCGTACGTATCGTCGAAGCGCACGATATCGTCTTCACCGAGGTACGAACCGGACTGCACCTCGATCATTTCGAGCGGCATCTTGCCCGGGTTTTCGAGGCGATGCGTGGTGCCGAGCGGAATATAAGCCGACTCGTTTTCAGACACGATAAAGCGCTCGTCGCCGCGCGTGACGAGCGCGGTGCCGCGCACGACGATCCAGTGCTCCGCGCGATGATGATGCATCTGCAATGACAGCCGCGCACCGGGCTTCACGACGATCCGCTTGACCTGGAAGCGCTCGCCGGTGTCGACGGAATCGTAGTTGCCCCACGGGCGATGCACCTTGCGATGATTGGCCGCTTCGAGCCCGCCATCCTCGCGAATCCGGTTGACGATCTTCTTGACCTCCTGCACGCGTGATTTATCGGCAACGAGAATCGCATCGGCGGTCTCGACGACGACGAGATCCTGCGTGCCGACGCAGGCAATCAGTCGTCCTTCGGAATGCGCGAAGGTCGAGTTCGCGCCTTCGAACATCACGCGGCCGCGGCTCACATTGCGATCGGCGTCCTTCTCGGAGATGTCCCAGATCGCGTCCCACGAACCGACGTCGGACCAGCCGGCCATCAGCGGCACGACCACGCCCGACGCGATGCTCTGATCGGCGCCGAGCTTTTCCATCACCGCGTAGTCGATCGAATTCGACGGCGACGCGCCGAACGCATCGCGTTGCAGCCGGAAGAAGTCGCCGTCCGCCGTGCTGCCCGCGAAGGCCGCTTCGGATGCTTCGTAAATGGCCGGTTGAAAATGGCGAATCGCTTTGAGCCACGTCGATGCGCGCACGATGAAAATACCGCTGTTCCACCAGTATTCGCGTGATTCGACGTAGTGCCGCGCGAGTTCCAGATGCGGCTTTTCGACGAAGCTGTCGAGGCGGTGCGCGACGAGGCGCGCCGATGCATCGGTCTGTCCAACATCCTGCGCATCGTCAGAACCGAGCGGCGCGCCGATGCGGATATAGCCATAGCCGGTTTCCGCGCGCGTCGGCACGATGCCCATCGTCACGATCCGGCCGGCGGCCGCATGCTGGACGCCGGCGGCGACCGCCGCGTGAAAGCCTGCGCTGTCGGTGACCGCGTGATCGGCGGGCATCACGACCATGATGCCGTCTTCGTCCTGCGCGGCGACGGACAACGCGGCCACCGTCAACGCGGGCGCGGTGTCACGGCCTACCGGTTCGAGTATCAGCCGGCTCGGCTTGCCGCTCGTGCGCAACTGTTCGGCCGTCGTGAAGCGCTGCTCTTCGTTGGCGACGACCACGAGCTGGCCGGCGAGGGGATAGCCGGCTTCGAGCCCATCGAGACGGCGGGTCGTCGATTGCAGCAGCGACTCGTCGCCGAGCAGGCCGATCAGCTGCTTCGGATGCTGCTCGCGCGACATCGGCCACAGCCGGGTGCCCGAGCCGCCCGCGAGAATCACGGGATGAACCTTGAGCTTGACGCTGGTTCCGGTTGGGGAGGTGGACGAAGGGGCGGCGGTGGGCCGGGTGCAGGCGGGCGTGACAGGGGCCGGAGCTGTCATGGTGAACTCTCCTCGAGGCTGGATGAATGCGTCGAGTTTTATCACGAAGTCGAGAATCAATAAAAGCGCGTTAAATACAAATCGGATAAAGCGCGCCTCGAATTTATTCGAAATACCGGAAAAAATGTGCCACCGATTGATTCAAAAATAAAAATTACCTGAAAAAAATCGACAAGCATTTTTTTCGCTTAATGATGCGCAAGAATGATGACACTCATGGAGCCGGGCGTCCCCCGGCAGAACTGTTGGAAAAAGCGCAAGTTTCGGTGGGCAAGGCCTCGGATGGGCGGGTGGGAAACCGCTGTCGAGCCTGATTGCGGCAAAAATTACCTCTCAAAATGCACAAAAAATGCCGAAATTTTGACCGATACAATTTGAGATTTTTTGCGGCCTTGCCGTGCGAATTTTAATACCGCTTTATTGAGGCATGTACAAGGGTATTCACTCATTCGGCCGCGGTTTTTCCGCGATGGTCTATTCATGCGCATTGAGTCCAATTCAGCCGCGAGGCAAATGGGAAATAAAAAGCGCAACGGTGAAACCTGCATGCAACACCCATTTCAACCAACCGACGGATCGCACTTTGACTGACGAACAGAGGGGCGGCGCATGCTGAGCGTTCTAGCGAGAATCATCGACATAGCCATGGTCGCGCTCGGCGCGATGGCGGCGGCGGCCGTGCACAGCGGCAGGGTGGTATGGCTCGACGATATGCAAAGCGTGTCGCTCGCGTTCGGCTGCCTGCTCGTGGTGGTGTTCTTCCCGGCGCTCGGCATCTATCAGTCGTGGCGCGGCAAGCCGCTCTACGATCTGCTGTCGCGCGTCACGGGCGGCTGGCTGATGGTCGAAGTGACCGGCGTGCTGATCAGCTTCAGCGTGCACCGCGCCGACAGCCTGTCGCGGCTGTGGCTCGTGTACTGGGCGCTCGCGTCGATCGTGCTGCTGGTCGTCACGAAGGTGATCGTCTATTCGATCCTGCGCGGACTGCGCCGCGAGGGCTTCAATCAGCACGCGGTCGCGATCGTCGGCGGCGCGCCTTACGGGCGCTTCCTGATCGAACAGATGAGGGGTCGGCCCGAAGCCGGCTTCACGCCCGTGGTCGTGTTCGACGAGGACGGCACGATCAATCCATATGAAGACCCGGACGCGGCGCACGCGGTCGCTGGCGTGCCGGTCGAGCGCGACTATCAGCGCATGATCGAGCTGGTGCGCCAGCGCTCGATCCGCGAGCTGTGGCTCGCGCTGCCGATCTCGAAGGAGAAGGCGATCCATCGCTTCGTGATGGATCTGCGCAACGATTTCGTGAACATCCGCTTCATCCCCGATGTGGGCAGCCTGACGCTGTTCAATCAGCCGATGGTCGAGCTGCTCGGCGTGCCCGCGATCAACCTGGCCGCCTCACCGATCACCGATCTGCGCGTGCTGCCCAAGCGCGTATTCGACAGCCTGTTCGCGCTCGGCGCGTTGCTCGCGCTGTCGCCGCTGATGCTCGTGATCGCGCTGATGGTGAAGCTCAGCTCGCCGGGACCGGTGTTTTTCCGCCAGCGCCGCAAGGGCATCGACGGCCGCGAGTTCGAGATCTTCAAGTTCCGCTCGATGAAGGTCCACAAGGAAGCGGCCGGCCAGATCACCCAGGCGACGCGACGCGATCCGCGCATCACCGCGGTCGGCGCTTTCCTGCGCCGCACCAGCCTCGACGAGCTGCCGCAGTTCATCAACGTGCTGCGCGGCGAGATGTCGGTCGTAGGTCCCCGTCCGCACGCGCTCGAGCACGACGACATCTACAAGGATCTGGTGAAGGGCTATATGCACCGCTACCGGATCAAGCCCGGCATCACCGGCTGGGCGCAGATCAACGGTTATCGCGGCGAAACCGACCGCATCGAAAAGATGATGGGCCGCGTGAAGCTCGATCTGTACTACATGCAGCACTGGACCTTCTGGCTCGACATCAAGATCGTCGTGCTGACGCTGTGGAAAGGCTTCGCGGGCAGCAACGCCTATTGAACGTGGAGCGCCGGGCCGCGCCGATGCCGCGCATCGCGCGAGCGCATTCCTGAATCAACTTTATTTATCGAGGTGCAATCCATGAACCTGACGATCATCGGTAGCGGCTATGTCGGCCTCGTGACCGGCGCATGTCTGGCCGACATCGGCCACGACGTGTTCTGTCTCGACGTCGATCAACGCAAGATCGACGTGCTCAACAACGGCGGCGTGCCGATCCACGAACCGGGTCTGCAGGAGATCATCGCGCGCAATCGCCGCGCGAAGCGCCTGACGTTTTCCACCGACGTCGAGGCCGCGGTCGCGCACGGTGACATCCAGTTCATCGCGGTCGGCACGCCGGCCGACGAAGACGGTTCCGCCGATCTGCAGTACGTGCTCGCCGCCGCGCGCAACATCGGCCGCCATATGAACGGCTTCAAGGTGATCGTCGACAAATCGACGGTGCCGGTCGGCACCGCGTCGCGCGTACGCGAAGTGGTCGCCGCCGAGCTAACCGCGCGCGGCGTCGAGCAGATGTTCTCGGTCGTGTCGAATCCGGAGTTCCTGAAGGAGGGCGCGGCCGTCGAAGACTTCACGCGGCCCGATCGCATCGTGCTCGGCTGCGACGACGACGTGCCCGGCGAAAAGGCGCGCGAGCTGATGAAGCGCCTGTATGCGCCGTTCAATCGCAATCGCGAACGCACGTTGTATATGGACGTGCGTTCCGCCGAGTTCACCAAGTACGCGGCCAACGCGATGCTCGCGACGCGCATCTCGTACATGAACGAGCTCGCGAATCTGGCCGACCGCGTCGGCGCGGATATCGAGGCGGTGCGCCGCGGCATCGGGTCCGATCCGCGCATTGGCTATGACTTCCTGTACGCGGGCTGCGGCTATGGCGGCTCGTGCTTTCCGAAGGACGTGCAGGCGCTGATCCGCACCGCCGCCGATCACAGCGCAAACCTGCGCATTCTCGAAGCGGTGGAAGCGGTCAACGACGCGCAGAAGCAGATCCTCGCGCAGAAGATCGTCGCGCGTCTCGGCGAGGATCTGTCGGACCGCACGTTCGGCGTGTGGGGTCTCGCGTTCAAGCCGAACACCGACGACATGCGCGCGGCGCCGAGCCGCGAGCTGATCGCCGAACTGCTGCGCCGCGGTGCGCGCGTGAAGGCCTACGACCCGGTCTCGATCGACGAAGCGAAGCGCGTGCTCGCGCTCGATCTGAAGGACGTGCCGCAGCAGCATGCGCGCCTGTCGTTCGTGAACGAGGAGATGGAAGCGGCGAGCGGCGTCGATGCACTCGTGATCCTGACCGAATGGAAAGTCTTCAAGAGCCCTGATTTCGATGCGCTGAAGCGCATGCTGAAGACGCCGCTGATTTTCGATGGCCGCAATCTGTACGAGCCGGATGTGCTGCTCGAACTGGGCATCGAGTATCACGCGATCGGCCGGCGCCACGCGTTGCGCAATGCGCCGGCACGGGTCGGCGCGAACAGCGCGATGCATGCGGCGGACCTCGCCGCCGCGGAAACCTCCGGCCGCTGAGGCCATTGCGACCGCCGCGCGAGGGAAACCGCCATGTTCGCCAACGTTCTGATCGTGTGCCACGCCAACGTGTGCCGCTCGCCCGCCGCCGAGATGCTGTTCAAGGCGCGCCAGGCGCGCGCGCCGCGTCCGAGCGCCGCGCCGATCGCGTTTCATTCGGCGGGCATTCGCGCGGTGAACGGCCACGGCATGGACCCGGTGATGCAGCGCCTGCTCGAAGAGCGCGGCGTCGCCGCCGGCCTCCATCACGCGCGACGTCTCGACCGCTCGCTCGTGCGCGCGGCCGATCTCGTGCTGGTGAGCGAGCGCGCGCAGGTGAGCAAGGTCGAAGCGCTCGATCCGTCCGCGCGCGGCAAGGTCTATCCGCTCGGCAAGTGGGAAGCCGATTCGGACGTCGCCGATCCGCACGGCGGCGCGGAAGACGAATACAGGGAGAGTCTCGTGCTCATCGAACATCTGGTCATGGGATGGCTGAAAAAAATATGCTGAAGCAACCCCGCATCGAAAACTCATTCGCGAGCTTGCGCACGAAGCTCGCCGCCTCACTTCTGCTGACGTCATTTCTGTCGGCCTGCGCGACCGCACCGGGCAACTATCTCGACACGTCGCGCCTCAAGGACAACGATCAGGCGCCGAGCGAAACCTATCCGGTCCATCTGATCGACGCGAACCTGATCATGGCGCAGGCGCAAGCCGCCGCCGAGAAAACCCAGCCGTTGCCGCCGTCGGCGCTGTCCGATCCGTCGCTGTACGTGTACCACCTCGCGCCGCAGGACATTCTCGGCATCACCGTGTGGGATCACCCCGAGCTGACCACGCCGCAGGGCAGCACCTTGTCCTCGGGCGGCAACACCACGCAGACGATCGCGGGCGCGTTGCAGCAGCCGTATACGGCCGCGCTGCCGGGCCAGGCCGATCCGTACGGCCAGACGATCGCCGCCGACGGCACGATCTTTTTCCCGTTCGTCGGCCGCATCCAGGCCGCGGGCAAGACCACCACCCAGCTGCGCGATCAGCTCGCCTCGCGCCTCGTGCCATATATCCGCAATCCGCAGGTCGATGTGCGCGTGCTGTCGTATCGCAGCCAGAAGGTGCAGGTCACCGGCGAAGTGAAGCAGCCGGGACCGCTCGCGGTCAGCGACGTGCCGCTGACGCTGGTCGACGCGATCACGCGCTCGGGCGGCACCAACCCGGACGCCGACATCCAGCGCGTGCGCCTCACGCGCAACCACAAGCTCTACGTGCTCAACGCCGATCGCATGCTCGATCAGGGCGACACCAGCCAGGACGTGATGCTGCAGAACGGCGACGTGGTCAACGTGCCGGACCGCACCGACAGCCGCATCTTCGTGATGGGCGAAGTGAAGACGCCGATCCAGGTGCCGATCATCCGCGGCCGCATGACGATCGCCGATGCGCTCACGCAAGGCGGCGGCATCCTCAATACCGACGCCAATCCGCGCCAGATCTTCGTGATGCGCGGCATGCGCGAGCATCCGACCACGCCCGAGGTGTTCCGCCTCGACATGACCCAGCCGGACTCGATCATGCTGTCTTCGCAGTTCCAGTTGCAGCCGCTCGACGTCGTGTACGTGGGCACCGCCGCGTCGACCACGTTCAACCGCGTGTTGCAGCAGGTGCTGCCGAGCGTGCAGACGCTGTTCTATCTGAAGCAGCTGACGCGCTGAACGTTTGGGCTGTAACGTCCCGCGCCGCTGTTGTCCGGGCGGCGCGGGACGCGCAACGAAAGCAGAAGTACCGCTGACGCGAAAGCCGAAGCCAACGACACGGGATGGAACAGTGAGCAATCAACTCTCTCCACACATGGCTGGTCCGATCAAGACCGAAGAAGAAGACGTCGTCCTCGGACAACTGGTACAGGTGATCCTCGACGACATCTGGTGGCTGCTCGCGATCACCGCGGTCATCGTCACGATGGCGCTCGCGTACTGCTACCTCGCCAAGCCGACTTATTCGGCCGATGCGCACGTGCGCGTCGAGCCGTCCGACAGCATGTCGCAGGCGCTCACGCAAACGCAGACCGGTGCCGCGATCACCAGCGGCTCGACGTCGCTGCCGACCGATGCCGAGATCGAAATCATCAAGAGCCGTGGCGTGGTCGCCCCGGTCGTGCAGCAGCTGAAGCTGAACTTCAGCGTGACACCGAAGACGATCCCGCTGCTCGGCAACATCGCCGCGCGGCTCGCCACGCCGGGCCAGCCCGCACGCGCGTGGCTGGGGCTCACGTCATACGCCTGGGGCGGTGAAGACGTCGATGTCGATTCGATCGACGTGACGCCGTCGCTCGAAGGCGAGAAGCTGCTGCTGCGCGTGATCGACGCGCAGCACTATGAGCTGTTCGCGCCGAACGGCTCGCTGCTGCTGCGCGGCGAGGTCGGCCAGCAGGCGCAGGGCGGCGGCGTCACGATGGTCGTCAACCAGCTGGTCGCGCGCCCCGGGCAGGAGTTCACGATCGTGCGCTCGAACGATCTCGACGCGATCACCGCGTTCCAGTCGGCGATCACGGTGCAGGAGCAGGGCAAGCAGACCGGCGTGATCCAGATCTCGCTGGAGGACAAGAGTCCGCAGCATGCGGCGCTCGTCGCCAATGCGCTCGCGCAGTCGTATCTGCGGCAGCACGTGTCGAACAAGCAGGCCGATGCGAGCAAGATGCTCGACTTCCTGAAGAGCGAGGAGCCGCGCCTGAAGGCCGACCTCGAACGCGCGGAAGCCGCGCTGACCGCCTACCAGCGTCAGTCCGGCTCGATCAACGCGAGCGACGAGGCGAAGGTCTACCTCGAAGGCAGCGTGCAATACGAGCAGCAGATCGCCGCGTTGCGGCTGCAGATGACCCAGCTCGCCGAGCGCTACGGCGACGACCATCCGACGCTCGTCGCCGCGCGTCAGCAGATGGCCGAGCTGCAGGCGCAGCGCACCAAATACGCGGACCGTTTCCGCGATCTGCCGGCCACCGAAGTGAAGGCCGTGCAGCTGCAGCGCGACGCCAAAGTCGCCGAAGACATCTACGTGCTGCTGCTCAATCGCGTGCAGGAGCTGTCGGTGCAAAAGGCGGGCACGGGCGGCAACGTGCATATCGTCGACGCGGCGCTGCGCCCCGGTGCGCCGGTCAAGCCGAAGAAGATGCTGATCATGTCGGCGGCGGTGATTCTCGGGCTGATCGCGGGCACCGGCTTCGTGTTCCTGCGCCGCAATCTGTTCAAGGGCATCGACGACCCCGATCACGTCGAGCGCGCGTTCCATCTGCCGGTGTTCGGCCTCGTGCCGCAAAGCGCCGAGCAGGTGCAGCTCGAAAACAGCTATGCGCGCGGCGGCGAACGGCTGCGTCCGGTGCTCGCGAATGCGCGGCCGAAGGACCTGACGATCGAAAGTCTGCGCAGCCTGCGCACCGCGATGCAGTTCACGCTGATGGACGCGCGCAATCGCATCGTGATGCTGACGGGTCCGATGGCCGGCGTCGGCAAGAGCTTCCTCAGCGTCAACCTCGCGATGCTGCTCGCGCATTCGGGCAAGCGTGTGCTGCTGATCGACGGCGACATGCGGCGCGGCGCGCTCGAATGTCAGATCGGCGGCGTGCAGGAGAACGGCCTGTCCGAGTTGCTGAGCGGGCAGATCTCGCTGGAAGAGGCGATCCGCCCGTCGAACGTCGAGGGCCTGAGCTTCATTTCGTGCGGCCGCCGTCCGCCGAATCCGTCCGAGCTGCTGATGTCGCCGCGTCTGCCGCAGTACCTCGACGGCCTCGGGAAGCGCTACGACGTGATCCTGATCGACACGCCGCCGGTGCTCGCGGTGACCGATGCATCAATCATCGGCGCGTATGCGGGCTCGACGTTCTTCGTGATGCGCTCGGGCATGCACAGCGAGATCGAGCTGGCCGACGCGCTGAAGCGCCTGCGCGCGGCCGGTGTGCACGTGCAGGGCGGCATCTTCAACGGCATGCCGGCGCGCTCGCGGGTCGGCTACGACCGCGGCTACGCGGCGACCCAGGAATACCTGAGCACGTGACGCGCGCACCGCACCCCGGGACCGACTTCTGCACGACAGGAACAGAGGACATCACGATGAAAGTAACGGTACTGGTACCGACTTATCGCCGCCCGGCCGATCTCGCGCGCTGCCTCGCGGCGCTCGAGCGGCAATCGCGCGCGCCCGACGAAGTGATCGTGGTCGCACGCGTCGACGACGACGCGACCCATGCATGCCTGCGCGATCCGTCCACGCGCGGCCGCCTGCCGCTGGTGATCGCGCCGGTGGACCTACCCGGCCAGGTCGCGGCGCTCAATCGCGGGCTCGATGCCGCCAGCGGCGACGTGATCGCGATCACCGACGACGACGCCGCGCCGCGCCGCGACTGGGTCGAGCGCATCGCCGCCGCGTTCGAAGCCGATGCGCGCCTGGGCGCCTTGGGCGGGCGCGACTGGGTGCACGAAAAAGGCCACGTGCTCGACGGCGAGCGGCCGCTGGTCGGCAAGGTGACCGCGCACGGCAAGATCATCGGCAATCATCACCTGGGGGTCGGTGCCGCGCGCGAAGTCGACATCCTGAAGGGCGCCAACATGAGCTACCGGCGCGACGCGGTGCGCACGATCCGCTTCGACGCGCGTCTGCGCGGCGCGGGCGCGCAGGTGCACAACGACATGGCATTCAGCCTCGCGGTAAAGAACGCGGGCTGGAAGCTCGTCTACGACCCGCAGGTCGCCGTCGATCATTTCCCCGCCGAGCGTTTCGACGACGACAAGCGCGACGCGCAGACGATGGCCGCGCTGCGCAACGCCGCGTTCAACTTCCATCTGATCCTGCGCGACCAGTTGCCGCCGCTGCGCCGCGAAGCCGCGTGGTGGTGGTGGACGCTGGTCGGCACACGGCTTTATCCGGGCCTCACGCACGCGGCGCTCGCGCTGCTGTCGAAGCAGGCGCAGTTGCAGCTGTCGCGCTGGCGCGAGGTGCGCGCGGGCGCCCACGAAGCGCGGCGCGCGCTGTCGAAGAGCGGAGTGTCCGCATGAGTACCAAGGTTCATGTTCATCTGTTCTACGGCGCCGATCCGCGCTTTTATCGCAAGGGCGACGATATTGGCTGTCTTTACGGTTATCACCACGCGGAGTCCGAAGCATTCGCGCTGACCTATTCGCAAGACGCGCGCGAAAGCCGGCCCGTACGGCTCGTGCGGCGCGCGCTGAAGGCCGCGCTCGGCTTCGATTTCATCCATACGTGGCGCAATCGCGCCGAGATGCTGCGCTCGGACGTGATCTGGACGCATACCGAGCAGGAATGGCTGTCCGTCGCGCTGATGCTGCTGCTGTGCGGCCGCAAGGCGGGGCCCGGCGCGTCGCCGCTGCTGCTCGCGCAAAGCGTGTGGCTGCTCGACAAGTGGCCGTCGTACGGCATCGTGCGCAGCTGGCTGTATCGCAAGCTGATGACGCGCGCCGATCGGCTGACCACGCTCGCGAGCGAAAACGCCGAGCTATGCCAGGAATACTTCCGCCGCGACGCGACGCCGCTGCTGTACGGCCTGAACACGCGCGACTTCCCGGTCAATGCGCCGACGCAGTGGACGCCGCGCACGCCGCTGCGCATCGCGGCCATCGGCAACGATCGCGACCGTGACTGGGAGACGCTCATCAAGGCATTCGGCAACGATTCGCGCTATTCGGTGAAGCTCGCGACGCGGCGGCGTATTCCCGCGTCGCTGCGCGCGTCGAATGTCGAGATCGCGCTGTTCTCCGGCATCAAGAAGCAGCACGAGCTGTACGACTGGGCCGACGTGATCGTCGTGCCGTTGCGGCCGAACTCGCACGCATCGGGCATCACCGTCATGCTCGAAGCGGCGGCGGTCGGCAAGCCGATGGTCGCGACCGACGTCGGCGCACTGCGCGACTATTTTCCCGCCGACGAAGCCGCCTACGTGCCGCCGTTCATTCCGGAGGCGCTGCGCGCCGCGGTCGACCGGCTCGCCGCCGACCCCGCCGAGGCGCTGCGCCAGGCGCAGGCAGCCGCGGCCGGCCTGCTCGCGCGCGATCTGACCACCGAGCACTACGCGATGCAGCACGTGCGGATCACGCGCGAGATGCTGAGCGCGCGCGGGCAGGCGAGCGCGCACGCGGCCGCGGCCAGGCACGAGCAACGCGCCGCACCTGCGCGCGAATCGCGCGGAGGCCTCTAGGCGATGTCGACGATTCCGCGCGCGAACCCATTGCCGCCGGCCGGCGCGGGCAACGCCGGCGCCGCGCAAACCAATGCGAGCGGGCTGCTGTCCGGCGCAACGCGAGAATGGCTGCCGCCGCTGTTGCTGTGGCTGATCACCGCGGTGCTGATCGTCGCGCATCAGGGCACGGTGCTGACGCTCGCGTTTCCGGCGCTCGCGATCCTCACGGGCCTGTGGCTCTACTTCAAAAGCCCGGCGCGCTATATCGGCTTCATGTGGTGGCTGTGGTTCCTGAGCCCCGAAGTGCGGCGTCTCGCGGACTGGTCGAAAGGCGCGTTCACGCCGACCAGCCTGATCCAGGTCGCGCCGCTCGCCGTGACGATGATCAGCGGCCTGTCGCTGCTGCGCTACTACCGGCTGCTCGCGCAGCGCCGTGGTCTGCCGGTGCTGCTGATCCTGCTCGGCCTCGTCTACGCGTTCCTGATCGGCGTGATGTCGAGCGGGCCGCTTGCGGCCACCTACGACCTCGCGAACTGGCTCTATCCGATCCTGATCGGCTTTCACATCATGGCGCACACGCGCCAGTATCCGCAGTACCGCGACACGATCGTGGGCACGTTCATCTGGGGCATGCTGGTGATGGGCGGCTACGGCCTGATCCAGTTCTTCATCATGCCGCCATGGGACGCGCTGTGGATGCTCGGCTCGCAGATGAACTCGCAGGGCGACCCGGTGCCGATGGGTGTGCGCGTGTTCAGCACGATGAATTCGTCGGGCCCGTTCGCGTTCGCGATGATGGGCGCGATGGTCTTCGTGATGGCCGCGCAGCACCGCGTGCGCTGGATCGCCGCCGGGCTCGGCTTCTTCTCGTTCGCGTTGAGCCTCGTGCGCTCGACGTGGGGCGGCTGGGTCATCGCGCTCCTGATCCAGCTGGTGAAGTCGAACAACAAGGTGCGCGTGCGCATCGTCGCGAGCGCGGTGCTGCTCGCCGGCTTCTGCGTCCCATTGCTGGCGGTCGGTCCGGTGGCCGAACGGATGCAGGCGCGTCTGAACACGATCGTCAATCTGCACGACGACCAGAGCTACGCGGCCCGCAACGAGTTCTACGCGACCTTCGCGAAGACCGCGTTTACCGACGTGTCGGGCGAGGGCATGGGCGCGACCGGCACCTCGACGAAGCTCTCCAACGACGGCGGCCAGCTCGGCCAGTACGGCAACTTCGACAGCGGCGTGATGAACGTTCCGTTCGTGCTCGGCTGGCCCGGCACCTTGCTGTACATGTCCGGCATCGTGTGGCTGCTGACGCGCGCGGTGCTCGCGTCGTTCAGGCTGCGCGACGACAAGTTCGTCTCCGCGTGCCTGAGCCTGTGTCTTGCGACCTTCGCGATGCTGGTGTTCACGAACTCGCTGGTCGGCACCGGCGGCCTGCTGCTTTTCATGGGCGCTTTTTCGATTCTTTCCGCGGTTCACTACGAAAAGATGAACCGCGCACGCACGCTATTTCTCCACGGAGGCACGGATTGAGAGTCGCCATAGTCACGCACGTAGTGCGTCATAACGACGGCCAGGGGCGCGTCAATCACGAGATCGCGCGCGCGGCGCTCGACGAGAACATCCGCGTGACGCTGATCGCGTCGCACGTGGCGCCCGAACTGCTCGCGCATCCGAACGTGCGCTGGGCGCCGGTGAAGATCGGCCGCTGGTGGCCGACCAATCTGCTGCGCCAGCAGGTGTTCGCTCTCAAGAGCGCGCTATGGCTGCGCGCGCATCGGCGCGACTACGACGTGCTGCACGTGAACGGCTTCATCACGTGGATGCGCGCCGACGTCAATACCTCGCATTTCGTGCATAGCGGCTGGTTCGCGAGCAAGTACTACCCGTTCGGTTTGACGAAGGGCGTGTGGTCCGCGTACCAGTCGGTCTATACGCGCTGCAATGCGCTGCTCGAACGCTGGGCGTACCGGCGCTCGAAGGTGATCACCGCGGTGTCGCAGAAGGTCGCCGACGAAATCCGCGCGATCGGCCTCACGCCGCGCAACCGCGTGGACGTGATCTACAACGGCGTCGACACGCAAGGCTTCGCGGCGGCGAGCGGCGATCGCGCGAAGTTTCGGTTACCGGACGATGCGTTCCTGCTGCTGTTCGTCGGCGATCTGCGCACCCCGCGCAAGAATCTCGGCACCGTGCTCGCCGCATTGAAGGATCTGCCCGAGCACGTGCAGATCGCGGTGGCCGGCTTTCTGCCGGGCAGCCCGTATCCGGAACAGGCGAAGGCGCTCGGCATCGCGCATCGGGTGCATTTTCTCGGGCTGGTGAAGGAGATGCCAGTGCTGATGCATTCGGTCGAGGCGTTCGTGTTTCCATCGCGCTACGAGGCGATGAGTCTGTCGCTGCTCGAAGCGATGGCGGCGGGCCTGCCCGTCGTGACCGCGCGCACCGCGGGCGGCGCCGAGATCATCACGCCGGAGTGCGGCATCGTGCTCGACGATCCCGACGACCCGCAGGCGCTCGCTCGCGCAGTCGCGCAACTCGCCGGCGACGACACCGCGCGCCGCGCGATGGGGCAAGCCGCGAGCGAGCTCGCAACCGGCTTCGGCTGGGCGCGCATGGCCGCGCAATACATCGCGCTGTACCGGCAACTGGCCGGGCAGCAGGAAAACCGCCGGCGCAGCCGGACGGAGGCGACGGTCGTCGCGCAGAACGATGCGCTGACACTGAATCATCTCGCCGGACAGAAGAGCGTGGAATGAACGCGCGAGCCGCGCCATCCACGCAACGGCATAGCAACTCACCGCAAGCAACACACAGGGGCACACCATCATGACGACTGGCTCAATCAAATCACTGCAGATCGGGATGCACTGGTTTCCCGAACGCGCGGGCGGCCTCGACCGCATGTACTACTCGCTGGTCAGCGCGCTGCCGGGCGCGGGCGTCGCGGTGCGCGGAGTCGTCGCCGGCTCGCCGAAAGTCGCGGCCGATACCGGTGGCGCGATCAACGGTTTCGGCTCCGCCGCGCAATCGCTGCCGTTGCGGCTGATGGCGGCACGCCGCGCGCTGCGCCACGAGATCCGCAGGTCGCGGCCCGACGTGATTTCATCGCACTTCGCGCTCTATACGTTTCCGGGCCTCGACGTGACCCGCGGCATTCCGCAGGTGTCGCATTTCCAGGGGCCGTGGGCCGACGAGAGCCACGTCGAAGGCGCCGATTCGCTCGGCCAGCGCGCGAAGCGTTATCTGGAGCAGTCGGTGTACGCGCGTTCGTCGCGGCTGATCGTACTGTCGGACGCGTTCGGCAAGATCCTGACGACGCGTTACGGCATCTCGCCGGACCGCGTGTGCGTGGTGCCGGGCTGCGTCGACGTCGAGCAGTTCAATCTGCCGATCACGCAGGCCGAAGCGCGTCTGCGTCTGCAATTGCCGCAGGATCGGCCGATCGTGCTGGCGGTGCGACGGCTGGTGCGGCGCATGGGTCTCGAAGATCTGATCGATGCGGTGAAGCTGGTGAAACGCAGCGCGCCCGACGTGCTGCTGCTGATCGCCGGCAAGGGGCGGCTCGAAAGCGAGCTTCAGGCGCGCATCGACGACGCGGGGCTCGAACACAACGTGAAGCTGCTCGGCTTCGTGCCCGATCAGCATCTGGCGGCGCTATATCGTGCGGCCAATCTCAGCGTCGTGCCGACGGTCGCGCTGGAAGGCTTCGGGCTCATCACAGTCGAATCGCTTGCGTCGGGCACGCCGGTGCTGGTGACGCCGGTCGGCGGATTGCCGGAGGCGGTGGCGGGCTTGTCGCCGGATCTGGTGTTGCCGGAGACCGGCGCAGCGGCGATCGCCGCGGGTCTCGCCGGCGCGTTCAACGGCACGCTAAAGCTGCCCGATGAAGATGCATGCCGCCGCTATGCGCGCGAGCGCTTCGATAACGCAGTGATCGCGAAGCGGGTCGCGGCGGTGTATGCCGAAGCGATCGCGGCGGACGCACTGCATTGAAGCGCTGTGGGCTAGCGAAAAAAACAGGCTAAAAATAACGGCATTTTTCTGTCGAACTTGAGCCCGGATCAGCCCTGATTCACGAATTTTTCGACCTTATTTTTCAAATCCCTAAAACGTGTGGTTCGGCGTCGACTTCGTCACGTTGACGTCACACATCCGCGACGATAATCCCCGCGCCCGAAAGTACAAAAACACACGGGCGTCCCGCTCAATGCGTGGACCTTGTATTTTCAGACCTCGGGGATTCTCAGATGACTATCCGTCACCGCATCACGCTACTCGTCATTCTGATGCTCGTCGCGCTATCCGCCATTGGTGGATACGCTGTGCTTCAGACTCGCAACAGCGCCGCCAACGTCAGACAGGTTACCCAGGGTGTCGTGCCGAGCGCGCTCGCGTCGGCCGACCTCGTGTCGCAGCTCAAGGACGTGCAGCTCGCGATGATGACGCTCGTCTATGCGCCTGACGAGAATATGGTCTCGCAGGCGCGAGACCTGCTGAAGAGCAAGGAAGCGTCGCTGCACGCGGCGCTCGACGTGCAGGCGAAGGCCGCGCAAGGTCAGGCCCAAACCGGGCTCGTGAGTCAGGCGCGCGACAGCCTCGCCAACTATTTCAACGCGGTCAACGACACCGCGAAGATGAAGGCCGACGGCAAGAACGAACTGGCGCAGGCGTATCTGTTCGCGAACGTCGCGCAATACCGCGATGAACTCGAAGGCATCGTCGAGACGCTGCGAATCGAAAAGAACCGCCAGAAAGACGCCGCGATCGACGACCTGAACAGCGCGCTCGCCACCACGACGACGGCGATCGGCGCCGCGACCGGCGCGGCCATCGTCGTGCTGCTGCTGATCAGCGCGCTGCTGTATCGGCAGATCACCCGGCCGCTGAGCCGCATGCAGGTGGAGATGAGCGAGATCGCGGCAAGCCAGGACTTCACGCGCCGCGTGCCGGTCGGCCGCATGGACGAGATCGGTCATTCGATCGTCGCGTTCAACGGCATGATCGAGAAGATCCAGCAAAGCTCGCTGCAGTTGAAGCAGAAGACCGCCGATATCCAGGCGATGCTGCAAAACATGCAGCAGGGGATTCTGACTGTGGTCGAAGGCGTGGTCGTGCATCCTGAATACTCCGCGTATCTGGAGGCCATCTTCGAGACTCGCGAGATTGCGGGCCGACCGCTGCTCGACCTCGTGTTCGGTGGCACCGGTATCAACAGCGATGAGCTCGCGCAGATCGAAGCGGCGCTGCACGCATGTATCGGTGAAGACAGCATGAACTTCGAGTTCAATCAGCACCTGTTCGTCAACGAGATCGCCAAGCCGATGACCGATGGCCGCGTGAAGACGCTCGATCTGAGCTGGTCGGCGATCACCGACGAACACGACGTCGTGCAGCGTTTGATGCTGTGCGTGCGCGACGTGACCGAACTGCGCGCGCTCGCCGCCGAGGCCGGCGAACAGAAGCGCCGGCTGGAAATGATCGGCGAGATTCTCGCGGTGAGCCAGGAGAAGTTCCATCACTTCGTCGAAAGCGCGACGGGCTTCATCAGCGAGAACGAGCGGATCATCCGTCAGCATCACGAGCCGAGTCACGAAGCGGTCGCCGAGCTGTTCCGCAACATGCACACCGTCAAGGGCAATGCGCGCACCTACAGCCTTCAGCATCTGACCGGCGTCGTCCACGAAACCGAACAGCGGTACGACGCATTACGCCGCGCGGACGGCGGTGTAGCGTGGGACCAGCAGCTTCTGATCGACGATCTGCAGCGCGTGAAGGCCGCGCTCGAAACCTACGCGACGATCAACGAAGTGAGCCTCGGCCGCAAGGGTCCGGGCCAGAACGGCGCGGTGGATCGCTACCTGATGGTCGATCGCGAGTTGATCCAGAAGCAGTTGGACTTGCTCGAAAGCGCCGATCCGGCCGACCGGGACGCACTCGTGTCGATGCGCGAATCGTTGCAGCGTGAGCTGCGCCTGTTGGGCACCGAATCGATCTACGAAGCGCTCGCGGGCGTGCTCGAATCGCTGCCGTCTCTGGCGGCCGAACTCGGCAAGGAAGCGCCGATCGTCAGCATCGACAACAACGGTTATCGCGTGCGCAGTGAGGTCAGCAATACGCTGCGTAATGTGTTCACGCACCTGCTGCGCAATTCGGTCGATCACGGCATCGAGCCCGCCGCCGAGCGTATCGCGAACGGCAAGGACGCCGCCGGCGTCATCGAGTTGGAAGTGGGCGTAGACCATCACGCGCTGCAGATCACCATCAGCGACGACGGCCGGGGTCTCGCGCTCGCAAAGATCCGTGCCGCGGCGATCGAACGCGGCTGGATCGACGCCGATGCCGCGCTCAGCGACGAAGCGATTGCCGAGCTGATCTTCCGTTCCGGCTTTTCGACCGCGCAGAGCGTCAGCGAGATTTCGGGCCGCGGCGTCGGCATGGATGCGGTGCGCGATTTCGTGCGGCGCGAGCGTGGCCGCATCGAATTGCGTTTCACCGACGATCGTCGCGGCGCCGACTATCGCCGCTTCCAGACCGTCGTGTCGTTCCCCGAGGACTGGGCGGTGGACAGTCTCGATGCGTCCACCGATGCAGCGCGCGAGCGTGACGCGGATGCGGTAGCGGGCTGATCGCCTGATCGATTGAACGAAGCGATGGGAGCAGGTCGTGTTTGAAAGTTATCTTGTGGCCGCAGGCGTTGGCGGTATCGTCTGCGCGCTCGCGACGGGAATTTATTATCGTCGGGGACTTCGCGCCAGTGCGGAAACGCAGCGTGTCGACACGCTCGCGCGGCAAGCCCTCGAACAGCAACTCGACGCGGCGCTCCGGGCCGGCGAGCAGGCCAACGGTGAGCGCGCCGCCCTGGAGGCGATGCTCGCCGATCTGCGCGCACAGGCCGAGCAGGGCGAGCGCAATCGCGAATCATTGCAGGCGAGCCTCGACGCCGCGAGCACGCGAAGCGACGAATGGCTGCAGCATGCGACTCGGATCGCACACGAGGCCGCCCGTCTGAAGACGCTGACGATCACGTTCGAGCGCTGGCACGAGCAGATGATTTCGCTGATGTCGCAGAACCGCGACATGCACAAGAAGAACCAGGAGCTGTCGTCGATCGTGCAGCACGTGCTGATCGTTTCGCTGAATGCGTCGATCGAAGCGGCGCGCGCCGGCACCGCGGGTCGCGGCTTTTCGATCGTCGCGGGCGAAGTGCGCTCGCTCGCGTCGCGCTCGCAGGAACTGTCGAAGAGCTATCAGGAGAGTCTGCATCGCAACGATCTGACGACCGCGGCGACGTTCCAGGACATCCAGGCCGGCGGCAAGATGATCACGGCGTCGCTCGGCGGCGTCGAAGCGCTGGCGACCCAGTTTCAATCCAGGCTCGAGCAGGCCGCAGCGTGATTACCGATCAGGCGTTGCAAAGCATCGCGGATATCTTCTGTCACGCGGCTCGCGCGAGATTGCCCGCGACGCCGGGTGATGCGTGCGAGATCAGCGCGGTGCCGAGGTGGGATCGCGATCATCCACCCGGACCCTGCGCGATGGCGCTGACGATCTCGTCGATCGGTTTTCGTCTGCTGTTCGTGCTGCATTTCAGCAAGGACGAAGCAACGCGCGCGTACTACGCGAGCGGCGACACGACGCGTTCGCTGTCCGAAACGCTGATGGAACTCGGCAACCTGTGCTGCGGCTACATGAACCAGCAACTGGTCGAGCATTTCCCCGATCTCGGCATGTCGACTCCGTATGAATTGAACAGCCGCTGTATCGAGTATCTGGACGAGTTGCGGCCCGATCACGTGTGGGCATACGAGCTGACGATCGGCGCTGCGGCCCGGCTGGGCGTGACGTTATGCGTATGCGCGCAGGCGCCACTCGATTTCAAGGCTGAACTCGCGGCGGCCGACGAGGCCGCTGGCGAACTCGAACTTTTCTAGCAACACTGCATTCGCAGACTGAAACACGATGAATACCAGCAAGCCCGTCAGCAAGGTGCTCGTGCTCGACGACTGTCCGGCACACGCGCAAGCGCTGAAGCTCTTTTTCGACGAGCACAACCTGATTGCACTGAAGGTGCGCGACAGCAGCCGCCTCGGCTCGGTGCTTGCCACCAATATCGATCTCGGCGGCGTTCTGCTGGCGGACAACTACGGTGGATCGGTCGAACAGGCGGCGACGACCGCGGCGCGGATCAATACGTTGCGCCCCGAACTGCCGGTGATCCTGCGTTCGAGCGGCAACTTGCCCCTCGAACAGCTTCCGAAGCCGTTGAAGAACGCGGCATGCGCGCATTTCCATGGCGCCGATCTGACGGCGCTGCGTGAAGCCGTCGATCAATACATCTTCAGCCTCGACTTCCCGAATGCGCTCGTGCGCGGCATCGCCGAGATCACGGAAGCGCGGCTCGCCACGTTATTCGACGGCGTCACCGTGCAACGCGACACGCCGAGCGTCGTACGCGATCGCATCATCTTCGGCGAGGTGTTCAGCCTGATTCCGCTCGAAGGCACCTGGTGCCGCGGCTATATGTTGATGCAGGCCGAAGAGGAACCGCTGCTCGGCATGATCGAGCGCGATCGTGCCGCACGGGGTCCCGGCATGGGCGCGGCGCAAGCGGGCTTTCGCGATCTGAACAACGTGCTCGGCGAATTGACGAATCTGATCTGGGGCGCGTTCAAGGACCGGTTCCTCGCTGCGCGGAACGCTCGCGAAGCGAGCCAGGTGCAGGTGCCTCTGCTCGTCAATCACAAGCACCGCTATATCTCGTTCGGCTCGGACAATCCGCAGTTGCGGTTTCAATACCGATTGAGCCACGGGGCGAGCGGACAGTCGGTGTCGATCGACCAGCGCTTCGTTTTCAACCTGAGCTGGTCACCCGAGGATTTTTCTGAAAACACGGTGGATGTCGACGATCTGGTCGAGTCCGGCGAACTCGATCTGTTTTGATACTACGCGTCGATGACGCAAGGGAATGGCTATGGCAAAGATTCTGGTGGTGGACGATTCGAGCACGGTACGCGAAGAAGTGGCGGGCTTTCTGGCGAAAAACGGTCTGGACGTCGCGACCGCCATCGACGGCAAGGATGGTCTTACGAAGCTGAAGACGGATTCGAATATCCGCCTGATCGTCAGCGACGTGAACATGCCGAACATGGACGGCCTGACGATGGTCGAAAAAATTCGCGGCGAACTCGCGAACAAGACCGTCAACGTGATCATGCTGACGACCGAAAGCAGCCCAGCAATGAAGGAGCGCGGCAAGGCCGCCGGCGTGAAGGGCTGGATCGTCAAGCCGTTCAAGGGCGAAGCGGTGCTGGAGACGTTCCGCAAACTGGCGGGTTGACGCAATAGTGTGCGGCGAACCCGCCGCACACGGATGCCGTGTTAGAACGTCTCGTGGTGCTCGTTGCGTGCGATGTCCGCCTGCACCATCATCTGGCACAGCTGTTCGAGGGAGGTTTGCGGTTGCCAGCCGAGCGTGTCGCGCGCCTTGTCCGCGCAGCCGATCAGCAGGTCCACTTCGGCCGGCCGATAGAACTTCGGGTTCACGCGCACGAGCGTCTTGCCGGTTGCGACATCGATGCCGGTCTCGCGCTCGTCCTTGCCCGACCATTCCAGCTGGAAGCCGGCCGCGGTGAACGCCATGCGCACGAAATCGCGAACCGTTTCGGTGCGACCGGTCGCGAGCACGAAGGTGTCCGGAGCGTCGGCCTGCAACATGCGCCACATGCCCTCGACGTATTCGAGCGCGAAGCCCCAGTCGCGCTGCGCGCTCAGGTTGCCCAGTTCGAGCACATCCTGCTTGCCGAGCTTGATCTTCGCGACCGTGTCGGTGATCTTGCGCGTGACGAATTCGCGGCCACGTAGCGGCGATTCGTGATTGAACAGAATGCCGCTGCTCGCGAACAGGTTGTACGACTCGCGATAGTTAATCGTCGACCAGTGCGCGAACAGCTTCGCGACGCCATACGGGCTGCGCGGGTAGAACGGCGTGCTTTCGCGTTGCGGCACCGCCTGCACGAGGCCGAACATCTCGGAGGTCGACGCCTGGTAGAAGCGCGTCTTCGGGCTCAGGATACGCAGGCCTTCGAGCAGATTCAGCGCGCCGACACCGGTCACTTCGGCGGTGGTCACCGGCTGGTCGAACGACACGCCGACGAAGCTCTGCGCGGCGAGGTTGTACAACTCGTCGGCCTGGGTGCCGTCGAGCAGACGCAGCGTCGAGCCGAGGTCGGTGAGGTCGTGTTCGACCAGACGCAGATTCGGATGATCGAGCACGCCAAGCTCACGCATGCGCCAGAAGTTGACCGAACTCGTGCGCCGGTAGGTGCCCGTCACGTGATAGCCCTTGTCGAGCAGCAGCTTGGTCAGATAGGCGCCGTCCTGTCCGGATACGCCGGTGATGATCGCTTTGCGTGGTTGGCTCATAGCTTGCCTTCTAGTTTGTGAATGAAAAAAGAACGGAACGCGCGTAAAAGCGTGGCTCAATGTGTTTCGTCCAGCAGTCGCCGCACCAACGGTTCGACGACTCGATAGTCCTGTTCGGCCTTCAGCCGGTACAACTCCGGTTTCGGATGCGCGCCGTCCGACATCAGCGATTTCCAGTCGGGCAGGCCGCTGACATACGCGTATTGATCGACGAGCGGCACCCGCTGTTCGGTGGCCACGCGTCGCGTCATCGCGACCATCGTCGCCAGCATCGCGTTGAGCCGGTTATCGGGCATCGGGTTCGAGGTCTGCAAAACAGGCTGCTTGCCGAGTGCTCGCGCCGTTTGCACAAGCGATGTTTCGGCCGCGTAGAACTGCTCGGGCGTCTGGTTTTGCATCACTTCGTTGATGCCGTAGTTGATCAGCACGATTCGCGCGGACGAGACGGCGAGACGTTCGTGCCACGGCAGGCCCGCCGTCGGTCCCGCGCGGCGATTGCCGGTGCCGTCGCGCAACTGCTGGGCCATCGTGCCGCCGACGCCGTAGTTCGTGACGCGCACGCGCTCGCCGTCATGCGCCTGCAACGCCTGCTGCAGATACGTGACGGCATTGCGCGCTTGCGGGCCGCAGTGGCCATCGCTGCAGGTGATGCCGAGCGTGGTCGAATCGCCGTACGCGTCGATCAGCACTTGCGTCGGCGATGACGTTGGCGGCTCGTCCACGGCCGCGCTCGTTGTCGGCGCGAGCAACGTAAGCGCCGACACGACGCCCAGCACGCGGGCAGCAACAACGGCCAGGCGGTTCATGCGCGGCTTTGCGGTGCTTGCCGCGCAACGCTGGCGCCGGCAGTCGCCGTCGCTCTCGTGCCGCGCGTGGCGAAAATCAGGCGCTTCTCGAACGCGAACCACGTGATGCTCGCGTACACGAGCGTGATCGCAAGCGCGATCACGGCGCTCAGATAGCGATTCAGATGCAGCGGCCACACCATGTACAGCACGCTCAGGTGGATCAGATAGATCGTGTAGCTGATCGTGCCGATATAAACGAGCACGGGGTTGCACAACAGCCGCTTGACGATGCCCTTGCTCTGCAGTGCGATCACCACGATCGACGTGCACAGCACCAGCGACACGCTATAGAGCCCCGCATTCGACAACGGCGTGTTCGCCGCGCGAAAACGCGGGAAGTGCAGATGCAGCCATGCCAGCACCGCGAGGGCGGCGAGCGCGCCGAGCACTGCGAGTCCCTTGTACGCTTCGAGCGCATTGCGATCACGCCGCACGGCCACCGCGAGCAGCGCGCCGGCCGCGAGCAGATCCATGCGGAACGGCGTCAGGTAATAGATCGGCCAGAACGAATCGAACCACGGCGTCGCAAGCGCGCGCAGCAGCGGCACCAGCACGATCAGCGCCGCCGCCACGCCGCCGAGCAGACGCTCGGGTACGAGCAGGATCACGAACGGCCAGAAGATGTAAAACTGCTCTTCGACCGCGAGCGACCACAGCACGTTGAGGCTTTCGTGACCGCTCTGATTGAGCGCATCGCCGATATTGGTCGCGAAAAACGCGTACCAGTACCAGTGCTGTGCCCACGCGAGGCCGAACAGCACCGACGACACGGCCATCAGCAGCAGGTACGGCGGCAGGATGCGGCGCGCGCGCCGCGCATAGAAATAGCTGAAATACGACTGCTGACGCGACTTGCGATCGAGCAGGATGCCGCTGATGAGAAAGCCGCTCAAAACGAAAAACAGATCGACGCCCATCCATAGCGGCGCTTTCAACGCGTGCTGCGCGAACACCGCGAGCACGGCGATCGCACGCAGACCGTCGAGTTGCACGATGCGGGAATGGGAGGGCGCGAGGGGCAATGCGCTGGCTGTCATGAACCGTCCATGGTGTAAAACGGATGGGCCGGGCGAAGGGCCGCGCGGTTCGCAACGGATAGCCGGCGAACAGGCGCGCGCTTCGCGTCGCAACTGAAGTGCAATCGATTCTAGGGAAAAGAAATTCGAGAAAAAATCTGTTGGAATGGGCTAATTGAATCAGATTGAAACAGGGTATTTCTTTGGCCATTCCAGAAAGATTTATATGGTTATGTGGTGGGCGCCGGGCAATCCGCAATAAATGCGTATTGCGTGATTCCACATCGTTACGAACGGAAGATGGCGGCAACGGGGGCGCGCGCGACGCCGCGGCTTTCGTTTTCATCGATTTTTAAATTCATTTCTTTTGCGACGTATAAGCGAACGAATATTTTTGAATTATTTTCGACTTTCGTCGCTGCATTTTTTCCGCGTAACTTAGTCGTGCGGACGGCTGCCTTCAGGCGCCGCGCTTCAATCGGTTGCGCTTCGTTTCGCTTTACCACATCACTGATTTTCGCCCCGAGCGGGCACGGGTCCGCGTGCATCGCGTTGACCGGACATCGACTGGAGGTTCCGCCTTGCGCCGCATCACGTTCAAAAGCTGGTTCGCCCTGACAGCCTGCGCCGCCGGCGTCGTCGCCGCAACGGCCGTTCTGCCGGCTCGCGCCGAAACCGCGTTGAACGCGAAGACCTCATGGATCGGCAACAGCTTTGGCTTCGGCGATGGCACATGGACGCAGATCAACATCACCGCGATCGCGGTCACGCCGGACGGCAAGGTCTATACGAACGCGCCGTGGGATGAAAGCGGCGCCGAAGCGAGCGTCTATCAGGACGGCAAGATGCTCGGCTTCGCGGGTGGCACGCATGGCTGGGGCAACGCCGGCGGCAATGCGATCGCGGTCAACCGCAAATATGCGTTCGTCGCGATCGCGGTCGGCAATGAGAAGGGGCACCTGGTCGAGCCGGGCGTATGGCCGGACAAGGGCAAACAATGGTTCGGCATTTCGCGGCGCCTGATCGGCGAGCCGAAGCGCGTGGCACCGTTTCAGCCCGCCGCCAAAAACGCGGACCCGCATGCGCAGCTCGCGGCCGGCTTTCTGATGATGAACGAAGTGCCGACCGGCACGAACGCGGAGATCGACGGGCTCGCTGCGAACGACACGACGCTGTTCGCGGCCAATACCGCGCGCAATCGCATCGAAGTCTACGATGCCGAGTCGATGCAGCAGAAGGCGACGTGGAGCGTGCACGAGCCTGGACGTCTCGCGCTCGCACCCGACGGCACGCTCTGGGTGCTGAGCGGCACACGCAGCGATCGCGCGCCGGGCATCGAGCATTACACCGCGACCGGTCAGCGCATCGATGAAACCATCACGCTGCCGGCCGACACGGTCGCGGTCGCCCTCGCCGTTGATGCGCAAGGCCGCCTGCTGATCGCCGACAACGGTCCGCGCCAGCAGGTGCTGTTCTTCACGAAGCGCGACGGCCGCTACACGGCGTCGGGCACGCTCGGCGAGCGCGGCGGCATTTTCAGCGGCGTCGCGGGCAAGCCGGGACCGTTGCGATTCAACGGCTTGACTGGCGTCGGTGTCGATGCGCGCGGCAACGTGTACGTATCGACCAATGGCATCGGTCCGCGTTACGAGCCGATCGGCGCGGGCCTCGGCGCGACGCTCGAAAGCTACGCGCCGGACGGCAAGCGCAACTGGCAGGTCGAAGGGCTGCTGTTCGTCGACGGCGCGTGGATCGATCCGGCCCGGCCCGACAGCGTCTATACCGGCAACAAGCGCTTCGAGCTCGATCTGTCGAAGCCGTCGGGGCAGGACTGGAAATACGCGGGATTCCTGTCGAATCGGTTCAAGTACCCGGACGATCCGGTGTTCCATACCGACCAGTATCCGGGCCTGCCGATCGCGCGGCGGTTGAAGGGGCGCACGTTCCTCTATCTGAGCGACATGTATGCGGACCATCTGAAGATCTATCGCTTCGATCCGCAGCACGACGGCGAGAGCGCGATTCCGTCTGGATTTATCGCAGGCCGCGAACGCGCGGTCACGAAGGTGCCGAATGCGCCGCCGGGCGGTGACTGGATCTGGCGCGACACGAATGGCGATGGCCAGTTCGAGCGCGACGAATACACGCTGAACACGAGCGGCACGAAGCTCGCGGGCGGCTGGGGCTGGTGGGTCGATACGGCCGGCGACATCTGGCGCACCCGGGATACGAAGGGCATCTATCGCTTCCGTTTCGGCGGACTCGATGCGAAGGGCAACCCTGTCTACTCGTACTCGAACCTGGCGCAGTACCCGGTGCCGGCACCGTTCAGCGAACTGCATCGCGCGATCTACGAACCGGACACAGACACGATGTACGTAAGCGGCTATACGGCCGATATGCCGACCGCGCAGGGCTTCTGGAAGGAAGTGGGGCGTGTGCTGGTGCGCTTCGACAAGTGGTCGAGCGGCAAGCCGGTGCAGCGTTACGCGATCAGCTTGCCGTGGCAGACGCAAAGCAAGCCGATCGCGACGATCATCGGCGTCACCGTCGAGGGGCAATACGTGTTCGGCGTCGAGCCGGTCGGCGCGGTGCACGTGTGGGACAAGGACAGCGGCAAGGAACTCGGCGTGATCCGGCCAGGCCCCGAAGTGGGCCGCGCGTCGGGCTGGGTCGACGTGCCGAACGGCATCAGCGCGACGAAGCGCGCCGATGGCGAGTACCTGGTGTTCGTCGAGGAAGACGCGCGCGGCAAGGTGCTGATGTATCGCTGGAAGCCTTGAGGCGCGTTGGCCTCGCTGACGCAGCCCCGCGCGCAATCTAACCGCAAAACCCAAGGGATTCGATGGACAAAGGCATTCTCAGGAACGTAGCGATCAATTTTTTCGGGCTCGTGCTGCCGACGTTCGTGTCGCTCGTGACCGTGCCGGCGTATATCCGGCTGCTCGGCGTCGAGCGCTACGGTGTGATCAGTCTCGTGTGGACGCTGATCGGCTACTTCGGGATTCTCGATCTCGGCATGAGCATGGCCGCGCAGAACCATATTTCGAAGGCGCGCGCGTCGGGCGATCAGCGGGAAAGCGCGCGCGTGTTCTGGAGCGCGACGTGGCTCAATCTGACGACCGGCGTGGTCGGCGGTTTGATCATCTACTTCGGTGCGTTCCTGTACACCGCGTATTTCACGAAGGTGTCGCCCGAGCTGCAGCACGAAGTGTATATGGCGCTGCCGTGGCTCGCGGTCGCGATTCCGATCGCGAACGTGTCGTGGGTGTTCGCGGGCGCGATCAATGGCGCGGAACGCTTCGGCGTGTACAACACGAATCAGACCATCGGCACGTTCCTGTTCCAGCTTCTGCCGCTCGGTGCCGCGTTGTGGCTCGGCGCGACCTTGCAGAATGTACTCGCCGCGGCCGTGGTCGCGCGGATTCTCGCGGCGCTGCTGCTCGGCCGCTACGCGCTGAAAGTGCTTGAGATACGCAGCATTGAACCGCCGCGGCTCGGCGTCTCGAAAGGGCTGTTCAACTTCGGCGGCTGGATGCTGATCGCGAGCGTGATGACGATGGTCGCCGATTCGCTCGATCGCGTGATGCTCGGTTCACGCCTCGGCGCGCGTTTCGTCACGTACTACACGGTGCCGCAGAATCTCGTCACGCGTCTGAACATCGTGCCGACCGCGCTGGTGCGCACGCTGTTTCCGCGGCTGTCGGCGGTCGGCCGCGCGGATGCCGACACGATCACGCAGCAGTCGCTCGAATTTCTCAACGGCGTGTTCACGCCGGTCGCGCTCGTTGCGATGCTGGTGCTCGAACCGTTCCTGCATCTTTGGGTCGGCAACGAGATCGCGACGGTCGCGGCGCCCGTCGGCCGCATCATGATCGTTGCCGTGTGGCTCGTCGGCCAGGCGAACGTGACGCGCATCCTGATTCAGTCACAGGTCAATCCAGCCACCGCCGCGCGCATCGGGCTCGTCGAGTTGCCGCTGTTCGCCGGCGCATTGTGGCTCGGGATCACGCATTTCGGGCTGACGGGCGCGGCGGTCGCGGTTTCCGCGCGCGCACTGTTCGACTACGCGGTGCTGCTGCATTTCGCGGCGATCCGCGCGCGCCAGATCGTGCTCGACATGCTCGCCCATCTCGCCTTCCTGCTCGCCAGCCTGTGGCTCGCGAGCTTCCTGCCGAGCCTCGCGCTCGCGATCGCCGCTGGCTTGCTGATGGTCGGCGCGAACGTCGCGTGGTCGCTCACGATGACGCCCGCCTTGCGCAATCTTGCGCGTTCACTGCTATTGCGACTGAATCCGAGGAAAAGCGCATGAATCACGACGTCCTTGAAAAAAACCTGTTGAGGCCTGCGACGCGCGGCGCGCTCGACGAACTGACGAGCGTGCCTGGCATGCAGCCGGCAGTGCGTCGTACCGCGCCGCGCGCGGACAGAAACGTGCGCATTGCGATCGTCCACGATTGGCTCGTCACCTACGCGGGCGCGGAGAAAGTGCTCGAGCAGATCATCGCGTGCTTTCCCGATGCGGACCTGTTCAGCCTCGTGGACTTTCTCGACGATCGCAGCTTCCTGCGCGGCAAGCCGGTGACGACGTCGTTCATCCAGAAACTGCCGCTCGCGCGCAGCAAGTACCGCTCGTATCTGCCGCTGATGCCGCTCGCGATCGAACAGCTCGACGTGTCGGCGTACGACGTGGTGATCTCGAGCAGTCACGCGGTCGCCAAGGGCATTCTCACCGGTCCCGACCAGGTGCATATCAGCTACGTGCATTCGCCGATCCGCTATGCGTGGGATTTGCAGCATCAGTATCTGCAGCAGTCGAAGCTGACCAACGGCCCGAAGTCGGCGCTCGCCCGGCTGATTCTGCATTACATACGCAACTGGGATATCCGCACGTCGAACTCGGTCGACGGCTTCATCGCGAACTCGGCGTTCATCGCGCGACGCATCAAGAAGGTGTATCAGCGCGACGCGCAAGTGATCTTCCCGCCGGTCGATGTCGACGCGTTCACGCTGTGCACGCAGAAGGAAGACTTTTATCTGACCGCGTCGCGGATGGTGCCGTACAAGAAAATCGATCTGATCGTCGAGGCGTTCGCGCGGATGCCCGAGCGCAAGCTCGTCGTGATCGGCGACGGACCCGACATGGCGAAGATCCGCGCGAAGGCGGGGCCGAACGTCGAGATCATGGGCTATCAGCCGTTCAAGGTGCTGAAGGACCGCATGAGCCGCGCGAAGGCATTCGTGTTCGCGGCCGAAGAGGACTTCGGCATTTCGGTGGTCGAGGCGCAGGCTTGCGGCACGCCGGTGATCGCCTACGGCAAGGGCGGGGCGCTCGAAACCGTGCGCGATCTGTCGGAGCCGAAGCCGACCGGCATGTTCTTCGATGAACAGGATGCCGACTCGATCATCGCCGCCGTGAATCGTTTCGACGAGCTTGGGCACCGGTTCCAGCCCGAGCATTGCCGCGGCAACGCCGAGCAGTTTTCGGCCGCGCATTTCCGCGAGCGCTTTTTCGCGCAGGTGCGCGCGGCGGTGCCCGCGCTGCGCGCCGCGACGCTGCCGCCCTATACGCCATATCGGCCGGGCGCGCAGAGCGCCGCGAACGTGCCGCGCATTCTCGCCGTCGATCAGAGCGGCGTGCTCGGCGGCGCCGAGCTGTCGCTGCTCGAAATCGTCAAGGCGCTGCGCTCGCGCATCGAGGTCGTGCTGTTCGACGACGGGCCGTTCAACACCGCGCTCACGAAGACCGGCGTCGAGGTCTCCGTGCTCGATGCCGGAGTGCTGAAAAACGTGCGCAAGCAGGGCGGGTCGCTGCCGAAAGGTCAGGCATTGAAGGGGCTCATCTCACTCGTGCGTGCCACCGCGAAACGGGCGCGCAATGCGGACGTGATCTACGCGAATACGCAGCGTGCGATGGTGATCGGCGCAGTGGCCGGCAAGCTCGCGAGACGTCCGGTGGTCTGGCATTTGCGCGACATCGTCAGCGCCGAGCATTTCGGCGGCAAGCAGCTCGCGATCATCAAGTGGTGCGCGCGGGTCGGCCTCACGCACGTGATCGCCAATTCGGCCGCGTCGGCGCAGGCGTTCGCGAAGCTCACGCGGTTCGACGGCAAGCGCATCGACGTCGTATTCAATGGGATCGACGCGGAGCCGTTCGACGCGTTGCGCACGGTGCCGCAAGCGGTGCTGCGCGAGCGCCTGAATCTGCCGCGCGACGCGTTCCTCGTCGGCTCGTTCAGCCGGCTTGCGCGTTGGAAGGGGCAGCATGTGCTGCTCGAAGCGATGGTGCTCAATCCGCAGATGCATGCGGTGCTGGTCGGCGCGGCGCTGTTCGGCGAGGACCAGTACGAAATGGAACTGCGTGCCTTCGTTGCCGCACACGCGCTGGGCGAGCGGGTGCATTTTCTCGGCTTCCAGCACGATATTGCCGCCTGCATGTGCGCGGTCGATGCGGTCGTGCATACGTCGATCACGCCGGAACCGTTCGGCCGCGTGATCGTCGAGGGGATGCTCGCGCAGCGGCCGGTCGTGGCGTCGCGCGCGGGCGGCGTGCTCGAAATCATCGACGACTACGAGAACGGCGTCCTGTGTACGCCGGGCGACGCGCATGCGCTCGCCGATACGCTCGCCGAATTGCGCTCGAACGGCGACTTGCGCGACAAGCTGGTCGAGAACGGCTATCGGACCGCGCAGGAGCGTTTCGGCACGCGCAGCTATGTGGATGGGGTCGCGGGGATTCTGAAGAGTGTGGCGGGGCGGTAGAGCGGGGTTTTTTTGCGCGAGGGTGGACAGGGGCTTGGCCAGTCCTTGCTTGGCGTGACGGGGCGGAAGTCGAAGGGCTTTCGCTCCGTTTTTTTGCGCCGCATTCAACGACATCACGTATTGTGCATGCGCAGAGTGACATCGAACCCCCTCGCGCGGCGACCACTGGATTACTCGCTCAGAAGGCGCTTCAACTCGTCAAGGAATGAGGCTGTAGTGTGGCCCCACAGATTAGGATCAAACCCTGAACCGTAATCTCTTTCGAACGCAGAATCCAGGTCGGACGGATGTTCACTCATGAACGAATTTATTTCATCAATTATTTCTTTTTGGTATTCCGGTGAACTATCATGTCTATAGCATGAGACAATTTCGGAGATTGTGTTTCCCCACAAGTCAAAATCTTCATTGAAATACGCGCCGAAAAGCTCGTACATTCTGGGGTAGCGGTCAGATAACATTGACCATCCTTTAGCCGACGTGCGCAGTTAATATGTAATATGGCATATTGTTATATTCTTAAAACTTCAGAACTACCGTGACTTCGTTCATCTTGGTCAGTTCGTTGGTTTTTCTCGTTATCCCATATCCGATATCGCCAGGAACCTTCTTAACCAATGTAAGAGGAATGCGGTTTCTCGGAGATTTCGCCCAACTCTGAATTCTAAAGATATTTGAATTCATTACATCAGAAATCGCCAATACCGCCACCCGAAGACTACGAAACGATGAAACAACCCTCTTTTGGGGTTCCCGTCTTAGGCGCTCCCGCAGCCATGCCTCATCCTTCGCAACGTGCGGTTCCGGCAGCACGCAAAGCGCTGCCGCCCCAACCATTTCCAGTACCCCGCCGACTACCTGCAAGCCGCCCCATAGCCGGTTGGAAAGCATTTCGGTGGGGTTGATCGACTGACGGGAGAGCACCGCAGCCAGTTGCGGCGCACTCAGTACCACCCGCACGCCGTCCGAATCGTGTTGATATGACATTCCGGTGTCCTCTGGAGTTATTGGGCTGCCACGCTAGCAGGCAACTACACGGAGATGGAATGGGCGACGGATGATTTTATTGGCTCAAAATGAGGCACCCGGAAATAATCGTGAACATTTGTCAAAAAGTCTTAATCTCAAATTAAAGATGTTGACGGAAAACATTTGAAGATTAATTCGTTGGGTGTTTTCTGGAAAATCAGAATGGGTCGCATGGAAAAAACCGAAACAGGGAAATGCCGTGGACGAGCCCCGACTATCGGATAGCGACAGGAGCCAAGGCATACCGATGAGAGTCACTCCGATACTGTTGGCGGCTTTGGCCGCCCTATCGGGCAGCGCACATGCCGACCACTCCTACGACAGCTATGAAGCCTTCTACACTCCGATGTCAAAGTTCTATCGGCGCCGTCCAGGCTTGAAACTCGCCGACCACTTCATCGCAGGCAACTCGACCAGCCGATAGAAGACATAGGCAGCCGGCACCGCGACCAACATATAACCAAACGACGGCCAGATCGACACCTGCAGCGACGAACGAAACAGCCACGCCGAGAGCAGAACGAAGATCGGCAGATGAATCAGATACAGCGAGAAGCTGAAGTCACCCACGCGGGACAGCAAGCGCGACAGCGCGCGCGACCCAGTGCGAAGCAGCGCGAGCACGCCACTCCCTTCGTGTTGCGGGTCATTGGGCACATCGAGCGCCTTGTACAGATAGCACGCGAAGCCAAGCGCCCAGATCTGGAACGCACCATACTGACCGAAATGAAACACGACGCAGCCTGCCGCGATCAATCCCGCCGCGAGAACGTACAGCAATGCGGGCGCGCGCGCCTCTCGCGCGTTGCGCGCCCTGACATCGGCGATCCACGCACCGAGCATCCACGAGAACCAGTACGACGTGAAGAACTGCAGATCATGTCGTTCCAGCCCATACGCGGACGCAACGTTGATCACCGCGACGAGCGCGAGCACGGCATTCATGCCGATGCGCCGCCGCAGCGCGAACAGCAGCGGATAGATCGCATAGAACTGCACTTCGAGCGACAGCGTCCACAGCGCGCCGTTCGAGCCATACGTTTTGCCCGCCACACCCTGCAGCGAAAACAGATTGACCAGAAACGGCTGCCAGCCGATCTCGCGAATCTTGTGACTGACGGGCGGCAATTGCAGGCTCAGCGAATCGAGCGCGAAGGTCAGTACCAGCGCCGCGAGCAGCACCGGATAGATGCGCGCAAAGCGGCGCAGCCAGAAGTTGCCTGCATCGAGCCGGTAAGCGGGATTGCCCGCGAGCCGCAGCGCGCCGCCGCGATGGATGCAGTAGCCGCTGATCACGAAGAACATCGGCACGCCGGCCGAGCCCCATGCGATTGGAAACGTCAGATACGCGGCGAGACTGCCCGGACTCAACGAATGTCCGACGCTCTGATGAAACGCCTGCATGCCGACCCACGCGATCTGGCGGCAATGAAAATAGGCGACCAGCAGCGCGGCGAAACCTCGCATCGCGTCGATCACATGCTCCTTGCCGACGCTATCGGTCCGCGCGTCGCTGCGAGCGTGCGCCGCGGCCGGGTTTTTCTCGGGGCGCGGCAGCGGGGAGAGGGGCAGGGATGAGCCGGCGGCATCCAGTGCTGGGTCGCTCATACGCGGTCCTTATCTGAAGCGGAAAAGAGAAAAAATCGACGCGGAATCGGCCTTCGAGCGGGCGTCCTTGCGCACCCCGCGACGCATCCATGCTAGAGCACCACAATCCCACAAAATGATTAAAAAATTGCGTTTCGAATTGAATCGGCATCTATTTTGTGACGAATTGTAATTACGCAGCGATGTATCGAGCGTCGAATTATTTATCGCTTTTGTCGTGCTAATTTAGATCAAGGATTCTCTGACCCGAGGTGAAGTCATGAACCTGCATTTACTGGCCGGCATCGCCGTCCTGCTGATCCTGGTGGCCGCCTCCGCCTACCGCGATGCGTTGCGCAACGAGCCGATCCGTCGCTACAGAATGAACCCAGGCAAGCTGCCGCCCGTTGACGAACAGGACTGACGTGCTGCCGAAGCCGGTCGCCAGATCGCCAGACGGGCCACGCCAGGGGCTGTCCGAAAGGTAAGACTTTCGGATTTCGCCATTCGCCGCCTGGCAAATATATGCGTAACAATTTGCTCTCAATTTTTTCGCAATATCGCATTGCGATCAATGCATGAATTATCCGAATTAAATCGGAGAAAGACCGCTTCCGTGAACCTCGCAGATTTTTCTGCTAGTCTTGCGCCGACATCGATTGGCCACCGGGTCCGCGAACACACCAACTTCTAACCGATGTGGGAATGCCTACCATGCTGAAAGTCACCAAAGCCGTGTTTCCCGTAGCGGGCCTCGGGACACGATTCCTGCCGGCTACCAAAGCAAGTCCGAAGGAAATGCTGCCGATCGTCGACAAGCCGCTGATCCAGTACGCGGTCGAAGAAGCGATCGCCGCCGGCATCACCGAGATGATCTTCGTGACGGGCCGCAGCAAGCGCGCGATCGAAGATCACTTCGATAAATCCTATGAGATCGAGTCCGAACTCGAAGCGCGCAACAAGCAGAAACTGCTCGATCTGGTTCGCAGCATCAAACCGGCCAACGTCGACTGCTTTTACGTGCGCCAGGCCGAAGCGCTCGGTCTCGGCCATGCGGTGCTGTGCGCCGAAAAACTGGTGGGCGACAGCCCGTTCGCGGTGATACTCGCCGACGACCTGCTGCATAGCTCGAAGCCTGTGATGAGCCAGTTGGTCGATACCTTCAATCACTATCACAGCTCGGTGATCGGCGTCGAAACGATCGCACGCGAGGACAGCCGCTCGTACGGCGTCGTCGACGGCCGCGAGTGGGAAGACAACGTGATCAAGCTGTCGGGCATCGTCGAGAAGCCGGCGCCGGACGAGGCGCCGTCGAATCTCGGCGTGGTGGGGCGCTACGTGCTGATGCCGACGATCTTCAAGCATATCCGCGCGCTGAAGCCGGGCGCGGGCGGCGAGCTGCAACTGACGGACGCGGTGCAGTCGCTGCTGACCGAAGAGCAGGTGCTCGCGTATCGGTACTTCGGTACGCGCTTCGATTGCGGCAGCAAGCTCGGCTATCTGAAGGCGACCGTCGAATTCGCGCTGCGCCATCCGGAGGTGAAGGCTGAATTCGAGGCGTATCTGCAGGCGTATATGCAGAACGAAGCGCCAGCCGGCGAGGCGGGGCAATTGACGGCAGAAGCCGCGTGAACTGACGAGGCCCTGAAATAAACAACGGGCGCCGCGTTGCGCGGCGCCCGTTGTCGTTTCAGCAGGACGGCCTCAACCTTGCTGCTTCACCTCGAGCCGGAACTTGTGCAGCAACGGCTCGGTATAACCGCTCGGCTGCCGGCGCCCCTCGAACACGAGCGCCTGCGCGGCCCTGAACGCAATCGTGTCGAAGCCCGGCGCCATCGGCTGGTAGAGCGGATCACCGGCGTTCTGCGCGTCCACGACCTTGGCCATGCGCTTGAACGTCTCCTCGACGAGCTCGCGTTCGATCACGCCGTGATACAGCCAGTTGGCGATGTGCTGGCTCGAAATACGCAGCGTCGCGCGGTCTTCCATCAGGCCGACGTTGTGAATGTCCGGCACCTTCGAGCAGCCGACGCCCTGATCGATCCAGCGCACCACGTAGCCGAGAATGCCCTGCGTGTTGTTGTCGACCTCGGCGCGGATTTCTTCGTCGCTCCATTGCGCCTTTTCGACGACCGGAATCGTCAGCAGGCCATCGAGCAGTTCGTCGTACACCTTCGCGTAGTCGGTGCGTTCGAGTTCCTGCTGGACCGCCTGCACGTCGACCTGGTGATAGTGCAGCGCGTGCAGCGTCGCCGCGGTAGGCGAGGGCACCCACGCGGTATTAGCGCCAGCCTTCGGATGGCCGATCTTCTGCTCGAGCATCGCGTGCATCAGGTCGGGCATCGCCCACATGCCCTTGCCGATCTGCGAGCGCCCGCGCAGGCCCCCGCTCAAACCGACCAGCACGTTGCTGCGCTCGTACGCCGTGATCCACTTGCTCGACTTCATGTCGCCCTTGCGGATCATCGGGCCCGCTTCCATCGCGGAGTGCATCTCGTCGCCGGTGCGATCGAGGAAGCCCGTGTTGATGAACGCGACGCGCGCCGACGCTTCGGCGATACACGCCAGCAGGTTGACGCTGGTGCGGCGCTCCTCGTCCATGATGCCCATCTTGAGTGTGTTGCGCGGCAGCTTCAGCAGGTCTTCGACGCGCGCGAACAGCTCGCTCGCGAACGCGACTTCCGCCGGGCCGTGCATCTTCGGCTTCACGATATAGATCGAGCCGGTGCGCGAGTTCAGCTTGTTCTGACGGTCTCGCAGCGCGCACAGCGTCGTGATTACCGCGTCGAGAATGCCTTCCGGAATCTCATGGCCGTCTTTGGTCAATACGGCCGGGTTCGTCATCAGGTGGCCGACGTTGCGGATGAACAGCAGCGAGCGGCCATGCAGCTTGACCTGCGACCTGCCGTCCGCGCCGGTGTACTCGCGATCCGCGTTGAGCCGGCGCGTGAAGGTCTTGCCGTTCTTCGTGACCTGTTCGGTCAGGTCGCCGTTCATCAGGCCGAGCCAGTTGCGATAGAGCTGCACTTTGTCGTCGGCGTCGACGGCCGCGACCGAGTCCTCGCAATCGATGATCGTCGTGACCGCCGCTTCGACAACGACGTCCTTCACATGCGCCGCGTCGGTCGTGCCGACCGGATCGTTCGCATCGATCTGGATCTCGACGTGCAGGCCGTTGTGCTTGAGCAGCACCGCCGACGGCGCGCTCGCGTCGCCCTGATAGCCCACCAGTTGCGCGGGTGTCTTCAGCGCGGTAGTGCCGTTCTTCAGCGCGACCACGAGCTGGCCGTTCGCGACGCTATAGCGCGTCGCATCCGCGTGCGAGCCGTTCGCGAGCGGCGCGGCCTGATCGAGGAACTTGCGCGCATACGCGATCACCGCGGCGCCGCGCACCGGGTTGTAACCCTTCTGCTTTTCCGCACCATCCGTTTCGGGGATCGCGTCGGTGCCGTACAGCGCGTCGTAAAGGCTGCCCCAGCGCGCGTTCGCGGCGTTCAGCGCGTAGCGCTGGTTCGACAGCGGCACGACGAGCTGCGGGCCGGCCTGCTCCGAGATTTCGCTGTCCACGTGGTCGGTCGTGGCCTGGACGCTGGCGGGCACAGGCACGATGTAGCCGATGCCTTCGAGAAACGCACGATACTCGCGCAGATCCCGCACCGGGCCGGGATGGCTCCGATGCCAGTTGTCGAGTTCGCCTTGCAGGCGGTCGCGCTCGGCGAGCAACGCCCGATTTTTTGGCGCCAGCTCGTGCACGAGGGCGTCGAAACCCGACCAGAAGGCGGCGCTGTCGATTCCGGTGCCGGGCAGGGCTTCGGTTTCAACGAACTGGTCGAGGTTGGCGGCGACCTGCAGTCCGCCGCGCGGGTTCATCTGAGTCATCGGCTGCTCCATCTGTTATGGGACCGATGAGGGGGCATCGGTCCGCGTTGAGCCTCGGGATTGCTGTGACGCGCGGCGCTTTAAACGCCGAGCGCCTGAATGCCGGCCTTCGCGATCTGCGCATCCTGCTCCGACTTGACACCCGACACGCCGACCGCGCCGACCACATGGCCGTCGACGATCACCGGCACGCCGCCTTCGAGCGTGCCCTGCAACGGTGCGCTGAGGAATGCGGTGCGGCCGTTGTTGATCATGTCTTCATACACCTTGGTTTCGCGCCGGCCGAGCGCCGCGGTGCGCGCTTTCTCGGTCGCGATATACGAGGTGGACGGCGCCGCGCCGTCCAGACGCAGCACCGCGAGCGGATGGCCGCCGTCGTCCACGACCACGATCGCGACGGGCCACCTGTTCTTCTCGGCTTCCGCGCGCGCGGCATCGACGATGCGAGTCGTCTCGGCGACGGTCAACACGGGTTTGGTCAGCATAATGAATGTCCTGTCTCGGTGAGGGGAAGGTGGCGTCTTCGGCTTCTTTCGGTAACGGGTCGATGCGGCGCCTGCGCGCACGTTTCGCCGCTCTGTCGCATGCCGCATGCCGCGCGCCGGCGCCTGCCTGATCTGAAGATTCTACTTCCCGCCGCCCCAGCGCGGAACGGCAGCTTCCCTGGTCGCGATCACCGATCCACGCGGAGCGCTTTACAATCGCGTCTCCACCCAATAACCGCGCTTCCCACGAGATCCCAGACCATGCCAACCATCAGCGAGCTGTTCGTCTATCCGATCAAATCCTGCGCCGGCATCCCGCTCGATGCGGCGCGCCTGCTGGCGACCGGCCTCGAATACGACCGCAACTGGATGATCGTCGATCCCGAAGGCGCGATGTTCACGCAGCGCGCGTATCCGCGCATGGCCCTGATCAAGGTCGAACTCGGCGGCGAGGATCTGATCGTCAACGCGCCGGGTATGGGTGAGCTGCGCACGCCGCTCGATGCCGCGCGCCTGGCCGGCGCGGCCCGGGTCGATACCGCGGTGTGGAGCGACGCCGCCTACGGGCTCGATACCGGCGAAGCAACGGCGGCGTGGTTCACGGAGTTCCTCGGTCTGCCCGCGCGCTTGCTGCGCTTCGATCCGGAGCGTGAACGCATCGTCGATCCTGACTACACGGACAGCACCCGCGGTGCGACGACCTTTTTCGCCGATGGTTTTCCGCTGCTGGTGGTCGGCCAGGCCTCGCTCGACGATCTGAACGCGCGCCTGAACCGCAAAGGCGCGCCGTCGATCAGAATCGATCGCTTTCGGCCCAACATCGTGCTCACGGGCCTCGATGCCTATGAAGAGGACTATGTCGAGACGCTCGCCGTCGACGCGGATGCGGACTCGAGCGCGCGCGTCGAGTTGCGTCTCGTCAAGCTGTGCTCGCGCTGTCCGATGCCGACCATCGATCAGGCGCGCGGCGCGCCCGATCCCGACTGGCCGAACGAGCCGACCGACACGATGCTCCGTTATCGCGTCAGCGAACGCTTCGACGGCGCGGTCACGTTCGGCAACAACGCGCTGGTGGCGAGCGGAGCGGGGGCGTGGCTGCGGGTCGGGCAGCAGGTCGACGCGGAGCTCGGGTTCGGCGATTGATTGGATGAAAGGCGGGCGAGGCCGCTTCGATCTGATCTCAGGCAGCCCGCGCAATTGCCGCCGCGGGCAGCGTTTCCCCGCCTTGTTCGCCGCGACCTTCGCGTTCCCAGCAAGGCGCTTCGGCGCTCTCGCCAACCGCATCGCCCACCAGAATCACCGCCGGACTGCCGAAGCCCGCGCCGAGCGCATCGGCGGCGAGCCGATCGAGCCGCGTCAACAGGCGCCGCTCGTCGCGGCCGCCGGCCCACTGCACGACCGCGGCCGGCGTGTCGGCCGGCAGGTGCGCGAGCAAGGCAGCGGCGATGCCGTCGATGCGCCGCATGCCCATATAGATCGCCAGCGTCGTGCGCGTCGCGGCGAGCGCGGCCCAGTCCGGCTCGCCGTGATCTTCGGTGTGCGCGGTGATGAAGCTCACGCCGTGGCAGTGCCGCCGATGCGTGAGCGACATGCCGAGCCCCGCCGCGGCCGCGAAGCCCGACGAGATGCCGTTGACGATCTCCACCGCAAGGCCCGCGTCGCGCAGCACCGCGAGCTCCTCGCCCGCACGGCCGAACAGCAGCGCTTCGCCGCCTTTGACGCGCACCACGTGCAGCCCCTTCAGCGCATAACGCCGCATCAGCCGCTCGATGAACGCCTGCGGCGTCGAGCGGCAGCCGCCGCGTTTGCCGACGCGGATCACGCGCGCCTGCGGCGCGAGCGTCACGATCTCGGGATTCGCGAGGTCGTCGAGCAGCACGACGTCGGCGGCCGCGAGCGCCTTGACGGCCTTTAGCGTCAGCAAGTCGAGGTCGCCTGGGCCCGCGCTCAGCAGCGTGACCTTGCCGGTGTTGGTGTTCATGTTGTGTCCTTGTGCCGTGGGTTTCTCGTGGCTCGAAACGAAAACGGCGTCCGCCCGTGAAGATCACGAGGGGACGCCGTTGTCCATTGCATTGCCGGTTGACGGTTGAGTCTGCGCATCGCGACGACGTTGCCGCGACGACGTTGCGGATGACCAATGCAAAGACCACGCCATGGATCGGATAGCGGCACGCAAGACGTTGCCACACGCTGCGATTCACGCGGAAAACAGCATCACCATCGCACCTGCGTGCAGCTTCGTTCCGCACGTCCACAGTGCTGCGTCGCACCATCCCTGTGCCTTGCCGCATCAAAACGCGTCGCGTTCGGGATGCGGGCCGAAGCCGCGCAATTTGCCGCAAAGGCCCGTCCCACCGCGTCTTCCGGCGCATCGATCGAAATTGGCACAGCCTTTGCGTTAAGCGTTGCCATCGGACCAACGTAGGTTCGTAGCGCTTGCAGCACAAAGCAGCGCCCCGCAGCAACCAACAGGACAACGGCGTCCCCCGGATTCAGCCTCGGCTGGGTTCGCGGGACGCCGTTTTTATTTCCGCAATCGCTTTCGCCAGACACCAGAGGACAGCGCGCTCATGAAAATCATCGTTATCGGTCACGGGATGGTCGGCCACAAACTGGTCGAATGCCTGGCGCTTCAGGACGCGCACGATCTCGACATCACGGTGCTGGGCGAAGAATCGCGACCGGCCTACGATCGCGTGCATCTGTCCGAGTTCTTCTCGGGCAAGACCGCCGAGGACCTGTCGCTCGTCGAGCCCGGTTTTTTCGAGCGCCACGGCGTGCAACTGAAGCTGAACGCGCGGGCCGTCGCGGTCGATCGCGACGCGCGCACGGTGACGGTCGCGAGCGGCGAAACGCTGCCGTACGACCGCCTCGTGTTCGCGACCGGCTCCTATCCGTTCGTGCCGCCGGTGCCGGGCCGCGAGCGCGGCGACTGCTTCGTCTACCGGACGATCGACGATCTCGAAGCGATGCGCGAATGCGGCGCTCGCTCGAAGACGGGCACGGTGGTCGGCGGTGGCCTGCTCGGTCTCGAATGCGCGAAGGCGCTGCGCGATATGGGCCTGCAAACGCATGTGGTCGAATTCGCGCCGCGCCTGATGGCGGTGCAGGTCGACGACGGCGGCGGCCGCGTATTGCGCGGCCGGATCGAAGAACTGGGCGTCACCGTGCACACGCACAAGAACACGACGGCGATCATCGACGGCGAAGCGGGCACGCACCGCATGCAGTTCGCCGACGGCAGCCATCTCGACACCGACATGATCGTGTTCTCCGCGGGCATCCGTCCGCGCGACGATCTGGCCCGCGCATGCGGCCTCGAACTGGGCCCGCGCGGCGGCATCGTCATCGACGACGCGTGCCGCACCAGCGATCCGCACATCTACGCTATCGGCGAATGCGCGCTGTGGGGTGGTCAGTTGTTCGGGCTCGTCGCGCCCGGCTATGACATGGCGCGCGTGGTCGCGAAGCAGTTGCTGGGCGACTCGGCCGAATTCGCCGGCGCCGACATGAGCACCAAGCTGAAGCTGATGGGCGTCGATGTGGCCAGCATCGGCGACGCGCACGGCAATACGCCGGGCAGCCGCACCTACCAGTTCAGCGACGAGCGCAAGCAGATCTACAAGAAGCTCGTCGTGTCCGATTGCGGCAAGTATCTGCTCGGCGGCGTGATGGTCGGCGACGCGAGCGAATACGGCACGCTGCTGCAGATGATGCTGAACCGCATCGAGCTGCCCGCGTCGCCCGAATTCCTGATCCTGCCGCAAGCGGACGGCAACGCGAAGCCGGCGCTCGGCGTCGAGGCGCTGCCCGCGGCCGCGCAGATCTGCTCGTGCAACAACGTGTCGAAGGGCGAGCTGTGTGCGGCCGTCTGCGCGGGCGCGACCGACATCGGCGCGTTGAAGAGCGCGACCGGCGCGGGTACTTCGTGCGGCGGCTGCGTGCCGCTCGTCACGCAAGTGATGAAGGCCGAGATGAAGAAGCAGGGCCTCGCAGTGAACAACCACGTCTGCGAGCATTTCCCGTATTCGCGCCAGGAGCTTTACCACCTCGTGCGCGTCGAGGGGCTGCGCAGTTTCGGCGCGCTGCTCGCGAAACATGGCCGCGGGCTCGGCTGCGACATCTGCAAGCCGGCGGTCGCCAGCATTCTCGCGTCGTGCTGGAACGAATTCGTGCTGAAGAAGGAGCACGCGTCGCTACAGGACACCAACGACTACTACCTCGCGAACATCCAGCGCGACGGCACTTATTCTGTCGTGCCGCGCATGCCGGGCGGCGAAGTGACGCCCGATGGCCTGATCGCGGTCGCGCAGGTCGCGAAGAAATACGGCCTCTACACGAAGATCACCGGCGGTCAGCGGGTCGATCTGTTCGGCGCGCGTGTCGAGCAATTGCCGTCGATCTGGGAAGAGCTGATCGCGGCCGGCTTCGAATCGGGCCACGCGTATGGCAAATCGCTGCGTACCGTGAAGTCGTGCGTCGGTTCTACGTGGTGCCGCTATGGCGTCGGCGATTCGGTAGGGCTCGCGGTCGAACTCGAGAATCGCTACAAGGGGCTGCGCACGCCGCACAAGATCAAGTTCGGCGTGTCGGGCTGCACCCGCGAATGCGCGGAAGCGCAGGGCAAGGATGTCGGCGTGATCGCCACCGAGAAGGGCTGGAATCTGTACGTGTGCGGCAACGGCGGGATGAAGCCGCGTCACGCGGAACTGCTCGCCGCGGACCTCGATAAGGACACGCTGGTGCGCTACATCGACCGCTTCCTGATGTTCTACGTGCGCACCGCCGACCGGCTGCAACGCACCAGCGTGTGGCGCGACAACCTCGAAGGCGGTCTCGACTATCTGATCGACGTGATCGTCAACGATCGCCTTGGCGTTGCCAGCGAACTCGAAGTGGAGATGCAGCACGTGGTCGACACGTACGAGTGCGAATGGAAGAAGGCCGTCACCGATCCCGAAACACGCAAGCGCTTCCGCCATTTCGTCAACAGCGCCGAGTCCGATAGCAACGTCGCGTTCGTCGAGGCGCGCGGACAGATCCGGCCGGCCACGCCCGCCGAGCGGCAGGCGCCGCGCATCGAGATTCCCATTGTCGTCGAGACGGTTTGACCTCAACCGATTCCCGCTTAACTCAAAAGGAGCCCAGTCATGAAGAACGAACGCTTGCCCCGCGCCTGGACGGCGATCTGCGCCCTCGACGACATCGTGCCGAACACCGGCGTTTGCGCGCTCGTCAACGGCGAGCAGGTGGCCGTGTTTCACGTCGAAGGCGGTGAAGTGGAGTCGCCCGCCGAGCCCATGGTCTACGCGATCGAAAACTTCGATCCGGGTTCGCACGCGGCGGTGCTGTCGCGCGGACTCGTCGGCAGCCTCGGCGAGCGCATCGTGGTCGCGTCGCCGATCTACAAGCATCACTTCGATCTGCGCACCGGCGAATGCCTCGAAACGCCGTCGTATTCGGTCAGCGCGTTTGCCACGCGCGTCGAAAACGGCCAGGTGTGGGTCGCGGTTTGAGGTAACGGCCTCGCTTCATCGTTCAGAGTTCTAACCAGATCATTCGCGCATGTCTGATACCAGCGTAAAGAGCGTGTGTCCTTATTGCGGCGTCGGTTGCGGCATGGTGCTGCACGTCGAGGACGGCCAGGTCGTGAAGATCGCCGGCGACAAGGAGCATCCGGCCAACTTTGGCCGGCTCTGCACCAAGGGGCAGTCGGCTCACGTCGCGCTGCGCAAGTCGGGGCGTCTCGAAGGCGCGTTCGTGCGTCATGCGCGCGACGAAGACCCGGTGCCGCTGACGATGGCGCAGGCATTGAGCGACACCGCGGCGCGTCTGCGGCGTGTGATCGACGAGCATGGTCCCGATGCGGTGTCGTTTTACGTGTCGGGGCAGATGTCGCTCGAAGCGCAGTATCTGGTCAACAAGCTCGCGAAGGGCTTTATCGGCACGAACAATATCGAAGCGAATTCGCGCCTGTGCATGGCGAGCGCGGCGAGCGGCTACAAGCTGTCGCTCGGTGCGGACGGTCCGCCCGGCTCGTATGAAGACTTCGATCACGCGGATCTGTTTTTCGTCAGCGGCGCGAATATGGCCGACTGTCATCCGATCCTGTTCCTGCGCATGATGGATCGCGTGAAAGCGGGCGCAAAGCTGATCGTCGTCGATCCGCGCCGCAACACGACCGCCAAGAAAGCCGATCTGTTCCTGCAGATCAAACCCGGCACCGATCTCGCATTGCTGAACGGTCTGCTGCATCTGCTGCACGAAAACGGCGCAACGGATGCGGCGTTTATCGCCGAACACACCGAAGGCTGGGACGCGATGCCCGCGTTTCTGGCCGAGTACACGCCGGAGAACGTCGCCCGCATCACGGGCCTCGCCGCTGACGACATCCGTCGCGCCGCGCAGATGATCGCGTCGGCCAAAGACTGGATGAGCTGCTGGACGATGGGCCTGAACCAGAGCACGCACGGCACGTGGCACACCAATGCGCTGTGCAATCTGCATCTGGCGACGGGCCGTATCTGCCGGCGCGGCAGTGGACCGTTCTCGCTGACGGGCCAGCCGAACGCGATGGGCGGCCGCGAAATGGGCTACATGGGCCCCGGTTTGCCGGGTCAGCGTTCGGCGCTGGTCGCTGAAGATCGCGCGTTCATCGAGGCGCTGTGGGGCATCGCACCGGGCACGCTCAAAGCGGATGCGGGCAACGGCACGATCGACCTGTTCGCGCGCATGGCCGCGGGCGACATCAAGGCGTGCTGGATCATCTGCACGAATCCGGTCGCGACCGTCGCCAACCGGCAGACCGCGATCGCCGGATTGCGCGCGGCCGAACTCGTGATCGCGCAGGACGCGTTCCTCGACACCGAAACGAATCGCTACGCCGACGTGCTATTGCCCGGCGCTTTGTGGGCCGAAGCCGAAGGCGTGATGGTCAACTCGGAGCGCAATCTGACGTTGATGCAGCAGGCGATCGAACCGCCCGGCGCGGCGTTGCCCGACTGGCAGATCATCGCGCGCGTCGCATGTGAAATGGGCTTTGCCGATGCGTTCAGCTATGCGAGCGCCGACGAAGTGTTCGCCGAACTCACGCGCGCGGCGAACCCGGCGACCGGCTACGATCTGCGCGGCGCGAGTCATCGCCGCTTGAAGGACGCACCGCTGCAGTGGCCGATCGCGTCGGCGGATTCGTCCGAGCGCAATCCGCTTCGCTATCTGAATGACGGCGTGAGCCAAACGCTTAGGGAGGCTGAAGATGGCAGCCGCCCGCGCATTGCTTTTCCGACCGCGAGCGGCAGGGCGAAGTTTTTCGCGCGCGCGTATCAGCCCGCGGCCGAGTTGCCCGATCGCGAGTTTCCGATCGTGTTGAACACGGGCCGCGTGCAGCATCAATGGCACACGATGACCAAGACCGGCAAGGTCGCGATGCTGAACAAGCTGAACCCGGGACCCTTCGTCGAGATTCATCCGCACGATGCGGCCGAACTCGGCATTCGCGCGAAAGACGCGGTCGAGATCCGTTCACGGCGCGGCCGCGCAGTGCTGCCCGCCGTCGTCACCGATCGAGTGAGCGCGGGGCAGTGCTTCGCGCCGATGCACTGGAACGACGTGTTCGGCGACGAGCTTTGCATCAACGCGGTGACCAACGACGCGGTCGATCCGGTTTCATTGCAGCCCGAACTGAAAGTCTGCGCGGTCGCGCTGAGTCCGGTAACGGCCGATCGCATCGCGGACACACGCAACGACGACGCGCTCTCTACTCCCGCCGACGCAGCGGCTTTTGCGCCCAGCGCCAAGGATCAACCCATGCCTCGTATCGAAGCCCTCACGACTTTGCTGCAATTGCCGCCCGAGCCCGTACCGATGCCCGCGCTCAGCGATCCGGAGCGCGCGTATCTGGCCGGGTTCGTCAGCGGCCTGCGTTCGTCCGAAGCGCAAGGCGTCGACAACGTGCCGGTGCTGCCGCACAGCGCACCGTTCGATGCGGTGAAGCGGCTCTATGTCGATGGTCTGCTTGCCGGACTGTATAGCCGCAGCGCGACGACGGCCCGGGCTTCAGGCGCTGCATCGCCGCCGAATGCCGCGCAGGAAGAGGCCCGCGAATCGGGCGTGCGTATCGTGCGCATCCGGCCGAAGGTCACGCTGTTGTGGGCCTCGCAAACCGGCAACACCGAATCGCTGACCGAGCGTTACGCGACGCGTCTGATGGAATCGGGCTTCGAGATTCGCACCGCGTGCATGGCCGACTATCCGTTCGCGGCGCTCGCGAAGGCGCAGTACGTGTTGCTGATGACCAGCACGTTCGGCGACGGCGATGCGCCCGACAACGCGCAGGACTTCTGGACGCATCTGAACGCCGCCACGGCGCCGCGCCTCGACGGCGTGCGCTTCGCGGTGCTCGCGCTCGGCGATCGCAACTACGATCAGTTTTGCGGTCACGGCCGTCGGCTCGATGAACGGCTTGCCGCTCAGGGCGCGCTGCGTCTCACCGAGCGCGTCGATTGCGACATCGAATATCAGTCGAGCGCAGATGCCTGGCTCGAACGCGTGATCGTCTGTATCAAACAGGCGGATGCCGCGCTGCATGCGGTGCCGCCGGGCGGCATGATCAACGCGGTGGTGGGCGCGGTGCCGACCAAGGCGCGGCCGGCCGCGTCGCGCATCGTCGGCAATATGCGACTGAACCGGCAGGGCGCCGTGAAGGATACGCGCTACGTGTCGCTGCAAACGGGCGATTCCAACCTCGAATACGAAGCGGGTGATGCGCTCGGCGTGTGGCCGAGCAACTGCCCCGAACTCGTCGACGAACTGATCACGCTGAGCGGTCTGCACGCTGAAGCATCGGTGCACGTCACGGGTATCGGCGACATGCGCCTCGCCGATGCGCTCACCAAACACTACGAGATCGCGCGGCCGAGCGCCGAAGCGCTTGCGCTGGTCGCCGCGCGCAGCCGCAACGGCGCGCTGGGCGATCTGCTCGCGCCCGAACGCAAGGCGGATCTGAAGCAATGGCTATGGGGACAGCAGCTCGCCGACGTATTGCACGAGTTTCCGGTGAGCCTCTCGGCCGCCGAACTCACCGGCATGCTGAAGCGCCTGCAGCCGCGCCTGTATTCGATCGCATCGAGCCCGAAGGCGCATCCGGGCGAGGTGCATCTGACGGTATCGGCGGTGCGTTACAGCAATGGGCGGCGGCACCGCAAGGGCGTGTCGTCGACGTTTCTCGCGGATCGCGCAAGCGACACCGAGGTCCCCGTGTTCGTGCAGAAGTCCGCGCACTTTCGTCCTCCTCATCAGTCGGACACGCCGATGATCATGGTCGGTCCCGGCACCGGCATCGCACCGTTTCGCGGCTTTCTGCACGAACGCCAGGCACGCGGCGAACGCGGACGCAACTGGCTGTTCTTCGGCGAACAACATGCCGCGACCGATTTCTACTATCGCGACGAACTCGAAGCGATGCGCGCGAGCGGTCTCTTGACCCGACTCGACGTCGCGTTCTCGCGCGACCAGGCCGACAAGATCTATGTGCAGGACCGCATGCGCGAACAGGGTGCGCAACTGTGGGCATGGCTCGAAGACGGTGCGCATTTCTATGTATGCGGCGACGCGAACCGGATGGCACGCGATGTCGATGCAGCGCTGAAGGACATCATCGCGACGCACGGTGGCATGAGCGAAGAGAAAGCACTCGAATACGTGAGCCGTCTGACGCGCGAAAAGCGCTATGCACGCGACGTGTATTGAGCCGCCGACGCGTTTCAAAAAAAGGCCTTAAAAAAGGCCTCAAAACACACAGCATGATGGCATGACGCTTGCATATCGAGTCCCGGTTAAAACTCCGGGCGATATGCCGGTGCAAAACACAAGTAACGCAGCAACCGGACTACCAGGCATTTTATTTACCGAGGATCTCTAATGAAAAACGTGATGCACTCCCTGCGAAGCGGCGATTGGCGCGCACTGGTCGCCTGCTTTCTGTATTTCGACACGGGCTTCACCGTCTGGGTGCTGTATGGGCCGCTCGCGCCGTTCATCAGCAAGAGCATCGCGATGACGCCCGCGCAGCAGGGTCTGCTGGTCGCGGTGCCGGTGTTGTCCGCGGCGATTCTGCGCGTGACGCTCGGCAATCTGTATCAGTCCGCGCATGGCAAACGCATTGCGTTGATGGGCGTGTTGCTATCGGCGGTACCGACGATCGTGCTGCCGTTGCTGCAATCGGTGCCGTCGTACGAAATGCTGCTGGTGCTCGGCGTGTTCCTCGGCGTCGGCGGCGCCAGCTTCGCGGTCGCGCTGCCGATGGCCGGCAGCAACTATCCGCCGAAGGTGCAGGGCCTCGTGTTGGGCCTGGCCGCGGCCGGCAACATCGGCGCGGTGCTCGACGGCTTCCTGTTCCCGCAACTGGCGACGCGCTATGGTTGGCAGCTCGCCGCGGGCGGCGCCTTGCCGCTGCTCGCGATCGCCGCGATCACGCTGTACTTCTGGGCCAACGACGCGGGCGTCAAAACCGGCAGCGTGCTGCGCGCGTTCGGCAGCTTCGCGACGACGCTCGCCGGCCTGATCGTGCTCGTGCTGCTCGTCGAAGCGGGGCTGTTCGGCGCGGGCAAGACCGGCGTGCTGCTGTTGCCGGTGGTCGGAGCGCTGCTCGCGATCGCGGTGCTGCCGCAACGCTACCGCTCGGTGCTCGCCGAGCGCGATACGTGGGTCATCATGCTCGTCTATAGCATCACGTTCGGCGGTTTCGTCGGCATGTCCTCGTATGTGTCGCTGCTGCTGACCAACCTGTATCAACTGTCGAAGATCGACGCAGGTCTGTTCATGGCGCTGCTCGCCGCGACCGGCGCGATGGTGCGTCCGCTCGGCGGCCTGATTGCCGACCGCGTGTCGGGCGTGCGCGCGCTGACCGTGCTGCTCGCGATCATCTCGATTTGCGACTTCCTGTTCGCGACGGCGATGCCGTCGTTCGCGGGCGGCATCGCATTGCTGCTGTGCATGTACGTCGCGTTCGGCCTCGGCAATGGCGCGACGTTCCAGCTCGTGCCGCATCGCTGGGCCGGCCGCACCGGTCTGATGTCCGGCATCGTCGGCGCGGCGGGCGGCATCGGCGGCTTTTATCTGCCGGTCGTGATGGGCATCGCGAAGGAGAGCACCGGCAGCTATCAGATGGGCTTCGCGACGTTCGGCACGCTGTCGGCGTGCGCGTTCCTTGCGATCGTCGCGCTGCGCCGGCCGTGGATGGCGTGGTCGATGCAGACCGGCGTCATGCATGCGCATGCGACGGAGTGAGGCACGGCGCTGGCAAAAGCGCAGTCGAATGCTTGCATATCGGTCGCGGCGTTTCTAATATGCAGCCAGGAGGCTGCATATGAACTCATCGACCGATCGCATCGAAAAGCAGATTCTGTTGAAGGCGCCGCGCACGCGCGTCTGGCACGTGCTGGCCAACGCCGAGGAATTCGGCAAATGGTTCGGCGTGAACCTCGCCGGCAAGCAGTTCGTCGCCGGGCAATCCACGCAGGGGCACATCACCTATCCGGGCTACGAACACCTGGTGATGGACGTGCTGGTCGAGCGTGTGGAGCCCGAGCATCATCTGTCGTGGCGCTGGCATCCGGCCGCGATCGACATCACGATCGACTACACGCCGGAGCCGACCACGCTCGTCGAATTCGATCTGAGCGAGGTCGAGTCCGGCACGCTGCTGCGCGTCGTCGAATCGGGCTTCGACCAGTTACCGGTCGGGCGCCGCGCGGAAGCGTTCCGGCTGAACGACGGCGGCTGGGGACAGCAGATGGTCAATATCGAACGATATGTCGGCGCGGGTTAAAGCGGGCTCCGCGAAGGCGGGTCTCAAGGCGGCGACGCTGCGCAGTTCGGCGGCGGTGTTCGCCGCGCTCGGTGACGAGACGCGCCTGCGTCTCGTCGCGGCATTGTGTGCGGGCAGCGCGATGTCGATCGCGCAGCTGACGGCCGGCACCGACATCACGCGGCAGTCGGTCACGCAGCATCTGCAGGTGCTGGCCGACGCGGGGCTCGTACACGATGTGAAGGTTGGACGCGAGCGCCTGTGGGCGTTCGAGCCCGCGCATCTCGACGCGGCGCGCCGCGCGCTCGACGCGATTTCGCGGCAATGGGATCAGGCGCTGCTGAAGTTGAAGACGATGGTCGAGGAATAAAGGGCGGGACGGTCGCGGCGATTGCGCGAACCGAACAAAGATGACGCGCGACGGCGCGTACCGCATTTTTTACCGACTGCAAGCGGCGCATCCTGCCCAGCAAGGGCGGAACAACGCAAAAGGGGCCAACCATTGGCCCCCAAACCACCGCAAAAAAGGAAGAAAAACCAGCCCGCGGCTAATCGGCGATCCGCTTGTCGGCTAGCGCGCTCTGGCAGTCGGCTATCACCTGCCGGACGAGCCGGGCTTGTGGGTCGAGTTCGTCGGTATCGAGAATTTCCTCGACCGCGTCGCGCGCCCAATCGGCATCGACGAAGCGCGCGTGGCGCTGCGCGATTTCGACGGCGGTGGCAGACAGCTTCGCAATGCACAGCCAGTCGGCTTCGCGCGCGCGGCGGTCGAGCCACTTGTGCGCGGACTGCACGTGAAACGCCGCGTCGGGCCAGTCTTCGTTCAGATAATAAGCGCCGAGGCTTCCGCATGTGAGCCAGCACAACAGCTCCAGGCGGTCACGGGGACTCAGGTGTTGGCGTACATCACTCATGGCGACGCTCGCTGCAGTAAATGGCTTCCCGGTGAGGCCGGCGGGCGCCGTCCTCCGCTTTTTATAAACATTAGCATGCGGAATTCCCGGGCGGCAATTCCTGACCAACCCTAGCGTGCGGCACCGCAACAGGCGGGCTTTCGGGCGATGCATCCGCGACGTGCGCGGGCCGCCCGATCGAGCTCGGAGCATCCGCCGCAGCCCCGCCGCGCAGCGTTCAGCGGCTTGCGGCGGTTCCGGGGCGCGGCCTCAGCGTTGGCCACGCGTCGCGACGATGAAAAGCCGCGGAAACGGCAGCAGCACCGTGCCATCGGCGAGCGCCGGGTAGGCTTTGGCGATTTCGTCGCGATAGCGTTGAAGAAACGCGCTGCGTTCGGCGTCGTCGAGCGCGGCCAGAAACGGCCGCAGCGCGCTGCCCTTGAACCATTCGACCACTGCGTCGGCGCCCGCGAGCGGGTGGTGATAGACCGTGCGCCACACGTCGACGCGGGCGCACAGCGGCTTGAGCAGCGCGTAGTACCAGTTCGCGTCGTGGCGCACGGTGCGCTCGAGACCCATCAGCTTCGCCGCCCAAGGCCCGTCGGCGGCGATTTCGCGCAGCAGCCGGTGCGCCGGTTCGCCGAGATTGTCGGGCATCTGCACGGCGAGGCTGCCGCCCGTGGCCAGTTTTGCCACCAGCGCGGGGAACAGATGCTCGTGGTCGGGCACCCATTGCAGCACCGCGTTCGCGAGGATCGCGTCGAACGGGCCACGCGCATCCCACGTCGACACGTCGCCGATGTCGAAGCGCACTTGCGGCAGCCGCCGACGGGCCGCCGCGATCATGTCGGCCGAGCTGTCGATGCCGCTGACCGACGCGCCCGGCACCCGCTCGGCCAGCACCTCGGTCGAGTTGCCCGGTCCGCAGCCGATATCGACCGCGAGCCGCGCACCGTCCAACGGCACCGCCGCAAGCAGATCGCGCACCGGCCGCGTGCGCTCGTTCTCGAACAGCGTGTACTGCTTCGCGTGCCAATCGCTGTGCTCGTTCGTGGTTTTCTCGGTCATCTTTTGCTCCTTCGCGGGGTTCGTTGCGGCCATTCTCGACCGCTATCAGCCCCGAGTAAAATGAATTTATGATTCCGATTACTTCATTTTTCTAATGAAAATCGACACGCTCGGCGTGCAGGCATTCGTCGCGATTGCCGATCGCGGCAGCTTCCAGAGTGCGGCGGATTCGCTGCACGTGACGCAAACCGCGATCACCCAGCGGCTGCGCAAGCTCGAAACCTATCTCGGCGTCACGCTGATCGAGCGCACCACGCGGTCGATGGCGCTCACCGAGATCGGCCGCAGTTTTCTGCCGCAGGCGCGCCGGCTGCTCGGCGAACTGGCCGACGCGCTGGTCGAAATCCGCGAAACGGGGATCGCGCGACGCGGCGACGTGTCGATCGCGTGCGTGCCGACCGTCGGCGTGCAGTATCTGCCGCGCATCCTGCAGGCGTATTCGGCGCGCTATCCTCACAATCGCATCAAGATTCTCGATCATGCGTCGTCGGCGGTGGAGGAGGCCGTGTTGCGCAGGGAGGTCGAGTTCGGCATCAACATCGCGCGCGAGCATCATCCGGATCTCGCCACCGTGCCGCTCACCGAAGACCGCTATGTGCTGATCTGCCACGAAGACCATCCGCTCGCGAAGCGGCGGCGCATCGCATGGCGGCAGTTGCAGGCGTTCCCGCTGATTTTCGCCGGCGAGGTCAGCGGCAATCGCGCGCTGCTCGACGTCGCGTTGGCGTCGAGCGAACTCGCGCTGCGGTCGTTCTACGAGGTGCAGCGCAGTTCGACCGCGGTCGGGCTCGTCGCGCAGCGTGTCGGCGCGGCCGTGGTGCCCGCGCTCGCGCTGCAGAAGGGTGCGTATCCGAGCGTGCGCACCGTCGAGCTCACGCAGCCGACCGTGTCGCGCACGCTGGTGCTGGTCGCGCGCAAGACCGCGCAGTTGTCGCCGGCGGCGCAGGCGCTGTACGACATGATCCGCGAACAGGCGACGCTGAAAACCGGATGACGCTGCGACGCGCGCAAGGCAAACTCTCTGGCTGCTGAGTTTGATCCCTTCAACCTGCTCTACCGACGCGACATACAACCACTGATGCTGCAGATACTCGGCAAGACCACCTCGATCAACGTGCGCAAGGTGCTGTGGACCTGCGCGGAACTCGGGCTTGCGTTCGACCAGCAAGACTGGGGCTCGGGCTTTCGCTCGACCGATGTCGCCGAATTCCGCGCGCTCAATCCGAACGCGATGGTCCCCGTGATTCGCGACGGCGACTTCGTGCTGTGGGAATCGAACTCGATCATCCGTTACCTCGCGAACCGTTATCGCGGTGACGCGCTGTATCCGGCCGATCCGGTCGAGCGCGCGCGCTGCGATCAATGGATCGACTGGCAGGCGAGCGAATTGAACCGCTCGTGGAGCTACGCGTTTCTCGCACTCGTGCGGCACTCGCCTGAGCATCAGGACCCGCGGCAGATCGCCGCGTCGTGTGCGAACTGGTCGAAGCATATGGCGATCGTCGAGCAGCAACTCGCGCGCACCGGCGCGTATATCGCGGGCGACGCGTTCTCGCTCGCCGATATTCCGATCGCGCTGTCCGCGAACCGCTGGCTCGAAACGCCGCAGCAGCACGACGATTTGCCGGCGCTGACCGCGTATATGGCGCGCCTCGCCGAGCGCGACGGGTATCGCAGGTATTGCCGTAACGGCACGCCGTAATCGTTGATTCACGCGCGCGTCGGCAAACCCGCCGATGCTGGCAGATGCCGCCTTCAACGCTTACGTATTGCTTTCGTTGCCGTGCTCGACGGCTTCTGCGCGGTGCACCCCGCGTCGCCTACAATGGCGCCCATTTAGCGACATTGAAGGTCCAACGATGCGGGTAACGAAATTCGCGCTGGCTGCGCTGACGGCGTGTTTCACTCTGAATGCGAGTGCCGAGATGACTGCCGCCCAGTACAAGAAATGGGCGCACGCCGACAACAACTCGATCTATGCGGCGTACATCACCGGCACGATCAACGCGTTCGGCTGGGCGAACGGCGACCTGGTCTCGCGCAAACAGCGGCAGCTGTTCTGTCCGCCAGAAACGCTCGCGATCGGCAACCAGACGGTCTATCCGCTGCTCGATGCGTTTTTCGCGAATCACCCGGGCATTTCCGACGATTTTCCGATCGGGCTCGCGATTCTGCGCTCGTTGCAGGCCGCGTATCCGTGCTGACGTGTGGGTGGAAGAAGTGAGGGGAGGGAGTCGAGCGGGGGTAACAGCAGGGGCGAACTCGCGAAGCGGGGCCGCCCCTCGGGGGATCAAACCTGAACGAGATTCGGAATCTGCACGTCCGGATTGACGTCCGCGTCGTAATCGACGCCCTTCATTTCAAAGCCGAACAGACGCAGGAAATCGGTCTTGTAGCCGGCGAAATCGGTGAGTTCGTAGATGTTGTCGTTGCTCACCTGGTTCCACAGCTCCTGCACGCGGCCTTGCACCTGCGGATCGAGTTCCTTGTAGTCCGCGCGCAGACGGCCTTCGTCGTCCAGATGCGGCTGGCTGCCATAGAGGCTGTCCTTGTACAGGCCGTACACCTGTTCGATGCAGCCTTCGTGCGTACCTTTTTCCTTCATCACCTTGAAGAGCAGCGACAGATACAGCGGCATCATCGGAATCGCCGAGCTTGCCTGCGTGACGACCGCCTTCAGCACCGCGACGCGCGCGTCGCCGCCGTTGGCCGCGAGCTTTGCGCGGATGCCGAGCACCTTCTGGTCGAGATCCTTCTTGGCCGCGCCGATCGAGCCGTTCCAGTAGATGTCGTGCGTGATCTTTTCGCCGAGGTAGGTGAATGCGGTGGTCTTCGCGCCGTCGGCGAGCACGCCGGCTTCGCCCAGCGCGTCCATCCACATCTGCCAGTCCTCGCCGCCCATCACCGCGACCGTGTGCGCGATTTCTTCCGGCGTCGCCGGTTCGAGCACCGTTTCCTTGATCACTTCCTTGTCGGTGTCGATGCCGCGCAGGTTGACTGCCTTGCCGATCGGCTTCAGCACCGAGATGAACACCTCACCGGTTTTCGGATGCTGGCGCTTCGGCGCCGCGAGGCTGTAGACGACCAGATCAACCTGGCCGAGATCGCGCTTGATCACTTCGATGGTGCGCGCCTTCACTTCGTCGGAGAACGCGTCGCCGTTGATGCTGGTCGCGTACAGGCCTTCGGCGTTGGCGAACTTCTCGAACGCCGCGGTGTTGTACCAGCCGGCCGTGCCCGCCTTGGTTTCGCTGCCGGCGCGCTCGAAAAACACGCCGAGGGTCGCCGCGCCCGAGCCGAACGCGGCGCTGATGCGCGCGGCGAGGCCATAGCCGGTAGACGCGCCGATCACGAGTACCTTCTTCGGCCCGTTCGCGATGGGGCCGCGTGCCTTCACATACTCGATCTGTTCCTTGACGTTGGCTTCGCAGCCGGTCGGATGGGTCGATACACAGATGAAGCCACGCACACGCGGTTTGATGATCATGAAGCACCTCTTGTCGGAATTGGCGACATTATAGTGGCCCCGCCGGAGCCGCACGCCATCACGCGAGTGGAGCAAAAAACGGCGCACTCCCCACATCTTGGTACGATTGCGCCTTTCCCAGCCGACGACAGCACGTGAAGCGCCTCTTTTCCTCCTTTCTGGCGGCCCTCGACAAAGGGCTGACCCTCGCGAATCCGCTGTTCGCGAAGGCCGCGTGGCATCTGCGACACCCGACCCGCCGCACGTTCGCGTGGGGGCTCGCCGCGCTGCCGCTGCTGTTCGTGCTGTACGTGCTGCTGCTGATTCCGTTCACGCCGAGCATCGGCGACATCCGCAAGGCGAAGATCGAGCAGCCCGCGCAGATCCTTTCGACGGACGGCAAGCTGCTCGCCGAGTTCAAGCCGTCGAACCGCGAGTGGGTCAAGCTGACGGACATCTCGCCGAACGTCGTCAACGCGCTGATCGCGACCGAGGATCACCGCTTCTATCAGCATTTCGGGCTCGACTGGCGGCGCACCGCTTCGGCCGCGCTGCACACGTTCTCCGGCGACCGCCAGGGCGGCTCGACGATCACGCAGCAGCTCGCGCGCAATCTGTATCCCGACGAAATCGGCCGCGCGCCGACTCTGACGCGCAAGCTGAAAGAAGCGATCACCGCACTGAAGATCGAGGCGTTCTACACGAAGGACGAGATCCTCGAAACCTACCTGAACACGGTGCCGTTCCTGTACAACGCGTACGGCATCGAAATGGCCGCGCGCACCTATTTCGACAAGTCCGCGTCCGAGCTGAACGTGCTCGAAGCCGCGACGCTGACCGGCATGCTGAAGGGCAACGCGTACTACAACCCGGTGCTGAACCCCGAGCGCGCGTTGCAGCGGCGCAATACGGTGCTCGCGCAGCTGGTCAAGTACGGCAAGCTGACGCCCGCGCAGTACGACGGGCTCGCCCGCAAGCCGCTGCGTCTGGACTTCGAGCGCCAGATCGAGCCGCCCGGACCCGCGCCGCACTTCACCCAGCAACTGCGCAAATGGCTGGTCGCGTGGGCCGATCGCAACGACTACAACATCTATTCCGATGGGCTCGTCGTGCGCACGACGATCGACTCGCGCCTCCAGGCGATGGCGACCCAGGCGGTCACGCTGCAGGGCAATCAGTTGCAGAACATCGCGAACTCGGCGTGGGGCACCCGCGCCGGCTGCTCGGCCGACAAAGACCTGCTGCGCACGTTCCTGCGCGAGACGCCCGACTTCCGCGCGGCCAAAGACACGGGCCTGTCCGACGACGACGCGCTCAAACACCTGCTCGCCGATCGCAAGCTCGTACAAAGCGTGTGCGATACGAAGACGCGCGTGCAGGCCGACTTCCTGGCGATGGATCCGCGCACCGGCGAGATCAAGGCGTGGGTCGGCAGCCGCGACTTTGGGGTTGATCCGTTCGATCACGTGCAGCAGGCGCGCCGTCAGCCGGGCTCGACGTTCAAGCCGTTCGTCTACGCGGCGGCCTTCGAGGCCGGCGCGAAGCCCGACGACAAACTGCCGGACAATCCGGTCCAGATCGAACTCGCCGGCGGCGAACTCTGGAAGCCGAACGACGAGGACGAGCCGAGCGGCCGCATGATCAGCCTGCGCGATGCGCTCGCGTATTCGCGCAACCGCATCACCGCGCAGGTGATGGAGTCGGTCGGTCCGAACCGGGTCGCGAAGCTCGCGCGCGCGATGGGCGTGCGCGACAGCCAGCTCGACCCGGTGCCGTCGCTCGCGCTCGGCACGAGCCCGGTCACGCTGAAGGAAATGGTGTCGGCGTACGGCACCATCGCGAACCTCGGCGGCTATGTCGAGCCGCTGATGGTCACGCGCATCGAGGATCGCAACGGCAACCTGCTCGCCGAATTCAGCCCGGCCACGCCGAGGCGGGAGTTGCCCGCCGACGCGGCGCGCACGCTCGTCGACGTGATGCGCGACGTGGTCAGCCGCGGCACCGGCGCGAGCATCCGCACGCGCTTTGGCGTGCGCGGCGACGTCGCGGGCAAGACCGGCACGACCCAGGGCAACGCGGATGGCTGGTTCATCCTGATGCAGCCGCAACTGGTGGCGGGGGCGTGGGTCGGCTTCAATGACAGCCGCGTGACATTGCGCAGCGATTACTGGGGGCAGGGTGCGCATAGCGCGCTGCCGATCGTCGGTGATTTCTTCCAGCGCGCGCAGCGCTCGCGGCTCGTCGACAGCCACATGAAGTTCGATACCGCGCAGCAGCCCGGGTGGTTCGCGGAGCGCGCCGAACGCTTGCGCAACTGGATCGGGAGTCTGTTCACGCGCACGCCGGCGCAGCCGGACAAGCCGGTCATGGCGCGTGCTCCGGCGCGGCGCGCGCCGGTGGCGCCGGTGCAGCCATCGGCGTCCGCCGTGGGTGCTCCGGCGGCGTCAGAGGCAGCGGGCGCGTCCGCGGTGCAGGGCGAGGTGCGCGAGTTGCCGCCGTTGCTGCCGGCGCCTGGGTCGGGGTCGGGGTCCGGGTCGGGGTCGGAAGGGGCTCCCACGACGCCGCCCGGTAATCCCGTCGACGGTGAAACGCATGGCGGCGGTGCGGCCGCGCTCGCGCCGACCCCGACGCCAGACGACGTCGTACCGCCCGACGCGGGCGGTCAGGGCGGCGCAGGGTCGAATAACGGCAGCGGGGCGAACTGAATGCGACCCGGGCGCGCTGCCCGGGTGCGAATCGAACTGGGTGAGGCGGAAGGCTAAGACCTCGCGACGCCCGTTTCACCCGGCGGCCGCGCATGCGGATTGCCATGCGCCGTCTCGAGCGACGTGTCGTGATGCAGCAGCAACACCGCCGCCATCCCGATCAGCCCCGCGCCCGCGAGGCATAGCAGCCCGGCGCCGAAGCCGCCGGTGCTGTCCTTGATCCAGCCCATCGCGAACGGGCCGAAGAAACCCGCCAGATTGCCGAGCGAATTGATCGCGGCGATGCCGCCCGCGGCCGCCGCGCCCGACAGGAACGCGGCCGGCAAGGTCCAGATCACCGGCAGGCAACCGAAGATGCCGAAGCCGGCAATCGATAGCGCAATCATCTTCAGCACCGGATTGTCGAGTCCGGCCGAGACCGCGATGCCGCCCGCCGCAAGGAACAGCGCAATCGCGACGTGCCAGCGGCGCTCGAGGTGGCGATCCGAATGCCGCCCCCACACAATCATGCCGATGAGCCCGACCACGTACGGCAGCGACGTGACGAAACCCGTCTGCAGATTGGTCAGACCGAACGCCTTCACAATCTGCGGCAGGAAGAAGCTCAGGCCGTAGTTGGTCGCATTCGCGCCAAAATAGATCAGCGCGATGGCGAGCACGCGCGGATTGATCAGCGCCTCCTTCACGCTGAAGTGGCGCACCGCCTCGCGATGCTCGCGCTCCTGCTTCTGGCGTGCGATCAGCCATTCGCGCTCCTCGGTGCTGAGCCAGGTGGCGTCGGCGGGCTTGTCGGTCAAATAGAGCAGCACTGCGACCGACAGCAATACCGCGGGCGCCGCCTCGATCAGATACAGCCACTGCCAGCCGCCGAGTCCACCGATGCCGTCGAGCGACAGCAGTGCGCCGGAGATTGGGCCGCCGATCACAGTCGACAGCGGAATCGCCGCCATGAAATAGCCGACCACGCGCCCGCGATACGCGGCCGGAAACCACAAGGTCAGCAGAAAAATGATGCCTGGGAAAAAGCCGGCCTCGGCAATACCAAGCAGAATGCGCAGGCCGTAAAACACGCGCGCGGGCGATAGCCCGGTGAAGCGCGAGATGTCCGGGATGAAGGCCATCGCGCCTGCGAGTATGCCCCACGAGAACATGATCCGCGCGATCCAGCGGCGTGCGCCGAATCGTTCGAGCAGCAGGTTCGACGGCACTTCGAAAAAGAAGTACGCGAGAAAGAACACGCCCGCGCCGAAGCCGAACGCGCTCGCGGACAGATCGAGCGCCTTGTTCATCTGCAAGGCCGCGAAGCCGACGTTCACGCGATCCAGATAAGCGATGAAGTAGCACAGCATCAGAAACGGTATGAGCCGCATCGTGACGCGATGAAGGGTACGTGCCTCGAGATCCATATATGTCTCCTCCGGTTCGGCGACCGGTGTATGCCGCTATGTGGTGGGGTCCGTCCGCGGTTCGATATGCCCGTCTGTCGAACAGGCATCGCTACAGACTAAACGCTCACAAGGGATTCCGGAAGTCTTTTGTGAACCACGTGGTCCGCTCAATGCCGATGTGGTCACGGCATTGTGGTCATGTCCATTGTTAAGAGCCGCGCAACAGTGTTTTCGGTTGTATCGGCTGATCTTGCGCGAACGATTCCGGATAATCACTGCCTGACTAATCGGTTAAAAATGCAGGTGATCCACGATGTTGAATCAGAGTTCGGACGGTCTTGCCGAAGCGTGCACAACGGTGCGGGTATGCGAAGCCGAGGGCGTCGCGCGAGTGGCGAGCGCAGCAAGGAAGAGGGCGCCGCTGCTCACGCGTGTGCGCGGAGCGCTCGCATTGGCGCTCGCGTGCGCGAGTCTCTTCGGTTGCGCGTCGAGCACGGATGTGGTCGCGAGCGGCGAGCCCGGCAGCTACACGGTCGCCGCGAGCGCGACCGGAGGACGCATGGCCTGGGCGCGCGCGCACGAACTCGCGATGAACGAGGCGCGCGACTACTGCGATCGTCGCGGCATGCAAAGCAGCGTGAATCGGGAGACGGTCAGCGGTGTCAGCGCGATGACCGAACACGCGTCGTCGGTCAGCTTCGAGTGTCATCCGCGCTTCTGATGCCGCGTTGCGCGCAGCTCGTTGCACCTGCATCGATGCGCGCGGGCGGCGAGTGCCGCCGCCCGATGACGATTACTTTTTATCGAACGTCACCAGGTGCTGGTCGTTCGTACCCGCGACGAAAATCGCGAGCAGTTTTGCCGGCTCGGTCGTGCTCGCGTCCTCGCTGACCATGTGATGCGCGCCGGGCTTCTCGGTCCACGATTCGCCCGCATGGTAGACGCGCTCCCCGCCGTTATCGACACGGCTGCGGATCGCGCCCGACAGCACATAGCCCACCACGAACGCCTGGCCATGCCGATGCGGCGCCGACTTGCCGCCCGGCGCATAGTCGACGACGAGCGCGGTCATCGTCTTGCCCGGCACGTTCGCGATCGGGACGGCGAAGGCGGGGGCGATGGTTTCGTGAGGGGCTGCGCTCGCCTCGGCGGTGTCGGCGGCATAGGCGGACCGCCACGTGCCCGTGATCGCGGCGCCGGCGAACAGCGCCGACGCGAATAAAGTGCGGATCGTATTCATAGCTTCACTCCGCGTCAGCCTGGCACAACGGCTCGGCTTGCCGGTTTGCCACGCGTTCGCCTTGTGCCCACTGCACCGCAACCCTGGCCAATTCTCCACGCGCGCGTTCGAGCGCCGCGGCCCGCGCTTCGGGATTGGCGAACTGCAGCGGCTGCGCATCGACGAACGTCGGCGCGGCGACGCCAAGAAAACCGAATGCAGCCTTCAGCGCCGGCGTCAGCGCATCCATCGATTCATACGGCGAGCCCGCGCGCAGATCCGCGCCGCGGCTCGTGATGAACAACACCTTGTGCCGGCCGAGCTGCCCGACGATGCGACCGTCTTCCGCGTGCAGGTAGGTCACGCCGGTCCGCGTGACGCTATCGATGAACGCCTTGAACGCCGACGGCATCGACCAGTTGTACATCGGCATGGCGAACACCAGCGCGTCGGCGGCGAGCAGGCGCGCGCATAGCGCATCCGATGACGCCAGCGTCGCTTTCATCGCCGCTGTGCGCTCTTGCGCGGCCGTGTAGGTGGCGATCGCGAACGCTTCGGAGACGTGCGGTGGTGTGTCGACTGTCACGTCCAGATAGTCGACGTCGAACTCGACGCGCTCTTCGCGCAGACGCTCGAGAAAATAGCGGGCGAGCGCGCGGGAATTGGATCGCTCGCGCTTCGCGCTGCCGTCGACGTGCATGATCTTCATGGGGACCGTCCTTGCGGTGGGTTTAACGTGAGCTCAGGTTAGACGGTCGACTGGCGTGGTGGAATAACCGGTTTTGTTGAATTCGAGGTGACCACTTATGCCGCTTATGCGCGTTGTTACGACTCGCGTGATTTGGCGGTGGTCGAGCGTTTGACGAACGGTCCGCCAGAGAAACCCGCCGTTGCGCGGCCTTGCGCGGATGTTTTTTCGCGGGCGCGGCGGGCAGGGCGCGCGGACGTTTTTTCTGTTCGCGCCGTCTCGATCTGCCGCGACAGCGTGTCGATACGCTGGCGTAACTGGTCGGTCGCAGCCACGCGTTCAGCCAGCAACGCGTCCTTTTCCGCAAGCTGTCCGCGGGTCTCGGCATGCCGCGCAGCCGAGGCAGCCAGTTCCGCCTTTGTTGCGGCCAACTCGTTGCGCAGCGCGTCGCGCTCGGTTCGCGATTCGGCTTCGAGCGTCGCCGCCCGCTCCTGACTCGCCTGAAGCTCCTTGCGCAGACGTTGCGCCGCGGCCCGTTCACCGTCGATTTCGAGCAATGCGCGCTTTTCCGCAGCGGCGAGCCGCTGCTCGTTCTGCTCGTGCGAGCGGCGCAGCTTCGCGAGTTCGTCGGCGAAATCCCGGCGGGCATCGGCGAGCGCGGCGGCGCCTGCCGCGATTTCTTCCTTCGATGCCGTCAGTTGCGCCGTCAGCATGTCGTTGGCGGTCTGCAGTTCGACGATGCGCGCCTCGAGCCCGGCGAGCCGCGCGCGCAGGGTCGCGGCGTCGTTGGCCGACTTTTCGGCCTGCTCGACGGCTTCCTGACGCTGCCTGTCCCGTTGCTCGGCCTGTTTTTGCGCTGCGGAGATTTGGGCGTCGGCGTCCTGCCTGAACACGTCTAGCGCAGCGTTCGCGGCGTCGCTCGACAGACGCCACATCTGCGCCGCGAACTCGCCGGCGGCTGTTGCGACCTCGGCCGGCAAATCCGGACGGCCGACATCGACACGCGTTTTGTCACGCACGTCGGTCCAGAAATCGCGCAACGCCTTGGCCGGCGCGCTCATGCTGCCTTTACGCACCAATTGATACAGGCGGTTTGCGGTCGGCGTTTCGCCGTAGCGGAAAAACAGCAACGCGCAGACTTCGCGATAAAGCGTCTGCGTGTCGGACGCATTTTGGCGGGCGACTTCGATGTCGGCTTCGAGGGTCATGGTGGTACCGGCCTGGGAAATTTGGATTGCGTTGATAATACAACGTAAAACGCTCGAAATACTACGCACTTGAGCCTTATACACGACATTAGTACTATAATGTCGTGTATACTGTCGTCCAGATAGCGGATCAGTCTGTCGGCGGCCGCCCATGCTTCGTCGGTCAGTGATTCCCTCAAGACTCGTTCTTTTGTCCCATCAAAACATCTACAGGGACCCGAATCGCCTAGGCCTAAGTATTTCTGCCGAGTTTTTGCGGGCTCTTCCTCATTTGAATCCACCACATCGATCTTCTGAAAGCTCCAGCGACTCGCACGTCAAACGGCCACCATCTGCCCCTCGCACCAGAAATAACTTGACCATGTCCGACATTGATCGAAAGCTATCCGACCGTTCGAGGCCTGACCGAACTTAAATCAAAGTCTGGAAGCGTCGGAAAGATGACGAATCCCTCGGTCACGTCCAAGCTCGCCGGGAGCCGGAAGTCAGGTAAATACGCGACTGGTACAAACGAGTCGACGATCCGGACGCCTCTTACGTCTAACACCCCTCCTTCTTTGACACGTCTTTTCAGAACCTCGAACAGAAGGGAATAAGTCGCAAGCAATAGCGCGCGCAGTGGTAGCCTTGGCCGACGTTGAGAGAGCCGCCTTCGAGACACCGGAACAAACGTGTGCACAATCAATCTCCATGCTCCGTACGGCATGTAATGCGAATTCCACGGAACGGTGGAATATTTATTGACTGCCAGATGTTGTATGAATCGTGAGACGGCGAGGCAAAGCCATGGCCCATGCGAAGAACTGGTGAGCGCAAAGCGATGCCCCAGTCCCCACCATTAGTTGGAGATGAGGTTCGTCGTGCTCGCCGCTAAGATGGATGTATTGCCTTTGTTGCTCACGGCGGTCTGCGTCGTGCGCCTCTGCTTATGGAGCGCCGCCCGCAGATCTTGGGGGGTTTGGGGGGAAAGACAAGTCAACATTCATTCTTTTTGCGGGATATTTCCGCCCAGGGATACCGTCTACTCTGTTTTAGGTGGCCTTCTTTTTTTGGTCAGCGCTCTTGCGCGTTCGGCTTGAGAACTGGTGAGCGATGTGGAGCGGCTGCGAGTCGGCGCGGGTGTGAGCACTCAATTCCGGGCCCGAAGCTATTCCATCAAGCGGATTCTTTATCGCGATCACTTCAACAAACGTAATTCCCGACACCTTGCTGAAAAAGTTCGTTTGGGCGAGGACACGAAATACTCAACCGGAGTACGGACATGGTTGCCGCTTCACATAGTTCAGCTTCTAACAGGAAAGTCAAAAGTAAATCCAGGACCACAATCATTCCCAATCCAACCCAGAAGAAAAAAATCAGGCAATGGGCCGCTGCGGCCGAGCAGCCCCTACGCATTCACCGGATGCACACAGGGGAAATCAACTTCGTGGGACGACCGGCCTGGACGACTGAAGCAGAAAAGATCAGTGTCAATCGGGACGAAAAGAAAACAGTTAATGGTATTCTGGTTCCAGTAGAGGATAGACGCCATCTCCTGCATTGGGACGAACATCTCAAGCCGATACTAAACGGTGTATTCACCGCGATGGAAAAGGAATTCAAAAAACCTGGTGAGCTCTTGAGTGAATTAAAAAAACCAATAGACGAACTGCGTTACCGGACTATGGCCAAGACCGTCGATGAATACATGATATTCGTCGCCAAAAAGATCAATGGATCTCCGGATAATCTCGTTCCAGACCGGGCCGATATCAATCAGGCCATCGAGAAAGTGCGAGCGAACCTTAGAAGCTATGCCAACGCCCTGCATGAAGCATTAGCCGCCTCTGACGAATTCTCGAACGGTCCGGCCTATGATGCGCAAGGCAAGCCGCAACTCTCATCGCAAGCTATCGGGAGGATGGTCATCTACAAGAATATGGCCCGAGAGCATCTGAAGTTCGATCCGAATCTGACCGGCGCGACCCCGATCCGGGAAAAGGTCAATGCGATACAAGGGGAAATGCTCGGCCTTATTGATGGTTTCCATACGCCACATGAGGTATGGACGTTCTTAAATGATCTCCAGTATTCGGTCACCTTCGATCTTTCCGACAAGGCTACGCGCGATAAGACCAGCAAGTCTCTAGCCTGGCATCGTTTGATGAATCGCAATACCGAAATGCCTGCCAGGCAACGCTACATGGATCTGCTGAGCTTTCTGGTTTGAATTCATGCTGGCGCTCGCGATGCCGGTGCCCCGTATGCGGTCTATCTACGACGCCCCAAAGAGATACCCGGAGAACACCATCAATTGCACGCTCTCGTTTATGCGGAAGATGGCTTGCTTATGCCCAATGGCCCATATTGCAGAGATTTTTTTGATTGGCGGTCGCGGCAACCAGCGCATCGCCATGTCGTCGGACCTGATCCGCGACCGGTAATCAAAAAAATGTTTGTGCTAAACCGCTCCACAGACGTGCGCAGCCGGCATCGGCCTGAATCCTCGCCAGATCTGGGCCAGTGCGGGCGTTCTCATATTATGTGCGCATAGTTGCGACCTGCGCATAGGGGTCGGGAGTACGCGCATCGGCGGGTTTCGGAGTGGACCAGCCGTTCGAGTGACCACAGCATCCCTGCGCCTGCCTCGCTACCGGATTCCGATAATCATCGAGTTTTGCCCGACCAGCGGCTCGACTCTAACCTCCCGGAAACCTGCCTCGGTCATCCATTCACGGCACTGCCTGGCGGTATAGTCGAAACCACCGGGGGTCTCGATCAGCATGTTCAAACTCATCAGCAAACCGAAAACGTTCCGTTTGCGTTCGTCGTCAATCACCGCGTCGTAGACGATCAAACATCCGCCAGCAGGCAGCGCCTCGTAACTCTTCGCGAGTAACTCGCGCTTCTGTTCGAGATTCCAGTCGTGAAGAATGTGTCCCATCACCAGCACGTCGGCCGAAGGCAACTCGTCTTTGAAGAAGTCGCCTGGATGAAAGTGAATTCGATCCTGTAGATCGTTCGCCGCAATGTAGTCGTTGAACACGGGACTGACCGCGGGCAGATCGAACCCAATACCCGCAAGATGCTCGTGCGCACGCGCGACCTCCGCCGCCAAGGCACCCTGCGCAGTACCGACGTCGACGAACGAGCGATAGTTCTGCCATGGAAATTTCTGCGCAATCTCTTTTGCCAGGTCCAGACTCACGCCAGTCATCGCGCCCAGAAACTCACGGAGCCCGCGTTCGTCCTGATAGATTGCGTGGAATGGGTCACCGCCCTGCTTTGCTTCGTTCTGCGGTAGCCCGGTGCGCAGCGCTTCGGTCAGCGAACCCCAGAACGGGTATAAGCGGTTGTTGGTCATGAGCAACAGTCCTCCGATACAACCCGGCTTTGCTCTGTCTAGAAACGCACCTGCGTCAGCAGTGTTCCGGTACAGGCCGTCGTCTCGATCCAGGACCCCTAGCGCAACCAGAGCATCGAGAAAGTCCAGCGCCGATCTCGGATGCAACTGCAATTCCTCGATCAGTTGGGTCGCATTGCGGGGGCCCTTCCCAAGAACCGTGAACAGGTCGAGTTCGACCGCGGATAGCAGCGTCTTTGAGGCCCAAAAGCCCATCGCCAACTGAAGCAGCTTTTGGGGAGAGTCGGCGGACGCACTCCCGGTTTCAGACGTGAAGGTGCTCGATTGCGTTTCCATTGGCTTGTTTCCTTTCGCAGAGGTACTAAGGTGTTCCCCGCCGGCCTTGCTTCGCTATGTGAATCTTCTTCTGAAACGTACCGACTCCGTTGGCGACGACGACTTCCTGGTGAATCGAATTTCCTGTTTGCAACAACAGAACACTGCGCCGGCGAACATTATTCCCCCGCTTGCCTCACATTCCACACATCGGCGACGCGTCGTTACGTTGCTCGATGTCGTGCCAGCGCCGCCACGCCCCCCAGGGAGCCTCGCCAATTACATCGCACGTAATGGAAAGTGCTCACTGACCGAAGATTGGATGACACGGAACAAACACCGGGTGTTAGCTGTTATGTGGTTGTTCTCCCCGGCCTTTACTTCCTCGCGAGTCAGTCATGACGCTATTCGATCCAGACAAACTGCTACGTCCTGTCGATGACCATTCCCCGACCGGCGATAACCTCGAATACGACCCGGAATTCATCGCTCTCGAACAGATCGCAACGCCGATATCCGAGCGGGCGATGGGCGACAGCCTGAAGGCCGCCGTAGAACCCGACTGGGACAGGGTGGCAAGCGCCGCCGAGGCTTTATTCAGCCATACCAAGGATCTGCGCGTAGCGATCCATCTCACGGCTGCCTCGGCCCGCATACACGGCGTCGCAGGTTGGAGCGCCGGCCTTGGGCTGGTTCGTGGTCTGCTGGAGCGTTACTGGGATGAAGTGCACCCCCAGTTGGATGCCGACGACGACAACGACGTGACGGCGCGCTCCAACGCGATCAAGCCACTTGGCGATCCCCGGAGTGTGCTCGCGTATTTCCGCAAGGCGCCCTTCGTGACCTCGCCTCGGCTCGGCCGCTTTTCGTTGCGCGATCTGCGCATCGCGACAGGCGCAATCGATCCGACGCCATCCGCCGAGGGCGTGCCGCCGACACTGCCCGAGCTCGAAGCGTGCTGCATCGATTGCCCCGTCGACCAGTTACCCGCTGCGTCAGCGGCGCTTGCCTGCGCGCTGGATCACGCGCGCGCCATCGCTGCGATTGCGGGCGAAAAGCTGGGTGCGGCCGGCCCCGATCTGAACCAGCTCTGCGGCGATATCGAAGAACTGAAGAAGTTCGTCGATACGCAATTGTCGAGGCGCTTTCCAGAACTCGGCGAAGCACACACCTCAGGATTGGCGTCGGCCGGCGAGGACGCGCCCGGCGAGCATCCACTCGCCAAACCGGGCCCCCGGCGCGATGATGAAAAAAATAACGGGCGAATCCAGGGACCTGACGACATCGCCCTGCGTCTCGATGAAATTTGCGAATACTATGAACATCACGAACCGTCCAGTCCGCTTCCGGTCCTGCTCAAGCGAGCCCGACGTCTGGTCGGCAAGAGCTTCGCGGAGGTCCTGAAAAACGTCGCACCCGGCAGCCTTGCGGAACTGCAGACGCTGGCCGGGCCCGAGGAAGAATAAATGCCGCGGGCCACTATCGAGCAAAGGCTGACCAGCAAAACAGCACGGCGCTCACCACGACTACGCAGAGCAGCAACGTGCACGCGGCAAGCAGCCGGATACCGTAGCCCCGGCGCGGTGTCGCCCCTTCAGCACTGCGGGCGCCGTCGGCCGCCCGCCCCTCGCTATTGCCGGCACCCGCAGTATCCCCAACCATCGATTCGAGCAAGACGCGGCGGCGTTGCCGATATTCGTTGCGCTGAATCCGCTGCAAGCGATGAGCTTGGTCGAGCGCACGCAATGCTTCGTTGACCTGTTGTTCGTCCACTCTCATTCCTGCCGCCTCCTCTTTCCATCGCCGGCACTTCCGGGCGTGTGCTCGTTCAGCGCCTCGCTCTTGTCGAGCGCTCCGCCGAGGCCGCGCTCCCGTTGCTGCTTGCCGTTGCGATTGGCAAGCTCATCGCAGGAAATCACGATGCTTCAAACCGTACGATGACGGCGGAGATGTTGTCGCGCGCGGGGCGAGCCAGGGCGAGCTCGAACAGGCGCTCGATCTGCCGGCCTGGACTATGAGGCTCACGAAAAGTCGCCGTCAATTCGCCGTCGCTCAATTCCTTGTTGACGCCATCCGAGCACAGCAGAAATTGCATGCCGGGACGGCTGGCGGCAACGGCCCAGTCAACGTAGAGCGTTTCATGGGCTCCAACCGCTCGGGTCAGCACGCCCGCGCCGGCGCCGGCCTGCGCGCCGCGTCCAGAATGCATGACGTCAATCGGCCGAACTTCCGCGTGGTCGCGGGTGAGTTGCGTCAGTGCGCCGTTTTCCTGCACGTACACCCGGCTATCGCCGACCCAGCCGCACAACACGAACTGCGGGTCATGCACCAGCAGCGCGACGGTCGAGCCGATCAGGTCGGCTCGCCGCGTGGCGGCGGCCTCGCGCAGTTCGGTGTTCACCTGCTGCAGACCGTCTTCGATCGCGGCAATGAAGTCGAACACGTCGTCATTGCGTTTCAGCGCGCCGAGCCGCTCGACGATCAGCGCGCTCGCGTAGTCGCCCGCGCAATGGCCGCCCAGACCATCGGCCACCGCCCACAGTCCGAGGTCCTCGCGAACGAGAATCGCGTCTTCATTGCGGCTGCGCACGTTGCCTGTCTCGGTGCGCCCCGCGGAGCGGCAACGCGTCGTCATGAGCCGACTTTGATCACGGCCAGTGGCCATTGCGCGGGCCGCCCGGCCAGCCCCGCGCACGCCGCGAGATGCAGGCGGGCGTCCTCGTTCGTGGGCAAGGCCAGCGCATCGCTCAGACACGCGCGCGAAAGCTCGGTGAGCGCGCGCGTGACGAGCAGCAGCAGCCGGTCCCCGTCCTCGAGCGTGACCCACGCTTCGTCGCAATCGGGCTCTTCGGCGGCACCGATGCCCGGCATCGTGAGCCAGGCATTGCCGAACAACAGATCGTCGAATTCGCCGCCCGCGCCGGCCGCCCGCTCGACGAACAGCGGTTGTAACTGGCCACGCCGGTAGTGCCAGGCAGCCACCGCGCCGACGCGCAGCAATCGCACCTGCGCTGCGTCGAAACGCGCGACGAGGGCGGCGCCGTTTTCTGTTGCTGCGTGGCGTGCATCGTGCCGCGCCTCGCGCAATTGCGCGTGCAGCGCCAGCAGGCCAGACCGCAAACCAGGCAGATCCGCCGCGCAGCGCTGCGCCGTCTCGCGAATGGCGCGGGCCGCGTCTCGCTGCGGGTGGGACGGCCCGTCGTTGGCGCTCAGCACCAGCGTACGGCCGTCGTCGAGCAGCAGTAATGCGTCGTCGGGGTCCGCAGAGGGATGGATTGCCGATACGGCTACGGGCAACGCTCGATCGTCAATATGCGACGCAAGCGGGGCGCACACCCTGTATGGCGCGTCCAACGACGGCACATTCGTCGATGGATCACCGGGGGCTGCCCCGGTGAATGCCAATCCATCGACGGCCAACGGATCGGACGTCTCATGCATCGCCACCGGGTCCAGCAACGCCGCATAGCTCTGCGGCAAGCCGCGTGTGGCGAGCAGGCGTCCGGCGCCCTCCGTCCACCAGAGGCACCAAGGCCCCGGCCGCCGGCCGAGCTGCGACCAGGCTTCGGCCAGCATCACCGCTGCGGTTGCGCCTTCGGGCAGCCCCAATTGCCATTGGCCGCCATCCCACGGCAGCGCGCGCCAGAGCGTGGCCATGTCCGTCGCCGGTTCCGCGCGCGTCTGCGGACCGGGCAATGCCGTCACGCTCGCGTCGAACGTTTCGACGCTCACGGCTTCGCGCTGGGCGCCGCGATAGACGCGCTCGAGTGCGTCGAACCATGCGTGATTGCCGAGCAGCGTCGCGATATCACTGCCGCTGGGCGCAGCCAGCACCATTGGGAAGGCTCGGCCGAGCCGGTCGTGAGCCGGGCCGATCAGCCCACACCATGTGACGTTGCCGCACACCCCTGCGGGCAGCACGAAGCGCCACGCCGCGCCCTGCCGCCACGCGCCGTGCCAGTGCGCGCCGAACTCGCGGCATCCGGCTTCGATCGCGCGCTGGAAGTGACGGTCCCAGCTTTCGACGAATGCCGATGGCAGCCGCCGCTGAACGAAATCGCCCGCACCGGGCAGCTTGCCGAAGAAGCCGACGCCGCCGTTCATCGCGGGCACCTGAAACGCCGGACCGCATCGTTGAGGAATGGGCTCTGCAGACTCGCTGGCGCGACAGGCAACTTCGCGGCATGGCCGCCGAAGTCGAAACTCGCCAGATAGCGCAGCTCGCTCTGCTTTTGCAGATGACCGGCATCGAGAGCGTGAAAGAGCGCCCACTCGCCGTCGAACTTCAGCGGCGTACCGACGATTTGCCCCGACGCGTCGAACGCGCTGACGACCACATGCCCAGGCTGCGGTCCGGGCCAAGTCATCTGCATGCTGGCGGGACCATTACCCGCACTACCGGTGTAGTCGTACTTCTGCCCGTCGACCTCGACAGTCAACCTCGCGATCGACGGGTCGAGCTGCGGCGCGAGCAACGTAAAGCCGACCTGCGGCTGCGCGCCATTGCGGAAATAGATCTGGCGGATCGCGTCGGCGGTCTGCGCCTCGCTCAGCACGGCATCCGGACCGGCAGCAGAGCCAGGCTTCCAGCGCCAGTTGCGACCACTGGTATCGACGGACCTCGCAAGCGTCGACTTGAAGAAGCTGTCGAAGCGGCCGCCGCTGCCAAACAGCTCCGCGAAATTCTGCAAGGGAATATCCGATGTGCCGTTCGACGCGAACGGAAAGCGTCCGTCCACGAAACTCGCACAGTCGTTGCCCGCCGCCTCGCGAAACTGGCTGGCGAGCGCTGCGCTGCCGCCGCTTGCGACGAGTTCCACGCTCTTGCCTGTCAAGCCAGAGATCAGCGTAGCCACCTGCGGCGGCAACTGGTCGCTCTCCTGGCGCGCCGCGAGCACGGCCGGGTTGTTCTGCGTGCCGGGCGCGCTCAGGTCGGTCATCGTGAGCAGGTTCTTGCCGAGTTGGTCGAGCACGGTGCTCATCTGATCGAGCGGCGTCGAACCGGGTGTGCCGACGCTCACCTGGTTCAACTGTGCGAAATGCGCCTCGATGGCGGCGCCCGGCTGGCTGGCCGACGCCTGGCCCGAACCCACGCCAGCGTTTGCGGCATTTGCGCCGCGGCTGCCCGGTGGCCCGTTCGGCAGCGTCGCGCCCGCACCACGCAGCTCGCGTGCGAGACGCGTGTTCAGCGCGCGTCGCGTGACGAGGTTCTCGCCGACCGTCGCCGCCTCCGCACCCACCGCCGACGCCGACGAAGCCGGCGTTGCACCGTCGACCGTGGGACCGCGCAACATATCACTGGTGTTGTCACGCACGAGATGCAACAGCGCCTTTAGCGGCGAACTCGGGCCCGACAGTTTCGCGGCCAGCGCACTCGCGCCCTGAATATCGGACACCGGCTGAAGCTGGAGATCGGACAGCAGCGCGTCCCATGCCTTGATGTAATCCTGCTCGTACAGCGTCAGCACTTGCTGCTCATAGCGCGAGCGAGCGAGCGGATCGATGCGGCTGGCGTTGAACACCCAGTAGTCTTTCACGAAACCGTCCACCGACCGATCGATTCCGCCGTACGCCTCCGCGGCGAATACCGGCCTCGTGAACAGTGCGGGAAACGGCTGCGAAAGTGGTGCACCGCTTTTCCGGTTGAATACATTGCCAAGAAGTCCTAGAGACTGATCGAGACGCACCGGCGGCGCACCCGAACGATTCGCGTCGAGCTGGACGCTGCCGTAGATCAGCGTAGCGAGATCGGCCGTCTTCAGCGTCGCCCGTGCCTGATCGATCAGCGCATTGTCGAGTGTCAGGGCGCGCGGCTTTACCGGATCGTCGACCAATGCAGAAAAGTGCTTGTCGAGCGCCTTCTGGATCGTCGGGTCCTGCGGGAACAGACGTTGCCATTCGATGCGGGCGAGCGCGGCCAGCTCGCCAGGATCGAAATGCTGAGGCTGGCCCAGCATCAGATAGCCCTTCAGGTAGTCGTAGAGCGACTGCGGATCGTTCGCGCTGGCGCTGAGTCCTTCGCGAAAGCGCACGCCCGCGCCGGGCAGCAAAGTGCCATCCAGTTCGCGCAGATACGCGCGATGCACCTGCTCGAATAGCGCGTGCCCCTGGAACAGGCCTAAGCGCATCAGCCATGGCACATGGCCCTGATATCGACCCGCGACGTCCTGTGCGCCGGAGATGACTTCGAGGCGAGCAAGCGCACGCGCGAAATAAGCCTTGATGTCCGGTGCTGCGGCGAGGCTGCTGGCGGGCGGCAAACCTTCCAGCGAGTCCCGGACCTCCGCGACGTAAAGGCGGTTGCGCGTGTAGCTGGTGGCGAAGCCGCCAATCAATAGCGTCGTGACGAGCGCGATGCCCAGGTACGCGCCGGTCTGCATCAGAAGCATCCGCCGTTCAAGCCGCGGATTGGTGCCGACGAGGCCCGACTCGCGGAATAGCACTTCTTTCAGCAGCCGCTCGACGAAATAGGTCCGCGCTTGCGTGCTGCCGCCCTGCACGCGTGCAGCGTCGACGCCGAAGGTGCGCGCGACCGCGCTCAGCATACGGTCGATGGGCGCGTCCTGCTGGGTGCCGGAGGTCAGATAGACGCCGCGCAGCAGCGGTGTTGCGCCGTATTGATGCCGCCCGAACACGCCTTCGACGAACTGCCGGGCGATTTCGCGAAACGCCCCGAGCTGCTGCGGAAAGCTGAGCACGGCGGCGCGCCGGCTGCGATCGCGCTCTCCATGCAAACGCTCGATCACACGCGTATTGAGACGCTCCAGCAAGAGGTCGAACTCGCCCGCGAAGCACGCACAGGCGCTGCCTTCGATACCCGCCGCGACGGGAAACGTCATGCCCCAGACCTGGCTGCGCAGATCAGGCCCGAGGTCGTCGAAGAACTCGGTGAAACCCGCCACGAGATCGCACTTGGTGAACACGAGGTACACGGGCACCGCCACCTTCAGATGCTGAGCGAGTTCGTCCAGGCGCCGACGCACCGCGCGCGCGTGCTGTTGACGCGCCGCTTCGTCGAGTGTCAGCAGATCGGACACGCTCATCGTCACGATCACGCCGTTCAACGGACGGCGTCGCCGGTACCGGCGCAATAGCGACAGAAATGCCAGCCATGCCGAAGCATCGGCGGTCGCATCGGAGTCCTGCGTGGTGTAGCGGCCCGCGGTGTCCAGAAACACAGCTTCGTCGGTGAACCACCAGTCGCAGTTGCGCGTGCCGCCGATGCCACGCAGCGCCTGCTTGCCGAAGCGCTCCGACAGCGGAAACTCCAGGCCGGAATTCTGCACCAGCGTGCTCTTGCCCGAGCCTGGCGGACCGATCACGACATACCAGGGTAGCGCATAGAGGTTGCTGCCGTTTGTGCGCGTCTTGCGCAACGTGTCGATCGCTTCGCGAAAGCGCAGCTGCAACTGCTCGCGCTCGGCGCCGGCGGGAAGCTCGGCGTCCTGCCCCGCAAGCTCGCCAGACAATTGCGACGTCTTGCGCCGCGCGCGCCATTGCAATGCCTGCTCGTAAAGCAGCCAGGCCAGCACGAGCGCGAAGATCAGCGCGAGCCGCGCTGCGGGGCTCGCGAGCGGTTGCCGTGCGCCGATGCCCAGGTAAGGACCGCCCAGCCAGATCAGCGCAGCGATCAGCAGCAGGCCGATCGCGACGGGGAACCACCGGGACGTCACCCAGTTCTTCAGTGTTTTCATGGGCTCAGTGCTCCGGGATATACAGGATTTCCACGCGCCGGTTGCGCGCGCGGTTCGCCGGTAGATCGACCGGCGTCGCGCTCGGCTGCGAGGAACCGGCGCCGCTCGCTTCGAGGCGATTGGGATCGTCGAGTCCTTGCGCGAGAATCCGCTGCGTGTTTTGTGCGCGCGCCGTGGAGAGCGCGAAGTTGTCCTTGAAGGACAGCGAACGTACAGGCTGGTCGTCCGTGTGGCCGACCACGATCACCCGGCCCTTCAACTGGTTCAGCGCCCACGTGATCCGGTGCAGCAACGGCACGACGTCGGGCGCGATGTCGGCGCCACCGGACGGAAACAGTTCGGCGGCGGCGAGACGCACGGTGTCACGACCGTCGGATTGCTCGTCAACGCTCAACTGGCCCGCTTGCTCCTGCGGCGCGAGCAGTTGCTTGAGCGTCACCCGTGCAGCCGCGGGTGCGGGCGCGATGCCTTGCGGCGGCGGCGCGTTTTCCAGGCCGATCGCGGCAAGCTGCGCGCTGACTGGCGCGGCGATCGCGTTGAGCTTCGTGAAGAACACCAGGAACGCCCCGAGCAGCACGACGGCCGCCGCCGATGCGGCCACCCACAGCGGCACATGCCGCATCACAGGATTGCGGCGGTCTTCGACACCGCGCCAATGTGGCGCGAGCTCGGTGGCGGGCGCTTCGCGCAGGCCGCGAATGCGCCGATAGAGATCGTCCTGAATGTCAGCGAGACGCGCGAGGCCGCCTGGCTCCACGAGATACCGCCCGCCAAAGCCCAGCGCGAGACAGATGTACATCAGCTCGATCAGATCGAGATGGCGCGAGAAGTCGACGCTCAGGCGATCGAGGATCTGGAAGAACTTCGCACCGCCGTAGGCCTCGCCGTGAAAGGTCACGAGCAAGGTCTTTTGCGCCCAGCCGCTCATGTCGCCCCACGGTGCGTTGTTCACCGCCTCGTCGAGCATCGTGCAGAGCACATAGCGCGCCGCCATGATGGCTTGCGTGTCGACGCCGGCGGACTGTGCATGGCGCTCGAAACTGCGAACCTGGGCGACGGCCTGCTCGCGCAGACGGCCAACGTCGGCCGGCGGCGATACGCTGTGCCGCAACTGCACGGTCAATAGCAGCAGCGGATTGGCCGCGCGCACGAGCGGATTGCCGACACCGCTCAGGAAGTCACTCAGTTCGGCGCGCAGCGGCGCCTTGCCCGACGACTGTGATGAGCGGGTTCCCTGTATGACGCGCGAGGCCGGCGGTATGGGCGACACGATACGGGTGCCGTCGTCGGCGTCGGCGCTGGCAGAGCGTTGCGGGCGCACCATCGTGGCATTGCTATCCTGGGCCGCGTTGCCGGCACGATCGTTGTTCGCGTTCATGCGCGTACGGCCCACAGTTGCAGGTCAAGACCGGCGAAGCCGCTGCCGAAGTGCATCGCGATGCCGCCCGACGTCTTCAACATGCGCCACATTGGCGAGTTTCTGTCGCACTCGAAATAGAGAAATCCGGATGTGTACGGCAACTGGCGCGGCGCGACCGCCATCGGCGACACGCCGATGCCCGGCAATTGCAGGTTCACCAGATCGCGGATTTTTTCCACGGGACCGATCTTCGATTGCGCGGGCAATTGCCGTCGCATGTCCTCCGATTTCAGGTCCGCCTTCGCCGCAAGCACGAAAGTGGCGGTGTCAAGCAGCGTGACATCGGGCACCATGCCCACCCACACCCCGTATTTGCGTTGCTGCAGCGCAATCGCGACTGCACTCTGTTCGAGCACCGCGCTCAACGCGATCCGCAGCGCCGCAATCACCGGCTCGAAGCTTTCGCGCAGCAGTTCGTGCCGATACGGAGGGAAAGCCCGCGCGCGCTTGCCCGGCGCGGTGAACGTGGCCAATTCTCCAGCCAGTTCCAGCAGCAGCCTGTAAAGCGCTTCGGGATGCAGCAATGGTGCTTGCGCGAGATGCGCGACGAGCGGCTGATAGCGGTTAATCACCTGCAGCATCAGAAAGTCCGCGATTTCCGCGGCGCCGCCCCGATCGGTCTCGGCCACGCGCCCCGCCAGCGCCTCGCCGCGCTGATGCAGCAGCCCGAGCAGTTCGGACATGAACGTCACGAGCCGTGCGGCCGCTTCGGTGCTCTGCGCAGTCGGCATGAAACCCTCGTCGAGCATCACCCGCCGGTCTGCACGGCATTCGACGACGCGCGCCAACGGAATCCGCATCAGACCTTCCATCGGCTGCGACTCGGGTAAGAGCCGCGTGCTCATGCCGGCCACCTCGAGCGCGGTCGCGCCTTCCATGCTGCCCGACGCATCGTGCACTTCGGTTTCGCGCACGCGATAGCGGAACAACCGATCGCCACCGGTGTCGGGCCATGCGCTGTCCGGCTGGGTGCGCGAGCGCAGCGGCAAAGTCAGATGCACGATCTGGTCGCGCCAGTTCGGATCGATGTCGAGTGGCGGCGGTAGCGGATCGTCGCCGGGCATCGCAAACGGCGTGCCGTCGGGAAACACGCCGCGTGCACGCTTGATGCCGAGTTTGCCGATTGCGAGCAGGTCGCTTTCCACTTCGAGTTCGTGAAAGCCCCATGCGTGCGGACGCAGGCTGCCGGCGCGCAGTTCCACGTAACGCTCGAAATAGCGTTCCTGCTGCTGCATGTGCTGCGGCCTCAGAAACAGGCCTTCGCTCCAAATCACCTTGTTGCTCTGGGTCATGTCGATGTGCCGGGTAAGGGTTGTCAGACGTCGCGCCGCTTTTTCAGGCTTCCGAGCTGTTCCTCGTAGGCGCGCGCGAATTCATCTCCGAACAGCCGCTGGAAGCACTCGTCAGGGTTCCTGGTGACTGTCTCGAACTGCTCCTTGTAGCGCTCCCAATAGCGCGGCCTTCCCCCAAGTGAAAAGCGACGCATACTGCCTCCGGTTTCCTGTTCGACGCGGGCCGGATCGAAATGCGCGAGCAGCGACCGGAACGCTGAGCGTACGCCGGCGAGCATCGCCATCTGGTGATTGCGGATGTCGTCGGCGGCATCGTTGAGCGCGGCGCGGCCCGACAGGAATCCGCCATCAGGCGGCGCAAGCAACCGCTGGACGGCATCCTGCGCGGTCGGCGCGAATTTCAGCGGGTTGTTTTCCGAACGCTGGATCAGCGTCGCGGGCAAGCGGAAGCTGTTCTTCAATTCGGCCCGCGCGCGCAGCACGTCCATCATCGCCTCGACGGCGATGTGAAACATTTCCTTCAGCTCGGGGGCCATGTCCGGAGCCGCGGGCGAATGCTGTGGCGATGGCATTTGCGACGGCACACAATGCTCGCCGGCCGTCGCGGATGCGTCCTCACCAGGTTCGGACAGCACCGGCTCGCGACGCGCCGCGACCAGACTCGCGGCCGCGTCCCAGTCTTCCGGGAGCACGGCCCCTTCGAGCCGCGCGGCCTCGGTCTGTGGTGGCCGGAAGCGGTCGGCCGCCGCTGGCGTGTGATTCCATCCGGGCGCTGCGGACATGCGCGGCGGCGGCTCGTCGGCGTAGGACGACGGCGCGTCGAACAACGCTAACGGATCCAGACTCGCACCGGGCCGTGATCCATCGGCGACATCTGGAATCAGGCCTTCGGATTCGCCTATGTCCTCCGCCGGCGTAGTACGTCGCGGCGCGAGCAGCAGGCTCAGATCCGGCGCATCGTCGTTGCGCGCAAGCGCAGGCGCGCAAGCCGGCATCGGCGCGGACGAAACAGCGGGTGCTGTTCGCACCGGATCGTGCGAATCGTGCGGATCGTCCGGATCGCCGCGCATCTTCGCTTCAGTTTCATCGTTTCCGCTCAATCGGACGCTGATCTCGAACGTATCGATCAGCAACCGGTCACCTTCCTTGAGCGCTGCCGGGTCGCCCTTTCGCAGCGGCGTGCCATTCATCGACATGCCATTGGTACTGCGATCCTCGATGAAATAGATGCCGTTCAGGTAGCGCACCAACGCATGCAGACGAGAGACGCCCTCCGCGCCAAGCGTCCAGTCGCACTCGTCGGCGCGGCCAATGCTGCCGTCGCGGCAGTCGAACACCTGCTCGAGGCGCGCGCCAGCCTGGCCCGCCCGCTCGGCTTCGATCGAGAGAATCAGCCGTTGTGCGGCACTCATTGCAAGCCTCCATCGATCCCCTCGGGAACACCTAGGAGGCCCAGCGCATCGCGCGCAAATGCGGCACGGCGCGCATCAAACTGCGCGGGAACCAGCGCGGCCATGTAATTCACCGCCGCCGTCGCCGCAAGCGCGCTCAGGTGTTCCGGCGGCGGCGTTGGTCGCGCGTGATCCGGGCTCAGGTTGCCGCCTGCCCATCCCGCGGCGGCGGCCGTCCACGCGCCGATCGTCTGGTAGCGGTGGGCCTTCGCGAACGCGAGCGCAGCGGCGCATTGCGCCTCCACGGGATCGCGCAGCCACGCTTCCGCCAGCGCGAGACCCGCGCGGTCGTGCTCGTCGAGCGTTTGACGGCGGCCGCACTGGCACGCCCACGCCACCACATAGCGATGCGGCAGCAGACGGCTGAGCAGGCTCAACGCATCGGCGCAATAACCTGCGTCTAGCAGCGCCTGCACGGCCGCGCGCGCCGTCATCGAAGGCCGCAGGCAGGCCCGAGCGCGCGCGGAAAGCCGCATCTGGTCCGCAGCTTCGAGAATCGGCGGCGTGCTCATAGAATCATCGGCGCCGCGCCGCCCAACACCGCCGTGGCGGTCCCGATCAACTGCAGGTTGGTGGACTGCACGAGACAGTCGGCCTCGGACTCGATTTCCATCGCCGCAATCGAACTCATGTTCAGATTGGCTTTCGAGTTAATCTCCATCGCGAGACCCGATGCCATTGTCACGTTCATCTCGCCGTTAAGGGTGATGTTAGTGCCCTGAATCGCGATTTCGCCGGTGCTGTTCATCGTGATACTTGCGAGACCGGTGACGAGCTTGATCTGGTTGCCCGCGGTCAGTGTGTAGTTGTGTGCGACCTGCACGTCATGGTCGTGCTCCGACTCTTCGCGCAGATCCTTTTGCGCATGAATCAGCACCTGCTCGCTGCCCATCCGGTCTTCGAAGCGGATCTCGTTGTAGTCGTCGCTGCCGCCGCCCTCGTGACTGCGACTTTTCACGCCGCTCTGGGTCTTGTTTTCTGGCAGGTTGTACGGTGGCATGTTGTCGGCGTTGTAGACACTGCCGATGATGAGCGGCCGGTCCGGATTGCCGTCGAGAAAGCTGACTACCACCTCCTGCCCGACGCGCGGAATGAATTGCGCGCCCCAACGCTTGCCGGCCCACAGCTGCGCGACCCGCACGGGGCAGGAGTTTTGCGCGTTGGGCTTGCCCGGACGGCTCCAGAGGAACGTGACCTGCACGCGGCCGTATTTGTCGACGGCTATGTCCTCGGGCGTATTGCCGTAGACCACCGCTGTCTGCAGGCCAGCAATGACCGGACGCGGTGTGGTCGGCATCGTGCGAAACGGCTGACGGCTGCGAAGCACCTTGAGGTCGCACTCGAACGGCGTTTCACCATCGTCACCGCCGCCACCCGTCGAGTAGTCCGGCTCGACGAGACGCGTGACCGTTTCGATCACCATGTACTCCTGATTTGCATCGACAAGCGGAAAATCCTTGAGCGTGAACAGCGCCCCCGTCGCGAGACCGCAGGCATCGGTGCGCCCAGAGCTCATCGCGAGCGGCACGTTCAATGCGTCCGCGCGCACCTGCGCATACCGCTGCCCGTCGGACAGACGCTCGTCGAAGCCGACGTAGTCGTACCCGTAGTCGTAGATGTCGAGGCCACTTACGCCGTGCGCGTCCTCCATATCGGCCAGCTCTTCGGTGGCGAGGAGTGACGCTTTCGGCTTCAGATAGTCGTAGTCGTCGAGTTGTACCTTCGTTGTATTGACAGCGCGTGAGCTTGTCCAATCACTGATCGAGGCCTTCATGCGCTTACCGTGCTCGATAGGCGGCGCATAGGGGATCTGCTCGAATCCTGGCACCGCCGAGTGCGCGCCGAGCGAATCGGCCAGCACCATCGTGTGCGTGCTCTGCGTATGCGTGAAGAAGTAATAAATGCCCTCCTGCTCCATCAGCCGGCTGATGAAGTCGAAGTCGCTTTCGCGGTACTGCACACAATAGTCGCGCGGCGCATAGTTGCCGCTCAAGCTGAGCTTCACATCGCTATAGCCGATGTCGTTCAGCACCGACTGGATGATCTGCGGCACGCTCATGCTTCGATAGATGCGGCAATCGCGCTTGCGCGTGGTCAGCCACGGTTTTGGCACCAGCGTGAACGCGTAGACCGCATAGCGCACGTTCTCGATATTGACGAAGCCGCCTTGCTCGCCCTCGCAAACAATCGCATTGAAATAACGCGTGTAGCCTTGCGGCGTGACGAGCTTCACCGTCATCGGCGTTCCCAGCAGCGAGCGCAGATCCACTTGCGGGTTCTTGCTTATAGCTTCGAGCCGCCAGGCAAAGAGCCGGCCGAGCGATTCGGTCGCGGTCATGTTGGCGAACACGAGACTGCTACCGAGACTCGAAGTGAGGGTGATTGCGTGGGCCATGAGGTGCTCTGTCGATGGGTTGCTGTTGCGCTTCAGAAAACAGAACAGCTAGCGGGCCCGGCCTATTCCCTCCGGGTACGCGACGACGACCCGGCCGGCTCAATGAGGAAAGACGTTGGCGTTCAGCTGGCTCTTCCACGCATCGAAGTTGCCCGGGTCGTAAGATACCTTTTCCTCCTGGAGGTCCTGCCTGATCGCGAGAAGCCACTTTCTGACAAGCCCCGTAAGCTCGCCTTTGATGAACTCCGACAGCTCGACACATCGCGCGCGGCGAGCATTTTCGCTCGCGGGCGATCCCTCCAAACTCGACCCTTGTTTGACATACGATTCCTGCGCCGCGACGTCCGATCCGGCATTGACCAACTGACGCCAGTTTTCCATCGGATCGTCAGCGGCAACGGCCATCGCCCACTTCATGACTGCGGCTTCAAAAGCGGCAGAAGCCCTACCGAAATCCTGCGAGTTGCCATCGTTGGCGATGACGGGACGGTCGTCCTGAGTGGCACCGATCAGCGCTATTTTTTCGTGATCCCTGATTTGCCTGAAGAAGTGATACGAATATTTGTACTTCGATCGAAGCACGGCTTCAGCGTCGGCTACGTTCGCACCGCTGCCATTCACGGCATCGAGATCGCGGTCATTGCCGTAAAGCGCCAGAATTTTCTTGAACGCACCGTGAATAACCTTGTCGAAACGGTTAAAAACGTGATTGCCTTTTGCCATCGTGCACTCCGCGCAGGGTGATCAGCCGCAGCCGGCTACAGCTCATTGACGATTGACGCGTACTTCGCGCCTACCGTGTTGGGGCCGAGCCCGCGGAAATAGATCAGGTAGTCGTCCTTTTCGAGCGGTCTCCAGTTGGGTGTGTAGTTCCCGTTGACGTCGAACCGGCCGAATCGCTTCGCGACATGGTTGTAGGCCTTGAAGACGATTTCGAGCTTGTTCAGGTCGGCGCTCTTGCTGTCATTCCTCAGCACCTCTTTCATGACGCGCTCCACGAGCTTCGACCTGGCGGCCTCCGAAGTCAGCGCCACCACTCTGGTCAGTTCGCGATTCATCCGGGTGCCACCATCACCACCGAGCTTGAGCGCGTCTATCAAGCAATCGCGTGCTGCGGTGCCGGGATTGCTCACGTGGTTGTAGTCCGTGAGCATGATCTTCGCGCCGTTGTGATCATAGGCAAACAACGTAAAGTTCTTCGAACGGAAGTAATAGATATGCACTCCGCCTCCGCTGTCCGCATAAGTGACCTGCGTCTCGTGCCCTGCATTTTGCTCCCGGTCCGCCTTGCGAAATTCGGTCAGAAACCGCGAGTACGCGGCCGGTACCAGTTCTAGCGTCAATGTCGTCGTCACGTTGGGTTACTCCACTTCGGATAGCTGCGAGTCGGGTTGAACATTCGCCCCGAAGCGATACGCGAATTCGCCGTCCGTCACGCCGACGTCCACATGCGCGACGTGCTCGCCGCGCATCATGCGATCGAGAAACTCGCGGCTCAGTGCAGGCAACATGGTGTTGGTCAGAATCGCGTCGATCATCCGGCCGCCCGATTCGCTTTCCGTGCAACGGCTCACGACGAGTTGCACGACGGCGTCGTCATAGGCGAAAGGCACGTTATAGCGATCCTCGACACGCCGCTTAATGCGCTCTAGTTGCAGCTTCACGATCTTCGCGAGCATCGCGGGACTGAGCGGGAAGTAAGGGACCGGCACGAGGCGGCCCAGCAACGCGGGCGCGAACACATCGAGCAGCGGTTCGCGCAACGCCGTGGCGAGCGCACTGGCATCCGGCGTCCGCTCAGGGTCGCTGCACAACCGGGCGATCAGATCCGTGCCCACGTTGGTCGTCAACAGGATCAGCGTGTTCCTGAAATTGATCGAGCGGCCTTCGCCGTCATCCATCGCGCCCTTGTCGAACACCTGAAAGAAGATTTCGTGGACATCGGGATGCGCTTTCTCGACTTCGTCGAGCAGCACGACCGAGTAGGGCTTGCGCCGCACGGCCTCGGTCAACACGCCGCCTTCGCCATAACCGACATAGCCGGGCGGCGCACCCTTGAGCGTGGAAACCGTGTGCGCTTCCTGAAACTCGCTCATGTTGATGGTGATGAGGTTGTGCTCGCCGCCGTAGAGCGCTTCGGCCAGCGCCAGCGCAGTCTCGGTCTTGCCGACACCCGACGTGCCGGCCAGCAGGAATACGCCGATGGGTCGATCGGGGTTGTCGAGCCCGGCCCGCGATGTCTGGATGCGCCTCGCGATCATCTCCATCGCGTGGTCCTGGCCGATCACGCGCTCGCCCATCAGACTAGCGAGGTTCATCACCGTCTTGAGCTCGCTGCGGATCATCCGTCCGACCGGAATGCCGGTCCAGTCGGCGACGACCGAGGCAACCGCCTGATAGTCGACGTTCGGCAGTATCAGCGGGTTTTCGCCCTGCCGCTCGGTAAGCTGCGCCTGCAGTCGTTTCAGCTCCGCCAGCGCCTCTCCCCTCGTGTGATCGTCGAGCGTGGGCGGCGCGCCCTCGCCTCTCAGGCGCGAGCGTAATCCGAGAATCTGCTGAACCAGCGACTTCTCGTCGTTCAACGCGGCGTCCAGTTCCCGCAAACGCCGTCTTTCCATTTCGAGCGCTGCCGAAGCCTGCGACTCGCGCGCCTGCACTTCGATGCCGACGCTTTTCTCGCGCGCGATGATCGCCTGTTCGGTCTCTAGCGCTTCGATCCGCTTGCGGGCGTCATCAATTTCCGGCGGTACTGCATGCTGGCTGATCGCAACGCGCGCGCACGCGGTATCGAGCAGGCTCACGGCTTTGTCCGGCAATTGGCGCGCAGGAATATAGCGATGCGAAAGCTTGACAGCCGCTTCGAGCGCTTCATCGAGAATCTGCACACGATGATGCTGTTCTATTACGCTCGCGGTGCCGCGCAGCATCAGAATGGCCTTTTCTTCGCTGGGCTCGTCAACCTGCACGGGCTGGAAACGCCGCATCAGCGCCGGGTCCTTTTCGATGTGCCTGCGATATTCGGCCCACGTGGTCGCGCCGATCGTGCGCAGATTGCCGCGCGCAAGCGCGGGCTTGAGCAGGTTCGCCGCGTCGCCGGTGCCCGCCGCGCCGCCTGCGCCCACCAGCGTATGCGCTTCGTCAATGAACAGAATGATGGGCTTCGGCGAGGATTGCACTTCGTCGATCACCTGACGCAGACGGTTCTCGAATTCGCCCTTCATGCTCGCACCGGCCTGCAGCAGGCCAATGTCGAGCCCGCGTACCTGCACGTTCTCCAACGGCGGCGGCACGTCGCCCCGCGTGATGCGAAGCGCAAATCCTTCGACCACGGCTGTCTTGCCGACACCCGCCTCTCCAACCAGCATCGGGTTGTTCTGGCGCCGGCGCATCAGCACGTCGACCAGTTGGCGAATCTCGACGTCGCGGCCAACGACGGGATCGATCTTGCCGTCGCGCGCCTGCGCGGTCAGATCGACCGTGAACTGCTGCAATGCCTGCTGCTTGCCCAATTGGGCGGGCGCGATACCGGCGCCGCTTTCGGCGGGTGCTTCGGCGCCGGCGAGAAAGCCGTCCGTGGCGCGCTGACCGCTTTCGGGCGAGCCTTCGACGACCCCTTCAAAGTTGTCGACCAGGGTCTCGACCCGAAGCTCGTCGAATTGCGCCGACACCTCTAGCAATGCGCGGCGCAAATGCCGCGTGCGCAACAGGCCAACAATCAGATAGCCGGTGCGCACCTGACTCTCGCCGAACAGCAGCGTAGCGAATACCCAGCCACGCTCGACCGCTTCTTCCACCTCGGCGGACAGATCGGAGATGCTGACGCTGCCACGCGGCAAACGTTCAAGGGCGGCCGTGACGTCTCGCGCGAGGTGCGAAGCATTCAGGCCAAAATGCCTGACGATGCGATGCAAATCCGAGTCCTGTAGCTGCAGGATCTGATGAATCCAGTGCGCCAGTTCGACGTATGGGTTGCCGCGCAGCCGGCAAAACACGGTGGCGCTTTCGATGCCCCTATAGGCAAGACCATTGAGCTTGCCGAACAACGCGCCGCGACTGATGTCTGCCATGATTTCGATCCTGTGTGACCGTGAGGCGGCCGCAAGGCGGCCGGTTCAGTTGAGCAATGCGCGAGCCCGCGTACGCCGGCCTTCATTCGACCGGTCTGAACACGACCTCGTCCGCGTCGCTGGGTTTCGGATAGCGGCCCATCCACGTGTTGAAGCCCATGCTGCCGCCCTGCCCCAGATGCGTTAGCGGAACTTCCTCTTTCTTCAGCACGAGTTGCACGTCCCAGCCCCGCTCCTCGCCCACGTACAGCTTGACCGCGGCCACCAGTTGCGGGAGCGTGTCGCCGCCCGGAAGAAAGCGATTGAACTCGTTGCGGGTCAGCGGCCCGACACGCAGCCGGAAGCGCTGCTGCGCGCCACGCACCTGTGCACCTAGCAATGCATCGCGGCCCAATGCCGCCATGCTCTTTCCGATGTGAAAACGCGCGTCCCGGGGTAATTTCATCCACCCGGCGACAAACTCGATCACGCCCATTTGCACGCCGAAGTAATGCTCAAGAAAACATTCGAGCCCCTCGGCATTGCGTGCCTGAGGCACGAGCCGCCCGGCGAAGAAACGCTTGTACTGATCCGGCAGCGCATCGCGCCCGTCGAGATGCGGCGTAGCGATGCCGATCAGCGCACCGATCCATGTGCGAAACCGATCGTCTTCCGGGCGGTCCATCTGCACGGTAGGCTGCGAATCAGCCCACGCGCGATAGAAGAGGCTCAGCATCCGGTGATGAAACACGTTGGCGAACGCGACCAGCGTTGGGTCTTTCGCATTCTGCTCGCGCTCGATCGCGTGTTCTGTGAGGTGCTGCGGCAACGGTCCGTGCGGCCCGAATAAGCCGAGAAACAATCCGACCACGCGCGCCGGCCGGCCGCTTTTTTCCGGCTCGAATCGCGCGATGCTGCGCGATGGGAACTCCAGCGTCGCGGCATGCGCGAGACGCACGGCATCCTCAGCCGGCCGGGTCGAATGACCGAGCCGCGGCCGCTCGGGATACCCGCATTCGAGGCGGCGCATGGCCTCGAAAAACTCGAAATCCCGGGGGCTCGCATGCAACGCCGCTGCGAGCGTTACAGGATCGGACGCTTGCCGAGCTTCGCGGGCCATCGGGCCACCTCATTTCGTTCGAGCGTGCGCAACACCGTCTCAGCGAACGAATTCAGCGAGACGTAGCGCGCAAAGAAATGCTGCAATACCGACGCGAACAGGAATGCACCGCTGCCTTCGAACGCAGCGTCGTCGCAGGTCAGCGTAACCTGCAGCCCGCGTCCGTATGTGACCGGCCCGGGCACCGGCACGCGTCGTGTGACCGGCTTCGCCGCGACATGCTTGACGCCTTCGATCTGCCGCCGTGTCGCGGCGTCGAACGGGTCGTGGTACAGGCCGAGCATTTCGCGCAGCGCCGCAGCGCCCGTTTCTCCCTCTTCGTCGAGCAGCGACAGGTAGTTCAACTGCAAATGACTGATCAGGCGCCAGGCGGATTCGCCGTTCGCCACCGACGCGCGAGGCCGGGTCGGTCCGGCTACACAGCGAATCGACGAAACGGGCGCGTCGGTGTCGAGTGTGAAATCGGTGTATGACTTGCTCACTGGCATATGCAGCGGTAAATCACGATTCGTGCACAGGAGCCGCAGCCCAAGCTGGCGCAGTTTGGTCGCATAGGGCGCGTCGTTGGCATCCACGAGTGCGATGAACGTCTCGCTGCCGCCGTAGCTTGAGCGCGCGCCGCGCTGCCTCTGGCGACCGGACAGCAGGCGCGGCTCGCGGCGCAACGTATAGAACGCCGCCTGCGGACTGTGCCAGTTACGCGCGGTGCTGTCGTAGAACGGTAGAAAGCTTTGCTCCGGCTCCTGGCGATCGCCGTAGCCCTGCACTTCGAGTACGCTATGCACTTCGAAATCCATCGGCCGGGTGCGGTCACCGAGGACGTGATATTCGGTTGCGCCCTGTTGCAGATGAATGCGGTCCGAACGTCGCTCGAACAGGTTGACGGCCGGCGTGCAAAACAGCCGAAAGTTGCCCGCGTCGATCGCGTTGTGGAGCCGCGTCGCACTGCGCTCGAGCCAAACCACGATCTCGAACTCGTTGCTCCGCGAACACGCGAGCGCCGCTCGCAATCCGGTGAACTCCGCAAACAGGAAGCGCTCCGGACAGGCGAAGTATTCCTGCAACAGCCGGTAACCGCTGAACGAGCGGCCGCCGTAGGGCAGCATCGCGTCGTCTTCGTCGAAGCCCTTGGCGCGCAGCGCCACGCCGTCATGGTGGATCTCGACGGTTTGCCCATCCTGCGCGGCCGTGCGCACCGTATAGCCGGTACGGTTCGCGATCAGCTGCTCGTACAGCAAACGCGGCAGATCGCCGGCGCCGGCGAGAAAAACCGGCAAGGCGTCGAGCGCGAGCGTGTTCACCGCCACGCCGGCCAACGTTCTGAACTTCAGGCGCAGACCCGCGCGTACCTGGCCCGCTTGCGCCGGCGGCACGAGTTCCGCGGCGGCAAGCGCCGCGGGCGTGTCGAAGTATCTCGCCTCCGCAATGGCGAGCGGCCACAGCCTCACGTCGTGCGCGGTGCGGTATTCACATGCGGTAGGCTCGCCGAAGCCGGTGAGGCTGCGCAAGACCGTGTGCCGCGCGACCGGATGGCCTGCTCCGGCCAGATCCTCCGCCTGATCAGGATGCAGTTGCACGACCGCCATCGACGGAACCGGCGTCAGGTAATGCGGGTAGATCATCTCCAGCAGATGCTGCGTGAACACCGGATACTGCGCATCGAGCTTCAGTTGCACGCGCGCGGCGAGGAACGCGAAGCCTTCGAGTAATCGCTCGACGTACGGGTCCGCGCAATCCAGGCCGTCCATGCCGAGACGGCCGGCGATCTTCGGATATTCGCTCGCGAACTCCGCGCCCATCTCCCGGACGTGTTGCAGCTCGCGATTGTAGTAATGCAGGAGTCGTGGATCCATGACGTTCAGCGCAAGCGTTGCGACACATGAAACTCGCCGGTCTCGAGATCGACGTCAGTGCGCAGATAAAGGGCGAGCGGCATCGGCTGGGCCCACATGTCCGCTTCGATCACAAACTGCAGAGAACGGCCGTCCATGCGGGTGTCGTCGATCTCGACGCTCACCTGAACGGTACTGGCAATCAGGCGTGGCTCGAAGTCGAGCAGCGCCGAGCGGATACGGTTCTGCAGCCCAGCGACGTCGATACCCGAGTGCGCTGTACCTACAAGATCAGGAATTCCGAAGTTCAGCGTGGAATGGCGCACGTGGGGGAATCCGGTCAATTCTTCGCCGCTCCATTGACGCGTGCAGTTGAGCAGCCACGCGATGTCGCGCGTAACGTATTCACGCAAACGCTTAGCCGTAATGACTCGCTGCTCCCGGCTCTCCTCGCGCTGCGCGGGATCGAGATCGGTCAGACGGTCAAGCAGCGACGGCTGCAAACGTTCCTGGGGCATCAGTTCTGCCATGACGTGCGCTTCCTCAACAACGTGTCTCGAACACGGGAAAGCCGGGCAAAAGGCAAACGGCCCGGCGCCGAGGCCTGCTTACTGCTTGGCGACCTGCTGGATATCGAAAGTGAAGTCCTTGGTGCCGCCGTTGGCTTTGCCTTCGTCGTCCTGCGGCTGGAACGCATACTTGAATTTGCCGAAGTGCAACGTAACGTTCTCTGTGAGCCGCTCGTCGCCACCGCTGCCGCCTGTCGATACCGACGTGATCAGTACACCCTCGCTCATCTCGATGGTGAGGAAATCGGTCTGCTGACCGGTTGCGTTGGTGACGTACAGATACGCGTCGTCGACGCGCGCACCCGTGCAGCAAGCGTTCAACAGTGCGTTCGAGCAACTGTCGACGTACTTCGTGATGGTGATGTCCTGAATGTTGGCCTTGCCTCCTGCCGCGTAGCCCGCGCCCGTGTGCAGGTTGCCCGTATTGCTGACGCCCCACGACCACGCGATGATCGGAACCTGGTTCTTGTGCTTCGAATGGTTGGAAGCCCCCTGGATCGTGACCGTTCCAGAACCGAATTTCAGGTGCATATCGAACGACATAGTTACCTCTATCAGTAGGCCAGATTGATGTTCTCGCCGTAGCGGCGAATGATCAGCGCCGGAACGCTCCCGCTCCGATGCTTAGCTGCAAGACAATGTGCGGCAGACGCGTCAAGCTGCCTGTGCGGACGGCAGACGCGACACCAGGCGCAGCGATACCGTCAGTCCTTCGAGCTGGTAATGCGGTTTGAGGAAGAACTTCGACGTGTAGTAGCCGGGATTGCCTTCGACTTCTTCGACGACGACCTGCGCGGCAGCCAATGGCTTGCGTGCCTTGCTTTCTTCGCTCGAATTCACCGGATCACCATCGACGTAATTCATGACCCAGTTCGACAGCCAGCTTTCCATCTGTTCTCGCGTGCTGAACGAGCCGATCTTGTCGCGCACGATGCACTTGAGGTAGTGGGCGAAACGGCAGCACGCGAACATATAGGGCAATCGCGCAGACAGATTCGAATTCGCCGTGGCCGCGGGATCGTCATACTCTTCCGGCTTCGCGACCGATTGCGCGCCGATGAATGCCGCGATATCCGAATTCTTGCGATGCACGAGCGGCATCAGCCCCATCTTGTCGAGTTCGGCCGAGCGGCGATCGGTGATCGCGATCTCGGTCGGACACTTCATGTCAATGCCGCCGTCGTCGCTCGGGAAGGTATGCACCGGCAGACTGTCGACCGCGCCGCCCGACTCCACTCCGCGAATGCGCGTGCACCAGCCGTAGTACTTGAATGAACGGTTGATGTTGACCGCCATCGAAAATGCCGCGTTTTGCCACGTGTACTTCGCCGAATCCGCGCCTGCGGTGTCTTCCTCGAAGTCGAACGCATCGACCGGGTCGGTCTTTGCGCCATACGGCAGGCGCGCGAGCGTGCGCGGCATCGTCAGCGCGAGATAGCGCGCGTCGTCCATTTCGCGCAGCGACCGCCAGCCGGCGTAGTCCGGCGTCGTGAAGATCATCGAGAGATCGCGCTTGCCCGACAGTTCGGTCCAGCTTTCCATGCCCAGCAACGTCGAATCCGCCGCCGAGATGAAGGGTGCATGCGCGGCGGCGGCAATCTGCGAAATGCCGCGCAGCATTTCGACATCCTGAGGACTGTGGTCGAAATAGTAATCGCCGACGAGGCAACCATATGGCTCGCCGCCGAGCTGGCCATATTCTTCTTCATAGATGCGCTTGAACACGGGACTCTGGTCCCACGCAACGCCTTTGAAGCGCTTCAGGTTTTTCCCCAGTTCCTTTTTCGACACGTTCACCACGCGGATCTTCAGCATCGGGTCCGTTTCGGTGTTGGTGACGAGATGATGCAGCCCGCGCCACGAGCCTTCCAGCTTCTGGAAATCCGCGTGGTGCATGATGGCGTTCAACTGCTCGCTGAGCTTGCGGTCGATCTCGGCAACATACGCGTTGATCGTCTGCATCAAATCGTCCGAGACGATGTGCGAGTCCTGCAGCACTTGTGCGGCAAGGGTGCGCACCGCTGATTCGACTTCTTCCTTCGCGCGCTCGTTCTTCGGCTTGAACTCCTTGCTGAGGAGCGCGGAGAACTCGCTGGCTTCGCTCACTGCGCCTTCAACATCCTGCTCGATCTGCTTCTGGATCTCCATGATCGCGCTCACTCCTGTCCGGATTCGGTGTCGGCCGCGGCGTCGGTATCGGCATCAGCGGGCTTCGGCGCCGCGCCCAGCGATTGCAGGAGCGCGGGGTCCTTGATTGCCTGCGCGATCAATTTTTCCGCGCCCGCCTTGCCGTCCAGGTAGGTGCCCAGATTGGCGAGCTGTGTGCGCGCCTCCAGCAGCTTTGCAAGCGCGTCCACCTTGCGCACCACTTCGGCAGGCGAAAAATCGTCCATGCTTTCGAAGCTGATATCGACGCCGAGCTGGCCCTCGCCTGTGAGCGTATTGGGCACGCTGAAATTCACGCGTGGTTTGATCGACTGCATGCGACTGTCGAAGTTATCGACGTCCACTTCCAGCGCCTTGCGCGCTTCTATCGGCGCAAGATCGTCAACATTTGCACCGGACAGGTCCGACAGCACACCCATCACGAACGGGATCTGCACCTTCTTCTGCGCACCGTACAGCTCCACGTCGTACTCGATCTGTACGCGTGGAGCCCGATTGCGCCCAATAAACTTCTGACTGCTCTGCTTCGTAGCCATTCGTCAATCCCTCAGGTATCCGTACAGTTATATGAGATCGCCGATCCGCGAGGATCCTTCGATCGGCTCGGAGTGTTGGCGGCGGGTAATTCACGCATCCATAACAGCGCAGCTTCGTGATCTATTCCATATGTTTCGTACGGAGCGCCAAGGGGTTCCCGCTCATGCTTGCCATCATCTTCGCAAACCAGAACAGCCGAGCTCGGCGCGATATTCCGTGGATGTTGCTGGTCGCGGCCGTGTTTCGGGCGCGATGCCCTAGTGTCGTCACTATGTGGGATGCGCTTGACCGCGGCATTCGTCTGAAATTCGGAATAATCCTGCGACGCAGCTGTTTTGCTAATACCCGCGCGATTCAACGCGTTGCGTTCACTGTGCGTCGTGATAGGAAATGCTCCGCAAAGCTCATTCGTTGATCCTCAACAGCGATTCAGACTCGGTCCGCCTATCTATTCAGCTACTCCAGCTACTCATCCGGCCCGGTACGCCCATGAAACTCTCGCTCGCCATCAAGTTCAATCTCGTGTTCATCGCGGTCTTCGCGATCGGACTAACGGCAATCGGTTTCGTTGCGGATCGGGTGCTGCAACAGCAGGCGCTCAACGAAACGCGTCACGATGCCGACGTGCTGCTCAGCGCCGCCTCCGCGATGCAGAACTACACGGCCCAACACATCACGCCCCTGCTCGCGACGCAGATCAAGTATTCATTTGTGCCGGAGTCGGTGCCGGCGTATTCGGCGATCGAAATGCTGAACTCGCTGCAGAGCGCGTTTCCAAACTTTTCGTACAAGGCGACGATGCTCAATCCCACCAACCCGCGCGACCGGCCGACCGATTGGGAAAATGAAGTCATCGAGCATCTGCACGATCACCCGGAATTGAAGGAAGCAACCGGAGAGCGCCGCACGCCGGGTGGCCACCAGTTGCTGTTTCTCGCGCATCCGAGCCGCATCACCGACACCGCTTGCATGCAATGCCACAGCACGCCGTCTGCGGCGCCAACCACGATGCTCGACAAATACGGACCGGCCAACGGTTTCGGCTGGACCATGAACGACGTGATCGGCGCGGAGTTCGTGTCGGTGCCGATGTCCGAATCGATTGCGCGCGGCCACGTGGTTTGGCGCAGTCTGATGCTGTCGCTAACCGCGGTGTTCGCGGTGGTGCTCGTCGTGCTGAACGCGATGGTGCATTTTCTCGTCACGCGGCGTTTGCAGATGTTGTCGCGCGCCGCAGACGAAGTGAGTCTCGGCAAGCTCAGTGATGTCGAATTGCCTGCAGGTGGCAGCGACGAAATAGCCTCGCTCGCGGTGTCGTTCGGACGGATGCGCACGAGCCTCATCACCGCGTTCGGAATTCTCGAAGAGCACCAGGAGTAAGGGGGCCGCCTATCGTGAACGACGCCATGACTTCGCACCCTGCCACGACACCCGCACAGATCGGCCGGTACCGGATCGAGCGCGTGCTCGGACGCGGCGCCATGGGCACGGTCTATCTCGCGACCGATCCGCACATCCAGCGCCAGGTGGCGCTCAAGACGATACACGCCGCGCTGCTGAACGACGGACAAGGCACGGCGGAACCAACCCGCACGGAACTGACCGCCCGCTTTCTCAACGAAGCGCGCGCCGCAGGACGGCTCGTACATCCTCACGTTGTCGGCGTGTTCGACTATGGAGAGGCACAAGGCGTTGCTTTCATCGCGCTCGAATATGTACGTGGCGAAAATCTTGCGCAACGGCTCGCCCACCATGCCCGCAACGGCGGCACGATACCGTTGATGGATGCGCTCACGTGGTTCGCGCAATTACTCGATGCGCTTGCGTATGCGCACGAACTTGGCGTGATCCATCGTGACATCAAGCCCGCGAACCTGCTGATCGCCTCACGCGGCGAATGCAAGGTGACGGACTTCGGCATCGCACAGCTCGATACGGGACGTCTGACGCAAGCGAGCATGATGATCGGCACACCAAGCTATATGTCACCGGAGCAGTATGCGGGCGGCGAGGTCGATGCACGTAGCGATCTGTTTTCCGCCGGCGTCGTGCTGTACGAAATGCTGAGCGGGCATTGCCCGTTCACCGGTGCATCGGCCACCGTCATGCATCAGGTGATCAACGAGATGCCGCCGCCTCCGTCAACGCATGCTGCATGGCTGCCCGCCGAACTCGATGCCATGGTACTGAAGGCAATCGCCAAGCGGCCTGAGGACCGGTTCGCGTCCGCACAAAGCTGGCGCAACGCTTTATTGACCTTGCAGCAAACATTGATGGCGCGGCTCGACCCCAACCATACCGTCGTGCGTGGGGGGCCGGCGCGTGAGGCGCTCGCGCCGCCAGCGGCCAGCGCCGCGGCTGGTTGGCCGCCGGAGTTTCTGGCTGAAGTGGAGCAGCGCCTCGCGAGCCATGTCGGACCGGTTGCATCGCTGCTCGTGCGGCGCGCTGCATCTCAGGCGAGCGATTCGCGCACCCTACTGGAACAACTGGCGCGCCATTTTTCCGGCGACTCGGCGCGTCGTGAGTTCGATACGCTGATCGAGCAGCATACTATCGCCTTAGCCGATGGCTCCATGCGAGGCGCGATGTCTGCTGCGGATGTATCCGCAGCGTGCACGCCGCTCGATTCCCGGCAGGTCGAAGTCGCTGTACGGCGGCTCGCATCGCACGTCGGCCCGATCGCGCGCATCATTGCCGAGCACGCCGCGCGTGGCGCGGACACGGCGACCTTCCGCGCGCGATTGGCCGACGCGCTGCCGGCGCAGGCGGACCGAGCGGCCTTTTTGCGTGCCCTCGACGATCTGCAGCCTTGAGCCGTGGGGAGCCGACGAAAAGGCAACGCAATCAGATCAGCGCGTCCACGCTGCTGTTCGTGATCTGTTGCGCGATCGACTGGAGATCGACCGAGTCCGGCTTGCCGATCAGCGCGAACGCCAGATCGTTTTGCCGCCACGATACGACGGTCATGCCGTTCAATTGCTGTTGCGCAATTGCCTTGTCCGGCCGCGCGTCTTTCATCACGCACAGAGCGACGGGCGCGCCGTCGGCGGGCAGATAGACGATCTGGACCAGCGGCTTGTCGTTGAAACGCAGGCGCGAGACTCCCTTGAACGACAGCCCCGCCGCCTGCAGATCCGGTACTCGCAACGCAACGCCGTCGACCTGCCGGATCGCCGCAACGGTTCTCGCGGAAGCTTTGAGGTCGGGCGTGATGTCGGCGACGGTATCGCGCGTAAAGAGCCGTTGATAGTCGACCGCCGCGCGAATCCACGGCGACGCCTCGCCCGATGCGACGCTCGTCGCACCCCCGCCCCCACCGCCCGGCATGCCCAGCAACGCGGGGCCGAGCCGCAGCGCGAGGCCCGCGCAAAACGCTCCGGCGACAAATGCCGCGGCGAGCCACAAACGCGCCTGCGGTTTTCGTGACCGCACGGGCTGGCTAGCTGTGGGGTTCGATTGCGCGAGCCGTGCGGCGCTCGCCATGGCGTCGATCTGGCGTTGCAATTCGACCGGCAACGGCGGCAGTTTCTGCGTTGCAAACGCCTCGCGATAAGGGAGTTGCGACGCGCGCAGCAATTTGACGCTCTCCTGCAATTCAGGCGAAACGGCGAGTTCTTTCTCGATCGATGCAGTCTCGGTCGGGCCGAGGTCGCCATCGACATACGCCATCAATCTGCTGTCGTCGGGTCTCATAGGTCGCCAGGCTGAAAGGAAATCGAGCGTGACCGGGATTCGCCCGCACTCGTCTGCACCAGGCAGGACGGGCACCGCTCGTTGGTCGTCAAGTCTCTATGATAGTCCGGGTTGCACGTTCTTCCCAGGTCGCACTCAGTGACGATTCCCCCCGGCAGCGGCCTCTTCTTTCGTTCGGCGGTCGAACGAGACCCCATATGCCGACGAACGTGCTACGAGCAACGGGTCGGCGGATGGCGCGATGCCGTCGGGCAGAATGGTCGGATCGAACGAAATGTCGCGACATGGCCCATCGATCTGCGTTTGCGCGCGATCGATCACGACTGTGCCCGCGTCGATCCGCTCGCGTTGCGGCGAATCGTTCCATTGCTGCGTCGAATCGTCGATCGGATCGCCGGGCATCGCCACGCTCAGCACCAGATGCCAGCGCAACGGCCCCTTCGCGAGTTGCATCACCAGATCGTGTGACAGGAAATCGGGATCGATTTGCGCGCGTGCTCCGACAGGACGCCAAGGGTTGTCCGGCACCACGTCCCAGCGGATGAAACGCTTCACGCCACGCGCATCGGTGGTCTGGAACGAACTGATACCGTAGTAGGTTGCATTGCTGAAGCGGGAAGATGGCGGGTGCGAACGGACCCATTCCATAAACGCACGGGCCTCCGGATGGCCATCGAGAAACGCCTGCACTTTTGCGGGATTGGCGTGACCGGTTCGTGGATCCGACGCTTGTGCGCGCAGCTCATCAAATAGCGCCTGCGGCGTGCGCACCGCGAAGATCGGCGCCGAATTCATCGCGAGGCGCCACTGTTCGCCCTGCGGCAGCGCAATGCGCAGCGCAAAGCTACGCACCATGCCATCGTCGTCGTCCTCTTGTGGATTGCTGCCCGGTATCGACAGGCGCCCGACGATGGCGTAGCTGCCGCGTTCGAATACGCTCGCGCGCGAAAGCTGTGCGCCGGCGCCGTTGCTGTCGAAGTGTCCGGTGACGCAAATACCTTTCGCATGATTGCGCCGGAAGCCCGGATGCGGCGTCGACGTCGCCTCGAATGCATCAACGATGCGCTGTGCGGTCAGGCCGGGCGCGAGCCATCCCGCGCACCAGGCAAACAGCGCGGCGAGCAGCGCGGGCACCGCGAATACCGCGAGCCAGCGCACCGCCAAACCGCGCCCACGCCGCCGATCAGGACAACCTGGCGTCTTCATGTGCGTCGTTGCGGCCGATGGTGGTCGACATCTGGCCGTCATATAGCTGCTTGCCCAGCGCGTCGAGATCGAGGCCGCCGTGCTCGCCAATCAGCGCATAGCCGAGTTGGCCACGCCGCCACGCCACGACGTCCATCCCTCCGATACGTTTGCTCGCGGGCACCGCATCGGCTTTCGCCTCTTTCAGCACGCATAGCGCGACAGGGGCGCCGTGCTCCGGCAGGTAGACGATCTGCACGAGCGGCTTGCCCCGAAAACTCAGGCGCTGCACGCGCTTGAACGAGAGCCCCTGACTGCGCAGATCGGGGATCTTCACAGCCAGGCCGTCGTCCCTGCGGATTTCGGCGACGGTTGCAGCGGTCGCGCGCAGGTCAGGCTGCAGCGAGGCGACAGTGTCGCGTGTGTAAAGCTGCTGATAGCTGGCGGCCGCAGCAATCCACGGCGACACGCTCGAATCGTTTGACTCCGTCATGATTGCGCCGCCGCCTGACAATTGAGGCAACAGACGGTACGCGAAGCCGCAGCAGACGGCGCCCGTGACAAATGCGACCGCGAGCCACGGCAACGAGGCGCGCGGCTTCGGTCGATGGAAGTTGCCGCCAGACGCGAGCCATGACTCGCCTGACTCACGGCCGCCGGCGATATCAATTGCATGGATTGCAGTGGCGTCATTGACCGCTTGAGGAGCGCGTGCACCCGCCAGACGCTGGCGTAACAGTTCGTCGACGTTGCGGCGCAAAGTCTCCGGCAGCGGCGGCAACGCCTGCCTGCCGAACGCTGCCGCGTACGGTAATCGCGACGCTCGCAAGGTCGACATGTGCAACGACAGGTCGTCCGACTCCCGGATCGCACGCTCGACATGCGGGCACTCGTCCGGCGGTAATGCTCCGTCGACGTAGGCTAACAGGGTGGCGTCATCGATCATCATCGGACTGCTCGCTGTGGGATGACCGCGCAGTCGTTGCCTCGCGGTGACCGAATCGCGTCCCAATAGTCTGCCGGGCGCGCGACAGCCGGCTCATGATCGTGCCGATCGGCACACCGAGCGTCTCGGCAGCCTCGGCATAGCTCATGCCCTCGACGGCCACGAGCAGCATCACTGTTCGTTGCGCCTCGGGAAGCCGCTCGACTGCCGCGATAATCTCGCCGTGCAGCATATTCTCTTCCGGCGTGCGCGCACCGGGATCGGCGACGGTTTGCAGAAACTCGTCGTCCCAGTCCATGCTCGAGCGGTTGCGCACGTTACGCGCTCTCAGTTCGTTGATCCAGGTGGAGTGGACGATGGAAAACATCCAACTAAGGGGAGACGTGCCAGGCTGCAACTGATCGGCGCGCTCCAGCCCTCTAACACAGGCGCGTTGGAGAAGATCCTCGGCGTCATGCTGGTTGCCGCTCAGGCGCAACGAGAACGCCCACAGTCGCGGCAGCATTCCCGGCAGCAGACCGGGCAGACTGTCATCCTCTGCTGTTGACATGATTGACTGGCTGATAACCGATGAATGACGGTCGGACAGGCCGACGAAAGACTGGCCGCACCGGGCCGAGCGGCGACGTCTGTATTGTGCAACGTCCGGAAAAAATTCGCAGACGGCGACGATCGCGGCCGACCCGGTCGAAAGATTTGGGCCGTCGCAGCGCGCGAATGCGGGCGTAACAGTGGGCTACATGCCCAATACGAGCAGAAGTTCTCATTTCACTCTCCTTGCGTCTTCGTCAATGAATGCACTAATGGCTTTCAAGGTCAATGATGCAGTGTGTAATTTACCCACGCCCGCCGAATCCACGCGGCATTCCCACCCACATATTGAGACTTGCATCAACGCCAGCAGCCCCGGCATGCTCAACGTAACGTCCGCATCGTCCAGCAACCTTCATCGTCCCCGACATGGGGTATTCGTCCGACTACCGCTATTCAAACCAGTCCAGTTAACGGAACGGGAGAACACTCGCGAAATATAAATCCGTCGAGGTCTGCCCCTTACACACGTGTCAGTTTTGTCGTTCAGCCTAAGTCACCATTACTCTGCACCTGCATCGTGATGCATCCTCCAGAGCAGGTAGCCCGGCGTGTGACGATTCTTCAATAAGTTTTGCAAACGAAAACTATCCAGAACTTGCAAACGAATCTGTACCGTCAACGTCGCGGTCGCCGAATCCGGGTTCAATGATGGGACTGGCGCGCGATTGCGCCTGATCTTCCTCAACGGCGGATATCGCAAACGCGCCGATGGCGAATTGAGTGAGACCGCACTAGCTCTCAAGGCGACAAGCCACGGCTGTTCCTCTCAGCGGCGTCTCCGAATTTCCGGCGCCATCTCTCTCGTTGCACGACAGGCAATGCCACACGGGAATAAAGATTCGTCGGCGATTGTTTTAGAGAAGCAGGCCGATGAGCCTCCGGCGAGTGCCCGGAGATCATGTCCATTATCGATAGTGGGGCATGAGGACGCGAGATACGGCTCAGTTGCCAGCGGGACCTGTCACGGCCGAAGCGAATGCCTTTGTTCTCAGGCATTCCACGGAATCTGAAATTTAGTAAGCCTGAAAATATCTCTTCGTCAACCTTGCGCACGTTCAGCGGGAAATCAATGATTTATGCGGAGTTCCGGGACGTCTGGAGGCGCTTCGGAACAATTGGACTTGATAAAAAATGGAGCTTGAAATGACCTTTTACCCGATTATTGGTACCCTTGCATTGGGTGCAACTGCCGGAATGCTGACGGCGTGCGGCGGCGGTGGAAGCGGTGGGAGCAACAGCGCGTCAGATCCTTCCGCTACGCCTTATGTTGCGACGACGCTGGTTTCAGACGGAAGCTCGCCCGCTGTACACACCGATCCCAACCTCCAGAACGGATGGGGAGTTGCTTTCAATCCCACCGGTACCTTCTGGGTATCGGATAACACCACCAACAAGTCGACCCTGTACGATGGGAATGGCGTGGTTCAGTCGCTGGTGGTGACGATTCCAGCCGGCAGCAGCGGCACGGCCGCCAACACTGGGATGGTGTTCAATAAGGCTTCCGGTTTTGCCATCAGTTCCGGCGGCAAGAGCACCAATGCCGTCTTCATATGGGCGACGGAGGGTGGAACGATTGCCGCGTGGTCGCCGAAGGTCCTGCCGACCGAGGCCGTCACGGCCTTTGACGGCGGGGTAGATGGCGCCAACTATAAAGGCCTGACGCAGTCGAGCGTCACCGGTCAACCGTATCTTTACGCTACCGACTTTCATAACGCAAAGGTCGACGTGTTCGATACGAACTTCACCAAGGTCCAGCTAACCGGCCAGTTCACGGATCCCAACTTGCCGTCGGGGTTCGCACCGTTCGGCATTCAGGCAATCGGCACAAAGATCTTTGTGTCATACGCGAGGCAGAACGCCGCCGCGAGCGCCCAGGTGGTAGGGGCCGGATTGGGGATTCTCGACGAATTCGATGCTTCCGGTAATTTCATCGAACGCATCGAGAACAATGGTGGTTCGTTGAACGCCCCGTGGGGTATCGCGCAGGCTCCGGCCAACTTTGGCCCGCTCAGCAACGCTTTAATGGTGGGCAACTTCGGTGACGGCACGATCGAGGCGTTCGATCCCGGTACGGGACACGATCTGGGTAAGCTCACGCTGTCCAACGGACAGCGGTTCGCACGACCAGGTCTATGGGGGCTCAGTTTCGGCAGCAATGTCGACAGTCAGCCCTCTAATACGCTCTTCTACGCGGCCGGCCCGAGCAAGACGACGGGCGTGTTCGGCCGGATCGACGCAATGCCGGCAAACTGATTCCTGGTTGCCGGAAAGAATGGGCGGGATCCGGCTAACGATCCCGCCGATATGGCTGCGAAGCGGCAGCGATGATCCCGTGTCTTCGTACGGCCTCGACGCGACGGCCTGGCATGCTTGCGTTATCGCGCACACTGTGCGCTGAGTGTGGGTGACGAACTTCGGCTCCCCCGTAGTGCCGGACGTTGACAGCAGAAGCGCAGGTTCATCGACGCGCGCCAGCGCGAGCCGCACCTCGTCTTCCGGGTGCTCAAGCAACTCGCTCCATGCCTTTACGCCCGTGCTCTGGGACGAGCCGTCGACAAGAAAGCGCCGGTCCGCATCGAGAATCGAACCATCCATGCTGGCAATTGCGCCGTACAGATCAATCTGGCCCAGATACAACGAAACCTGCAGCCGTCGCAATTGCCGCTCGAGTTCCGCGCGTGTGAGCCGGTTATTCAGCGGCACCGCAATCATGCCTGTCAACATGCACGCGTAATACGCGACGACGGTTTCCGGTTTGTTCGTCAAATGCAGTGCAACGCGATCGCCTGGTTTCAGACCCTGTGCGCTCAGGCCTTGTGAAAGCTTTCTGACATACCGTGCCAGACGACAGTAGGTCCATGTATCGTCGCCGGCGATCAGCGCAATCGCATCAGGGTGGGCTTCCGCGGACTCGAACAGGCGCTCTTGCAACGTAATGAGTCGCGGCGTCCGTGTGGGTTGGGGGCGTGTTCCGAGACAAGACATCTCGGTTGCTCCACCGGGCCGATTGGCTTTTGATGACTGGGCTATCCTGACAACACTCGACGCTCGCTATATATTCCGGCGCGCTTGCGCTGCGGCCAAGCCGAACGAGATCATCTGCGGGGAGCGGACAGTTTGACAATCTCGCGGATTGCCGAGCAGTCCTGTGAACGCACTCGCTGTGCGATTGGCTGCTCAACGCTGAACAAGGGGTTTGCCATCTGACTGCTCCTGTAAGGGCGTCATCATAGGCATCACGCGGCCCCTGAAAAAGCGGGGAGCGGAATGGCATGGAGGACGCCTCTCGAGTCGAAGCGGGCTTTGATTCGGGACAGCTTCAATGCATTGGGGCCGTAGGCGTGGGCTATCCGGTCCGATGCGCGGTCGGGCAGGAGGTTAGCGTACCCCCCCGGCAACGAGGTGGGCGCGAGTTCGCCGTCCAGGGACGCCGCCCACATCCGATGCAACGCCGCGTCGGCAAGCGGAGGCTCCCAGGCTGCGTAGATCAGAGCAGTGAAGTGCGGATCTCTCATGCCAAATGCGGTCGCGTCGGCGGCGACCCGTGTAGCGGCTCCATGACAATGATGGACGATGATCGAGGTTAAGGGCGACGTGCGCGCCTCGAACGCTGCAAGGAGTACGTCGATCGTCGCGCCCGTGAGGGCGCTGAACCACCGCGTCGCAACTTCGTAGCCGAGACCTTGGGCGAGCTTTCCATCGGTCAGGGAGAGGAGGTCGCGCGCAGCCGTCGGGGCGGCCCTGACGACAATGGGATGACCGGCTGCGGCCACCTCGCCGATGATTGCCTCGCCGGCTGCCTGCTCTCCAGTCCAGACAAGCGAGATCACGATCACCGGCTTACCGCCTGATCCGGTTGCCAAGACAGCGGCGCCGAACAGCTCGTCTGGTGCCCGGAGCATCAACCCGGCAAAGTGCGCGAGGACAGCACGCCCGTCAGTCCAGGGGAACACGATGGTACCGACCAGCGCGACATCCAGCGTGTGAAGACGTAGGCGCATCGACGTGACGACCCCGAAGTTCCCACCGCCGCCGCGCAGCGCCCAGAACAGGTCAGGCTCGCGTTCTCCGTGGCAGGTCACGATGCTTCCATCGAGCAGCACGACCTCGGCCGACAGGAGGTTGTCGCATGCCAATCCGAAGCGAGTCATGAGCGGTCCATAGCCGCCGCCGAGCGTGAGGCCGGCCACGCTCACCGCCCCATCGTTGCCGATCACCGCGGCAAGATCTCGTTCGCCCGCAGCGCGGTTGAGCTGAGCGCTCGTCACGCCCGCGCCGATCGTCGCTTCTCTGCGCCCGGTGTCGATCTCAATGGTCCGCAAGTCGCAAAGATCTGGCAGCAGACTGCCGTCGCGCGTAGACCGGCCGTTCCAGTCCTGCCCGCCGTTGTAGACGGCGAGTGGAGCATCGAAGGCGCTCGCCGCGCGCATCACATTCGAGACCTGAGCAACGGTGCTGCATCGGACCAGCATTCTCGGACGGGGATCCAAAGCGCCGTTCCAATGCGCAATTTTCCCGCCAACTGCGGGCATCATGAGCACCTGGCAGCCGGCCTCGATGAGCCTGCCCTTCAACGCCGCACAGTCAGTCTGATCGATGTTTGCGATTACTTTTTCGCGGTCCATTCCACTCACCCCATCCAGTACGAGAGCGCGTTGCCTGGAACTTCCAGCCGGGAACAGCAGGTCTCATCTCCGCTAACGAGCGGGCCGCCACCATTGACGGCAGCGACTTGTCCGGTCACGTTCCAGCGCAGCCGCACGTGCATTCCATCACCACGCTGCACGGCGCCTGTTTTCGGGGTCAACGCATGCCGCCGCTGGCAATAAGGTGTTGGCCTGTCAAGCAACGTGCGTCGTCCGATGCAAGAAAGACTGCGATCGACGCGATGTCATCCGGTCGGCCCAGACGGCCGAGCGGCGTCTGGCTGAGGATCAACTGTTCAACCTCAGGCGTGACCCACCCTGCTGTGCGCAAACCCTCGGTCGTCACCACGCCTGGATTAATGGCGTTCACGCGAATCTTCGCCAGTCGGAACTGACGACGATCCTCACCGGTGGATACGGCGCGAGATCGTCAGATATTCGCTCGCCGCGTCGTAGCTCTCATCGTGCGACATGAACACGCCGTCGGCGGCGGGTTCCTCCGCGTCGCCGCCCGGCACCACGTTGAGCAGCAGGCGTCCGCCGGTCGCCGCATCGAGCGTCGCCGCCGCGCGCGCGGCAACGCTCGGCCCGCCGAGCGAAGTCCGTAACGCGACCGGAACAAACGTCGCGTCAGCGGCGCGCCGCTCGCCGCGACCACCCAAGGATCGAGGCGGCCGCTGCCCGTGAGAATCAGCACGCCGTCGTAGCCACGCAGGTCGGCAGCGACAGCAATTTCGCCGAGGTAGGCCACGGTCGGTGCTCGTGCGCTCGACGACTCGCCGAGATAGCGCGTGTCGCCCGATGTCGGCAAAAATCAGAAGATGTCGGGATTCATCAAAGTGTCATCGCCGAAGTGGAAGAGCAGTGCTCAGCACTCCCCTCGCCCCGGCCCAGGTAAGCATCGCGCAACGTCTCCAGGTCCAGCAGTTGGGCGGCGCTGCCCTGCGCGGCCACCGTGCCGTTCTCGAGCACGTAACCGCGGTGGGCATAGCACAGTGCGACCGTTGCGTTCTGCTCGGCAAGCAGGAAGCTGACGCCTTCGCGATTGAGCGAGGCCACGATCTCGAAGATCTCCTCGACGATCTGCGGAGCCAGGCCCATCGACGGTTCGTCAAGCAGAACGAGCGTCGGTCTGGCCATCAGCGCGCGCCCGATCGCGAGCATCTGCTGCTCGCCGCCGGACGCGTAGCCGGCCGGCAGTCTTCGGCGCAGCTTCAGCCGCGGGAAGGTCGCATAGATCCGTTCGAGATCCGCTTCGAGCTCCGCGCGCCGGCCACGCCGCACGAATCCGCCAAGACGCAGATTTTCTTCGACGCTGAGACGGCCGAAGCAGCGGCGCCCTTCGAGGACCTGAACAAGGCCGCGCTCCACGAGTCGCCACGGCTCATCGCGGGCGATGTCGACGCCATTGAACGCAATGCGCCCCGACGTCATCTCGCCGCGTTCGGCATGCAGCAGGCGCGAAATTGCTTTCAGCGTGGTCGTCTTGCCGGCACCGTTGCCGCCGAGCAGCGCGACGATCTCGCCGGCGTCGACGTGCAGCGACACATCATGCAAAGCCACAATGATCTGCTGCCATGACACGGCGAGTGAGGTCGCTTCGAGCAATCGGGCAGCGGCCATCGCTTAGAGCTCCTTCTGGCAGTCGCGAGGCGTGATGCCTTTTTCCTTCGCGTACGCGTTCGCCGATTTTTCGATGATCGGCCGCAACAGCGCGCGATCGGCCTGGACCCAGTCGCTGATGACCTTCCAGTGTTGTCCGTCCCATTGCTGGAAGCGCACCGCCCCGCCGCCTTCGTGGTCCTCGCAGGTCAGCTTCAAAGGCTGGACCAGGCCAAGCGCGCCCAACTGTTTGAGTCGTGCGTCGTCGAGGTTCAGATGTTCGAAGCCCCAGCGGACCTGCTCGCCGCTCAACGGTTTGTTGCCGAACTTCTTCTGCGCGGTGCGCAGCGCTTCGACATTCAGGATCCCGTTCACGACGCCAAGGTTGTAATAGACCGTGCCGAAGCGTGCCGGATCCTTCAGATCACCGTTGCCGGCCTTGATCACGTACCCGTCGATCGCCTGAAGCACCGGATATTCAGTGCCGGACGGGTGTGTCGTGATCGAGATGAAGCCCTTGGCCGCCTCACCCGCGGGTCGAACGTCTTCTTCCGAATTGCTCCAGATATTGCCGATGATGTGATCGGTCGGATAACCGACTTTCTGGGCGCTTTTCAGCGCCACAGGATTCATCACACCCCAACCCCGCAAGATCACCCAGTCCGGTGCGATCTGGCGGATCTTCAGCCACTGCGAGCCCTGCTCGTTGCCCGGATGCGGTACCTCGATCTGCGTGACCTCGAAACCATACTTCTTCGCGAGCAGGTCGACCACCGGAATCGTTTCACGTCCATAAGGCGAGCCGTGGTAAAGCACGACGATCTTCCTGCCTTTGAGGTGCTCCAGGCCGCCAGAGCGTTGTCCGATGTAGTTCACGATCGCCGACACTTCGCTGTACGGATTGAGCTGCAGCGGGAAGACATATGGGAAGACCGCGCCGTCGGTCGAATCGGTCCGGCCGTGATTGATCGTAATCAGCGGCAGCTTGTCTGCGCTCGAGCGATCGAGTGTTGCGTAGGCAATGCCGACAGACAACGGATTGGTTGCCGCGGTCGGTGCGCCGTCCGGACCGCTGTTCTTCAGACGTTCGTAGCACTCGACGCCCTTCTCGACCACGTACTCCGTTTCGCACTCTTTCCAGACCAGCTTGACGCCGTTGACCCCGCCGTCGCGAGCATTGATCAACTTCATGTAGTCGATAAAGCCGCCGAAGAATCCCGTGCCGCCGGCTGCATACGGTCCAACCCGATAGCTTTGCAGCGGAAAATATTCGGTTCCGCCGGCATGCGCCTGCGATATAGCCACACCGGCTAGTGCCACGCTCGCCGCGAACAGGCGCAGAAGTTTGCCAGGTCCACCGGCGTTGAGTCGAGTAATGTAATTAGCCATGCTGATGTTTTCCGTCTGATTGATGGGTCGAAAGCTGGGAAGATTCGGGAAAGATTGTGTTAGCGCCCTTCCGGCCGTCTCGTTCGGTTGCGGCGCGCAACCTGAACGAGCCGGGCGAGACCATCGGGTTCCTTGATGAGAAACACAATGATCAAGGTGCCAAAGATGATCTTTTGCAGGTTCTGCAACTGGTCGGCCCCAATGCCGATCTGTGCGAGCGCGGTCGCGGCATTCGACAGCAGGATTGGCAGCAAAACGATGAATGCGGCGCCGTAGAGGTTGCCGCTGATACTGCCCATGCCGCCGATAATGATGATGAAAAGAACCTGAAACGACAGATTCAGACTGAAGCCGTCCGGCTCGACCGTACCGAGGTAGGCGAATGCCCAAAGCGCTCCCGCTATGCCGAGCACGAAGGAACTGAGCGCGAACGCAAGCAGCTTGCTCTGTCCGACCGGAATGCCGATCACGCGTGCGGCGATATCCATGTCGCGAACCGCCATCCAGCGGCGGCCGAGATCGCTGCGCACGACACTCGCGCCGAGCAGGAACAGCACCACCACGACGCCGAGCACGAACAGATAGCGTGCGGCCGGTGTATCGATTTGCCAGTGGCCGATTGCAAGGTGCGGCGCGCTAAGGACGCCCGACGTATCGTTATTGGAGAACCAGCTGACGCGAGTAAAGATCCAGACCACGAAGAACTGCGCGGCCAGGGTCGAAACAATCAGATAGAAGCCGCGGATGCGCAGGCTCGGCAAACCGAACAGCACCCCTACTGCCGCGCTGATGAAGCCACCGAGCAGCAGTGCAACAGGCAGCGGCAGCGCGGGTAGCCGGACCAACAGGTTATAAGCCGCGTACGCTCCCACCGACATAAAGGCGGCCGAACCGAGCGACAACTGCCCGGCATAGCCGGTCAGGAAGTTCAACCCCAACCCTGCCAGTGAAAGAATCAGGAATGGGACGAGGATCGCGTTGAGCCAATAATCGTTGGAGACCAACGGCACGGCCACGAACGCTACCAGTACGAGCGACAACGGCGTCAGCCAGCGCTTGAGATCCGCGCGTCGCGCGTCGAAGGTTGTGCGGGTCAGTTCCATCTTGTCTCCATCAAACGCGTTCCACCGCCGGTTCGCCGAACAGCCCAGCCGGGCGAGCCAGCAGGAAAAGCATTGCGATTACGTAAGGGAACCAGTTCTCGATGCCGTCGCCGATGATCGCGCCGAGATAGACCTCCGCAAGCTTTTCGCTAGCGCCCACCAGCAGTCCGCCGACGATCGCGCCAGTGATCGACGAAAATCCGCCGATGATCAATACCGGCAGCGCTTTTAGGACCACCAGCGATAGCGAGAACTGCACGCCCAGACGCGCGCCCCAAAGTAGTCCCGCGACGAGGCTCACGAAGCCGGCCAGTGCCCAGACGATTGCCCAGACCTGTGGAAGCCGCACCCCGACCGCGAGCGCGGCCAGCGGATCGTCGGCGACCGCGCGCAGCTTCAGGCCGAGACGCGAATAGCGGGTCAACGCGCTTAGCCCGATCACCAGTGCGCCGGCGACAGCCGCCGCGAAGAGGTCGAACTTACTGATCATGACGCCGCCCAGGCGCAACGGCTTGTCATCGATACCCAGCTCGAGCCCGTGCACCTGGGCTCCCCATAACAGTTGCGCGGCCCCTTCCAGGATCAGACTCAGGCCGAGCGTCGCCATGAACAGCGTGATCGGTGGTCGATTGACGAGCGGCCGTAGCACTAGCCGTCCGGTGAGCACCGCAATGACGACCAGCGCCGCCAGCGTGATCAGGATCGCGAGCCACGGGGCGATCCCGCGTTCGACCATGCACACATAGGTCAGCGCGCCAAACAGCACCAGCGCTCCCTGAGCGAAATTAAAGATCCCGGATGCCTTGTAGATCAGCACGAAGCCGATCGCAACGACCGAATACATCGCACCGGCAAGCAGGCCGCCCACCAATACTTCGACAAAGAATTCCATCGACTGGTCCCTCAGGCGTGAACTGACGTGCTCGCGTCGTGACGCGGACCGAGATAGGCCGCTAGCACGTCATCATTCGTGCGGACCTGGTCGGGCGTGCCGTCCGCGATCTTTTTCCCGTAGTCGAGCACCACGACATGATCGGACAGTCCCATCACGACGCCGATGTCGTGCTCGATCAGTACCACCGTGACACCGAACTGCGAGTTCACATCGCGTATCGTGCGAGCCATCTCCTGTTTCTCGGCCGCATTCATGCCCGCCATTGGCTCGTCGAGCAGCAGAAGGCGCGGCTTGGCGGCGACTGCACGCGCCAGTTCGACGCGCTTTTGCAGCCCGTAAGGCAGCGTGCCCACGGCGGCGTCGCGGTAGCGCTCCAACTTCAGTGCATCGATCACCTCACTCGCATACCTGCGTTGCTCTGCGTCGTCCCGGCGCGCGCGCCCCACGCGCAAAACCTGCTCGATCCAGCTGCTGCGCCGATGCAAACTGCGGCCCGTCAGCACGTTGTCGAGCACGCTCATGCGGCGGAACAGCGCGAGATTCTGGAACGTTCGCGCGATACCGAGGTGAGCGGCACGGTAGGGATCGATCCGTCGATACGCGAGGCCGTCGAACCGAACGACTCCCTGTTGTGCCCGATACACGCCATTGATCACGTTGAGAAGCGAACTCTTGCCTGCGCCATTCGGACCGATGAGCGCGCAGATTTCTCCGCGCGCCACCGAGAAGCCTATGTCGGTTATGGCCTTGACGCCCTTGAACGATAGCGAGATGTGTTCAAGGGCGAGCAACGGCGCTGCCGAGGTAGTCGCCTGGGTCATGCCAGGGCCGGCTTACGACGGCTCTCCAGTTCGCGAACCAGCGGAAGCACTTTGGCGCCGAAGTATTCGACTTCTTCGATGAAATGCAAGAAGCCGGTCAGTACCAGATCGACGCCGATCGCCTTAAGTTCGACGATGCGCTCGGCGATCTGCTGCGGCGTACCGATCAGATTGGTGCGGAAGCCGTCGTTGTACTGGACCAGATCTTCAAATGTCGATTTCGCCCAGTTGCCCTCGCCTTCAGGCGATGCGCTACCGGCCTGCTTGACCGCGTCGCCGAACGCATGGACCGCTTCCACATGCGCGTTGGCAATGATGTCGTCGAGCACGGCACGCGCTTCGGCTTCCGTGTCACGGGCGATCACGAACGCGTTCACCCCAATGCGCACCTGATGGCCGTTCGCTGCGGCCTTGGCGCGAATATCATCGATCTGCGCCTTGAGGTTTTCGGGCGTATTGCCGTTCGTGAAATACCAGTCGGACACACTCGCTGCGTTGTCGCGGGCAGCGCGCGAGCTGCCACCCTGAAAGATTTCGGGGTGCGGCTTTTGCAGCGGCTTCGGACTCAGCGTGTAGTCGTTGAAGCGGTAGAAGTCGCCCTTGAACGTGAAGTTGTCCTGCGTCCAGATCCCCTTGAGCGCCTGAATGAATTCCTTGGAACGGCGATACCGTTCATCGTGCTCGAGCCAAGGTTCGCCGATCGCGGTGAATTCGCCCTTGAACCAGCCGCTAACGACGTTGATCGCGATCCGGCCATTCGAGATGTGATCGATCGTCGCGAGCTGCTTGGCGACCACCGCGGGATGCCACGGTCCGGGCAAAATCGCTGCAAGTACCTTGAGGCGGGTCGTGGCGTGCAGCAACGCCTGGCTGAACGAGACCGACTCGTGCTGATGCTCGGCGCCATAGCCGGCCGTAAAGCGGATCTGGCTCAGCGCGTACTCGAAGCCTGCCCGTTCGGCGGCCTGGGCGAGACGCTGGTTGTATTCAAGGCTCCAGTCGGTGCGTTGTTCGATCGTGCTGACTACCAGGCCGCCGCTTACATTCGGTACCCAGTAAGCAAATTTGACGGCGTCTTGCGAGGTGGACAGGTTATGTGTCATGGAGGCAGATCTCGTCGAAATAGGAATGGTGTTACAGGGCAGATGTCATGCTGCGATCTGGACGTCGGCACGGCGCGGCCTTTGCGCGATGAGTGGCGCGGCACGCTCGATTGCGAGCGCGATGCGCTCGCTCAGCAGCGGACTGCTGACGCGGTGGTCATCGAAATCCGCCTCGGATCCATACACGCCGACAGGAAGCGTATGGGCCTGGAAAAAGCTCAGCAGTGGTCGCAACTGGTGGTCGATCACCAGCGCATGCCGCTCGCTGCCGCCGGTGGCAGCAAGCAGTACTGGCACGTCGAACAAGGTTTCGTGATGAACCAGATCGAAAAGATGCTTGAAGAGGCCTGTATAGGATGCGCGGTACACCGGGCTTGCAACGATCAGCGCGTCGGCTGTCTCGATCGCGCGCAAATGGGCTTCCAGGTCGCGGGCGGCACTCACGCGCGAAAACGTACGCGCTAGCGGTTCGGAGATTTCACCGAGATCCACGAGGTGAGAATGCACGTTGTGCTTATCGGCTACGAGCGCACGCTCGAGCCCCGTGAGCAAACTAACGGTAAGCGCACGCGTTCTCGAAGGTTGTTGCAAGCTTCCCGAAACCGCGACGATACGTAATGGTGTGGTCATAACAATTCCTCTCATCCTCGAAACGCACCGTACTCTCAGGAATTCCATCCGGCGACGGTGTGGGTTATATAACGCAAGCAATATGCCAATTGCGATGTGTTTCTCGACTACCGCTGCAAACCCCGGCGATCAGGCTTGGACGGCCTTTGTAAAGTCAATACGACAGGTCATTCGCTTAGTAACGCAAAGCATATTCATCGAGCGTATGAACGCTGTGGAGCAATCTGCTTTCGGTGTGCTGCCAGGCGAACAGCAGCAATTCAGATATGAATAGAAAGACGGTTTGAGAATGCTTTCGCTGAGCGCCCAATTGCCCAGGTCCCGGACCTTCTAGTCGATCGGATCATGCAACGTGTGCATGGAGTCGGGGTTCCCCCACCGTCAACTGCTGGACCAGCAGCATGTGAGCGAACTGCTCCTGGGTCAGCAACGCCGTGACGGATATGGGAGCTCTTTAACACCGCGCCGCTGCGCAAGCAGCATTTGGACTTTGAATATGAGAAATCAATGTTTCCAGCGCGGCAGCGGAGGTGGAACACTTGCTGCTCGATCAGCAATCCGGACCAGCGTCGTTGCACGATCGGGCCTCAAACGGGCTCTGTCGTAAAGCGGGTGGTCCAGTCCATACAGATGGCCCAACTCGTCTCCAGTCCAGCAACGCACGAAGAGCCGCACCCATCGGTGCAGCACCTGCATGAGAACGCTCGATCGCGCTCGACGCCACAGCAAATCGCCGCGGATCTCGCCGCCCGCTTTTCGTTGACCGCGGTCGAACGGGATCAGCGCGGCGGGACGCCAAAACCGGAGCGCGACGCGCTGCGCGCCAGTGGCCTGCTGGCTCTCAGCATTCCATCTGAATACGGCGGACGAGGCGCTACCTGGCAGACGACCCTTGACGTTGTCCGCATCATTGCTGCGGCCGACGGCTCGCTCGCGCACGTATTCGCGTTTCATCATCTGATGCTCGCGACGGTACGGCTGTTCGGAACCGAGCGGCAGTGGGGATCATGGTTCGAAAAAACGGCCCGCCACGACTGGTTCTGGGGCAATGCACTCAATCCGCTCGACGACCGGACAATCAGCCGGAGCCGCGAGGACTGGCTCGAATTCTCCGGCCAGAAGAGTTTCTGTTCGGGGGCGCTCGACTCGGAAATGCTGATCGCGTCCGCGCGCGACGCGCTGACGAACGCGTTTCTGGTAGCCGCCGTGCCAACGCAACGCAGCGGCATCGCGGTCGCGGACGACTGGGACAACATCGGGCAGCGTCAGACTGACAGCGGAACCGTGACCTTCGAAAGAGTCCGGGTCGATCATCATGAAGTGCTCATCGAACCCGGCCCGCTGTCAACGCCGTTCGCATGCTTGCGGCCGCTTATCGCGCAGTTGAGCCTTGCGCACGTTTATCTCGGCATTAGCGAAGCCGCCTTCGAAGACGCACGTCATTACACGTTGAATGAAGCGCGTCCGTGGCCGGCGTCGAAGCTCGCAAGCGTCGGCGACGATCCCTACATACTCGGCCAGTACGGCGAGTTCTGGGTCGGACTCGAAGCCGTGCGGACGCTGGCCGCACGGGCCGCTGACCGGCTCGACAGCGCATGGGCCCGGGGCAGCGCGCTGAGCGAGGCTGAACGCGGCGAAGTCGCGCTGGCAATAGCGACCGCGAAAGTCGCTGCCGCGCAGACAGGACTCGTCATCTGTACGCGGATGTTCGATGTCGCCGGCGCACGAGCGACGCACGGCTCGCTTAGGCTAGACCGCTACTGGCGCAATCTGCGCACTCATACGTTGCATGATCCTCTTGCCTACAAGATGCGGGAAATTGGCGAGTGGGCCCTCAAACGAACCTATCCGACGCCGAGCTTCTACTCATGAACGCCTCTCTTACCGACATATGGGACAACGGCCTCGTTGAGCCGGTCTCTCCCGCTGGCGCACTGCCCCATGTGTACAGCCTGCCGAATCCGCGCGGGCTGAGCAAGTCGATTCGGGGGCGCGCACAAGTGTTTGTCGATCCGCGCTCGCTGGCTCTGCTTGAACGGGTGCAAAGGGTCGCGCCGAGTGACGCAAACATTCTGATCTCCGGCGAAACGGGTACCGGCAAGGAACTGATTGCCCGTCACGTGCATGGTCTCAGTCAACGTAAGGACAAGCCGTTTGTCGCCGTCAATTGCGGCGCGTTCTCCGAGACGCTGGTCGAGAGCGAGCTGTTCGGGCACGAGAAAGGCGCGTTCACCGGAGCGTTCAGCGCGAAGCCAGGCTGGTTTGAAGCAGCGAATGGCGGCACGCTGTTTCTGGACGAGATCGGCGACCTGCCGCTGTCGATGCAGGTCAAACTGTTGCGCGTGCTGCAGGAGCGGGAGGTCGTGCGGCTTGGCTCGAGACAGAGCCTGCCAATCGACGTGCGCGTGGTGGCGGCGACCAACGTCCATCTGCCGCAGGCGGTGGCCGCCGGCCATTTTCGGGGCGACCTTTACTATCGGCTTAACGTCGTCCAGTTGGACGTCCCGAAGCTCTGTGAGCGACCCGGCGATATCCTGCCGCTGGCGCGCTATTTCATCGACGATTACCGCGGTCGTCTCGGTTACGGGCCGCGCGAGATCGCGCCACAAGCGGAGCGCAGACTGCTAGCGCATCGCTGGCCCGGCAATATCCGGGAACTGGAAAACGTCATTCATCACGCACTGCTGGTGGGCCGCCACGATACTTTGCAGGAAAGCGACGTACAGCTTGCGGCGTGCGCCCCACCCGCAATCGATCGCCTGCCACGTCCCGACGCACTGACACAGGACGCACAACAGGTCCTCGAAGCCGCTTTGCGAGAGCTTCTCGAGACCGAACGCGAAAATCTGTTTGAAGACATCGAGAATACCGTCATCAGGGTTGCATATGAGTACAGCCACCGCAACCAGATTCAGGCTGCAAGGCTGCTGGGGATCAGTCGCAACGTGCTGCGAGCAAGGTTGATTCGGGCGAAGGAGATTGCCGCGCTCAAATAACGGGCAGCCTGCATAGCCGCGCATCGCGCGGCTTGCTTCCCCCTGGCGTTTCTCGCGGCCTTCGCTAGGCAACTGACTCGTTCGCGGCTGATTCCGTCGTAGTCGGCCCCGCCCCGATCTGCCATACATAGGGCGGTTCGGTCCGGTTGATTTCCCAATCACCGATGATCCTCGCCTTGTAGATTAGCGGATTGTGCGATGCCGCGGTTCGGGCATTACGCCAGTGGCGATCGAGACGGCGGGCCTCGCTGGTGCCCGATGCGCTGAGCGCGTTGAACAGATCGGTCGTAGCTTTGAGAATCAGCTCACTGACAACGACTTGTGCGCGCGCGGAGTCGAGTTCCGCTGCGATGTTAGCTTCATGCTCAGCCTCCGCATTGCCGCCGAAACGTGCTTCGTAGGCGCGCTGAGCCGCCTCTGCCGCCTGAACGGTAGCCGCCTCGGCCGCGAAAACGCGCGCGCCTATCTCGCCGACGACCTGCTGCACCTGTGCATCGCGGGCGACCGACGGCGCGTTGCCGTGACTGAAAATGCGGCGGCGTGAGCGGACCTCGTGCGAGACGTCGCGCAGCGCGGCTCGGCCCACGCCGGTCAGCACCGCCAGCAGCACGAGCTGATAGAAGGCAGTCTGATACTTGAAGCGGGTGGAGAAATCAATGATGTTCTCCGCATCGACGAGTGCCGAGTCGAAACGGGTGGTGCCGCTGCCTGTCGAGCGCTGGCCAAAGCCATCCCAATCGTCGCTGCGAGTGACACCGGGCTGGTCGGTGCGGACCGCCGCGATGACGTTGCGCCCATCGTCGTCGAGCTGAGCGAAGACGTCGATCCAATCCGCGAAAATGGTCCCTGTGGAGTAATACTTCTCTCCTGTGACGAGCCAGCGCTCGCCGTCGCGTTTGACGCGGGTTTGCACCTCGCCGATCGAGACATTCCCGACTTCGGTCCAGGCGTTACCGATGATCTCCCCCGCTACGAAACGAGCAAACCAGCGCTCGCGGTTTGCGTCAGCTGGAGCATTCAGCCGATCCTCCACGAACGCAAAATGCCCGCGAAGCGCCTGTGGCAGGTTCGAATCCGCCTCGCCCAGTTCGATCAGCAAACGGATCAGGTCGGGCAAAGATGCGCCTGCGCCACCGTGTTCGACCGGTATGCGAACGGCGCCGAAGCCTGCCTCCTTGAGCCACTTGATTGGGTCATAAGGCAAAGCGCGTCGTTGCTCGCGATCGAGCGTGCCATCCGCGATCTTCTGAAAGATCGGCCGGAAGCGCGCGGATAGTTGCTCGTAGTCCGCACCGCGGGACAAGGAAGCGAAGGCGAGGACGGGTTCGGTTATTTCAGATCGATGCAAGGTAGCCATGTGTTCTCCGGAGTGAAGGCGCGCCTCCATGAAGCTTCGCCATGCCATAAGCACCTGCACATTGCGTACCAGTTCGCCAAACCCAAGCACATCGGCGACGGCCCAGTTTTTCCCGCAAGCACCGTGCTGTTCAGACAGCAAAGTGCTGCGTGTAAGCTGATAGAGCCGCAGTCAACAAATTGGATGCCGGCATCGGTGCCGAGTCTAATCACTGTACGGCCGTTGTCGCGCGTGCGTCCGCTCAAAGGATCTTCGAATTCGTCAGCAGGCCCCCTTTTCACAAATAGCCGCCGATCCTCCGGCGCAAGCCTCGCCCCGACGTCAGATATCGCCGATCGACAGTGGCAAGTGCGGTTCGCTCACGCCCCCGGCATTAATCAACCTGACGTAGCTCACATATCTCGCCTCGGCGAGCGTCTGGGCAGCCAACAAACTCCCGGGCAGCGGCGCCCTCAACTCGTTAGGCAAAATATCCGTCAGCAGCTGTTGATAGAGCACTCGGGCCGCCGGATCACGGTAACGGTTGTCGAGTTCCAGTTGCCCTGCCGTCGTCGCATAGTCGTAGTACTCGAGTTGGCTTCGGCCAGAGATGGTCGTCGACTCCGGTGCCCAGAACGAATAGGTGCCAAGCTTGTTCACCTGAGTGCGTACACCAATGATATGCGTCGGCGTACTCGACGCGTTTGGTATGTACGACTCAGGCAGAAGCTCCAACCGGACGGCTGTCCGCTCAGCGCAAGCCGCCCACGCTGCGCCCGTTGAAAGTGGGCAACGAGCCGTTCAGCGGATCGAAGGAGGTCGGCGGTTTCGGCGGCGCGCTCAGCGTGTTCGTGTAGTTGCGCACGACCGGCGGCAAATAGAAAAACTGCCAGCCGCCATAGGTCTTCTGATTTTCGAAGTCCTGATAGAGAAGCGGAAAACCAGCGCGTTTGATCGGCAAGTCGGTGGAACTGCTATACACGCCGTATATACGCGCGCCCTGTTGCATAAAAACCCAATCGTTCTTACCCGTCACCGGATCCGGATAGGCGCGGCGCAAATGATGCAGCGGCGCCGGAAAACGCGAGTCGTCGAGCAGTTCGTCAATCGACGCCGGCAGCGCCCTTCCAGCGCGGTAGTAGCGAAGAATCGCGAGCCGGTACTGATTGCCTACGAACAGCAGTTGCCGCTCCCGTTCGCGCTGCCGCTCAAGCGACCACACGTCGAGCGCGCCCATCAATGCGATCGACATCAGCATCAGCGCAATCAGGAGCGCCAGCAGAACCATTCCATTTTCGCGAGCGACAGGGCGACGTCTGATTGCCCGCGGGCTCACATCGCTCATTGCGCCGCTCCCGCCCGATCTTTCGGCATCCCCTGCGGACTGCTCGCCGGCATGACGTCGTAGACGCCCGTCTTGCTCTCGTCAGGCGATGCCACCGCCGCCCATTTATCGTCACCGTTGACGGGGTCGACCGGAATCGCGCGCAGATAGTGCCTTGTCACCAGATCGTCGAGCGTGTCTGGGTATTGGCCGTTGTCGCCATAGTATTTGTCGATGGCGTCACGCATCACCGCCAGGTTCTGTTGACGCACTTGCTCCTTGCCGCGCTCGATACTGTGCATGTAACGGGGCAATGCAACCGTCAGCAACAGACCGATGATCGCCATGACGACCACCAGTTCAATCAATGTGAAGCCTCTGGCTTTACGCGCAGGCACGGTTGTCATGATGCGGCTCACCACTGTTTGTATGGAATGCCGTTGATGCCGACCCGATCGGATTTCGATGTCACGTCGAACACGTCCTTACCGGCGCGCGAATTGCTGGCGGAACCGTTGTCCGCGTCACCGCCCTCACCTGGATTCGGTGCCTCGCCAAAGGCGCGCACGTTCCACGTGTCCTCGGCCGCAATATCCGCGTCGCCCGTAAAGAACGGATCGCGGGGCACGCGGCGAAGAAACATCAACAAGCCGCCTTTGGGATCTTTCGCATTCTTCACGCCCGTCACCATCACGGTCAGCGAGGGCGGATAGCCGGATGCATCCGCCTCCCGCTCGATCAGGCCGGTGTCGCTCGCTTCCTTGTAAGCGTCCAGTGCGGTGCGAATCTCGCGCAGCGCCGCGCTCAGTTGCTGCTCCTTCTGACGCTGCACGATCAGTTCCGAGAACGGCATGATCGCGAGCGCCAGGATGCCGACAAGCGCCAGCGTAATCACCAGCTCGATCAGCGTGAAACCGCGCTGGCGAGCGCCAGAACGGCCACGCGAAGCCAATGCGTCCGCCTGCGCTTTCATGGCTCAGTAACCACCGTTCTGAATCGGACGCAGCGGGTTGTCGCTCGGCATATCCCCTGGCGGCATCACGACGTTCCCCGGCGGAAACGCGGGCGGCGGAGCCGGCGCTTGAGCGGGTGCAGGAGCGGCCGCGGGGGCCTGAGCCTGAGTGCCTGGCTGTGCCGCATTCGCGTCTGGGGCCGCAGCGGTCTCAGCCCCGCTCTGCTCCGCTCCCGGAACCGCCACAGGGCCCGGCGGCGTCGCTGGCACGCTCGGCAGTGTCGAGAAACGGCCACCGTAGGGCGCGGGCGGAGGCGTGGTGCGCGGCGCCGGCGGCAGTTGGCCGAACGAACTGGTCGGCGGCACCGTGCCGGAACCCTGCGCAGCGGCTTGGGAATCGCGTGACGCCCCTGTCGTGCCGCCGCCGACACTGCCGGGCGCACGCATCGCGGGAACCGGCACCTGTTGAGTCGCCTCGGCGCCCACCGGATCGAGCCGCAACTGCTCCGCATGCACATTCACGTCGGTCCCCGACCACAGCTCTTGCGTATCGGCGTCGGCGGATTGCTGCGGACGCACGATATGCGGCGTAATCTGCAGCACGATTTCCGTCTTCAAGTGGTCGCCATTGTGATTCGAGAACAGGCGCCCGAGCACGGGCAACTGTCCAAGCCCCGGCACTTTGTCGGCGGTCACGCGGTCCTCATCCTGAATCAGGCCGCCGAGAATCTGGCTCTCGCCATCGCGCACCCGCAGACTCGTCGACGCACTGCGCGTGCCGATCTGATAGGCGAGCGAAGTGAGCCCCGTTGAGGAGTTACTGTTGGAAATCGTCTTGGTGATGTTGCTGACTTCGAGGTTCAGCTTCATACCCACGTCGCCGTCACGGTAGACCTGCGGCTCAACCTCGAGCTTGATACCGACATCGAGGTACTGAATGGTTTGTGCGAAAGACGGCCCGCTCGTGCTCGGCGTGCTCGAACTCGAAATCACCGGTACCTTGTCGCCGATCAGGATCCGCGCCTTTTCCTTGTTGCGCGCGCGAATGCGCGGGCTCGCCAGCAGGTTGGCATCGACGTCGCTGAGCTTGAAGTTCGCTGTGGCCGACAGACCGCTGACGTTATATGCATTGAGCGGCAAATGACGCAACGCGCCCCACGTGTCCACGGTAGACGGCGTCGACATCGTAAATGTATTAGGCCACTCGATACCGAGGTCGGTCAGCCGGTCGTGGGACACCTCCAGAACCTTCACTTCCAGCATCACCTCAGGCTCCGGCAGATCCTGCGCCGCGATCATATCCTCGGCGACGCGAATCGTGTCCGGCGTGCCCCGGATCGTGACGGTATTGGCGCGCTCGTCGACGACCACCTCCTTGATCTTCAACAGGCTTTTCAATAGCGACTGGACCTGCTTGGCTTCGACGTTCGACAACTGGAATGTGCGCACTTTCAGCTCCTGGTATTCGAGCTGCTTCGCAGCGGTAGCCGGGTAGATGAAAAGCGTGTTCGCGTTGAGCTGTTTCTTGTCGAGCTGGTTCTGCATCAGGATCATGTTGACCGTGTCCTGCAGCGACGCGTTGGTCACGAAGATCGTGGTCTTCAGGTCGGCACGCACGTCCCGATCGAAGATCACGTTCAAGCCCGAGGTCCTCGACAACGCTTCAAACACCATCCGTACATTCGCGTCGCGGAACTGCAGCGTCACCGGTGTGCGCATGATCGACGAAGCGGCAATCTCCTCATCTTTCGCCGCACGTTGCTGCTGCCGTTTTTCGTCGATCTCCTGCGCCATCTGCAGCGCCATCGCATTGGTTGGATTCTGGGCCAGCACGCGGTGAATGCGTTCGGAAGCCAACGTATATGAACCGCGCCGCATCATCCGGTCGGCCTCCTGCAGCGAGACCAGATCGCGGCGATCCCGATCGATCGCTGCGCCGATATTGCGCCCGCGTTCGCTGTTCGGATCGAGCTGGCTGGCCGCGTAGAGCTTCTGGATCGCCACATCGAATTGATAGCTCTGACGCAACTGGTCGGCTTCGTCGAGCAGCGCATTGACCTTATGATCGCGGTCGCGCAGATAGTTGAGCTGCAACTCGGCGTTGGTCGGATCGCTCTCACGGGTCGGCGAATGAATGCAGCCGCTGAAGGCAAGCATGGTTGCGATGCTCAGCAACGCGAGCCGCCCCGCGGCCCAATTGACAGTGGGACGCTGGTCGCCAGGCGATCGGGCAGCCGACAGATGTTTGCACGAGCCGCTGTCACCGTGGCGGCTCTCACCCCGGTTGCGTGCGGTTTTCATTTATTGTCCTTCGCTTGCGTGGTTAGTATCTGTCTCTCATTGAGAGGCAGATAAGTCAGCACGACGCCACTCTCCGAAATCGACTCGATGCGATACTGCTCGTCGATGACTTCACCCGGCGAAACGATCAGCAGGCGATCGCCGTTGCTGAGGAAAACCTGGGGTTTTGCCGCTTTGGCGTCGAGTTCGCCGAGGTAGGTAAACGGCACGGGCGGCGCGGTGGGCGGCGCAACGGGCTCCGGTGGCGCGGGGGCCACGACCACGGGCGGCGGTGGCGGCAGCCACGACGACGCGGCGAACGGATTGTTCGCCGATTCAAGCGAGAGTGGCGTACGCAGCGCGCGGAGTTTGTCGCGCGCTGTCGGTGCTGATTTCGCTGACCCGGTCGTTTTGACCGGAATCGGCGAACTTGCTGAAATTGCTGAACTCGCGGCGTTTGTCGCATTTGCCATGCTTGGCGGCTTCGCTGCGTTCACTGCGCTCGCCACACTCGCGACATTCGGTGCACTTGCCACAGCCGGCGCAGCAACCGGCACCGCACCGGCCGCACGCGCCGCCTCGTCGCGATGCAAGGCAACCATCCGCAGCGCAGCCCCGCTGCGAAGCGCGCCTTTCATCACAGTCACGACCGTCGGCGTGCGCAGCACGGGTTTCAGCTCACGCAAAGACATCCCTACCGCAGCGATCGCGCAGACCATCAGCAACACGCGGCCGACGAGATCGGGCTTCATGGCTGCGCTGCCCGATAGACGAGTTCGAAGCGCACCCGCGCATCCAGTACGTTGCCATCTACCGCGGGGCGCTCGACATGGATCTCGCGCAACGCCGCGTTCGGTACGTTATTGAGCACCGACGCCAGAAAACGCCGGATCGCACCATACTGATCCTTGACCGGCAGCAGCATCTGATAGCGCACAAAATGCGCGCTTGAATCGTTCGTCACGAGATACTCGGCCGAGCCGAGCGTCAGGTTGCTGTCGTGCGCCTGGGCGAGGATCGTCGCAATATCGTCGGCGCTCTGCGCGAAACCCGGGAACAGTTCGGGTAACGCATGAAGTGAAACCGCGTCGACAACCGCCGCACGCTCGGCGTCGGCATGACGCGCCCTGGCGGGGTGCGCAAGACGCTCGGAGTCGCGCAGTTCGTGCGAATCGACGTTTGCGTCGACTCGCATAGCCGCTACGGCGACCACCGCCGCCGCCCCCAGCAGCAATGCGCCGAGCAAGCCCGGCAGTCCGAGCGTGCGCCGCAGCTCGAAACGCCACGTGAGCAACCTGTCCTCCATCCGAGCGCCGTTCATGACTTTCTCCAGACGGCGGTAATCTGAAAGCGCACCGGCGTACCAGGCACATTGGTTTCGATAACGTGATCGTTGAGCACGGCTTCGCGCAGCAGCACACTGTCCTGCAGATACCGGAGGTACGCGATCATCGCGTCGAAGTTCTTCGCTTCCGCCGTGATACGGATCTGGCTTTGCGCAGGACTCTGATCGATGCCTATCAGCGCGACGTCGTGGTCCGGATAGTCCTCGACGATCGACAGCAGGTCCTGCCACGGCACGGTCAGCTCGCGCAACACCGCGAGGCTCTGGTTCTCCGCGAGCCGCGTGGCCGGCGTCGGCGGCGTCTTCGCGGAGTGCGATTCCGCAAACAGCCGGCGCCTCTGCGCGTCCTGTTGCGCTTGCACGCGGTCGCTTTCGTCGTAGGCGTGCCAGAGCCGTTCACCACTCACCAGCAACAACAGGCTGGCGACACACAGCAGCACCATCCCCGCCGGAGCGCCCTGCAAGCGGCGACGGCCAAAATCGATGTGAAGGCGGGGCATCATCGCGCGGCCTCCATCAAACGATACGCGACCGGCTTGTCCATCGCCGGTTGCGCGACGCTCTGCGTCGCGCAAAAGCGCCCCTCGAATGGCGCAGGATCCAATTCGGCGCCGCACAGACATATTCTGCATTCCTCGCGTTTCCCGCTCGTTCGTCCGGCGAGACGCTCGAACGACTGTTCGGCGTGTGCGGCGATCCGCTCGGCGTCGCTGGCGTCGCCGGGAAAAATACGCTGCGAGTCATAGGCGACCCAACGGTTCTCCTCGAACAGCACAGCCTGCATCAGCGTGTCCGCGACGAACAACAGCAGCGCCGTGCCGGCACCGGCGGCGGCGTCCTGCACGCGATTGAGCAATTCTGGCAGGCATAGCTTGAGAGACCGGACGTCGACGCCCGCAGCCATCCCCGCATCGTGGATGCCGTCGTGCAGCGTGCAAGCGATGGCACTCGCGAAGACCGCATGACCCCCGCGCTGCACCGAAAAGCGCACCTGCACGGACTCGGCCTCGATGCCATACAGATCAGAGAAGTGAGCGAGCACGATCTGGTTGGTTTCGCTTGCGCTCAGTGTGCGGAAGTCGCCTCGCAAGATGGCGTGGCTCGCCCAGAAATCGTCCAGCATGATGTGCGCCTGGCGTTTGACCAACACCGTGCGCGCCGTCTGCCCGGCGTCGGCGGCTAATGCAATGTTCAACGCGTCGAGCACGCCTCTTTCGGTGAAGCACTGCTCATCGGGAATGGCAACGCTCTTGGGTTCCGCAAGCGCTGCGGCATGACGGCGCGCAACCCTCCAGCGCGGCGCCGTCGCCGCCATGACCAGTTCGCGTGTACCGACGCCGATGGCGAGCGGACTATTCAACCATGGTGACACGGTTGATCTCCTCGAGTGTGGTTTCGCCCTGCTTCACGAGCGAGAGCGCGGCCGTGCGCATGGTCTGCATCCCATAGCGCAGTGCGGCTGCCTTGATGTGCCCAAGTGGCGCGCGCTCCGATAACAATTGCCGCAACTCGTCGTTCATGCGCAGCGTTTCCGCGACCGCGCGGCGCCCGCGATAGCCGCTGCCACGGCAAGCCGCGCAACCGGCGCCGTGGCGAAAACGGTAGCTGCCCACGTTGTCCGGATCGATGCCGGAACGGGCCAATGTGTCTCGATCGACCGTGTCGTCCACCACGCAGTCGGCACAGCACTGGCGCAACAGCCGCTGCGCGATCACGCCATTCAGGGCCGACACGAAGCTGTACGGATCGACGTCCATGTTCGTGAAGCGGCCTATCACGTCGAACACGTTGTTCGCGTGCACCGTCGTGAACACCTGGTGTCCGGTCAACGCCGCCTGCACGGCGATTTGCGCGGTTTCAGGATCGCGGATTTCACCGACCATGATCTTGTCCGGATCGTGCCGCAGGATCGATCGCAGTCCGCGGGCGAACGTCAGTCCCTTCGCTTCATTCACCGGTATCTGCAGGATGTCCCCCAGTTGATATTCAACTGGGTCCTCGATCGTGACGATCTTTTCCAGGCCGTCGTTGATCTCGGTGAGAATCGCGTACAACGTCGTCGTTTTGCCGCTGCCCGTCGGCCCCGTCACCAGCAGCATTCCGTAGGGCATGGACGCCACCGAGCGCATGAAGCGCGTGTCGTCGCTACGGAATCCCAGTGTTTCGAGTGTCAATCCGCCCGGCGCCTGCGAAAGCTGATAACGGTCGAGAATGCGCAGGACCGCATCTTCGCCGAACTGGTTCGGCATGATCGACACGCGAAAGTCGATTTCGCGGCCCGCGTACACCGCCTTGAAGCGACCGTCCTGCGGCACGCGGCGCTCCGCGATGTCGAGCTCGGAGATGACCTTCACGCGCGACAGCACCTGGTCCGCGACATCGCGTCCCTCGGCACGGCCGACCACGGTCAGCACGCCATCCACCCGGCACTTGATCTTCAGCCCGTTTGCACGGCACTCGAGATGGATGTCGCTCGCCATCATCTTCAACGCGTCGTAGATGGTGGAGTTGAGCAGACGCACCACGGCGCTGTCGTCGCTGCTGATGCCCTGCAACGTGAGCGCGAGCGAAGCGGGATCGGCGGTGTGCTGCACCTCATCGTCGAGGGCGAGCGAATCCATCGCGCGCACGTCTTTTTCGCGCATGGCGAGCCACGCGGTGAGGTCACCGACGCTCGCCAGCGCCCAGCTATACCGCGAAGTGGGCCGCGCCCGCATCCGGTGCTCCATCACGCCGCGCGTGCGGGCGTCGAGCGGATCGGCGATCACGAACAGCAGCGCGCCGTTCTGATCCGGCTCGCGAAAGCACACGCACAACCGGGTGGTGGCTTCGACGAACGGCAGTACCTCGAAATCCGCTTCCAGCCGGTTCAATTCCTGCATGCCGATCGACTTCATGCGGAACTGCCCGGCGAGCCGATCCACCATTTCGTCGGCGCTTAGCGACGCCTGCACCATCAACTCTTCCAGTGCGCGAATGCCCGAGCCGTGCCTGTCGCTGAGCGCGCGCAGCGCGTCACGCAATTCAACGCCCTGAGATTGCGGTGCCTCGCTGATCGTATCCATGCGTTTCCCCTCGACACGGCCTACTGGATGCTCGACGCAATTTCAAAGATCGGCATGTACATCAACACGACAATCCCTCCGATCACCACGCCGATGAAAATCATCATCGCCGGCTCGATCAGCCGCGAAATCAGATCGATCGTGCGCGACACTTGCGCTTCCTGGAATGCGGCGATTCTGTCGAGAACAGGACCCAGGCCACCGGTCTTCTCAGCGACGGTCAGCAAGCGATAGGTAATCGCGTTGGCGAGACCCGCTTGCTGGAACGCGTCGGAGATCCTCGCGCCATTGCGTACCTGCTGCATGGCACTTTCCACGGCCGTCTGATCGGCCCGGCTCACCAGTCCACTGGCGAGTGTGAAGGCACGCGTGGCGGGAATGCCGCCTTCGACCAGCATCGCTGTAGTGCGAAAAAACTGCGACTGCCGAAACACCCGGAAGTGCAGACCAATACCGGGCAAGGCGAGCAGGCGATCCGCGATCCAGTTGCGCGCGGCGGCCCGGCGCAGCGCGACGGCGACCGTCACCGCCAGCACGGCGAGGCCCACACTGAGCGCCATTCCGTGGGCATGCACCATACCGCCCCAGGCCATCAGCAATTGCGAGAGCAGCGGCAGCTCGCGTCCGCTATGCTCGAGCAGGGTCGCAAAGCGCGGCACGACGAAACCCAGCAGAAACAGCACGACGGCCGCGCCTACGAGCAGTAGCACGGATGGATAGATCGCGGCCGACACCACGCGGCCGCGCAGTTCGTGAAGCAGCGCACTGTTGCGTGAATAGCGCGTCAGACTGTCGGCAAGACCGCCGGTCTGTTCGCTCGCTTTCACGCACGCCACGAGGATAGGGGGAAACACGCGGCTAGCATGCTCGAGCGCCGCGGACAGCGAGTGCCCTTCTTCGAGCTGCCGCAGCAAATCGCCATACACCTCCGCCGACGCCTCGCGGCGCTCATTGCCGCGTAGCGTGCGCAATGCGTCGATCACGCCGACGCCGGCATCGAGCAAGGCCGCGAGTTCGCGCGCGAACAGCTCGACGTTGAATTTCGCGCCCGGCATCGCGCTCCAGCCAGACCGGCGCTGACCTCGCGCTTGCGCACGTACCGACACCACGCGCAATCCCCTTGCGCGCGCGAGCGCTATCGCGGCTGCGGACGAATCGCAGTCGACGCGAAGCGTTTGCACTGAACCGCTGGTATCGAAGCCGCGCAGCAGGTACTTCACGTCGATTCTCCTCGCTCAGAGCCGCACTACCAGGACGTGACGTTCGTGTTCTCACCGGTGCCGCCCACCTTGCCGTCCTTACCAAGCGAGTACAGGTCGTAGTCGCCATGCTCGCCGGGCGAGCGGTAATGGTAGGGGCGACCCCACGGATCCGGCGGCACCGCTTTCTGCAGATACGGGCCACTCCAGTTCGTTGCGTCCTGAGGTTTGGTCATCAGCGCCTGAAGGCCCTCCTCGGTCGTCGGATAGACGCCCATGTCGAGCCTGTATTGATCGAGCGCCTTGCTCAACGAGTCGATCTGGGCCCGCGCGATCTTGGTGTTCGACTTGCCAACCTGTTCGAAATAGCGCGGCGCGACCAGCCCCGCGAGCAAGCCGATGATGACCATGACCACGAGCAGTTCGAGCAGCGTGAAACCGCCGTTGCGCCGACGTGCATCGCCAATGCGTGGAGGGAGCGTCACGCTGCTGCGCATGGCGGCCCTGACCGGGAAAGATTCGTTGCGCACGGTGCCCCCTCTCTGTCGACCCACCGGCCCGATAACACCAGAGCCGTTTTGCTCATTCTTGTTCAGGTGGACACCGGCAAGAAGTAGGGAGACCAGACCAAAGGGATGGGTAAAGACCCTCCAGTTCCCGCGTCGTTCACAGGAAGCGATCGAGCGCGCGTGCCGGTTTCGACAACGGCAGCACACCCATGTCGAGCGCGATCAGCACGAGGCCGGTGACGTTCGTCACGTCGAGCTTGCGCATCAGGCTCGCGCGGTGCTTTTCGATGGTCTTCGGGCTGAGTTGCAGATACTCGCCGACCTGCCGATTGGTGCAGCCTTCCGCGACAAGCCTCAGCACCGCGCGTTCGCGAGCGGTCAAGGTGTGCCATAGCTGCGCATGGCGCGAAACGCCTGGCAGCGGATCGCACGATACGCCGTTCCCGGCATGCTGTTCGAACGCGGGGTTGCGTTTGCCCTCCATCACGAGGCGCATTTCGCCGACGAGTTCTTCGAACGAGGCGTCCTTGATCACGTAGCCATCGGCGCCCGCCGCGAACGCCTCCTGCACGTGCTCGTCGCTGCTGTGGATCGTCAGCGCGATGATCCGCACCTGCGGTATCCGATACTTGATCACGGCAATGGCCTCGATGCCGCTCATGCCAGGCATCGAGAGATCCATCAGGATCAGATCGGGCCGGATGGCCCAGGCGAGACTGCACGCCTTGATACCGTCGGTCGCCTCGCCCGCGACGGTGTAGTCAGGCAGGGAGGACACCATCGTACGGAGACCGCCGCGCAACAGATGCTGATCCTCGGCGATCAGTACGTGATAAGTCGTCGCCACTTTGCTCGCTCCTGGCGGCCCCCCATGACTAGTTCGAGGCGACGACGTCGTGGTAAGCACTCAGCAGTTCGGCCGGCGTTGCGAGACCGTCCAGACGCAGCCACGGCTTGCCGGGTGCCGCGCGGAAAAAGACCACGGCGGTGTGATTCATCTTGTCGCCACGATAGACGTTGAACGCGCGTTGAGCCGCGATACTAGCCTCGACGGTGCCGGTGTAGTGCTGCCACTCGGGGCCGGCATCGAAGCGGGCGGCGTAGGCCTTCAGGCGGGCTGTCGTGTCCTCTTCGGGATCGATCGAGATCGACACGAGATGAACCTTGTCACGGTCGGCGCCGAGCCTCGCTTGCAATTCCTCGAAGGTTTGACTGACCATTGGGCATATCGTCGTGCAACTCGTGTAGATGAACGTCAGGATGACCGGACGGCCGTCGTTCAGCTCGTCGGGGAGCGAAACAGCTTTGCCGTCGTCGCGAACCAGCGTCACCGCGGGCAGTGTGTATTGCACACTCGAGCGCACCGTGCCCGTGGTCATGTCATGGTGGTGATGCATTTGCATCGCGGTGTCGTGGGCCATCTCATGGGCCATCTTCCCGGCAGGCGCCGGCTGCATGTCCGTCACCTGATGACGTTGCACCTCGATCGCGGCGCCATCGGCGACGTCTTCGGCAGTCGCGGCCACGGCGCCGACGCCTGTCAGCCCTGCGCCGGTCAGCACGAGCGCGCCGATCATCCATGTGCGGTTCGTCTTCATGGGGTCTCCTGAGATAATGGAATGGCAATGGCGCGATGCAAGCAGCACAGCGACGCACCCGGCCGTTCAATTCAGTCTCATGAAATCGCCCGCGCACGTCATTGGATAAAGTCCCCCAAAGCGCGGTAGGGTACGTCTACCAGCGGTAACATCCACCCCGCATAAAGCGGAGTGTCCCCCGCGCGACGTGCGTAGTTGTCCCGTTGGCAGAGCGACGTGCGCGGACCTACAATTCATAACCAATGCTCAAGGTTTCCTTAAGCAAACTCGCTGGGGAGATCCCATGCAGGCACCTCCGCCCGCTGCACGGCAACTGAGGTTGCGCGACCTTGTCGATGCGATGCGCAAGCTTGGGATCGCGGCGCGACTCGACGAAACGCGACTGGACAACGTCACTGACGCGCGCGGCGCCGCGCTTGCGATCCTGTCGGCGCATGGCGCGTTCCTGTCGGTGAACCGCAGCGCCGCAGCGTTGCTCGGATACGCGAACGGCGAACTCGTCGGCCGCTCGCTGCTGGACATGGCGCCCGAGGGTGAACGCGCATCGCTCGCCGCTCAGCTATCGGTCGATCCCGCTCACGAGTTTGCTCCGATCACCACGATGCTGACCTTGCGCAATGGCCGTCCCACCTTGCTGTTACTGCACCGCCAACCGATCGCGTCCGACGAGGCGCAGCAGAAACCGCCCGATGGGCAAGCCGCGCAACTGATGCTCTTCGAGGAACCCCTTGCAGCCGATGCCTCGCTTGCGCCTGGCGTCCATCTCCCCGAAGCGGCGGCCCGCGATCGGCTGAAGTATCTGATGATCGGTCAGCAACGCGAGCGTCAACGCCTCGCCGCCGAACTGCACGACGGTCTAGGCCAGGCGCTCACGCTGATCAAGCTGATGGTCGAGGACTCGCGCATGCGCCTGCGTCGCGGACAAGCCGAAGACGCCGCGCAAAAGCTCGACGCCACCGTCCTGCAAGTGCGCGAGGCGATCGGCGAGATGCGACAGATTTGCGGCGAACTTCGTCCGCTAGCACTCGACCGGCTGGGTCTCGCCGTCGCGTTGAACACGCTGTGCCGGCGCGTCGAGCGCAGTGCCGAAGGCCTGGCGGTGAACTTCCGCTGCGACGTCGACGACCGCGATGTGCCCGACTACCTGAAGGCGGACATTTTCCGCCTCGCTCAGGAAGCCCTCAATAACATCGTCAAGCATGCAGCGGCAACCGAGATCCGACTCACCCTGCAACGGATCGACACCGGTCTGCTGCTCACCGTTCAGGACAACGGCACCGGCTACGACACGCGCCCCCTGTCACCTGAAGACATCGGTTCGATGGGCCTCGGCCTCGCCGGTATGCAACACCGTGTCGAATCGCAGGGTGGCTTTCTCTCGATCCACTCTTCCGACGCCATCGGCACACTCGTATCGGCGAGTTGGACGCTTTGACGGACACCGCCGGCTCGCCCACGCGCGCTGCCCTCATCCGGCTGCTGGTCCACTGAGCCTCGACGCTGGCAGTTCCTCGACATCGCCGGGGGCCGCTGGCGGCTCCGGATGCGCAACCGGCGGCTGGACTGGCTTGTCGGAATCGCGTTCCGCGCATTTGGTCGCGAGCGAGGTCAACAGCCCCATGCTGATCGCGACCAGCACGAGTTCCGTCAGATTCTCGATGGCGAGCTTGTGCATCACGCTCGCCCGATACTTCTCGATCGTCTTCGGGCTGAGGTTTAGATATTCTCCGACCTGCCGGTTGGTACGCCCTTCAGCAATCAGCTTCAGCACACTGCGCTCGCGCGCCGTGAGAATGTCCCACGCGTTCTTCGGCGCCACTGCTTCCCGGCCGGTAATGAAAGAGTCGACCATGTAGCCGTACACATCGGCGCTCAGATGCTTTTTTCCCTGCATCACCGCGCGCATCGCAACAATCAGTTCGTCGAACGAAACATCTTTCAGCACATAACCGTCGACGCCCGCACGCAGCGCTTCACGCACGTACTCTTCGTTTTGATGCACGGTGAGCGCCAGGATACGCACGTGAGGCGAACGGCGCTTGATCGCCGCGCTCGCGTCGATGCCGTTCATGCCGCGCATCGACAGATCCATCAGGATCAGATCAGGATTGAGCGCCATCGCGAACTGGCAGGCTTGCTTGCCGTCCGTCGCCTCTCCGACAACAGGAAATTCGCCTTGTGCTGACAGCATCGAGCACAATCCTTTTCGCAGCAGATCATGATCCTCGCTGACCAGGACGCGATATTTGGTATTCACGATCCCCACTCCTCGTTAGAGCATGGACGGTTGATTCATCAACCGTAAGCGCCTGTGGCAGGACGATTTTCTTCTTTCAAATATTTCTTTCTAATTCCTTGGATATTTCTTTCCAATAAATTAATATCTTCTTACTTTGACTTGACATATTTTTTTGACCCCATCCGATCGCCCGCGCGGCTTGCTGTGCAAGGTTCGCGCCATCTGGCTCGCGCCCTTTTCCAGATTCGGGAAGCACGTCTAAACGTTTAATTGGATTAATTAAGTCGGCGAAAAACGTTTCAAAACAGATACGTTCGACTGAAAAACTGATTTTGGTAATAACAGGAATAAAGTGCGTTTTTCCTGTATTTCCCGCATGCGAGGCAGTACAAACTACGCCATCCGTCCCTATCGGAACTATTTTCCTTCCTTGCAGCGAATGACGAACAGTAGCCAAGCCTGACGGATCTCACGATTCGTTACAAACGTAACATTTCTGCAAATCAGAAAATACCCCACCCGGCGCACCTCCAAAAGTAGGAGGGTGCCCCATTGCTCAGGTCCTTTTGCGCGATTCACAATGACGACGCGGAGGGATGTCGAACATGCGCAAGCGCTTTTCTTTGCTGTCGGCGAGTACGCTTCGGGCGGTCATGATGGCCCTCGGCATGACATCAACTGGGCTCGCGCATGCGGACATCTTTGGCGCGGTCGACAGCCAAGGTGCGATCGTCCTGACCAATACACCGGGCACGGCGGGACTGCGCGTGATCGTCGCGGGAGACCCGCCGCCCGAACGAAGTGCGAAACGTACAAACAGCACATTCAGCGCCGTGATCGAAGAAGCAAGCCGCACCTTTCGCGTGGCGCCCGAACTGCTGCGCGCGGTGATCGACGTCGAGTCGCGCTACGACCCGAATGCCGTATCGGACAAAGGTGCCCAAGGTCTCATGCAGTTGATGCCCGACACCGCGCGGCGCTTTTCGGGCGGCAACATGTTCAATCCCCGCGACAACGTGCTGGCAGGCGCGCGCTATCTACGCTTCCTGCTCGATCTCTTCCAGGACGACATGGAACTTGCGCTGGCCGCGTACAACGCGGGCGAGAACGCCGTGATTCGGGCCGGCTATCGCATCCCTTCGATCCCCGAGACGCGTCAGTACGTGCCGCGCGTGCTGGACCGCTACCGGCGTCTGCTGACGGTCAGCGGCTGATGCGCGCCGGCGGCGCTGTCATGCCGCCCTGCCCGGCTGCTACGGCACGATCCACGCGCTATCGGCAACGACACGCGTGTCCTCGGGTTGCGCAAAGCGAACGAGATAACCGCCCTTCGAGGCAAAGCGCTGACCCGGCGCGAGCGTCAGGCGCGGATAGTAGCCCGTCAGGATCCGATGGTCGAGCATGTCATCGACGCGTTCTACCAGGTAGTCTCTGACGAACGCATCGACCATGTGACTGAGGGTCTCGGCGAGCAGCCCGCACGCGAGATAGGTATCCGCCTGAACGCGCTCGTCGACGATCTGAATATGCCTGATCGCGAACCAGCCGAACGCGTAATCGACACGCACGCGTCGTCCCTCGGGCAGGTCGACCGGATAGGCGATACGCGCGGCGTCGCGCCACCTTTGCGGCAAGGGTATGCGGTCGAGGCCACCCATCAGTCCCGACACGAAGACCTGAGTCGAAGCGGGCGGCTTGCCCGCGACCGCCGCGATATCAGGTGGCCGCAGCCACAGCACCAGCGCATCTGTTCCACGCGCACCGCGAAGCGCTTCGGCAACGCTATCGCCCGGCGCGAGCCTGTGGCTCGATACGCTCACGCCGTGGTCCTTCAGTGCGCTCGCGAGCGCAAGCGCTGCCGCCTCGCCGCTGTCGCCCGCGCGATACACCTGGCGTACGGTCTTCACCATGCCAGCCGGTGAGCCGCTATTCGCGTCGAGAATACGCTTCGCGATCAGCCCGGCCTCGAGCAGAACGCCCTTCGAGAAATACATCGAGTAAAAGTCCTGGTCGGTCTCGACTGGCACGTCGACGTTGGGAAAGAGGCACGGCACCGCTTCCTGCTCGCAGAAGTCGTGAACGGGCGCCCAGTTCTTGCCGCCGATTCCCGACAACACCGCAAATACGGGTTGCTGCGTCAGATACGCCTTCAACTGCTCGTGCCAGGTCTCGGGTGGGCCGTGCAGTTCCCACACATGCAACTCCCAGCGTCGGTTGACCATGAACATCATCTTGCGCGAGGTGCGCAGCGGCGGCGTTGCGCCGAGCGGCGAAGCGTTCTTGTCGGCGAAATAGTGTTCCAGCACGTCGAGCATGCCGCGCCGTTTCACCGGATCCGCGTCCGGTGTGATGATCGTCGCGAAGTGCAGCACGGTATCCGTGACGCCCGGCGCCCTGCGCCTGTCGAGCCGCTTCAGATAGCCGATCAACGCCGCCATGTCCGCGTCGTTCAGCGCGAACTGCGGCATCAGATTGCTGAGTGGCTTGCCCTCGGAGTCGACGCCTTCGCGGATTGCACGGGCGATCGTCGCGTCCGTGTACGGCTCGCGATTGGCCCGCATGCCGTCGACGTAGGGTATCTCCAGCTCCTCGGGATTCTGAACCCGCGGGTGGAACAGATACTGCCCGCTGATCGGTGGAATGGTGCTGTTGCCTTCGCGCGCGCCGAGCCCGCTGCGCCGGTGGCAATTCATGCATGCGACGGCGGCGCCTTGCATGCGCACGCCGCCATCGTGGCTCGCTTGAACCGCTTCCCCGGAGCCGGCAATGCCGCGCTGGTAGATCGACTCGCCGGCATCGATGGGAGGCGCGCCGCGCGCTTGTTGCACGCCGGCCAGCAGCAGCGCGGCAAGCGCGGCCGCTACCCCAAAGAACCCGGCGCGGCGCATGACTAAGGAACCGGCCGGACCGGCGAGCCGCTCGCCGGCGAGGTATCGGCGCCGATCGTGACGGAAGCGTGCCGCCCCTGCCAAACAGGTTTGGCGAACGTCAATCTGTCGAGGGGCGGATTGAGCGTGACCTTGTCGATCACCAGCCGGTCTTTCCTATCCGTCCCGACCGGGCCGCTTTCGATGACGAACGGAATCCGCACGCCATCCACGTCCCTGAAGTCGCGATACATCACCTCGACGATCGCGGGCTGGCCCGAAGGACCGCGCGCCTCGCGGTCGGACTTCACATCGAGGAAATTCTGCGCGTCGACCCACACGTGGCGCGTCGCACCGGAGGGCAAGCGCAGCGCCAGACGATAGGTATCGCGTCCTTCGACCTTGTCGGTGCCTTCGAGTGCGACGTCGATGCCCTTCGCGGCGTGATCGAGCAACGGGCCGTCGATGACCTGCGCGTCGCGCGCGAACTTCACTTCATCGTTCGTATAGGGGCGCACATCCGGACCGCCGCTTCCCGACGGGCGCACTTTCCAGCCTTCCTTGCCGTCGAATACGTGCACGATCATCTGATTGGCCGCCGTGACCTCGAAGCGAGTAAGATCGGGACGTTTCAACGTGAGCATGAACGGCAGATTCGACGCGGGCGCATTCGGACTGTCCACGTGCCCGACCCACTCCATCGACATGACCTTGCGCCAGGCATCCGCGCCGCCGCGAGCCTCGGCGTTCCTCGCGACGATTTCCTCCGTGCCAAGGCGGTCGTCCGACCTCGCGGCCGGCATTTGCGCCAGCACGAACGCGGCGGCGATCGCCACAAGCACCCACCACCAGGCAATCCGTTTCATGACCTTCTCCAGGTGTGCTGCCGTCGCTAGCGAGCCGGCACCTTGACCATGGCGAGTTGCGGCTTGGCGAACAGCGAATCGTCGGCGGACTGATTCACCGTCACGTGCTGAATCGTCATCTGATGGGTCTGCTTCACGCCCGCGACTATTGTCTCGAGCGTATGCGGCACGACCAGGCCGTTTTCCGCGTGGTAATCGCGGAAGTAGACGGCGACGTTGTGCATGCGCCCGTCGAGCTTGCGCGGTTCGCCATCCATTTTCAGCTCGAGAAAGTTCGTCGCGTCGATCCACACATGACGCTCGGTGTGATCTTTCGTCGTCAGCAAGAGCCTGTAGGCGCGGTGGCCCTCCACGGTATCCATGCCCTGCACCGCGACCTGGCTACCCTTGCTCGCGTAGTCGATCAGCGGGCCGTCGAGATCGGCGGTGTTCGCGGCCGATTTCGCCTCCGCAGACGTATAAGGCTCGGCGTCATTGCGTCCGAGGAACGGCCGGACTTTCCAGCCTTGCGAACCGTCGTAGACCTGATACGCCGTCTGATTGTCGAAACGAAGTTCAAAGCGGCTCTTGTGCGGCCGCTTCATCGTCATCGTGAACGGCAGCTTGACTGGTTTGGTGCCGCCCACGTCGATCTGTCCTGTCATCGTTATCGTGTTGACGGCGTGCCACGCCTTCAGACCGCCGCGCGCAGCGACGTTGCGCTCCACGATCTGCGCCGCGCTCAGGTCGGCCGCCGACGCCGCGGCCGGCATCAGGGCCGCGGCCAGCAAGGCCGCCATCGGCACTGTCATCGAAAACAACCGCTTCATGGCTCACCCCTCCCTTTTGTTCGCGGATCGCTGGCGCGATCATTCGACCACCAGTCCATCGATATGAAACGTGCCGATCAGCACGTTGACGCGATCGCCTGCCCTGATCAGATTGCCTTTGTTGGAGAACACCACCCAGTATTGCTGGCCGACCTCCTGCGGACCGGTCTGCCGAAGCTGGCCGATCGTGTCCATCATCGGCACTTCGAGCAATGCATGACTTCTCTCGCCATACAGATACGGCGTCGAGTTCTTGTCGCCGAGCAACTGCGCGACCGCCGGGTCGGTGACGCGATAGCTGAAGCGCAACAGATTGCCGGAGGCGGTGCGCCGCACGCTCAGGTTGTCGACGCCATGCATCATTTGATACAGCTGCTGCGCGTGCTGCGGCACTTTCACCGGCATATACGGCGACGCCTTTGGCGAAGTCGCTGCCGCCGCCAGGTTCTGCTGCGCCGCGGCTGAATCCAGCATGACCGCGGCCAGACAGACACCCGATAGAACCAACGCGGCTCGCCACGCCGGAGACGATGGGTGTTTCATGGCAAGAGTCCCCCGGGACCGAACGGCAGCAAGCTTCCTGTCACCAGCCCGGCGAGACCGGCATTTTTACCATTGCTCGGCAACTCGACCGCGCCTATATCGACCTTCCCAGCCTGCGGGCGCGGTGTGCCGAAGAAGTCGTGGTTCGGCGCACCAACCGCCGTGGCTGCGTTGACGGCCGGCGAATTCGACTGGATCGCATAGTCGCCGAGCGGCACGCCGTAGCCGGCTCCCTTCGTAATCGTGGCGTTGGACAGCGACAGCGGCCCGTACGACATGTTGATCCAGTTGTTGCCTTCATCCGGCGTGGCCGACGGCAGCAGGCTGAAGAGCGGATTCGGCAGCACCGTGTCGGCAATCCCCGGAGGCACCGCGAAGCCGTTCCCGCCAGCTTCAGGCGGCACACGCGAGCCGTTGCAGTACTGGCTGACCACGTCCGGATTCGTGCCGATGTTGTTCGCGTGCGGGTAATCGGTGGCATCGGTCAGGATCGAATACTGCGGGGCCAGCGTCACCCCCGACTCGTGCGTCGCGGGCGACCCATCGCCATACCCGCCGATGTCCCAATACTTCGCATTCGGATCGCAATATCCGGTCTTCTGGCCCTTCTGGTTCAGCGTCGGGTTCAGTGTGACCGTGTTCTGCAAGCCCGGAATGTTCGGATTGAGTCCAGCCACGGTGATATAGAAGGAGCGGTTTTGCCAGAACACGTTGTTCGTCAGCACCGGGTCGGAGAACGTCTGGCAGTCCGTCACGTTGCCAGGACACTTCAGGTTTTTCGAGCTCGCGAACGCACTGATGAAGTTCGCCGTATGCCGCGCGACCTCGAGACCTGCCGGCTGGAACGTCGACGTCGTGATCGGGCTGCAGGTCGTTTCGGCGCCCACCGTCGTGCAGTTCGGCGGCCCGACGTTCGCCTGTGCAGCCAGCGCCGTGTTGAACAGCACGCCGGCCGACGAGGTCGAATCGTTCGAGATCACCGTGTTATTGATGAATTTCACCGCCACCGCGTCCTGCAGCGACACGCCTCCGCCCGCCCAGCCCGCCACGTTGTTCGCGATGATGTTGTTGATGACGGTAACGTCGTTCCACGATTTGCTGTCACTAGGACTGCGCTGCACGTCCGTGCCGTTGATGTTCTGCAAGCGCAGACCGCCGCCTTTACCGCTTTCCGCGGTATTGCCGACAATCAGGTTGCCGTCGATCACGAGGCCCGGACCGACGCCATCGGAAAGCTGCGGCGCGCAGTCGATGTCGACCGTCGAGTTTTCACAGAAGGTGCCGTCCGGCGGCACGCCCTGGGCGATGATGCCGCCGCCGTACGTCGGCAACGTCGGGTTGTTGCTCTGGTTGAAGATCACCCAGTTGTGCGAGATGTCGCCGTTGTAGCTGAACCCGAAGTGAGCGATGCCGCCGCCGTCGCCGCTGCTGATATTGCCGCACACAAAGTTGTAGTTGAAGTGATAGTTGTCGGCGCCCGAGCAGAACGTCACGCCGGCCGCGGACGAAGGCGTCGTCGAGTTGATTTCATCGCCATACGACGCGTTCGAGGTCACCGCGTTGTGGTGCACGTTCACGAATGTGTTGTACCCGAACGGCAACTCCGTGACGCCGTTCGCCGAGATCGTGCCGTCCGGCACTTCGACCTGGCCGACCGTGATGCCGCCCGTGAGCGTACCGGCGTTGCTCGACACGCGGTTGTTCGACACCTCCGTGTAGTGGTTCCAGCCGTGCAGGAAGATCCCGCCGCCGCCTTGCGAACTATTCGTGAAGGTCATGCCGTCCACCCGCGACGGATTGCACAGGAAGTTGCTGGGGTACTGGGCGCAATCCTTTTTACTGCTGGTGAGCGGCGTGCAGATGCCGTTCGCCGTGCAGTTCGCGTCTGCCTGCCCGTTCACGTCGGCCACGCCCTTGCCAAGCACCGTGATGGCGGCGCCTTCGTAGGCTCCCATCAGCGTGGGTTCGATCAGCAGTTCACCGAGATTGCCGTTGAGCGTATTGTCCCAGCCTATCGTCGGTTCCAGCGGAATCGCATCCACTTGCCGTTGCATCGCGCTGCTGCACGAGTACGTGCCGGTCGGGTCGTACGAGTTACTGGAACTGATCAGGCCACCGTTGAGCGCCACGCCGAACAGGCAGTCGACCTGCCTGCGCCACGGGTCCATCTTGCCGGACGGGTGGGGATTCGCGTTGACCGTCACGGAGCTCGCGCCGACGCCTTGCAAACGAACCGGCTTCCACATCAACAGCATCTCCTTGTAGACGCCGGGGCCGACGATGATCATGTCGCCCGGGGTTGCTTTGTCGATGGCAGTCTGGATGGCGTTGCTCGTGCCGTTCTCGCCAGCTACATACGTAGGTGCCTTACCGCCGATCGTGACAGTGACGGTATCGATCGACTTCTTGCCGTTGCCGGCCGTGATCACCAGTTCACCGCAGCTCGTCGCCGCGGTTACGCCCATCTGCTGGATCGTGCAGCTCGACTGCGCCGGGCTCAGGTTCGGCACCGTCACCGTGATCTGCATGTCGCTCCACGAGGTCACCGTCGCGGCGGCACCGCCGATTGTGACCGTGCCAGTGCCCTGCGCGGCCCCGAAGCCATAGTGGCGCGTGACGAACTTCTGGTTGAACGGCGCCGTGGTCGCAGCCGGTCCGGTATAGGCATGGTTGACTACGGTCTGATCGCCGAGCGCTTTGATCGTCAGCGTACGGCCGGCCGCACTGACCCACGGACCTGCCCCGCCGCCGCTCGAGTCGCCGGTCACCGTCGAGATGGCGGGAGTTCCGTCTGGATACGCGCAGTCAGGCTGGTTGTAGCCATCCGCGAAGGCCTGGACCGGCACGACCGGGGTATCCATGTACTGCGTCTGACCGGGCATGAACGGAATCTCGTAGCAGAACTGGCTGTACGCCGGGTTAAAGAGCGGGTCGCGTATCGTCTGGCCGGGGTGCGCCGGATCGGGCTTGTCGGGATCGTTCATGCAGGCCACCATCATGTTCGGCGAGTAACCCGTCGGGTTCGGCGGATTCACTTCCCACGTCGAATATTGCAGCCCGTTGAAGATGCCCCACTGATCCGCATACACACGCGACACTTCATTGCCGGCGAAGTCCTTCAGCGAAACCGGCACGTTCGGCACCGCGAACTTTTCGCCGAACTGCGGCGAGTACGGGTCGAACTCCGACGAGAAGTCATCCAGCATGAAGCCCGTGAAGTGAGCGGCGACGTGCGTGGAGCTGAACACCCAGAACTTCACGACCGCCGACATCTGGTTGGTCAGCGTGACCTCCTTGCGGTCGCACAGGTGCCGGGACGCGCCCGCGAATGGTGCGACTTCCTGCGAACCCGGGAACAGGCTGATGAAGTCGGGCACGATCCGCAGCGCACCGACGCACGGCCAGGACGGTTGAATGACGCCCGTAACCTCTTCGTTGCGAGTCTGCATGCCGAGATCCGTGGTCGGGTTCTGCGCATTGTTGGCGTTGTAGCTCGAATTCACCGCCGCCTGGTCGGGCAGGATGAAGATGTTGCCGAGACTGCCGAACTGTTGCGTCACCGGCGCGATGTAGTTGTCGCCGATCAGGATGTTCTTGTCCTCCTCCTTCACGAGTTCATAACCCGGCGGCACGATGACTTCGACCACGTACTTGCCCGCGGGCAGCATCTTCGTGCCGTCGCCGGACGGATTCGCCACGCAGATCGAGCAGTTCGTGCCGGTCGGCTTGCCGGTGGTCGGGTGGCGGCCCGTCACGCTCGGGAACTGGTACATCCCGTCATACGGCGCGGGCTGCAACTGGTTGAACGCGTGCATGCCGTCATAGCACTTGAATTGCGAGTCGTACGGCAACGGGCGCTCGGGATCGAGCCACTGCTTCGAGCCTTTCAGCGTGAAGAAGAACGGGTCCGTGGTTTCCTGGCCCGGACAGTTCATGTTCGGCACGCCGTCAGAGCGGAAGCCCTGCGCCCACTCGTCCCAACTGCTGGTTTTGGTCGTATCCACGAGCGCGAGGCTCTGGGTGCCGTCCGCGGCAACGCTCTCCTGATAGAGGTTCACCGTGACGTTCGGCACATTCGGCGTCCAGCTATTGTGAGAGAGTTGGGCCGGGTCGTCGAACGGCCGTGTCGACGCATAGACCACTTCGCCACGAATGCCGCCATTCTCGGTCGGGCCGAACGGCGTCTTGCCGAATTCGAGGAACGAGCTCTGACCGGAGAAGCCTTGCCAGCCCATGGTCGTCACCCATGGCGGATCGATCCGTCCCGTCGATGGATTGGTGCCTGAGCGATCGTTGCAGTCCGCGTCGTTGCAATACACCGAGCCGGGGAAGCGCAGCTTGGTCGGCAGGTGTGCCGTCGCGGATTCCTTCGTATTGGCGTAGTGAGCCGCAATGGTCGAGGTACCGCCGCCAGGTGTGCCATCAGGCGGGCCGCCCGCGTCGTAGACCGCATGGACGCCGGTCTGCTTGTAGCGCGTCGTATCGGCCTCGGCGATGTACCAGTTGAACAGCGGGAATACTTCGTTGAACGACGCATATCCGTTCATGTCGGTGGTCAGGAAATTCGAAAAGCTGCCGTCGCGGAACCGGATCGTGGTTGGCACGAGCGCGAGACCGGGCTTGCTGGCATCCGACACGCCATTGCCATTGGTGTCGAGGAAGGTTCGCGTGTACAGATTGGTGTGCCATTGAAGCACCGACAGCTCGCCGACGTTCGCCGTCTGCCCCCCCTTCACCGCGACGGCCGTCGCCAGCCCGTCGACGATCTGATCGTTCCACTGATCGAACACCGTGATTCTGTAGGTGCCATCGGGCAAGCCGCTGATGCTGAACGAGCCGTCGGCCGCGCACTTGGTGAAGGCGACATCCTCGCCGTCCGGATCGCCGACGCTCACGTAGCACTGCGTGAAGCTGAGCGAGTTGCGCGAGCCGGCGCCGTAGAGGTTTTCGTTAGGCGGCCGGCTGTAGTGCAGGTTGGTGATCTGGCCTTTGATGCCGTTGTTGCAGGTCACGCCCTTGCAAAGAAGCGGCAGTCGCGCATTGATGATCTTCGGATTGGCAAAGCCGATCGTCACGTGAAAACCCGCCGGCCCGAATTCCTGGAAGTACGCCGGGCCGCCGACTTTGATGAACGCATCGTGCGCTTTCTGGCCGTCGAGCGTGTTGGTCTGCAGCCACTCTTCGCCGCGTGCGATGCGGTCGGCCGCAGGGTACGCGGCCACACCGAAGCGCCCCGGCATCAGATTGGCGATGATCGCCTGACCCACCAGCGGTGACAGCGTCTTGCCGTCGGACTCGTATTTCGGGCATGTCGGGATCATGCCGACGATGCCGTCACTTGACGTCTTCGAGATCGGGCAAGCGTCGAGACCGGTGGCCGGGTCCTTCATTCCCGCCAGCGAGTTGGACAGCGGATTGTTGAACATGTCATAGGTCATCTGTCCGGTCGCATCGCCCGTGCCGCCCGCGTCGTCGAAGAGCTTGATTTCGAAGCCGCCGAGGCCCGGTTCGCGCGCCGTGCCGAATGCATCCGTACCGCCGCTCACGTCCACTTCACCGTTGACCGGCGCGTCATCTTCAAACACGAACACCGAGATTTTCGCGGTCTGCAGTGGGGTCTGTTGCAACAGCACGTTCACTGCCGTTTGCGCTGCTGCGATCGGCGCGCCGCCCATTGCGTGACCGCATTTGCCGGTACCGGGCGCGAAGTCCGCGCCGCCCGGACCGGAGGGGCAGTCCTTCGAGATGTCGAATTGCCGTGGCTTACCGTTCGACCCCGTTACCGGCGCGCCGGAGCCTTGCGCGAACGTGTTGCCCGCGTCGCCTGGCAGGATCGAAATGTAATAGTGCTTCGTTGGATCGAGCGCGACTTGCGACGGATCGACCGCAGTCTGTTGCGCGGCGGTCGTGCGGCATGCTCCGTCGCCGACGTCGCACACGGCCGGCACATGCGAGTTGGTGGCCGGATCGAAAACCGTCTGCCCCGATTCGCACGCTATGGTTCCCACGCAGCCCGCCGCGACGACCGGCATGTAGCTGGTATGGAAACTGGTGCCGAGACTCGGCACCGGCAGCGGCGGGCAGGTAGGCGGACGCCCGGCGCCGTTCACCTGGCAGGCAGGATCGATCTGGAACGTGCGGTCCTCTTCGATGATCCAGCGATAGTCGTTGAGCGCTATGCCGGTCGGCGCGTCCTTCACCGCCACTTTCAGTCCGCTGCCGCCCTTGAACGTCACGGTGACCTTCGCCGGTGAGCTAGCCGTGTTCTGCGAATTGACCGCCTTGTAGCGGAACGTGACCTTGGCCGTCGCGTTGCCCACCGGCGGCGTCGACGGGACGGCGTTGAACGAACCATCGGCGTTCAGCGTGACGGTGCCGCCCGGGTCTGTGCTCGTCAGGACCGCGGTGAGCGGCAGGCCAGACGGGTCCGTGTCGTTGGCGAGCACGCCCGGAGCGCCGATGTGCAGGAGCGAAGCGACATTGCTGGTGTACGTGTCGTCGTTTGCAACGGGTCCGTCGGACAGGCAATGAGCCTTTTCCGTGCAGGCCGCCAGCGTCACGGTTGCCGTCAGCTTGGGATTGCCGTTCGCCTGATAGACGAAGCTGTCCGTCGTCGTGCCGCTGTTCGGCACATACGTGAAGGTGCCGTTCTGATTCAGCGTGAGCACGCCGCCTTTCGGCGGGGTCTTGACCTGCACGCCGGAGACGCCCACATCGTTGGCGATCACGCCGCGGGCGGGATCCGTCACGCTCAAGGTCTTGCCGGGCACGAGGTAATACAGGTCGGGGTTGGCCTTGGCGCCTGTGTTGGCAGCCGCCGACAGCGACGTTGCGCCGCCGTTCACGCTGATGTACCCCTGCATGCCGCCATCGCGTTGATTATTGGTGGACAGGCTCAGCTGGCGATCGAACACAGGCAACGCGGGTGCGCCCGTTGCAGGCGCATTCATCAGCACGTCATAGGTTTTGCCGGCAGCGAGGAACACCTCCGACTGAACCCGCAGATTGCCCGGCAATACGTTGCCGTCTTCCGCCAGCAGCGAGAAGCCGGACACCGGGGGGGTGCCGGTTTGCGCGCCCACCACCGACGGCACGTGCATGCGCAGCCCGGCATTGACGAAGCGCAGCAGCACGAGCCCCGTCGAGGCCGGCGCGGCAGCCGCAAAGCTCGAAGCGGACGCGTTGGTGCGGTCGAACGCGATGCCGTTGATCAGGTAGTAGCGCGGGTCGTAGTTCACCGCCGGCGGATAGCAGGTGCCAAACGTGGATGACGACGGATTGCCGCAACCGCCTGGCTGACCGGACCAGACTGTGGTCTCGCTGAAGCCGGACGTCGTCACCGCCGAGGCCACGGCGGCGTTCTGCACCGGATCGATTTCGCTCAACACGAGCGGCACGTCCGCGTCATAGCTGACGCCGGGATAGGCCAGCGCGCGCGTCGAGCCATTGGCCGGCGTTCTGACCACCAGTACGCCATACAGGCCCATCGGCCCCTGAATGGACGGATGCGTACCCGACTCGATCAGGTAAGTGCCGGGGCTGAGATTGTTCCAGGTCAGGGAGGTCGTCTTGCCATGCGTCACCTCGTTGGCGAACGACTGCACCCGCGGCGGCTGGGCGGGTGGCGTGAAACTCGCGCCGCTCGCGCTGCTGGCGATCGGCCAGGTGGTCGCGGTTTGCGTCGCATGCACCGGGCTTGCCGTGCTCGTCGCTGTCGTGCCTTGGCCGACACCGAGTTGGCCGACCACGACAAGCGAAGTCGGTATCGAGCCCGGCAGACTGTTCGTGAGATTGATGGTCAGCGAGCCGGGCGGCACCGTGATCACGACAGGCGACCAGTTTGCGCCCGCGCCCGCATTCGACGCCGCGCATGTAGCGGGCGCCGTCGCCGCCGCTGAACAGGCGTAACCCCACATCGGTACGACCTGTCCGTCGGGAAGCGCAATCGTCGAGGCCTGCGCCGTCAGACTGACACTTTGCGCGAAGGCCATGCCGCTCGCCGTGAGCAGGATCGTTGCGGCGACGCCCGCCTTGATCAGACCGAGGAGCGTCCCTCTGAACTGGGTGGATCTCATCGCGTTTCTCCCCGCCTCTAATTTCCTTCGTTGATCGTGAAAGCTTGCGGATCCACGAGCATCATCATCATCATTCCGCCTGGGAAGATGTTGTTCGTGGTGATCTCGCGTTCATTGTGTGAGTGCCACATAAAGGCGAAGCCGGCTTCGCTAGTCGGTGGGTTCGCGACCGTGCCCGTGGGCGGCGTCGACCCAGTGAAAGAAGTCGCGCGAATGGTGGCATCGGGCCCGAGGTAGGGACTGCCACCGTACCAGGCACCGTTGGTCAGCACACGCGCATCCGGCAAGGTGACCGGACCGCCGCTGCCTACGTTGCCAAATGGATGAGCTTCCAGCGGCTTGTTGTGATCGGCGCACCACTCGTAGTAATTCGGCGCTTTCGGGTCGGCCGTGTAGTAGCCGTTCGCATCCGGAATACAGACGCTGCCGTCGCCCGGCTTGTGCCCGTACACGTCCCAATTCAGGCCCTTGCCGGTCCAGTAGAAGATACCGTCCATCGCGAGGCCCGGCGTCGTCGTGGTCGTGAACAGCAAGGGGCCGGCGAGCTTGGTCGCATCCGTCTTGCTCAGCAGCAGGTTGCCGTCACGCGCCAGCACGCGCACGTGATTGCCGTGTTCGTGGAACGGATGCTGCCAGCGCCCCGCGCCGATCACCCGCAGCAACACCAGTTCGCCAGGATGCATGTGCGGATTGCCGTTGTACGGCTGATTCGGATATTGCGGCGCGTAGTTCGCGTCCATGTCGTCAGGCATGGAGCGCCCGTTGATCAGGAAATAGGCCGGGTGATAGGGCTCGGTTTCGACGGTCATGCAACCGGTGGACTGGGTGCACGCTTTGGCCGCTTGCTGTTCCGCCTGCGAGTGGATGCGCGGATCCATTTCGGCAAACTGGAACAGATACTCGCGGTCGTAGCAGGTCGCGCTATGGTTGTAGGCCGCCGCGGCATTCCGGTAATCGGGCTGGCCGTCGGGCAGCGTCGAGGATACGGCGCGGCAGCCCGTCGGCACCGCGAGGGTCCCGGGCGTGGAAGTCGGCAAGACGATCAGCGCGCCGGACAAGCCCATTTCGATCTGCAAATCGCCCTGCGTGCCGCTGTAGTAGCTATGCGTTCCCGGCGTCGCCGCCACGAAGCTGTAGGTGACCGTGTTGCCGTGGGTCGCCTCGCGTGTCAACACGCCTGGCACGCCGGTCTGCGTCGCTGGACAGGTGCCATCCGAATTCAGCACCGCCGCGCACACCTGGAAGCCCGGAAACAGGATCGAGGTATTGCCCGCGGCGGCAGGTAGATTGTTGGTGAGCTTGACCGTCACGACGTCGCCCTGCTTTACGATCAGTGTCGGCCCCGGAACCTGCATGCTGGGACAGTTCGCGCCCGCAATGCCCGCTGGCGAAAATCCCGCGGGCGCCGTGCGGCACCCGTAGCCCCACGCGTAAATGCTCGCGCCGTCCGGTTGATTGATACGGTTCGCCTCGGCGCTCAGATCGAACGACGTTCCGGTGATACCCGGCGCGGCAGCCTGCGCATGCAGGCAGAACAGTGCCGCCAGCAACGCGGCGCCGAATCGCGCGAAGCGTGTCAAACGCGCGATGCATGCGGGGTACGCACGCAGGGCGATCCACCTTGCGTTGATGAAGTTACCCACGGTTGTTCTCCTAGGAGCAGGACTTCGTGGTCGGGTCCACCGAGTGGCAGATGTGGACCTCGGTCATCAACCCGCCGAAGTTCTCGGCGTCGTTGGACAGGTGATCGAGGTTCGGCGTGTACAGGTAATAGACCGAGCCCGGCGCGTACCTGGTCGTATCGCTCGCGTCGAGAATCACGTCGATCGACTCGCCGCCGCCCAGGGTGACCGAGTTCGTGTTGTAGGTCATGTCGTTGCCGGCCAGGTCGCGCAGCAGCCGCGCATTCATGCCAATCACGTGCATTGGAATGCCGAGCGAAGCGAGCGTCTGAAACTCCGTGACGTCGAGGTCGGAGATTCTGAGCAGCGCGCGGCCGCCGGCCGGAATGTTGATCAGCGCGGGCAGCGGTTGCGAAAAGTGCTTCGATCCGTCAGCCACCGGCGTTTGCATCGGTCCGGGCGTCACCGTGTCCGGATAGCTGCGGCCGTTCAACATGAAGTGCTTGTCCTTCATGTCGACGAAGGGCTCCGGATTGAACGTCATGCCGATGAAGTGGAAGTTCGGATCGAAGCCGTGGATCTGGATCGGATACTCGACGTCGTACGCAGTCGAACCGTCGCCGTCGTTGTAGGCGTAAAGCGTCGGCGTGCCGCTCTTGTTGTTCACATGCATCACGCTGTTTTGCGGCGGCAGCGGCGTCGAGCACAGAATGTCGCTGCCGCATGCGGTGCGCGGATCGAGCTGCTGCGACTGCAGCGACGCGTAGAGCGTCCCCGTCGTGACGCGGTTCTGCCTGGGCCGCACGTAGATCTGCCCGACCATCCCCATCTGCAAATGCTCAGGCGGCGTGATGTGGCAGTGCCAGAAGTAGGTGCCGGCATCCGGTGCGAGGTAGTAGTACGTGAAGCTCGCACCGATGTTGATCGCCACCGACGCATCCGGCACGCCGTCGAAGAACGAGGACGCATTCGGATAGCCGTGGAAGTGCACCGTGTGCTGCTCGAACAGGTCCGGGCGCATGATCATCCCGACGTTGGTGAGCGTCAGGAAGAACTCGTCGTCCTCGTCGATGGCCATCATCGGCGCGGGAATGTTGCCGTTCATCACGCCGATGTCCATGATCGGCCGCGGGTCGACGTGACCCGTCATCTGACCGGCCGGCACCGAATCCGGGTCGGGCGCGATGCCGACCGCGCCGTTGTAGTTCGGATTGGTTTTCGCATCGCCCTGGACATTGAACACCGAGGGGAACTCGGTGCCGGGCAGTCCGTTGCGAATATCGGCGAGACCGGATAACGGGCCGAACGAGAACATGTAGGTTTGCGTGCCGTCGCCCATCGTCGCGTAACCATCGCCGCCCGAAATCTGCTGGCACTTGATCGCGCCGTTGACGTTCTTCGTCGGGGTCGAGTTCGATCCGGTCACGGACGGACCGACGTAGGCCGGTTCGCCCGCACCAGCCGGCAGCGCGGTCGGATGAAGCGTCGTTGTCGGTGGACATTGCACGCGGAACGACTGAGCAAATGACGGCAACGAGAATAGCAATAACAGCAGCGCTGCAAAGCCGTTCCGACAGATTGGAATACTGAACATATGACCTCCGTCCAGGGGGCAGCCAGCGCGAACCGCGCTGGAGGTCATGCTCTACGGTGGGGCACTCACCGGGTACCGACGACCTGAACCCGTAGATTGATTCTGCAGACGCGTGCAGGCGTCTGGGATGGGTCAACTCCCTACACTTGCGGTAGGGGCGAACCCAGCGGGGGGCGGGAAGGTCTGCTGCAAGCGGGGCTCATATACCCGCCATGAGCTGCGACCGCACAAGGCGAAGCGGCGCTCGCGATGCCCAGTGGATATCTTCGTGTTGGATCACACACCCGGGATGCGATGAGGTTGACCCTTGACCGCGTTGCCCGCTAGATTTGAAGGTTCAAGCGCCGCCAGTGCGAAATCACTTCCCGTACAAGATATCTGTAGAAGAACTCGATGGGGTTGCGATGGGGGGTGCGGGGTGACGGAAACGACACAGCGTTTCGCGATGTCACCCGAAGCGACGGTAGCGAACTCCTTGCTGTTCGCAATATGCGTGTATCGATGTCCGGCGCCTGCGTTAGAACGGCGAGCAACGCCAGTTTTCAGGCGCCGGTCCTAGGCGCAAGGCGCCAAGTTTCCGGTTGCACTACCTGAATTCACCTATAACAAGGACAGAACAGGTGGCAAACATGCTTCAACCGGCTCTCGAATTGCGTATTGCCTATTGCCTGTTGGCCTTCCGCAAAGCACCGTCAGCCTCTCGGGCACAAGTCCTGATGTGCTCGATCCGTCAGTTCGACCCACCTGCCACGACACTTCAACCAGCCGGGAGAAACGACATGAGGATGATCGGTTTGCTGGGACTGCTGGCGAGTGCCGCTGTGCAGGCTCAGGTCACGCTGCCGTTGCCAGAGGCATACCCGACGCTGCTCGGGGTCTCGTGCGGCGGTGTAAATGTGACCAGCTATGTCACGGGATTCGACGCGAACGGGTATATCCGCGGCGAGGTCTACGCGTGGACCCGCTGCGGCGCATCGGGGCGCGGCGGCGGCTACCACGCCCAAACCTATCAGTCCTGGCACACCATCGTGTGGGACATGCGCCAGAACTACAAAGTGCTGCCTTATGACAACATGGTTCCGGACCCGGCATTCACGGCCACCGACGCGTACGGCAATAGCATCCGGAACACCTGTTCCGTTACGACCGACGGGCAGCCGGCCTGCGTCGCCAGTGCCTATATCTACTATGCTCCGCCCACTATGACGCCGATTTCGGACACCGTGACCGTTAGCCCGGTGTGCGGGCAATAGCCGGCGCCGGACGCTGTCGTTAATGACCGTTCGACGGTCGGCGCTAGCTTGCCCCCACCGGCAGACAGCGACTTTTTGCGCGCTGCTGAAATTTGCCCGAGAGCCGACGCGATTACGACCGTAGCCGAAACGGGTCGACGAGTTCGTTCATCATGTCAAGCAGCATGGCGCGATCGCGTTTGATTTCATCGATTGGGCCGCCCAAACTCAGTGTCATCGCATCGTAGCCGCGCTTCATGGGCAGAAGCATTGCCAGTGCAGCGGCTCCGGGCATGGACACGCCCGTGGAAAGAGCAAAGCCGTCGCGGAGCGTCTGCGCGATGCTTTTGCGTACGTCCTCCAGTGCAAGGTGCAAGTCGGGATTGCGCTCGAGCGCGTTGACCTTGCGTAGCAGGTTCGCGACCTCCCTATCTGTTCTCGTGGTCAGCAACATCTTGCCGGCGGCGCTGTGAAACAGGGGACGCAGCGCACCGCTCGAACTCGTGAAGCTGCCGGCGCGGGTTGCTTGCAGCACGTGCAGATAACGCACATGGGTTCCGTGCTGCGCGCCGATCATGACCGTGTGACCGCAGCGATCGAGCACGCTCCTCATCAGGCGCAACAGGCTTTGCGCGCTGTACATCTCCTCCTGAATCCAGGCCGTTGCGAGCGCAATCCGCAGATTGGGCACATACAGCCCGGTGCGCGCTTCATGATCGAAATAGCCCGCTTCCGTCAGGCTTTTCATGAGAACCGAGGTACTCGATTGCGGATAGCCAAGCGATTGCGAAATCTCCTTGATCGTCGCGGGGCTTCGCGTTTCCGCGAAATATTCGAGCACTTCGAGAACCCGGTGGGCTGATTTGACCTTAGGAAGGGAGTCCATAACGATGATTTTGAATCACATATGTGATGGTTGTGTTCCACGGATTATAGGCGGACTAAGCTGCATGCCAGCTCGCTGCGATCGGCGAGTGCAATGCACCGCACCAGCCATGTCATTGGTGCGCAGACATCCAGAAAAGGTCAGGGTCGCGCGGTTGCCGCCATCCCTCAAGACCAGGAGGAGGCAGAGTTTTATGGAAAACGTCGGAAACGTACTGTCCGCGGTTGAGGTCAAGAGAAGCTCGCGGTATCGTGCATGGCTCTTGTTGCTGCTCAGCCTGATCTACGCATCGAGCTTCATCGATCGTATTTTCATCGCCGTCGTGGGGCAGTCGATGAAGGTCGACATGAACCTGAGCGACCTGCAGATCGGGGTGCTCGGCGGCCTCGCATTCTCGCTGTTCTACGCGACGCTGGGCATCCCGATGGCCCGGCTCGCCGACCGGATGAGCCGGGTCACGCTGATATCGCTGTCGATTGCGGCATGGTCGGTGATGACCGTGCTGTGCGGCACGGCCGGCAATTTCGCGCAGTTGCTTCTGTACCGGCTTGGCGTCGGTATCGGCGAGGCTGGCAGCACGCCCACCGCTCATTCGCTGATCTCGGACGAGTTCCCCGAGGGACGCCGCGCCACCGCCCTCGCGATCTATGCGCTCGGTCCTCCGCTTGGTGCGATCGGGGGCGCGATCGGAGGCGGAATGATTGCACAACATTTCGGCTGGCGGCCGGCTTTCTGGGTCGTCGGCGCACCGGGGCTCATCCTGGCCGTCATTGCTTTCCTGAGCTTGCGCGAGCCCGAACGCGGCGCCATGGACCGGATTACCGCCGTTGATGCGCAGCGCAATGCCTCGCTGCGCGCTATCGCGGCCATCCTCTTGCGCAGCCAGTTGTTCGTGCAACTCCTGCTGGGCACAGTGATCGGCGCGTTCGCCCAGTACGGCATCAATCTGTTCATTCCGGCGTATCTAACACGCGAATTCGGCCTCGATGCCGCGCAGGCCGGGATGATGTTTGGTCTCACGATCGGTGTCGGTGGCGCGATCGGCACGACGCTCGGCGGATGGATTGCCGACAGGGCCGGCTCAAGCGACAAGCGCTGGTATGCCTGGGTACCGGCTTGGGGCACGCTGCTTGGCTTCGTGCCGGTATCCCTCGCGTTCATGCAGTCCGACTGGCATCTCGCGGCGGCGTTCCTGTTTCTCGCCACGATCCTGTTGAGCTCCTGGAACGGACCGACTTTCGCGGCGATTCACGGCCTCGTTGCGCCACGCATGCGCGCCACGACCTCGGCCTTCGTGTTCCTGATGATGAACTTCATCGGCCAAGGCGGCGGTCCGACGTTCATTGGTTTCCTTAGCGACCGCCTTGCCGCCCATCTGTTCACGGCCGGCGACTACCCGAAGGTCTGCCGGTCCCCGCATGGCGCTCATGGTGCGATTGGGGCGGTGGCAGACTCGCCGCTCGCGCATGCTTGTGCGGAAGCTTCGTCGGCCGGTCTGCGCTACGCGATGCTCTCGATGAGCATTGTCCTCGTGTGGGCTGCGTTCCACTACTTCCTCGCGGTGCGCCACGTCGACAAACGGCGTTGACGCTGACCTCATCGACTCCCAACTACGAACACGATCATCATGCTTACCGAAGAACAGAATCGCCAACTGACTCAGGTTGGCCTGGGCACGCCGATGGGCGAGCTAATGCGGCGACACTGGCATCCGGTCGCCGGCATCGACGAACTTGAGCGAGAGACGATCAAGCCGGTGCGCCTACTTGGCGAAGATCTGGTCCTTTACAAGGACCTGAGCGGACACTACGGCCTGATGGAGCGCTACTGCGCGCATCGCGGCGCAGACCTGGCCTACGGCTTTGTCGAAGACCATGGCCTGCGCTGCAACTATCACGGCTGGCAATACAACTATGGCGGGCAGTGCGTGGCGCAGCCTTACCAGGATCTGGTGGCACCGCAAGGCACCATGCGTGAGCGGATCAAGCTCAAGGCCTACGAGGTCCGTGCGTGCGCTGGCCTGCTGTGGGCCTATCTCGGTCCTAAACCGGCTCCTCAGTTGCCGGATTGGGAACCGTTCCACTGGCGCAACGGCTTCGTGCAGGTTGCGTTCGCAAGCGTGCCCTGCAATTGGCTGCAAACCCAGGAAAATTCGATCGATCCGCTTCATTTCGAGTGGATGCACGCCAACTGGGGACGCCGGCAGCGCGGCGAGCGCGACTATGCGCCGGCGCATCTCAAGATGGCATTCGAGGAGTTCGAGCACGGCTTCATCTACCGGCGCGTGACCGAGGATACCGACGAGTCGCATCCGCTCTGGACGGCTGGTCGTGTCTGTCTCTGGCCCAATGGCTTTTTTCTCGGGGACCATTTCGAGTGGCGGGTGCCCATCGACGACGAAAACACGCTCAATGTGACGTGGTCGTACGTACGCGTGCCCCGCGAGTCCGAGCCCTATGTCCAGCAGAGCATCCCAACCTGGCATGCGCCGGTCACGGATCCGCAGAGCGGTAAATGGATCAGCTCGCATGTGATCAACCAGGACATCATCGCGTGGTGCGGACAGGGGCGTATAGCAGACCGTACCCGTGAAAACCTGGCTGCCAGCGACGCCGGCATTGTGATGATTCGCCGTCAGTACTTCCGGGACATGGAAGCCGTTGCGCAGGGGCGTGATCCGAAAGGCGTCCTGCGGGAGTCTGCCGGACCTGAGGGCATTCCGCTGCCCTGCGGCGACTGGCGGGATTTCTTCACGAACAGTCTGCCTCGCGGCGAGTATGAGCGTCATCCCAAGTGGAGCAAGCTACTGCATCATTTCCTGTTCCATCCGGGGCAGCCCCAGGCGGTTCGCGAGGCGTGCGAAGCTGCCACCGGCGTGGCCATGAAGGACGTTGGCAGCGCGGCTGTGGCTGTTTGAGGTTGGTCGCGGCTTCCGGTATGCCGGAAGTCGCGAGGCATATTGAAACGCAACTCAGTGTTCAACGAACGCCACTTTGATCGAGAGGTTATCGCGATGAGGCTCACGTGAAGATCCGCGGCAATCGGGTCTGTCTTTGTTGCTCTGTTGCACAGACTCCAGGCCCGCATCCGCAGCTCTGATTTCCATCTCACGCGCGAGGCCGCGCAGCCTCAGCGGATTGCACTTCGACACGAACATAGCCGAAGCGCTTGGGCGCCGTGGCTAAACCAAGTGACATGCATCTGCGCTCGCGGCTCCATGGCCCAGCCATTGTTCACGAGTACGCGAGACGACTTTTCCGGGCGCCGTCGTCGCAACGTGCATTATCACGCCAGTGCATCGAGATCGCTTATAAGTTCCGGCACGATGGTGAACAGATCGCCGACGAGACCGTAGTCGGCCACGCTGAAAATCGGTGCTTCCGGATCCTTGTTGATCGCGACGATGACCTTCGAGTCCTTCATGCCCGCGAGGTGCTGGATCGCGCCCGAGATGCCGACCGCGACATACAGTTGCGGCGCGACGATCTTGCCGGTCTGGCCGACCTGATAGTCGTTCGGCACGAAGCCCGCGTCGACGGCTGCGCGCGATGCGCCCAGTGCCGCGCCGAGCTTGTCGGCCAGCGGCTCGAGCACCTTCGTGTAGTTCTCGCCATTGCCGAGACCCCGGCCACCGGACACGATGATCTTCGCGCTCGTCAGTTCCGGACGATCGAGCTTCGTCACTTCTCGGCTCACGAACTGCGAGATGCCTGCGTCGGCTGCGGCTTCGATCTTTTCGACCGCTGCGCTGCCGCCTTCGGCTGCGACGGCGTCGAAACCGGTCGAGCGCACCGTGATGACCTTGATCGGGTCTTGAGATTGAACCGTTGCGATCGCGTTGCCCGCATAAACAGGACGCTCGAACGTGTCGGCGCTACCCACCGCGGTGATGTCGCTGATCTGCGCGACGTCGAGCTTCGCGGCGATACGCGGCGCGACGTTCTTGCCGTACGCGGTAGCCGGCGCGAGGATATGCGTGTAGTTCCTGGCGATGGTCAGCACCGTCGCTTCGACGTTTTCCGCGAGACCCGCTTCGAGTTGCGGCGCGTCGGCGAGCAGTACCTTGGCGACGCCGGCGATCTTCGCTGCGGCATCGGCTGCGGCTTGCGCGTTGTGACCCGCGACCAGCACGTGAATATCACCGCCAATCTTCTGTGCCGCTGCGATCGTGTTCAGCGTCGCGGCCTTGATCGACGCGTTATCGTGTTCTGCTACTACGAGGTTAACCAGATTCGTCATTTCTTGCGTCTCCTCACAGCACCTTGGCTTCGGTCTTCAGCTTCTCGACCAGCGTCTTCACGTCCGGCACCTTCACACCGGCGGAGCGCTTCGGAGGCTCGGCGACTTTCAGCGTCTTCAGACGCGGCGTAACGTCGACGCCGAGGTCTTCGGGCTTCACCGTTTCCAGCGGCTTTTTCTTGGCCTTCATGATGTTCGGCAGCGTCACGTAGCGCGGCTCGTTCAGGCGCAGATCGGTCGTGACCACGGCCGGCAGCGTCAGCGACAGCGTTTCCGCGCCGCCATCCACTTCACGCGACACCGTTGCCTTGCCATCCGCCACGACCACCTTCGACGCGAACGTCGCCTGCGGCAGGTTCGCCAGCGCGGCGAGCATCTGGCCGGTTTGGTTGGAGTCGTCGTCGATCGCCTGCTTGCCCAGAATGACGAGCGAAGGCTGCTCCTTGTCGACCAGCGCCTTGAGCAGCTTCGCGACTGCGAGCGGCTGCAGGTCTTCGTTCGATTCGATCAGGATCGCGCGATCCGCGCCGATCGCGAGCGCGGTGCGCAGCGTTTCCTGCGACTGCGTCACACCGGCCGACACGGCGATCACTTCGGTCGCGACGCCCGCTTCCTTCAGACGCACCGCCTCTTCAACCGCGATTTCGTCGAACGGATTCATCGACATTTTCACGTTGGCGATGTCGACACTCGTGTTATCCGACTTCACACGGACCTTCACGTTGTAATCGACGACGCGTTTCACCGACACCAAGACCTTCATTCATTTTCCTTTCGTAATCAAATGGACAACCGAAGTTGCCCGAATGCTGGCGTCGGATCTCAAGCCATCAGGCTCAGTCATCACGATGACGGCCTCTGGAACGCTGGTAGAAACATCTGCAACCACCGTAACGGGCACACTCCCCCAACCACAATGGCGCTACGATGCGAGCGGTTCAGACTTCTCAGCCGAGCAGCGCTGAAATCAGGCGACCAGATTGACCGCCGTTGCCGTCGCGAGCAGCTTGTCGTCCTGCCAGAGTTCGCCCTCGACATTGACGACGCGCGAACCCTGACGCACGAGGCTCGCGCGGCCGGTAATCAGGCCGGGCTTGCCCGGGCGCAAAAAAGACACATTCAGGCTCAGCGTCGCGCAATGCTTGTCCTCGCGGAGCGAGGCCATGCACAGCAACGCCGTGACGTCGTCGAGCATCGCCGCGAGCATTCCGCCCTGAACCTGCCCGGCAGGATTCGCGAATGCAGGCAAGCCCTGATATTCGCATTCGATGCGGCCCGCCTCGATATCGACCAGGACAATCCTGTTGCCGAGCGTGGTGCTGATCGGCGGTGCCGCCAGTTCGCCGTCCATAATCTTGCGTATGTACGGATGGATCGCCGCAGTCATTGCCAGATGAACCCCGAAAAAGATCGGGCGCAACATGCGCCCTCGATAAAAATGCGTTCAGCGCCTCTCAGCACCCCTTGAATGCGGGCGCGCGCTTTTCCTGCCAGGCCAGCGCACCCTCGCGCAGATCGTCGGAGGCATCGGCGCGGGCCAGATCCTGGGCGTAATCGACAGCATCGAAGCGACCCGCCGCAATGCGCGTCAGATGCTTCTTCATGCCGAGCAGCGCAAGCGGCGCCATGCCAGCCAGTTGCGCGCCCAACGCGCCGGTCACTTCGTCGAGACGCGCGGGTTCGACCACCTCGTCGAGGAAGCCGCAATCGCGCATCTGCCCGGCATCGAAGCTCGCGCCCGTGAGCAGCAGACGCTTGGCCATGTTCACGCCAAGCCGCGAAACATAGCGGTGCAGGCCGCCCTGATAGAACAGCAGGCCGAGCTTCGCGGCCGGCACGAACATCTGCGAATGCGTGACGCCATAGCGAAAATCGCAGGCCAGTGCGAGATCCGTCGCGCCGCCATAGACGCCGCCGTTCACCGCAGCGATCGTCACCGGCCGCGCGGTTTCCAGCTCTCCCGCGAGGGCCTCGAAGGCTTCGCCGATATTGCCGGCGCCGACGCCGTGGATATTGAAGCCCGAGCAGAAATGCCTGCCCTCGGCGCGCAGATGCAGAACGAGCACGTGCTCCATCGCATTCACTTCGCGCAGGTAGCCGCGAATCGTCTCGAGATCGGAGAACTCAAGGCGGTTCGCGACCTGTGGACGGCGCAGCGTGATGACGGCCTCGCGGCCATTGACCACCAATTCCGGCGCCTGGCCCGATGCCATCTCGCTCATTGCCATCTCTCCTGTATGTTCGATTCAGTGAAAGCCGTAGATCTGCATCGTGGTCTCTCCGGCCTCGATGCGCTTGCAGATTGCCGCTTCATCGATTTCGCGCTGCGCGGCTTTCGCGACCACTTCGGACGCACGAGCACGCGGTACCGCAACCACGCCGTCGCGGTCGCCGACGATCAGGTCGCCGGGCTCGATTGTCGTGTTGCCGAGCAGCACCGGCGCATTGAGCCAGCCGATCGCGCCATAGTCCTTGCCCGTGCCGCGAATCGACAGACCGCGTGAGAACACCGGGAAGCCAATCTGTTCCAGCAGGTCGGCATCGCGCACGCAGCCGTCGATGACGAGGCCCGCAAGACCACGCACCTTGGCCGCCGTGGTCATGACCTCCCCCCAGTAGCCATGATCGTACGCACCGTTCGCGTAGACGACGAGTACGTCGCCCGGGTTGGCCGCGAGGATGGCACGGTGCAGCCAAAGGTTGTCACCGCCTGGCGAATGCACGGTGAATGCCGTGCCGCAGATCCGGAAGCCCGGCGCGACCGGCCTGATCGAAGTCGGCAGCACGCCGATCTTGCCGCCGGCCTCGTGCAATGCGGCTGCCGGCACGTTGCGCGCGGCTTCGACGACCTTCGCGTCGACGCGCTCGAAATCGGTGCGAATCGTCGTCGACGAATCGTGTTCCTTGACGTTGTTCGTGGCGCTCATTACTTCCCCTTGGTCTGCAACTGGTGGTACTTGAACTGCCTGCGTGCCTCGTCGAGACGCATGCCGCCACGGCAGGCCTCGCGGATCGCTTCTTCAGCGTTGTGAATCGTTTCGGCAGCCTCGAGCACAGCGTCCTCATGCTCGCGCGGAATCACGATCACACCGTCGGCATCGCCGCGCAGCAGGTCTCCCGGCGCGACACGCGCCTCACCGATATTGACCGGTACGTTCACGGCTTCGACCTGCACGCGGTCCTTGCCAGTGCGCATCCAGTGGTCGCGGCTGAACACCGGGTAGCCGAGCTTCAGGCACAGCGCGACGTCGCGGCACACTCCGTTGATCACTGTGCCGGCAATGCCGCGGCGGTGCGCGATCTCGGTCATGATGTCGCCCCACACGGTGGCGTCTTCACGGCCGTTGTTGTCGAGCACGACAATGCTGCCGACCGGCACGTCGTCGATGAAGTCGCCCACGGTGCCCGGCGGGTTCGAAGGCGGACCGTATTTGATCGTGTAGGCGCGGCCGGTGCTGCGAAAATCCGTGCTGCGGGGCTTGATCCTGTAGCACTGGCCCACGATGCCGAGCTTGTCGAGTGCGTCGGAAAGGGTCGCCGTGTCGAGCTTTGCAGCGCGCTCGACGTTCTTGTCCTGAGTCGTCATGGAATGGATTCCTGCGTATTTCCTGCGTTTGTCCAGATGCCGCTTACTTGAGCATATGCTCGTAGTTGCCGCCCATCACCTGCCCGACCGGCGTGCCGGCCAGAATCGCCTTGGCCATCGCGGCCTCCTTGTTGACGATCATTTCGGCAACTTCCAACACGGCTTCGATGTCGGCCGCGCGAATGAAAATCGCGGCGCTGTTGTCCGCCACGACGTAGTCGCCGGCTTCCACGCGAACGTCACCGATCCGCACCGGAATATTCGTGCCCTTCTCGACCACGCGGCCGCGCGCGGTGCGAGCCGTCGTCGAGCGGCTGAACACGGGCAGTTCGTACGCCACGGCTTCGTCGATGTCGCGCACCGGGCCGTCCGCGACCACGCCGGCCACGCCGCGCACCTTCGCCGCCAGCGACAGCAGACCGCCCCAGCAACCGGCTTCCACGCCGCTACTCTGCTCAATGACGATCACGTTCTCGCCGTCGGCCTGTTCGACAGCCGTGCAACCAAGGTGCACCGGCGGCCCCGGGGGCGCTTCGCCCGTGCCAAGCTTGACGGTGATCGCGCGGCCCGCGACGCGGCCCGCACCGGCGCGTTGCGGCAAACCGCTCACCACGCCGCTGAGTTTGAGTTTGTCGAGCGCGTCCGAGACGGCGCAGCAATCGAGCCGGCGCAGGCGCTGTACGTTTTGGTCAGCCATGATGTGTTGTACTTTCCTGAAAGAAACTTGAAGTGTCATCCGAGCCCCCGTGCTGAACGGACCGGGCTGCCGGGTTCAGTCGAGCGTATGCCAGGCCGCGAAAGCGAGGCCCGTGCCGGTCATGGCCGGCGTGCGGTAACCGGGCACGTAGTTGACCCATTCGAGCTCGAGTGACTTCAGTGCCTCTACGCCGATGATCCAGTTACGGATCTCCGAACTGCCAGCCTGCAACTTCTTCGGATCCAGCGCGGCCAGCCATTCACTGTCCTTGCGGCGGATCGCATCGATGATGCCGGTGTCGAGGTCCTCGTCCACGACGAAGTGCGACAGGCCGCCGGAAGCCAGCACGCCCACTCGCAGGTCTTCCGGGTAGGCCTCGATCAGCTCGCGCAGTGCCCGGCCGAGCTGGATGCAGCGGCGCGGCGTGGGCTGGTTCGGTGGATCGAACGTGTTGACGATCACCGGAATCACTGGCAGGTCGAGACCCTGCAAATAGCGGCGGTGAATGAATGAGAACGCATGGCCCTCGTACTGGTCGCGCTCGAGACCGTCCATCGCCGCGATGTCGAAATCGCGGTCGCACAGTTCGCGGATCAGCCAGCGCGCCATGTCGGCCTTAACGGGGTAGTGCACGTCGGCATCGGGCTCCTGGCGCATCGTGCGAGCGCGCGCATACCAGTTCGCGTTCGGGCTCACCTCGCGCTTCGCGTTGCGGATCGTCTCGCCATAGTAGATCGCGAATGCCGGGTTGTTCGTCGTGCGAAACAGTTCTGTCTGGTCGTCGCCGACCACGAGCAGCACGTCGAGTTTCGCCGCGCGGATACGATCGCGCACTTCGTCCATGGCGGCTTCGGCCTGATCGTAGCGCTCGCCCATCCTCTCGGCCGACACCATCGCCTCGGAATCCGTCGGGGCGATCTTTAGCAGCGCTTCATACGTCGTGGGGTTGCCGAGGCGATCGAAGTAATGCGGATTCTTCGGATCGACCTGCTTGAAACCATGCTGCCAGTCTTCGCGCTGGCAAACCAGCATGATGCTGTGCGATGAACCGAATCCGGCGACCAGTCGTGCCATTTCGTCTCCCTCTCTTAATACTTGCCGTAAGCGCGCGTCAGACCACGAAGGCCGAGCGCCACTGCTCTATCTGTTGATCGTCGTAGCCAAGCTCGTTCAGGATCGCCTGCGTATGCTCGCCCTGCTCTGGCGCGAGGCGCGGCGTCTGCGCGCGCGGGTAGCGCGAAAGACGGAACGGCGTGCCGACGAACGACACTTCGCCCTTGCCCGGCACATCGGCCGGCCACGCGACGCCCAGATGCTTGACCTGCGGATCGTCGAATACTTCGTTCACCTTGTAGATCGGGCCGCACGGCACGCCGACCTTGATCAGCAGCTCGGTCCACTCGCGCGTGGTGCGCGTGAGGAACACATCGCCGACCGCCTTGTTGACCGCATCGCGGTTCTCCACGCGGGCAGGATCCGATTCGTAGCCAGGCTGGCCGACCAGCTGCTGCAAGCCGAGCGCCTCGCACAGGCGCCCGAACATCGCATTGCCGATCGCGGCCAGGTTCAGGAAGCCATCGCTGGTCGGGAACACGCCGGTTGGCACAGTGAGCGGATGCTCGTTGCCGACCTGCTGCGGCACCTTTTTGTCCACCAGCCACTGCGCGGCCTGGAAGTCGAGCATCGCGATCTGCGCTTCGAGCAGCGAGGTCTGCACCCACTGGCCCTCGCCCGAAGCTTCGCGCTCGAGCAGCGCGGTCATGATCGCCTGTGCGCAGAAGTGCCCCGAGCACAGGTCTGCAATCGGGATGCCGACGCGCATCGGGCCTTCGCCCGGCTTGCCGGTGAGGCTCATCAAGCCGCCCATGCCCTGTGCGATGGAGTCGAAGCCGGGCCACTTCGCATAGGGGCCATCCTGACCGAAGCCCGAAATGCTTGCATAAACGAGGCGCGGATTGGTGGCGCGCAGCGTTTCGTAGCCGATGCCGAGGCGATCCTTGACGTCCGGGCGGAAGTTCTCGATGAAGACGTCTGCACGCTTGACCAGCTCGCGAAGAATCTCGAGGCCGGCCGGGTCCTTCATGTTCAGCGTCAGGCTTTCCTTGTTGCGGTGCAGATTCTCGTAGTCGGCGCGGTTATGGTCACGCCCGCCGATCATGTCGTCGCCGCCCGGCGCGCCTGGCGGAATCTCCAGCTTGATCACGCGCGCGCCCATGTCCGCGAACACGCGCATGGCCGTGGGGCCCGCGCGTACGCGCGAGGCGTCGATGATCGTGAAACGCGACAGCGGACCTTTGTTCGGATCGTGGCGGCCGTGCTGTTCCTTGAAATCGGCTGACATGCCTTGTCTCCTCTCGGGATTTCGTTCAGGCCGGCGTGAACATCGGCACGGGGTATTCGCCTTCGCTCGGCTTGAAGACGAGCTTTACGCGCTGGCCAACCGAGAGCGCCGCGGGATCGCAGTCGACCAGATTGGTCAGCATCGTCACGCCTTCGTCGAGCGTCACGTAGGCGAGCGTGTAGCGCGCCTCGTCCTTGCCCATCGTACTGAACGAATAGACCGCGCCCAGCCCCTTCGTATCGAACCATTCGGTGTTCGAGCTCATGCAGTGCGGGCAGATGTCGCGCGGGTAGTAATGCGTTTCACCGCAGTCCTGGCAGCGCTTGATAAGCAGGCGCCCTTCCTTCGCGGCGACCCAGAACGGCATGGCCTCGGGTAGCACGCGCGGCGCGTGGATGCGGCGCGGGCCAGCGGGCTTCGCGGCGGGTCTGGCAGCAGGCGCCGCGCCCTGAGCCGGTGTGCCGGTGGTCGATTGGGTTGTGCTCATGATTACTCCCGTTCCATGATCAGCGTGCCCGCGGTGTGACGCGACGCCAGCGCGCCGCCGATACCGTTCGCGAGCGCGATATCGCAATCTTTGACCTGCACGGCCGGATGAGCCTCGCCGCGCAGTTGGCGCACGGCCTCGATCACCTTCGTGACGCCACCGCGGTTCGCGGGATGGTTGTTGCACAGACCACCGCCATCGGTGTTGAACGGCAGCTTGCCGACGCCCGCAATCAGGTTGCCGTCCATCACGAACTTGCCGCCCTCCCCCTTCTTGCAAAAGCCGAGGTCTTCGAGCTGCATGAGCACTGTGATCGTGAAGCTGTCGTACAGCGACGCATACTTAATGTCCTCCGGCGTGAGGCCAGCCTCGGCGAACGCGGCCGCGCCCGACCACTTCGCCGCCGACCAGGTCAGGTCGATCTTGCCGCCGGCCGCGTGCTTGGGCGCCTCGCCCGTGCCCCGCACCTTGACGAGCGGACGTTTGAGCTTCTTCGCGATCTCCGGACGCGCGACGATCAACGCACCGCCGCCGTCGCTCATCACGCAGCAGTCCAGTCGATGCAGCGGATCGGACACCATCGGCGAACTGACGACGTCCTCGACGGTCACGACATTGCGCAGCATCGCGTTCGGGTTGTGCTGCGCGTGGTGCGAGGCCGCCACCTTGATCCATGCGAGTTGTTCGCTCGTGGTGCCGAATTCGTACATGTGACGCTTCGCGACCATGCCGTACAGGTTCTGCGTAGCCGGCCCGAACGGCAGCTCGAACTGCACTTCCGGCGCGTCCGGGTCCGGCGCCTTCAGCGACAGCGCGGCGCCTGCTGCGCGCGGACGGCCCGCTAGCGTGATCAGCGCCACGTTGCAACGGCCGGCCTTGATCGCTTCGGCCGCGTGCGCGACGTGAAGGATCGGCGCGGAGCCGCCGCATTCCGTCGAATCGACGTGGCGAAGCTTGAGGCCGAGGTATTCGGCGACTGTCGTGGTGCCGAGGCCAGGCGCGTCACCGGCGCAGAAGTAGCCGTCAATGTCGTCCCTGGTCAGGCCCGCGTCGTCGAGTGCGCCCTTTGCCACATCGGCGTGCAGGCGCAGCACCGACAGTTCGTCGGCCTTGCGCGTCGGGTGCTCGTAAGCCCCGACGATATACGCTGCTCCGTTCAGGCTCACGCTTCCCCCTGTGCAAGACGCTGCGAAGTGAAGCGCTGGAGATGCCAGCTCGCGTCGCCATAGGTCATGTTGATCGCGAACATGCGCTTCGCGTAGTGGCCGACGCGGCACTCTTCGGTCATGCCCATGCCGCCGTGCAGCTGGATGCCCCATTCGCCCGCTGTGCGGCATGTGTCGCCGACATAGGCCTTCGCCGCCGACACGAAACGGCGGCGCCGGTCAGGATCGTTGCCATCCACGGCCATCGCGGCGGCGCAGGCCATCGACTTGCTCTGTTCGAGCGAGATCAGCATGTCGGCCACCCGGTGTTGAAGCGCCTGGAACTTCGCGAGTGGCGCGCCGAACTGTGTGCGTGTGCTCAGGTGTTCGGACGTGTGTTCGAGCAGTGCTTCGAGCACGCCGACCGACTCCGCCACCAGCGCGGCGTTCGCGCGGTCGAGGGCAGCTTCGATGAGGTCGTGGGCCGCACCGGCCGAACCGATCAGATCGGCCTTGGTCACCGACACATTGGCGAACGTGACGTGCGCGGCTTCACGTGCGTCGATTGTCTCGAAGTTGCGCAGGCTGATGCCGGGCGCCTTCGCGTCCACGAGGAACAGAGTCAGGCCTTGCCTGTCGCCGCGCTGGCCCGAGGTACGCACGGCCACCACGAATGCGCCAGCGATTGCGGCGTCGAACACAATGGTCTTCGTGCCGTTGATCTTCCAGCCGTCGCCAGTTTCGGTTGCTGGCACCGCCAGACGCGTGACGTCGTAACGCGACTCGGCCTCGCTAACGGCGAACGCCAGCACTTCTTCGCCTCTTGCCACGGCTTCGAGCCATGTGACCTTCTGTTCGTCGCTGCCGGCCGAGCCGATCAGCGTGGCAGCCGGCAGCCCGCTCGCTAACCAGCCCGCTCCGCCGAGCGCGCGACCCAACTGCTGCGCGACCAGCATCGTTTCCACCGCACCGTAACCGCTGCCGCCATGATCGGCGTCGATCACGAGGCCGGTCACGCCCATCTGGGCCAGCCCACGGCGACGCCTGGCGGCAAGTTCGCGGTCCTCGGCGTTGCCACGCAGATGCGCGGGATATTCGCCATCGCAGAAGCGGCGCACGGCGTCTTGCAGCGTGACGTGATCTTCAGTCAGAGAAAAATCCATGTTCGTATTCCGCCTCAAGCATTGAAGAACGCGCGGCTAATCAGATTGCGCTGCACTTCGTTGGTCCCGCCGTAGATCGACGCTTTGCGAGCGTCGAAGTAGTTCGCCGCGACCGCGATCAGTTCGTCCGGGCTCGGGCCGTCGTAGCCGGCTGCATCGAGCATGGCCTGCTCGTCGAACGGCACTGCAAAAGGACCGGCGATTTCTGTCAGGAGTGCGTAGATGCCCTGGCGCAGCTCCGTGCCGCGAACCTTGAGCATCGGCGCCTCGACCGTAGGCACGCGGCTCGACTGATTCGCGCTCAGCATGCGCAGGCCAGTGAATTCGAGCGCCATCAGCTCGACTTCGAAACGGCTGATGCGCGACTGGAGCAGCGGATCGTCTTCGAGGCTCATCCGCTTCGCGAGATACCTGGCTCGGGCCAGCTGCTGCTTGCACGAGCCGATGCCAGCGATACCGGTGCGCTCATGGCCGAGCAGAAACTTGCCGTAGGTCCATCCCTTGTTCAGTTCGCCGACGAGGTTTTCCTTCGGCACACGCACGTTGTCGAGGTAGACCTCGTTGAGGTCCGTACCGCCTTCGAGCATCTTGATCGGGCGAACCTGGACGCCCGGCGCATGCATGTCGATCAACAGAAACGAGATGCCTTCCTGGGGCTTCGCGCTCGGATCGGTCCGCACGAGCGCGAACATCATGTCGCACCAGTGAGCGTACGAGGTCCAGACCTTGTGGCCGTTGACGATGAAGTGATCGCCTTCATCGTCCGTGGCAAGCACGGCCGTCGTGCGCACCGCCGCGAGGTCCGAGCCCGCGCCCGGCTCCGAGAAGCCCTGCGCCCACCAGGTTTCGCTGCGCAGGATCTTCGGGATGTACTTCGCTTTTTGCTCGGGTGTGCCGAATTCGTTGAGCACCGGGCCGAGCATGTTGATGCCGCTCGCCACGATCCGAGGCGCGCCGCCCAGCAGCGTTTCTTCGTCGAAGATGTAGCGCTGCACGTGCGTCCAGCCCGGTCCACCATGTTCTTTCTTCCACGACGGCGCGATCCAGCCCTTCTCGTACAGCAACGTGTACCACTCGACATAGTCCTCGCGCTCGATGCGCAGGCCGAGCTCGGCCTTGCGCTTCAGACGCGGTGACAGATTGTTCTTCACGAACTCGCGCACTTCGCTGCGAAATGCCTGGTCCTCGGCGGAGAATTCCAGTTTCATTCGATGTGTCTCCTCAGATCCAGGGCTCAGTGATGGGTCGAGGCGCCCTGAGCGCCGCACACGACGAGCGCGTCGAGCGCGAGCACACGGTCCGGGTAGGCCACCAGCGGGTTGACGTCGATTTCTGTGATTTCGGGGTTCGCGCGCATCTGCTCGGCAATCGCCGCCACGGCCTTCGCGACCGCACGCACGTCGACGCCTGCCGCGCCGCGCACGCCTTCGAGCATCGCGGCACCCTTCAGTCGGCCCAGCTCGACCAGGATGTCGTCTTCCGACAGGTCGGCCGGCACGAGGCGCACATCCTTGAGCACCTCAATGAAAATACCTCCTAGGCCCACGAGCACGACCGGCCCCCAGTCCGCGTCGCGTTTCGCACCCACGACCAGTTCCAGACCGCGCGGGCCCATCGCTTCGACCAGCGCGCCGTCGAGCATGAGTTCCGGGCGATGCGACTTCACGCTCGCATGCAGCTTGCCCCAGCCGGCGCGCAGCGCGGCGGCATCAGCGAGGCCGACCACCACGCCACCGACGTCGCTCTTGTGCGGCAGTTCGCTTGCCTGGGCCTTCAGCACGACCGGGTAGCCGATTTCATCGGCGATCTCGAGCGCTTCGTCGAGCGACTTCGCGAGACCTCCCTTCGGCACCGGCAGACCGGCCGCGGCAAGCCAGCCCTTGCCCTGGTATTCGGCGAAGATGCCGTTCGGCGGCACGGCGCCCGGTAGCGGGATCACCTTCGGCGCTTCGGTCCTCGCACGCTCGGCGCGCGCTAGCGATTCACCATATGCAGCCACGCGAGCGCAAGCGCGCAGCGCACGATCCGGTGAGCGGAAGAACGGCACGCCGCTCGCGGCGATCGCGTCCGTGAAGAAATCCTTGAGCGGGTTGTCATCGCCCATCACCACGAGCACGGCGGGTTTCGTTGCACGCGCCAGCGCCGGCACGAGGTGATCGGCCTTGTCGCGCTGAGCGATCGACGGGCCGCCCATGATCGCGAGCACGAGCGAACCGATGTTCGGATCGCTCAGCACCGTGTCGATCAGTTCGCCGATCAGGCCCGGGTTGCGCACGCCAATCGTCGTGTAGTCGAGCGGGTTGTCGGCCACGGCGTAGTCGGGGAGCAGTTCGGTCAGCTTCCTGACGGTCGCGTCGGTCAGGCGTGGCAGCGTCAGGCCGATGTCCTCGGCGAAATCGAGCGTGATGTTCTTGACCGCGCCCGAGGCCGTCATCACGGCCGTACCGGCTGCAGGGGGGGCCGGGAAGCGGGCCAGGATCGTCGTCGTATCGAACAGTTCGTCGAGCGAATCGACGACCACCACGCCTTCGCGCTGCAGCAGGACACTCGCCGTCGCGTGATCGCCTGCCAGTGCGCCTGTGTGAGACTGCGCGGCCTCACGGGCGCGGGCGCTCTTGCCCGGCATCAGCATCACGATCGGCTTGCCTGCGGCGCGTGCCTCGCGGGCGAGCAGCAGAAAGGTCTGCGGACGACGGATCTGCTCGGCGTAGACCGCGATTGCGCTCGTCTGCGGATCGGCGATGAACCAGGCCAGGTAGTCTTCGATACCGAGGCTGGCTTCGTTACCGGTCGAAACGGTTGCCGTCATCGGTTGGCCACGGCCCATGAACGCGTCGCGCAGGTTCGCGGCCATCGCGCCGCTCTGCGCCACCACGCCCACGCCATGGCGGCCGCCGCTCGGGTACGGCGCCACGGCTTCGAAGGTCACCGGCACGCCGGCCTGGAAGTTCGTGAAGCCCATGCAGTTCGGGCCGATCAGCGCCACGCCGCCATCGGCTGCCACACGCGCCAGCTCTTCCTGCTTCGCGCGGCCTTCGTCGCCCGCCTCGGCATAACCCGACGCAAAGATCACGGCAGCGCCGGCCTTGAGCGTGCCGAGCGTGCGCACCGTGTCGAGCACGCCCGACTCCGGAATGCACAGCACGGCCAGATCGATACCTTGCGGCAGCGCCTCGACGCTGCAGACACAGGCGCGACCGTTGATTTCCTGGCTGCTGCGCGACACGAGATGGATTTCGCCCGCATAGCCGAAGCGCTCGAGGTTCTGCAACACGAAATGACCGAAAGCGCGCGGATCGGCGGATGCACCGACGATCGCGATCGACTTCGGCTTGAGCACACGCTCGACAGGGTGCACGCCTGCGACATCTATAAGGCTCTTGCTCATCTGATCTGACCTGTGATGTTGATTGGATGCGGATCTGGCATACCAGAAACGGCTGTGATGTAACGCATTCTGGCATACCAGAGCCGGCTTCTCAATACACCAGACCCTCAAAACCGACCCTGGTACTTTCCCTAAGCGGCGGCGGAATGCGTCCACCAGATCGACGCACGCAATTGAAATATAAGGACTTTATGGCCAGCACCCATGATTCCGAAGGGACGACCGGGACACTCCAAGACAAACACTATGTTGCATACCACAAACTTGTGTTGGTATATTTCACTACCAATTTCCAACCCACCGAGCATGGCAACTCAATGAAACTTGCAGCAGACCCCACTCTTGAGCGTAGCGGCGCGGCGGGCGAAGCGCCCGAGCCGCCCGCCCGCGGTAGGGCCAGTCTAGCGAGCGATATTCGGGCGACCCTGCAGGCCGAAATCGAACAGGGCAAGCTCGCACCGGGCACGTTGCTCGACGAGCGTGCACTCGCGACGCGCTTCAAGGTGTCGCGCACGCCGGTTCGCGAGGCGCTGCAACATCTGGCCGCGCGCGATCTGGTCGTGATCTCGCCGCGCCAGGGCATTACGGTGGCCCGCCTGTCGATTGGCAAGGTGCGCGCCATGCTCGAATACATCGGCGAGCTCGAGACACTGTGCGCGCGTTTCGCCGCGCGCCGTGCGAGTGACGAACTGCGCGAGCAACTGGATCATGCGCTTCTGGCATGCCAGCAAGCAGCCGTGGAAGACGATGTCGACCGGTACGCGATCGCCAACGCGCAGTTCCACGAGCTGATCTACGAAGGCAGCCGCAACCAGTACCTGGCCGAGCAGATCCGCACGGCGCGCCGCCGCTCGGCGCGCTATCGCATGTCCGACCTGCGCAACCGCGGCCAGATCGCGCGTTCGCTGCAAGAGCACTTCGGCATCGCGCGTGCGATCCAGAGCGGCGACGAAACCAAAGCCGCCGAAGCCATGATGAAACATGTGCCGGCCGGCACCACCGGTTTCTCGGAGTTCCTCGCGGCGGTGCCGCGCCATTTCTTCGATTTGGGCGCGGACTGACACGCGCCCTCCAACACGACTAGACACGGAGGAGACATGCCCCAATCCATCGACGTTCCCGGCCTCGCGCACAAGGTGCCGATCCCGCTCGGTGCGCGCGCCGGCAACGTGCTGTGCTCGTCGGCGATTGCGGGCAAGGATCCCGGCACCGGCAAGCTCGCCGAGACGCCGGCCGATCAGGTTCGCCTCGCATTCGAAAACCTCAAGCGCTTCCTCGACGCGGGCGGCGCCACGCTGGACCAGGTGGTGAAGCTCGCCGTCTACGTCAAGGACGACTCGGTGCGCGCACACATCGACCCGCACTGGTTGGCCTTCTGGCCCGATGCCGCGCATCGCCCCGCACGCCATGTGACCACGTACGACCTCCAGCACGGCATGGTCATCCAGCTCGAAACCCTTGCGGTAGTCGCTTGAGCGCGACCCAAGCGCGCCGTACCCAAGTCATCGCAGTCTTTTGCTGAACACTCCGAACCCAACTGAGGCTCATCCATGATCATCGATTCCCACGCCCACGTCGTCATGCCCCCGCAAAGTTTCCGCTACATGGCCGAACTGGTCGGTGGACGCGCGAACCCGTCGAGCGCGCCGAACATCCCCGACGAAGCCGTGCGCAAGCAGGCCGAGGAACTCGTGCGCAGCATGGATTCGGTCGGCACCGACATCCAGTTCATTTCGCCGCGCCCCTACCTGCAGATGCACTCAATCAAGCCCGCGCGGGTGACGCAGCTGTGGACGCGCCACTGCAACGACCTGATCAAGCGTTTCGTCGACATGTTCCCTGACCGCTTCCGTGGCGTGGCCGGCCTGCCGCAGTCCATGAACGACTCGCCGGCGGAGCATTGCGTGGCCGAACTCAAGCGCTGTGTGAACGAACTCGGCTTCGTCGGCACGCTGCTGAACCCGGACCCGACCGAAGGCCACGGCCCGGCGCCGGCCGGTCTCGGAGATCCGTTCTGGTACCCCCTCTATGACGCGATGACCGAACTCGACGTGCCCGCGCTGATCCACTCCGCAGGCAGCTGCAACCCACGCGAGTCGTACACGCTGAAGTTCATCAACGAAGAGAACATCGCCGTGATCTCGCTGCTCGAATCGACGGTGTTCGAGAAGTATCCGAACCTGAAGATCATCGTCGCGCACGGCGGCGGCGCGATCCCCTACCAGATGGGCCGCTTCCGTTCGTGGGCCGCGCGCCGCAACAGCCCGCAAAGCTTCGACGACCAGCTCAGGAAGCTCTACTTCGACACCTGCAACTACTCGAAGGATTCGATCGAACTGCTGCTCAAGGTCGCCGGCACCGACAACGTGATGTTCGGCACCGAAAAACCGGGCACGGGCAGCGCGCGCGATCCGATCTCGGGCCGTGACTACGACGACATGAAGCCGGTGATCGAAAGCATCGAGTGGCTGACCGACGAGCAGCGCAAGAACATCTTCGAATGCAACTGCACGCGCGTCTACACGCGTGCCTTCCGCCACTACAAGGACTGACGCGCAAACCGCGAAGCCCGCAGAGGAGAGATCATGGCAATGACTCGTGAGGACAATGAGCTGCTGACGCGCGTCGAGAACGGCGCGCCGATGGGCGACATGATCCGCCAGCACTACTGGATTCCGGCCGTGCCGTCGGCGAAGCTCGAAGCCGACGGCGCACCGGTGCTGGTGCGTTTGCTCGGCACGAACTACGTGGCGTTCCGCGCGACTGACGGCCACGTCGGCGTGGTGGACGAACTGTGCCCGCATCGCCGCACGTCGCTGATGATGGCTCGCAACGAGGACAACGGCCTGCGCTGCATCTTCCACGGCTGGAAGATGGATGCGACCGGTGCCGTCGTCGAAGCGCCGAACCAGGTCGGGGATCAGGCGCAGTTCTGCAAGCGCGTGAAGACTGGCCAGTACCGCGTTCAAGAGCGAGGCGGCCTCGTGTGGGTGTGGCTCGGCAAGGGCGACACGTCACCGGTGTTCCCCGAGCTGCCGTTCATGGACCTGCCGCCCGAACACCGCTCGGTGACGAGCGTCGAAGTGCCGACCAACTGGGTGCAGGCCGTCGAAGCCTCGATGGATTCGTCGCACGTCGGCGTACTGCACGAATCGACCACGCAGATCACCGCGGGCGGCGGAAACGAACGCATGCTCATGTCGAAGGCGCTCGCGCCGCGCTTCGAGTTCGAAGATCGTCCGTATGGTTATCGCTATGCCGCGCTGCGCGACATGCCCGACGAGAAGGTCTACGCACGCGTGAACAACTTCGTGATGCCGTGGTACGGCATCATCTGCCCGCCTGATGCGAAAGGCCCGACCACGGTGTTTTTCTCGACCCCGGTGGACGACGTGACGCACCGTGCCTGGTTCGTGCAGTACAACCCGCACCGCCCGCTCGGCATGACGATCATGTCGGCCACGCCGGACGTCTGGAATTTCCCGCCACTGCCGCCGGGCACGCGCGAGGAATCGTTCGGCCAGAACCGCGACCTCATGAAGCGCGGCCACGCGACGGGCTTCTACCAGCACCTCGGCACGGAAGACTTCGCGATGTTCCTCGGCCAGGGCGCGATCTACGACCGCACCCAGGAACAGCTGTGCTCGGCCGACGGCGCCGTGCTGCGCGTGCGCGCATTGCTGCTGAAGGCGGCGCGCGAGTTCATGGCCGGCAAGACGCCGACCCTCGCCGAGAGCCCCGAACTCGATTACTCGAAGGCCGTCTCGGTCGGCGGCGTGATTCAGGCCGGCGCCGATTGGCGCTCGCTTGCGGACTCGAAGTAGCACCGCGAAATAAAACCCTGCAGTAAAACCGCGCGGCGTTCCCGCGCGGTGAGACCGATGCAATCTCCACGGAAAGACCACCATGCTCGCGCCTACTCTCAAGCTGCGTGTCGCGTCAGTCGGCGCGCCGACCTCGCTGATCAAGTCCCTCACGCTCGAAGCTGAGGACGATGCGCTGCTGCCCGGCTACGAGCCGGGCGCACACATTCAGGTTGAGATCCCTGCGGCCGATGGCGGCGTCGCGCAATGGCGCTCGTATTCGCTGATCAACACTGATCCGCAAGTCGATACGCGCGCGGGTGTGCGTGCCTACCGCCTCGGCGTCCGGCGCGAGGACGAAGGCCGCGGCGGTTCGCGCTTCATGCACACGCTGCAGGCGGGCGCCACACTCACGGTGCGCGCACCCGTCAACCACTTCCCGCTCGCCGCACCGCCCTCGGTCATCCTGATCGCGGGCGGCATCGGCATCACGCCGATGGCGGCTATGGCGGCGGAACTGAGCAGGCAGAACCGCGACTACTCGCTGCACTTCTCGGGCCGCACGCGCGACGCGCTGCCGTTCGTCGAAGAACTGCGTGCCGTCGCGGGCAAGCGCCTCGTGCTGCACGCCGACAACGACAACGCGACGCGCCTGTCGATCGACGTGCTGCTCGACGGCGCCGAGGTCAACCAGCCGATCTACGTGTGCGGGCCGTCCGGCATGATCGACGCGGTGCTCGCGGCGGCACGCCAGCGCGGTTGGCACGAGTGCGACCTGCATTACGAACTGTTCAGCGAAGTTGCACCGCAGGACGGCGACAGGACGTTTGAAATCGAACTCAAGTCCTCGGGCAAGGTGCTGACCGTGCCCGCCGACAAGTCGGTGCTCGACACCCTGCTCGATAACGGCGTCGACGTCATGTACGACTGCCGTGCCGGTTACTGCGGTCTGTGCTCGACCCATGTGGCGAGCGGCGACATCGAGCATCGCGACACCTACCTCTCCGATACGGACAAGGCGGGGGGGAGAGTCATGCAGGTGTGCGTGTCGCGCTGCAAGAGCGAACGCCTCGTGCTCGACCTATGACCTGTCGCCCGGTCATTCTGAACATCACCAGACAAACATCCAACGGAGCACCGCATGAGCGAAACCCAGGTTACCTATGAACTCGACGGCGCCGTTGCGCTGATCGGGCTGAATCGTCCCGAGAAGCGCAACGCGATCAACGAGGAAGTGATTGCGCAACTGCGTGATGCCGTCAACCGCGCCGGCGACGAAGCCATGTGCGGCGTGATCTACGGCCATGGCGGTCACTTCTCCGCTGGTCTCGACCTGCGCGAGGCGCTATCGCGCGCCACCGGCCAGACCGCCCCGCCGAAGAAGCGCCGCCGTCATTCGTGGCACGAAGTGTTCGACCTGATCGCGCGCGGCCCTATTCCGTTCGTCGCGGCGCTGCACGGCGCCGTGGTCGGCGGCGGTCTCGAACTGGCGACGGCGGCACACGTGCGCGTCGGCGACAACTCATGCTTCTTCGGGCTTCCCGAAGGCCAGCGCGGCATTTTCGTGGGCGGCGGCGGCACGGTGCGCATCCAGCGTGTGGTCGGCTATACCGTCATGGCCGACATGATGCTGACGGGCCGTCTGCTGACCGCCGAGGAAGGCCAGCGCGAGCACATCATCACCTATCTGACGCCGCTCGGCGGCGCACTCGACAAAGCCAGGGAAATCGCCGCAAAAATCGCGCAGAACGTGCCCGACACCAACTGGCGCATCACCAACCTGCTGCCGCGCGTGAACGATCTCTCGCATGAGGACGGCCTGTTCCTCGAGTACATGAGCTCGAACATGATGCGTTCTCCCGAAACCGCCGCACGTCTGCAGAGTTTCGTGGACGGAAACGCCAAACTCGTCAAGCCGGAGTAAAGCAACGATGAATGCACCCGCAGAATTCACGCCGCAGGAAGCTGCGGCACTGGCCCATGTGAAGGCCGCCGAAAAGGTCGCCGCGCAAATCCCGGTTGCCGCCGGTGTCAAGCCGCGCGATATCGGGCGCGCAGCCGTGATCGGCGCGGGCACAATGGGCGGCGGTATCGCCATGGCGCTCGTGGCGGCCGGCATCCCGGTCACGCTGATCGACGCGAACGACGAAGGTCTGCAGCGCGGCCTCGCACGCATCAGCGACAACTATAACCAGAGCATCAAGCGCGGCAAGCTGGACGACGCCACGCGCGAGGCCCGGCTCGCGCTGATCACGGGCTCGACCGCGATCGCCGACGTCAAGGACGCGGACATCGTCATCGAGGCCGTGTTCGAAGATCTCGGCCTCAAGCAAGGCATCTTCCGCGAACTCGATCGCCACGCGAAGGCTGGCGCGATCCTCGCCACCAACACGTCGGGCCTCGACATCAACGAAATCGCGGTTGTCACGACGCGCGCGCAGGACGTGGTGGGCGCGCACTTCTTCAGCCCGGCGCACGTGATGCGTCTGCTCGAGGTCGTGCGTGCCGACGACACCTCCGACGAGGCGGTCGTCACGCTGATGGAACTCGGCCGCCGCATGGGCAAGGTGGCGGTGTACTCGCTCGTGTACCCCGGTTTCATCGGCAATGCGCTGTTCCGCAACTACAATCGCGAAGCCCACTTTCTCGTCGAAGACGGCGCGCTGCCGCACGAAGTCGATGCCGCGCTCAAGGATTTTGGCTATGCGATGGGTATTTTCGCGGTGCACGACATGGCCGGCAACGACGTCGGTTACCAGACGCGCAAGGCGCAGATGGCCACGCGTCCGAACGATCGCCGCTGGAACGACCTGATCATGAAACTGGTCGAGATGGGCCGCCTCGGACAGAAGAACGGCAAGGGCTGGTACCGCTATGAAGCGGGCGACCGCACGCCGCATCGCGACCCGGAGATCGAGCAGTACATCGTCGAGGAATCGGCACGCCTGGGTATCACGCGCCGTTCGATTCCGAAGGAAGAGATCATCAAGCGCTGCATGTACGGCATGATCAACGAAGGCGCGAAGCTGCTTGAACAGGGTATCGCGCTGCGCGCGAGCGATATCGACGTCGTGTACGTGACAGGCTACGGCTTCCCAGCCAAGCTCGGCGGCCCGATGTACTACGCCGACCAGATCGGCCTCGCCAATGTCTATCAGGACATCAAGCGCCTGTACGAAGAGTACGGCTACTGGTGGAAGCCTGCGCCGCTGCTCGAAAAGCTTGCGGCCGGCAACGGCAGGTTTGCCGATCTCTGATCTCCGCAATCAAGCATGCTGCCCGCTTCACGCGGCAGCATGGCTCGAATAGAAAGGCCAGCCCTCATGTGAATGAGTATCTGGCCTTTCTTTCTTGACGAAGCACAACCCAGCTGTTTCGTTGTTGGCGCGAAAGCTCTCCCACATGCACAACGACGCAACCGGGCGTGATCCGGTCTGCAGGACGAGCAAACGCCACGCATAAGCGTGGCGTCCGAGGCATGGCATGCCGGGAAACCCCATGCATACCTGTACGGCTTGTTCCTGACCGGTCAGAACAGGTGACGAATACCGACTTGCACGGCGAGCTGGTTGGCGGTGCTCGAACGCCCGTTCCCAAAGATTGCATTCGTACCGACGCTGGCGCCGTATGACATCGGCGTCGAGATCAGGAAGTTGTCAGCAAATTGGCGACCAGCAAATGCATGCTGCAGGGTGCCAAAGGCATACACGTCCGTACGCTTGGACAGGCGATAGTCGGCACCGAAGCTATACAGATTGAATTTGCCGAGCTGACGCTGATCCATATAGGTAAAACCAGCACCGAACGTCATAAACGGCGAAGCCTCATAGGTTAGGCCTGCTTCATAGCCGCTTGACACGACGGTGCCAAGCGTCCGGCTATTCGCACTCGTGTACGTGTAGACACCGTTCAAGGCGAAACGATCACCGAGACGCACTTGACCAGCCAACGCTGCCGTGTAAATCGCATCGGCCTGTAGGGCGTATTGCGCCATCGTACCTGCGCCCGGTCCACCAGTTGCACCGACGGCACCACCTTGCGTGCGGGTAAAGCTTGCGGCCACCGAGTACGGCGCCTTCGACGTACCGGTCGGGCTGTACTTCAGGCCAGCACTGAATACGCTCGCTGCACCGTTGAACGTACCGCCGAGACGTCCCGGCGTATTGCTGAAACCATACATCACGCCAGCACCGAAGCCGTGCCAGATCGGCGTTTCATAGCGCACCATGTTGCTGACTGGCTCACCCGCCAGGCGGTCGACGTCATACGAACCGTGGAACGCATACGACGGGGCGAACTGGGCAACGTTCGTGTAGTACGAAATGTAATCGTAGATGAAGTCGTAGTCGTAACCGGCAATCAAGGTACCGAACCTGTCGCTCGTCAGACCGACAAAAGCGCGGCGGCCGAACAGCGCGCCGCCGTGACTCGCCGTACCGGTATTCAGCGAGAAACCGTTCTCGAGCGTGAAGATTGCCTTCAGACCGCCGCCCAGGTCTTCGACGCCACGCAGACCCCAGCGCGACGCCTGATTGATGCCGTCGTCGAGCTTGAACTGCGAGCTGCCTTTTACGTTGTTCACGTAGGTCAGGCCATTGTCGATAATGCCGTACAGCGTGACGCTGCTTTGTGCATGCACACCTACCGAAGCCAGCGCTGCAATCGCCCCTGCCAATAGTTTCTTCCTCATGTCCACGTCTCCACCTATCTCATTTTTTCAGATCAAACGTAATTTGCTGGTCAGCTTCGCACCGGAACCCGAACCATCCCGGTTCCGGGCACTAAACCCCGCCCGCTACACTCGCCATCGGCTTTAATATTCCAGCAACCGGTTCGTGGAATACTAGTTACGATTTTGATGCATACCTGTTGCAGCGCGCAAGAATACATTTAGGATATCGACCTATCGTTTTCCCTCACCGGTCATGCGAGCAGACCACGCGGCGCGCAAAGGCTTGCCAGAATTGGGCCTTGGAGGGGATAGCGGGAATGAAGGTGGGAACTGCAGGAATGGGAAGGCGTAAATCGCGCGGCGCAGCGATGTATGCGTACAACAGTGTGTAGGTATACCTATTGCGTCGGGCCGTCAGTTCAGTTTGGCAGCCAGAAGAAATGCCCCCAGGGAGCTCAGCTCATAAAAAGGGGGCAACGAACGGCAGGGGCGCGGGACTCGACCATCCCGGAAGACGCCAATACGGCGCATCAACGATCGTCGTAAGGCGGTTCCGTTGAGGAAGAACCACCGTCTCGCCCAGGCGTGGGCGCACTCGCGAAGTACTCTTCCGGCAAAGTGGCGAGGAACTCCGAAAAGCCCGGCGAGTGCTCGGCCATCGCGGCTTCGGCGGCGGCTTCGTCGCCGGAAAGCAACGCCTGAGCGAGCTTCTGGTGATCGGTGATGGCCTTCTCGCGGCGGCTCGGCGCGAGGAACGGCTTGGGCCGGTAACGCGAGATCAGGCGGCGGATGGAACGAATCTGATCAGCCAGATAATCGTTGTGGCAGGCGTTGCAGAGCACTTCGTGGAATGCCACATTGGCGCGGGCGAAAGCGCGCGGATCGTTATCCTGCAAGGCGGCGACGCCTTCGTCGATCGCCTTTTGGAGCGCCGCTCGCTGTTGGTCGTTCATTCGCCGCGCGGCGAGGCGGGCCGACACCACCTCAAGCTCGCTGAGCAGTTCAAGCACGTCACGCAGTTGCGGCACCGACATCTTGCTCACGAATACGCCCTGCCGCGGCACGATCTGTACATACCGCTGCGCGGCAAGCTGCTGAAGCGCCTCGCGGATTGGCGTGCGCGAGACATTGAAGCGGGTCGCCAGTGCTCGCTCGTCCAACGTTGCGCCCGGGACCAGCTCACCTCGCTCAATTTCCGCTTCGAGAAGGGCCTTGATTTCAACCGACCGGCTTATTTTTGGGATCTGGCTCATCGAACGAGAATGACAGACATAAAAGGTTTAACAGAAAACATGAATTCCTATGATACCGCAGAGGTATACCAGATATGCATTTCCCGACTAGCGATAATGCGAAACGGCGCCGTATTTGCATACGGCGCCGTCGGGACAATGCTCGCCAAACAGGACTTACGAATTCTTCAGATGACGCGTCGCGCGGAGGTAATGGAAGGCCGACCAGATTAGCACCACGCTCGCCGTCAGCATCGCGTAGCGCACACCATTGGCCGAGGCGTCATGACATGCCGATGCAAATGGACCCTGCAACACGGCCGCGGCACCATGCGGTCCTTTCGGCACGGTACACACCGCGTGGAAATCACCTTGCGTGAACAGGTGCGATGCGAAACGATCACTGAGAAAACCCACCGTCGGCGTACCGAGGCCCTGACCGATCAGGTTCATCAGCAGGAACACAATGGCCGACGCGGTAGCACGCATGCGCGGCTCGACGATGCTCTGCACCACCGCGAAGGTCGGGCCGTTCCACACGTTCAGCAGGATCGTGCCCATGAACAGCAGCGCGACGCTCAGCTGCCACTGATTTGCGATGAAGGCTAGTGCCAGCAGCGGGAAACCAAGTCCAGTACCCAGCGCCGGGATTCGCGCATACCAGCGGCGATCGTTGACGCCGACCCGGTCCGCACACACGCCGCCGAGCGTAGTGCCGATGATGCCGCCGACGCCGAGCACCAGACCGAAAATCACGCCGGCCTGGGCAAAACTCATGCTGTAGACGCGGATGAAATACATCGGGATGAACAGGTTGATACCGTACTGGCCAAACGCACCGATCACCGTGCCGAGCAGCATCTGCACGAAGGCGCGGCTCGAGGTCAGCCGCTTGAACACCACGCTCAGGGGCGGAGCACTGGCGCTGGTGCCGGCTGCGACACCATCGGCGCCGCCGCGCTTGGGCTCACGCAGTGTCAGCCATGCCAGCAGGCCAAACACGAGCCCCGGCAGGCCCACCACAAAGAACACTGGACGCCAGCCCAGATGCTCCACGAGCCAGCCGCCTCCGAACGCGCCGGCCAGCACGCCGATCGGCGGTCCCAGCGCATAGACGGCGAGCGCGCTCGCCCGGCGGCGCGGACCGAACTCGTCGGCGATCAGCGAGTGCGAGGTCGGCGTGCTGCCGGCTTCGCCGATACCCACGCCGAGGCGATACAGCATCAGTTGCCAGAAGCTGCCTGCCGTGCCGCAAAGCGCGGTCATCGCCGACCAGGCGACGATCGAGACCGAGATCAGCACGACACGATTGAATTTGTCAGCCAAACGCGCAATCGGCAGACCAAGCACCGAATAGAAAATCGAAAACGCGAGGCCGCCGAGCAGCCCGACCTGATAATCACTAAGGCCCATGTCCATCTTCACGGCCTGACCAACAACCGCGACGATGATGCGATCGACGAAGCTCGACGCATAGATCAGCACGAGCATCAGCAAAAACCATCCGCGATACCAGCTGCTGCTCGATCTCGTGCCCACATTCTGGGCGGTCAGTTCTTCCATATTGCGCGTCTCCACTCATTCGGGGCTCGGGCGGCCAAGCAGGTCAACTCACCTACCCTCTATATCGAAACCTTCTTGTATGCCACGATATGCATCGTGGAATTTCAATTCGATTTTGATGCATAACTGGTGGTCGCGCAATCGGAACATGACCTTGCAGCGTCATCGTTTTCACCTAGCCCAACTTGCGACCGCGTTGCCTTTGGGCAGCCATCACAACGGACCACGCGCTACAGCTTGTTTGCTGGTATGGAGCGCCCTAACCGGCAGCAGTCGCGCAGTCCATCGGGAGCGTCGCCCGGAAGCCGGCACCCGGGCCACGCTCACGCTGATTCAGGCCTGAGGCCATAAACTCACGCGTCGGACTCTGCTACGAATTGGCCGGCTCCGCGGACGGCACCAAGCCGCTTTCCATTCCATAACGCACCAGGTCCGCGTCTCGCTCGATACTCAGCTTGAGCATTGCCGAGCTCTTTTGCGTACTGATGGTTTTTTTACTGCGACGCAAAAGCTCGCCAATTTCCGTCACAGTCATCCCGGAAACAAACAGGCGTACGACCTCCAGTTCACATCGCGTCAATGGGGCTCCGGCCGTGTTGCCGCGCGCACGCGGGTTGATCGTGTCTGAGATCGCCGCCACGCGCGGCGACAGATAGCGACCATTCGCGTAGGCGGCATGTACCGCGATCGTCAGGTTACTGATCGGATCAGCCTTGCTGAAAATACAGCAGTGGCCTCCCTGCATCAGCAGCCGCACAACCGCCGGATTTTCCATCATGCTCAGCACAACCACCCGCACGTTCGGAGAGTGCTGGCGAATGGCAGCGAAAAGAGCCAGTCCGTCGCCATAACGTCCGCCGGGCATCACGTAGTCCGAGACAACCACGTCACAAGGCGAGTTGGTCAGCGCGGCCATCAGTTCGGTCGAATTTTTCGCCGTGCCAACAACCGAGATCGTGCTGCTTCTTTCGAGTTCGTATCGCACGCCTTCGAGAATCACTGGATGATCGTCTGCGAGTATTACGCGAATTCTTGATGTGGTCATAGTCGACTTCCGTCGCAATGTAATTTGAGGCGTTAGAGACGCCATTAAAGTGAGGGGCGGAATTCAAGTTGCATTTCCACGCTTCTCGTGTCGTGTCCTATTGACAATGAACGGGCAAGACTTTATCTACGCCGCATCGGATCAGTAATAGGCTTAGTCTTATAAGTGAGAAATATCAGAAAATAGGACAGGCGTACGTTCGCGGTCTTGAGCGGTCTGTGTGCGGTCGCGACCGTCTTCCCGCGAAGTGACGGTGACTCAATCCAGATGTTTCGTGCAATGCGTAGGTTTTCGTCCCGATGGCGCATGTAACGCGTGACGACGGACGCGCCCATGCCACTTCGAGAGCCAAGATTCCGGACCTGCACTTGCCACGTATGCGTTCTTCAGTGCGACTGTCCGGTCAACGACGGAATGCAAATCCGCAAGAATGCAAGCATCCCGTCACGGCTTTGCCTTCTCAATGTTATTTGCAAGGGCGAATCGCTTCCTGCATTTATTCTGTGGAGGAAGAACCGTCCGGCATCTTCTGCGATGAAGTCACCAGCCCATTTTCCATCGCATACCGAAACAGATCGACTTCTCGTTCAATGCCGAGTTTTTCCATCGCCTTCGATTTCTGTGTGCTGATGGTTTTCTTGCTGCGACTCAATTTCTCGGCAATCTCGTTCACAGTCAGCCCGGATGCAAAAAGACGCACAACTTCGGACTCGCGCTGACTCAGCACGTCCGATGAGCCCCTGCCCCGACGGTTCCAGTCGATCGACTGGACGATCTGATTGATCGTTGGCGAATAGTATTTGCCGCCGCTATGGACGGCATGAACGGCGGGGATAAGGTGGGCGCCAGCATCGGATTTGCTGACGATGCACGTTACACCTTGTGTAACGAGCGCACGAATCACCGCCGGGTTGTCGAGCATGGTTAGAACGACGATCTTGATCTCGGGATAGCGACGTTTGATCAGAGAGAACAGCGCGATTCCGTCACCGTAGTCGCCCGCAGGCATTGCGTAATCGGATACGAGAACGTCGCACTGTGTGCTCGTTAGAAGCGCGATCAGCTCAGTCGAATTCCTCGCTGTCCCTACCAGCTGGATTGTCTTCACCTCTGCGAGCTCATGCGAAATACCGCTGAGCATGACGGGGTGGTCATCGGCAAGGATGACTCGAATGGCGAACGCATCCATATTGTCAATATCGTCGAGATAGGACATTTGTATGATAGTCAGCGGCGGGATGTTTGCTCTGCGGGTTTACCTTCACGTTTTGCGATCGTTGGTTTCTTCGCAGCCAAACACCTGAGGCGTTTAATTTATTGCGTCTAAGGTCGCCACAGTCCATCCTCGTCATCGTTCACTCCCGTATTCGAGTCTAAATCTCCAGGGAACGCACTTCCCGGCGCCTCAACCAGCGACCTGCCGCGATGGCCAGGCAGCGCTTGCTGAACATGATCTCTCTGCCTTGCAAAGTTGGCTTCGGCGATCGTTCGATCACCTACTCTCTTTAGCGAGGGGCCGCTCCCATCCCGTCGACGGGCCGTGTAAAGGCTTGTGACCCGAGCCGGATGCCCGCGCGCGGCAATCGAACTCGCGAAACGCCCGCCGCGCTCGTTGCGGCACACGAAGTAGTATTCTCCAGTGCACACGTTCGACCGATCATCTGACTCGAGGAGCCGAGCCCATGGAAAGCACACTTGTCGTGGCGGCATTCGCTTTTGTCGGTAGCCACTTTCTCCTGTCCCATCCGCTGCGGGCGGGTATGGTCCGGGCAATCGGCGAACGGGCCGCCATGGGCGTCTATTCGCTGATCGCGATACTGACGTTCGGCTGGATGGTCATGGCTTACGACCGGACGCCCGTCTCCGAGCCGCTATGGCCGGCAGGCAACGTGCTGTGGGCGATTGTGACCGTGGTCATGCTGATCGCATCGATCCTTCTGATGGGCTCGCTGATCCGCAACCCGGCGTTGCCCACCGTTGGCCGGCCCGCCGCTCCTCCCGACGCGGCGCACGGCGTGTACGCGGTGACACGTCACCCGATGATGTGGTCGTTCGCGCTTTGGGGGCTGTGCCATATCGCCGTGCTCCCGGTCACCCGGAACATCGTGCTTGCCGGGGCGATCATCATTCTCGCGCTGGTCGGTGCCGCGTTGCAGGACCGCAAGAAGCGGCGTCTGCAACCGGATCTGTGGCCCGCATGGGAGTCGCAAACGAGCTATCTGCCGTTCGCGGCGATCGCCGCCGGCCGCGCGCGGCTGGGCGGGTTCGGCATGCACGCGCTGATTGGCGGCGTGGTGTTCTGGCTCGTGGCGACCTGGGCGCATATCCCGCTCTCCGGCTGGCCCGCGGGCATCTGGCGCTGGCTCTAGCCGGCCGATTCCACGAGATTTGTTCTCGTGGCGCAAGACTCTTTGTCCACGGTGTGTGTTCGAATTCGCGGCGGATGCGCCTACAGTGCGCTGCAGCGGGTCCATCGATTCGAACGGCCAGCAGGCCGAATCAATCACACTGTGAGACAAACCATGAGCACTTCCAGGGTCGTCATCGTCACCGGCGCCTCGCAAGGCGTCGTCGCTGAAACCGTCAAAGCTTTCCGCGCGCAGGGTCATCGCGTCGTCGCCACGGCTCGTTCCATCGCACCGGCCGTCGAGGCCGACGCCGGTATCCGCGCCAACGCGGTGTCGCCCGGCATCATCAAGTCGCCGATGCATCCCGCCGAATCGCTCGCGACGCTCGCCGGGATGCATCCGGTCGGGCGCATGGGCGAGATGAGCGACATCGTCAACGCGATCCTCTATCACGACTCGGCACCCTTCGTGACCGGCGAAATCCTGCATGTGGACGGCGGCCAGAGCGCAGGCCAGTAAATGGTCTAGCGCCGCCCGTGCTCGCCACGATACTCAAGGAGCCCATCATGTCCGTCCAACAGAAACTCGCCGAACTCGGTCTCGAACTGCCTACTCCGCCGCAACCGCTGGGCAGCTATACGGCTGTCAGCGAAGCCGGCAACCTGCTCTTCATCTCCGGGCAGGTGCCGCTGTCCGCCGGCAAAATGATCTACACGGGCCGCGTCGGCGAGACCCTGACGCTCGAAGAGGGCCGCAAGGCGGCCCAACTCGCCGCGCTCAACGCGCTCGCGCAGATCTCGCAGCATCTCGGCGGCTTCGAGCGCCTGCATCACATCGTTCGCGTCGAGGGGCACGTCAGTTCCGCCGATGGCTTCTACGATCAGCCCGCCGTGATCGACGGAGCTTCGGATCTGTTCGCCGCCCTGCTGGGTGACAAGGCGGGACATGCGCGCTCGGCGTTCTCGCATAGCCAGGGGCCCGCCAACGCCGCTGTCGTGATCGTCGTCATTGCTGAGATCCTGCCCGCCTGACCGACGCGTGCGACGCGACGCATGTGCTGCCCGCCGACCACATCCGCGCGAGCGTCGTTCGTGTCACCACTCCTTGATGGCCACGTCGTAGTCCTCGTCGTAGAACGCGACCAGAAACTCTTCGGGCATCAGCCACGAGTCGACGCTCACGCTTTGCGTGCCAACGTCGACCGCGACCTCAGTCAGCAACGTTGGATACCGAACGGGACGATGCCCGTCCAGACATGGCGTGTCATCAACCAGCCGCTGACCTCGCACCGATCGCACCGTCGAATGACGATGCCGATACTAGCGCCGCCTGCCGTGTCCTGCTCCGTCGCGGCAAGCTCGCCCTGAATCGGATCAACCTGCGTTCGCCTTGCGCTGCTGCGTCGCCACGCGCTGCGACTGCGATTGCGGTTGCGCCGCCATCGCGCGCGAGACCATGTCGTTTTGCTTGATGATCTTGTCGATCTCGGCGTCGGCCTGCGCATCGTACTGCGCGAAAACATCGGTGCTGTAGCGCGTGTTCCGCGCCGCGCCGAGCTGCGAACCGGATTCGTCGCGCGTGTCGGCATCGACCGTCATCGACAGGCCGATACGCAGCGGATGCGCGGCCAGCTCGGCCGGGTCGAGCGCGATGCGCACCGGCAGCCGCTGCACGATCTTGATCCAGTTGCCGGTGGCGTTCTGCGCCGGCAGCGTCGCGAACGCGCTGCCCGTGCCTGCTGAGAAGCCCTCGATACGACCGTGATACCTCGCGCCTCTGCCGTAGACGTCCGAGCGCAGCGTGACCTGCTGGCCAACCCGCATGTGCTTGAGCTGCACTTCCTTGAAGTTCGCGTCGACCCACACGCCGTCGAGCGGCACGATCGCCATCAGCGGCGTGCCCGGCGCGACGCGCTGGCCGACCTGAACCCGGCGTTGCGCGACGTAGCCGGTCACCGGCGCCGGCAAGGTATCGCGCGCATAGGCGAGCCACGCGGTCCGCACTTTCGCGGCGGCGGCCTGCACGTCCGGATGCTGCTCGACCGTCGTGCGGTCGGTCAGCGCGTGATTGGCTTCGCCCTGTTGGCGCGCGGCGTCGAGCGCGGCCTGCGCGACGCTGACGGCATCGCGGGCGTGCGCGATGTCTTCGGCGGACACGGCGCCCGTATCGGCGACGGCCTCGCGGCGGTGCAGGTCGTCGCGGGCGCGGCTAAGATCGGCTTCGCGCTGCGCGACGTTCGCCGCGAAGAAGTCATTGTTGACATACAGGCCGGAGACGCGACGCACGGTCTGGCCGAGTTGCGCTTCGGCATCGGCGAGCGCGAGTTTTGCATCGGCCGGATCGAGCGTGACGACGGGGTCGCCTTGCTTCACGATTTGCGTGTCGTCGGTGTTGACGGCGATCACCGTGCCGGTGACCTGCGGCGTCAGTTGCACGAGATTGCCGCTGACGTACGCGTCGTCGGTCTCTTCGTGATAGCGGCCCTCGGTGAAGTAGTACGCGCCGTACGCGGCGCTCCCGAGCAACACCGCGGCTCCGAGCAGCGCGATCAGGCGCTTGCGGCGTGCGGGCGGCGTGGCCTTGTTGTCGCCTTCGGGCGTGGCGGGCGCTTGCGCGCCGCTCTTGTGTTCGTCATCCTGATCCGCCAGTTCGCGGTCGGTCGTGATCGAATTGCTCATTGCAGTTCTCCTGATAGGTTTCCGACGCGCCGTTCAACGCGCGGCGACCGCGGATTTGACTTGACTGGCGGGTGCGGCAGCGACATCCGCGTGATGATCGGTTTGTGCCGACGTATCGACATAGCCGCCGCCCAACGCCGACGCGAGCTGGATCTGCTGCCGCGACGGTTCATCTTCAGATTGGCGATCGCCTCGTCGGCGTTCAGCGCGGTGACATCGGCATTGAGCACGGTCAGCTGGTTGGTCAGGCCGGCCTTGTATTGCGTGGTCGCGAGGCGATCGGCATCGCTCGCGGCCTGCTGCGCGGCCAGCGCATCGCCGAGCTGCGCGTCGCTCGAGCGGATCTGCGCGATTTGCGTGGCCACGCCGCTCAGCGCGCCGATCAGCGTCTGGTTATAGGTCGCCACCGCATAGTCGAACTCGGCGTAGCGGCCCTTCAACTGCGCGCGCAGCTCGCCCGCATCGAAGATCGGCAAGTGGATCGCCGGGCCCACCGACGCGGTGCGGCTCGCGGCGCTCAGGAAGCGGCCGAAGCCGAACGCGTCGAGACCGATCGCGGCGCTCAGGTTGATGTCGGGATAGAACTCGGCCTTCGCTTCCTTCACTTCGTGCGTGATCGCGTCGACGCGCCAGCGCGCCGCGACGATGTCGGGCCGCCGGCTCAGCAGATCGGCCGGCAGGTTGTCCGGCAGACGCACGTCGTCGCCGACGCCGAGGCTCGGCCGCGTGATCGCGAGTCCGCGATCGGGACCCTTGCCGAGCAGCGCCGCCAGTTGATAGCGGGTGCTCAGGATGCTGCCGTCGAGCGCGCTGACGCGGGCACGGCTCGTCGACAGATTCGCGTCGGCGGTCTTGCGCTCCACTTCGGTATCGAGTCCGTTTGCGATACGGCCGGCGGTGATGCGCTCGATCTGCTCGCGTCGCGCGACTTCCTGCTGCGCGATGTCGCGCAATGCGTAGAGCCGCGCCAGCTCGTTGTAAGTGCGGGCAATCGAGGTGTCGAGCGTGAGCCGGACGACTTCCGCGTCGGCCTCGCTCGCGGACGCCTCCGAGACAGCCGCGCGCAGCGCCTCGCGGTTCTTGCCCCAGAGGTCGAGATCGTAGGAAGCGGTGAGCAGCCCCTTGTTCTCGGTCTGCCAGGAGCCGGCGTACGGCGGCGGAATCAACGCGGTACTGCTGAATTGCTGGCGCGTCAGCGTGTACGACGCGTCGACGCGCGGCAGCGTGCCCGCCTTCGCCGTTTCGCTATAGGCTTGCGCCTGCGCGACTCGGGCGCGCGCCTGCTCGAGCGTCGGGCTGCCTTGCAGCGCCTCGGCGATCAAAGCCTTTAGTTGCGCGTCGCCGAACTGGTCGACCCAGTCGGCCGACGGCCAGTGCCCCTGCTCTTGCTGGAGGCTCCGCGACGTTTCCAGCTGTTGGGGTTGATCGATCTGCTTGTCGCTGTGGATGCCCGCATAGTTTGCACAGGCTGCCAGCACCGCGAATGAGATCACCGAAACACCGAGCTTCAGCGTACGGGCGACGGTGTTTGCCCTAGAAGTCTGCGTATTCATTTTCTGACAAATCAGATTAATGGGTGAAGAAAACGCGGCCCACGGCCGCGCCGCTCAATCGCCGGTGAACTTGCGAAGCAGGCGGTCCAGCTCGGCAAACTCGGCCTTCGTGAATTTGCGCAAGCGCGCGTTCAACACATGCGGTGCGACTTCCGGAATCCGCGCGGCGGTTTTCTGCCCTTCAGCGGTCAACGTCAGATTGACCACGCGGCGATCTTGCGGGTCGCGCGAACGTTCCAGCAGCCCTTTCGATTCCAGCTTGTCCAGCATCCGCGTCATTAGGCCGGTGTCGATTCCGAGCAGCTTCGACAGCTCGAAAGGCGTAGTTGCCACACCCTGCTTGAGCGAAAGCAGGATGCCCATCTGCTGCCCGTTGATGTCGAGGTCCTTGAGCGCCGCGTCCATTTCCGCGACGACGATGTTGCGGGCCTTGACGAGCCTGAAGCCGATACTCTCTGTAAGCATGAAGTTCTTCGTCGTGTAGTGGTCCATCGCGGCGTCCTCCTTGTTGATTTTCACAATATCTGCATTATCAGATAATGTCAAGAAGAGGATTGTGTGTTTCATTTTCCGTCCGAACCGGGTTGCCCAATCGGAATCAATGTCCGCCGGCGGCTGCCGCGCCCGCGGCACCACCTTTGGTCGGCTTCGTCACCCAGATCAGCGGGATGATGACCACAAAGATCACCGCCGAGATCCAGAAGATGTCGTTCAGGCCCAGCATCGTCGCCTGCGCGTTCAGCGAGGCTTCGTAAAACGCCGTGGCCTTGGGAATGCCCGCGTCCAGCGCCGCCTGCAGGTGCGCGATCGCGCCGGAAAAACCAGGGTCCTCCACGCTGCTTTGCTCGGCAAGTCGCGCATGGTGCAGGATCGTACGATCGCTCCATGCGTTGCTCATCAGAGACGTGCCCACCGCTCCCGCGAAAATGCGCACGAAGTTGGACAGACCCGCCGCCGCCGGAATCTCCTCCGGCTTCAGGCCCGACAGGATGATCGCGGTCAGCGGCGTGAAGAACAGCGCGGTCGGAATGCCTTGCAGCAAAGTGGGCAGCACGAGTGTCCACGCGTCGATGCCGGTCGTGTAGCTGGAACGCATGAAGAACACCCCGGCGAATCCGACGAACGCAAGCGTGGCGAGCACCCGCATGTCCGAGCGCGGCATGATCTTGCCCATCACCGGCGCGAGGATCACGGCGAAAATGCCGAGCGGCGCGGTCACGAGCCCCGCGTCCACCGCCCGGTAGCCGAGGAAGCCCTGAATCCACTGCGGCAGGATCACGAGGTTGGCGAAGAAGATCGCGTAGGCGACCGAAATCGCAATCGTGCCGCCGAGGAAGTTACGTCTGGTGAAAAGCCGCAGGTTGACGATCGGCTTTTCCTCGGTCAATTCCCAGATCAGGAAAAACAGGAAGCTGACCGCGGCGACGATCATCAGCGCCCAGATCACCGGCGAGCTGAACCAGTCGAGATCGCGGCCCTTGTCGAGCATGATCTGCAGCGGTGCGACCCATGCGATCAGCGAGATCAGGCCGACCTTGTCGATCGGGAGTTTGCGGGCCGGCGTCTCGCGATCGCGGTAGATCGCCCAGATCGCGCCCGCGGCAAACAGGCCGACCGGCACGTTGATGTAGAAGATCCACGACCAGCTGTAGCTGTCGGTGATCCAGCCGCCGAGCGCCGGACCCGCGATCGGCCCGACCGTCGCGGTCATCGCCCACAACGCCAGCGCGTTCGAACTTCTTTCCTTCGGAAACGACGCGAGCAGCATGGCCTGCGACAACGGCACCAGCGGCCCCGCCACCGCGCCCTGCACGACGCGGGCGACGAGCAGCACCAGCAGGTTCGGAGCGAGTCCGCACGCCGCCGATGACAGGACGAACAGCAGGATCGCCCAGACGAACAGCTTGACCTGGCCGATGCGCTGCGTGAGCCACCCGGTCAACGGAATCGACACCGCGTTGGCCGCGGCAAACAGTGTAATGACCCATGTGCCTTCGTCGATCGACACGCCGAGGTTGCCCGACAGCGTCGGAATCGCGACGTTGGCGATCGACGAATCGAGCACGTTCATGAAGGTGGCGAGCGCTACGGCAAACGTGCCGAGTGCGAACTTTGCGCCAGTCAGCTGGGCCGGCGCGCCCGGGTTGGTCGGTGGATTCATGTCCTCGTCTCGGTTCGGAGCGCCCTTCAGTGGCGGGCGATTATCTGCATTGTCAGATAAGTGGTTGAAAAAAAGCCGCCTTAGCGGTCGAGCAGTCTTGAAAGAAGCAGGCTCAACGAGTCGAAGTCCGACTTCGAGAAGTGCGAAAGCCGCTCGCTCCATGCTCCCTGGACAACCCGTGTGTGGCGCGCGGCGATGGCCCGCCCTTTCTGCGTCAATGAAACATTGACGAATCGACGATCCCTGCCGTTGCGGGCGCGCTCGATCAATCCGCTGTCTTCGAGTCTGTCCAGCACGCGGGTCATCCGGGTCGGGTGGACGCCAGCCAATTTCGACAGGGCGGCCGGTGTTTTCGCGCTCCCGCGCGCCAGCGTGAGCAGAACGCCGCGCTGCTGCAGATTGAGTCCTGCATCCGCGAGCCCTGCCCTGAGTTCGCTTGCAATCAGCTGACGCGCCTGACCCAGCACGGACACCAGCTTCTGCGTCCGCTCGAAGTCTTCGTTGATTGAATCGTCCATCGATCGCCTCTTCGATATCTGACTTCAATATATTTGACCATGCAGATTTGTGCAAGCGCATTTCCTCGCCGTATGCGCTACGTGGTGCAAAACTGAATTGATCTACCGGCGACAATCGCGACCGGCACCGGCAGTACCGCTGCCGACACGTGTCATCATTCACCGCTTGTTCCTGCGGCTCACAACTGTTTGTCCGCGCCTTGTGTGCAAAAGCGCAGCACGACTGCATAAATTAGTAGCCATCGGAGCCAACAGTCCGATCACAGATTGCTGATCCAACCAACTTCGAGGTTCACTATGAGTCAGTCTCCCAAAGTCATCGTGGTCACCGGTGCATCGCAAGGCATCGGCGCCGAAACCGTCAAGGCATTTCGCAAGCTCGGCCATAACGTGGTCGCGACATCGCGCAGCATCAAGCCGTCGGACGATCCCAACCTCGTCACCGTGGCCGGTGACATCGCCGATCCGGCCACGGCTCAGCGCGTGATCGACACAGCCGTGGCGCGTTTCGGTCGGGTCGATACGCTCGTGAACAATGCGGGCATTTTCGTGGCCAAGCCGTTCACGCAGTACACGGCCGAAGACTACGCGACGATCACCAGCATCAATCTCGCGGGCTTCTTCCACATCACGCAGTTGGCGATCGCCGAGATGGAGAAGCACGAGCGCGGCCATGTGGTCAGCATCACGACGACCCTCGTCGATCACGCGATCGACGGTGTGCCGTCCGTGCTGGCCTCGCTGACCAAGGGCGGCCTCGCCGCCGCGACCCGCTCGCTTGCGATCGAGTACGCGAAGCGCGGCATTCGCGCCAATGCAGTTTCGCCCGGCATCATCAAGTCACCGATGCATGCGCCCGAAACCCATGCGGCGCTCGGCGCATTGCATCCGGTGGGTCATATGGGCGAGATGAGCGACATCGTGAATGCGATCCTCTATCTCGACTCGGCGCCGTTCGTGACCGGCGAGATCCTGCATGTGGACGGCGGCCAGAGCGCGGGCCACTGAGCGGGCCATGCGATGAAGACGCGCGCGCCGCTCAGCGCGCGCGCGTGCGTGGCGCGGGCACTGGCGGTGTCGTGGGCGTGGCCAACTGCTCGATCAGAAATTCGACGAAAACCCGCACGCGCGAAGTCAGATAGCGCGCGTGCGGATAAAGCAGGATGAATGGCCGCGTACGCCCGCCCGCTTCGCGCAGCACTTCCACGAGCCGACCTTCGCGCAGGTCGTCGGCCACGACGAAGCGATAAGTCTGAAAGAGACCCGCGCCGGCACGCGCGAGCGTCACGCCGGCGAGCGCATCGCCCGAGGTTCCATAGCTTCCCCGGGTCAGCACGTCGCCATTTTCAGCCGAGCCCTCGAAGGTCCACGCGAGATGACGCCCGCTGCTCGGCATTTCGAACTGGATGCACTCGTGGGTCTGCAGGTCCTCGACAGTGTTCGGCACCCCCGCGCGTTTCAGGTAGGCGGGCGTCGCCACCACGACCATTTCCGCATCTTCGAGCTTGCGCGCGACGAGGTTTGAATCGGCCGGTGCGCGTCCGCGTATCGCCAGATCGAAACCTTCGTCCGCGAAGTCGATGTTGCGGTTGCTCAGGTGCGTCTCGACCTGGACTTGCGGATAGCGCTCGCGAAACGCCGGCAGCAGCGGCAACACGCGATAGTGCCCATACGGCGTCGGCATGCTTATGCGCAGCACGCCTGCCGGTGTGGTTTGCTCGCCCGTCACTTCGCGCTCGGCGTCCATCAGTTGCGACAACGCCTGACGGCACTGCTCGAAGTAGCGCCGCCCCGCGTCGGTCAGACGGATCTGGCGCGTCGTGCGCACGAACAGGCGCACGCCGAGCCGTTCCTCGAGCCGCGCCACCGAGCGGCTCACCGCCGCCGGCGTGACACTCGCGGCGTTGGCCGCTAGCGTAAAGCTTCCGAGCTCCGCCGCGAAACAGAAGAGCTCGATGCTGCCCAGCAGCAGATCGTCGAATTTGCGTTGCATGCCTGTCTCCCTTTGTTTTTTTGTTTCGAGGATGCGTGCCGATGTTTTCGATCGATGCGAGGCATGAAAATCAGACTGCTCAGTTCCACACCGATTGCAGCCGCTCGATACTTTCACGCGTTTCGCGTTCGAGTTGCGCGATCAGTTCGCCGGCGGGCATCGAACGCGCAAGCGGCGCGGCCTGCCCCGCCCATTGCGCGCCGTAGCCGAACTCACCCTTGGCCTTGGCGGCTGCATTGAGCGCTTTGCCGGCGTCGTAGGTGATCGGATAGGAAGGCGTTTGCGGGGCCTGCGGGTCCTCGCCGAGCGCCGTGAAGCGATTGACGATGCTGCGCGCGAGGCGCCCCGAAATGGCCGAAGTGAATGTCGTCGAGCGCGCCGCATCGCTGAGCAACGCGCTGCGATAGGCGTCGTCGATCGAGGTTTCCGGGCACGCGACGAAGGCCGTGCCCATTTGCGCCGCCTGCGCGCCCAGAGCAAGCGCGGCCGCGATGCCGGCGCCGTCCATGATGCCGCCCGCCGCGATCACGGGCAGGTCGAACTCGCTCGCCAGCAGACGCGTCAATGCGAACGTGCCGAGGCGCTCGTCGCGCAAGGTCGTGTCGAATATACCGCGATGACCGCCCGCCTCGATGCCCTGCGCGACGATCGCATCGACGCCTGCTTCGACGGCCGCCGCCGCTTCGTCGAGATTGGTCGCGCTCGCCAGCAAACGGATGCCCGCGTGCTTCAGTTGCGCGATCACCGCATCGGCCGGCAAGCCGAAATGGAAGCTGACGACGGCCGGCTTCTCCGCGAGCAGCATCGCCTGCATCGCGGTGTCGACGACGAAGCTCGTGTAGATCTCGGAGAGCGCTTGCGGCGGCGTCGCGCCGTATTCCCGGAACACCGGTTCGAGCCAGGCGAGCCATGCACGCTCCACGGCCGCATCGGATGTGGCCGGGCGATGGCAGAACACATTGATGTTGAACGGTTTCGTCGTTAGCTCGCGGGTCTGGTGGATCGCGCGGCGCGCGTTCTCCGCGTTCATCGCGGCAACGCCGAGCGAGCCCAGACCGCCCGCGTTCGACACCGCGGCCGCGAGCGCCGGCGTGGTGACGCCGGCCATCGGCGCCTGAATGATCGGCTTGTGGATGCCGAGCGTGCGCAGTAACGCGCGATTGTCCGCTTGAGTGCTCATGTTCCCGTCCCACCGGATGCGTTAAAAGGTTCAATGTACCTGCCGGCTTGCCTGCCTGTCATGCTCCAGCGCGGCCGTGCGCCCAGCGCCCGAGGCCACCGCAGGCGATCAGCCGCGCGCCGGTCACGAAGAATACACGGTGATGATCGGCTCGATCGACAGGTTCGCGAGCGGATGCATAGCCGCCTACCAGACCGGCGATCGAACGCAGCGCGATCAGCTCGTCAACATTGTGCGCCACGCCGATCAACGGCAGCGCCAGGGCCATACCGATCGCCGGTACAGACGAAACCGTCGCATTCATTTCGCGCTGCGCGCGGCAAACGGATCGACGGCGAGTGCGAGAAGGAGCGCCACCGCGCCAATCGCGTAGAGCACCGGATAATTGCCGCCGGTCACGCGGAGAACCTGAAGAACCCGCTGTGCAGCAGCACGGGCTTCGCGCCGACCTCCTCGAGCAGCTGTTTGGCGGCCTGCTCGATCTGATAGCGGTGCGCGAGGAACGCCTGGACCAGATCGTCCTCACGCAGCGAGCGCGCGCCGAAGTGATCTTCGAGCGCCTCGGCGGTAATCGCGCACTGCACTGACCGATCGTCGACGCACGCCGGAAACGCCAGCACCAGATCGCGGGCGCAGTATTCGGGCATGCAGGATGGAAAGGAAATATGCATGGTGACGCCCTCAAGCGCATGAAGTGCCGCGACGTCTCCAGCTTAATCACGCAATCCACCGCCGATTTGACGTACGTCAAGGCAGCGTTCCGCGTCATCAGCGGTGGCGTCGCGTCGTGGTGCGGCAAACGCACCGAGGCCGCGTGATCGTCCGTGCGCGATTAGCGCTGTCAGAGCGGGTGCCACACGGTTTGAGCAACGCCGGCCGCCACACACAGCACAACAACCGCAAGCGGCGGCACCTTCCAGCGCAGCAACAGCAAAAAGCCGATACACGCGACCGCGAAATCCGTCGCCGACAACACCGCGCTCGTCCACACCGGCGAATAGAGCGCGGCGGCCAGCAGGCCGACCACCGCGGCATTGACGCCGGCAAGCGCCGCCGCCATCGCCCCACGCGCGCGCAGCGCCTGCCACCACGGCAATGCGGCGAGCACGAGCAGCAGGCCCGGCAGAAAGATGCCCACTGTCGCCAGCAGTGCGCCGCTCCAGTGTCTGGGTGGCAGCGCCATCATCCAGCCGAGAAACGCCGCGAACGTGAATAGCGGTCCGGGTACCGCCTGGACCGCGCCATAGCCGGCCAGGAAGTCGTTGGGCGAGACCCATCCGGTCGCGGCGGTTTCACGCTGCAAAAGCGGCAGCACTACGTGCCCGCCGCCGAACACGAGCGCGCCCGAGCGATAGAACGCGTCGAATACGCGCAGGCCTTGCGAGGGCCCGCTTGCCGCCCATAGCGGCAACGCGAACAGCAATGCGCAAAACACCACTAGCGCGACGACGCCGGCCGTGCGCGACACCTGAAAATCGCCGGCCCGCAGAGGAGTGGCGCGTGGCGCTTGCGCCGCCGTGGTCCGGCACAGCGCGACACCGAGCACGGCGCCGGCGCCGATCACGATCAGTTGGGCGTAGACGGTGCCAAGCACACTCAGCAATGGGAGCGATGCGAGCGCGATCGCCGCGCGGCGGCGATCCGGACACAGACGCCGCGCCATGTCCCAAACGGCCTGCGCGACGACAGCCACCGCGACGAGTTTCAGGCCATGGATCACACCCGTGCCGAGCGTTCCGCCGAGGTCCGGCGCGATCGCGGCAAATGCCAGCATCACGAGTACCGACGGCAGCGTGAAGCCGCACCAGGCGGCAAGGCCCCCAGCCCACCCGGCCCGCAGCAACCCGATCGAAAATCCCGCCTGACTGCTCGCGGGTCCCGGCAGAAACTGGCATAGGCCGATCAGGTCGGTGAAGGCTTCGTCGTCGAGCCAGCGGCGCCGCTCGACGAACTCGCGCCGGAAGTAGCCGATGTGAGCGATCGGGCCGCCGAAACTGGTCAGCCCGAGTTTCAGAAATGCGCTGAAAACCTCGATAACGCGCGTGAACCGTGAGCGGCGCGGCGACGACAAATCAGTATCCATGGATGGGCGGGGCGAGCGATGCCGATTTCGCGAGGTGGCGGAACCACGGGCCATCGACGGGCCTCGTGTTTTGACGACGCACAGTATAGAGGTCCGCCGCTCGACCATGCGCGCCACCGCTCCGGCTCGCCGCACCCCGCCTAAGACGCTTCGATCAACACCTTCAGCGCGCGCGTGCTCGACGCGCTGGAGAACGTCTCGTAAGCCGAAAGAATATCGTCGAGCCGAAACCGATGCGTGATCAGACGCGTCGGATCGATCCGCCCCGCCTTGACCGTCTTCATCAGCATCGGGGTACTGACGGCATCGACGAGACGCGTCGTAATCGCGATGTTGCGATCCCACAGCTGTTCCAGATGCAGATCGCACTTCACGCCGTGCACGCCGATGTTCGCGATCGTTCCGCCAGGCGCGACCAGTTGCTGACAAAGCTCGAACGTCGGCGGAATGCCGACCGCTTCGATCACGCAGTCGGCGCCGACCGCTTCCGTCAGCTTCAGCACTTGCGCGACCGCATCGGTATGCGCGTTGTCGACGCACGCGGTCGCGCCGAAGCGGTGCGCGACCTCGAGCCGGTTGACATCGGGATCGATCATGATGATCTGCGCCGGCGAGTAGAACTGCGCGGTCAACAGCGCCGCGAGCCCGATCGGTCCGGCGCCGACGATCGCCACCGTAGAGCCCGGCTGAACCTTGCCGTTGAGCACGCCGCATTCGAAGCCGGTCGGCAGAATGTCGGACAGCATCACGAGCGCCTCTTCGTCGAGCCCGGCCGGAATCCGGTACAGACTGCTCTGCGCATGCGGAATGCGCACGTATTCGGCCTGCGTGCCGTCGACCCGGTTACCGAGAATCCAGCCGCCCGTCGTGCAATGCGAATACATGCCGCGCCTGCAGTAGTCACAGCGACCGCACGAGGTAATGCACGAGATCAGCACGTGATCGCCGGCCGCCAGCCCGGTCACCGCGTCGCCGACCTGATGCACGACACCGACACCTTCGTGGCCGAGAATGCGGCCCGGCTCGCAGCTCGGCACGTCGCCTTTGAGAATGTGCAGATCGGTGCCGCAGATCGTCGTGCGGGTGACTTTGACGATTGCATCGGTGGGCGCCGCGAGTTCGGGGATCGGCCGTTCGTCGAGCGACTTTTTGCCCGGACCGTGATAAACGAGTGCTTTCATGACGGACTTCTCCTGTGGCCGGAATGAAACACGATGCGTCCTATTGCGTCACGCGTTTACATCATGCGCCCCGGCATGGCGGGCGGCTTGATCTGGGTCAAGCATGTGGGTCCAACTGATTGCGGGCCGCGGCGTCCGAGCTACGAAAACAACGCCGACGCGTCGATGTCGGTCATTTTCTCGAGTTCGTCGCGGCGCGTATCGCACGCTCGCCTGATCGTCGCGCCTTGGGCGATCCACACGGCCAGCGAAATGAACGCGAGGCTACCGAGCGCAATGAATGCCGTCGGGTAGCCGAAGCGGCTGGCGAGCCATCCGCCGAGCAGTGGACTCAGGCAACCGCCGGCGGCTTCCACGCTTTGCACCGCGCCCTGACCGAGGTTCACCCGCCCGCTGCCATGCAACAGGTGCACGACGAGAGCCGGGATCGCGACGCTTTGCAGCCCGGAGCCCAGACCGTCGAAGATTTGCACCGGCACGATCCCCCACTCGGCCGTGATCCATGCCGCGCTCAAGCCGCGCAGCGGCAGCGTGATCAGCGTCGCGAGGATGACCCACCAGAAACCCCAGCGGCGGATCGCGCGGCTCGCGTAGACAGCCGCGCACAGCATCACGAGCTGGGAAATGATGATATTGGCCGCCGTGATCGCGCTGGCGTCGCGGTGGTGTGCCGCCGCTTGCGCAAGGCTGTAAAGCGGCAGCAGCGTGGAATTGCCGAGGCTGAAGGCGGCCAGCGCGAGCGCGAGCAACAGCAACGGGCGGCAGCGGATCAGCGCGCGCACGCTGTCCGCGCGCACCTGCGAGCGATCCTTGTCGTCCTCGTGCGCGAGGCCGCGCGCATAGTGCCGATGCACCGCGCGCGCGGGAATCAGCAACACGGAGACAATGCACGCGATGCCGAACGCCGCCCCGAGCGCGAACACCCAGACGATACCGAGCCACCAGCCGATCGCGCCGGACAAAGCCGCCGCCACGATGTTGCCGGCGTGGTTCGCCACCTGGTTGCGGCCGTATTGCCGGTCGAAGTTTCTGCGGCCGGTCATGCCGAGCGTCAATCCCATCAGCGCGGTGCCCATGACCGAGCCCGCCACTGCCGTGGCGATCTGCGAGAACGCGATCGGCCAGTAGCCGCGCGAGAGCCAGATCACGCACGCGGCGGCGACCGTCAGCGCGCTTGCGGCAACCACCACCGCGCGCCGATGGTAAATGGCATCGACCAGCGCGCCAGCCGGGGCCGTCACGAACACGCTGACGATGGCCCCCAACGTCAGCACGGTGCCGATCATGTCGGGGCTCCATCCATGCGCTTGCAGATAGATGCCGAGAAAGGGTCCCGCGCCTGCCTGCACATCGGCTGCGAAGAAGCTGACTGCCAGTAAGGGGGTGGTCGGTTTCGTGTTGTGTTCTTCCAGTTTTTGGCGGGCGCGAGCGATGGGCTTCCATCGATCACGCGTCCGTCGGGATATGCGCAAGGCGATCAGCGCATATCCCGCTGAAGCATCGAGCGTGCCTGGGACTGCCTTGAAGGTCACTGCCTTTCAGTTCACGTCCATCGGTTTGCCGATATTGGAGGTTGCGGCAACGCATGCGTCGCAAGCAGTTGCTGATGGCGTGCTTCGGTGGCCTCGTCGGCGGGAAACATGGATTCGATGCGCAGTTCCTGCGCGGCCACGTTTTGCGGTGTACCCACGGTCGTGACCATCGAGAAATAGCGCAGCACCACGCCTTCGCTGATGAAGCCGAGTGGAATCATCGGCAGCGTCGCGGGCGTCGTGGAAGAGCCATGATGCGTCTTCCAGTCGCGTGGCACATCGGGATACGCAAGCAGTTCATCGAGTAGACGCTTCGTGTGGGCACCGATGACATGACCCACCGATTCACGATACACGCGTTGCAGCAGGCTTCTCGCGACCTCATCCCAATCGGCCACGAACGGACGCATGCCGAGCGGATCGAAGATCAGATGCAGCATGTTGCGCGGGCCTTCGCGCGCAGCCATGTCGATGAAGCAGTTGAAAAAGCGCGGCGCCGCGTCGTTGCTCATCAGCACGTTCCAGTCGCGGTCCATCACGAGCGCCGGAAACGGCTCATGCTGACGCACGACCCGTTCGAGCGCGCGAACCACGCCGTTCATCTCTTGCGCATTCCACGGCGCTTCCGAATAGACCGGTGCGTAACCGGCGGCAAGCAGCAGCGCATTACGCTCGCGCAGCGGCACGTCGAGAGTTTGCGCAAGCGTCAGCAGCGTGTCGCGGCCCGGCACGCTGCGCCCGCTTTCGATGAAGCTGATCTGCCGCTGCGAGAAGCCGGCCTCGAGCGACAGATCGAGCTGACTCACGCCGCGCACGTCACGCCAATAGCGCAACAGACTACCGAGATCGCCCGGCTGCACTTTCGGATCGTGACTCGTGACGTTCATCGCATTGCCCTCCTTTTAATGGACTGAAAAGAACTGCTGCGCGCCATCGAATTGGCGGCGCAATAGCCGAAGATTAGCGGCGCCCGCGCGGCGCGCCAATTACATCGGATGTCATCGTCATCGGCCAATTGACGGCGGCTTCTTTCTGGCGACCCGCCTGGGCGCGGACTATGATGTTTGAGTTTGTTCCCCTCTTGTCCCGTTCACCACTGGAAAGGAAGAACATCATGCCCACGATGAAAGCAGTCGAAGTGAAGCAGGCAGGCGGCCCGCTCGAACTGGTCGAACGTGAAGTGCCCGAGGCGGGCGCGGGTCACGTGCGCATCAGGATTCAGGCTTGCGGCATCTGTCATAGCGATGTGATGACCAAGGACGGGCTGTGGCCGGGCCTCGCCTATCCGCGCGTGCCCGGTCATGAGATCGCGGGCGTGATCGATTCGCTCGGTGCGGGTGTCGAGGGCTGGCAGGTCGGGCAGCGTGTCGGGGTCGGCTGGCACGGCGGGCACTGCGGCAAATGCGAACACTGCCGCCGGGGCGACTTCGTGCTGTGCAAGTTTGCGCTGATCCCCGGCATCAGCTACGACGGCGGCTACGCCGAATATATGGTGGCCCCGGTCGAAGCGCTGGCGCGCATTCCCGACGATCTGTCCGATGTCGATGCCGCGCCGCTGCTGTGCGCGGGCATCACGACCTTCAACGCGATACGCAATAGCGGCGCGCGCGCCGGCGACGTGGTCGCGATTCTCGGTATCGGCGGCCTCGGTCATCTCGGCGTGCAGTTCGCGCGCAAGATGGGCTTTCGTACGGTGGCGATCGCGCGCGGTCAGGACAAGGCCCCGCTCGCGCAGCAACTGGGCGCGCATCACTACATCGACAGCAAAACGGAAAACGTCGCCGAGAAGCTCCAGGCACTGGGCGGCGCGAAGCTGATCCTCGCCACGGTGACGAGCGGCAAGGCGATGACCGCCACGCTCGGCGGTCTCGGCCTGAACGGCAAGCTCGTGATGGTCGGCGTTTCCGAAGAGCCGATCGAAGTGCCGATCGTGCAGTTCATCATGGGACGCAACTCGGTGCAAGGCTGGCCCTCCGGCACCTCGGCCGATTCGCAGGACACACTCGCGTTCAGCGCGCTCACCGGCGTCAAGCCGATGATCGAGGAGTATCCGCTCGCCGAGGCCGCGCAGGCCTACGACCGCATGCTGAGCGGACACGCGCGTTTCAGGGTGGTGCTGAAGATGATCTGAGTGGATGCCAGGGAAGGAGACGAAGAAAAAACGCGATTGCCGGCATCCCGGCAATCGCGCTCGATGACTACTCAAAGCTACCTTCAAACACTGTGTCGGCGCGGCAATGAACCACGCGCGCCGCAGTGGCTGGATCAAGCCAGATCGAAACGATCCAGATTCATCACCTTGACCCACGCGGCAATGAAGTCGCGCACGAACTTCTCCTTACCGTCCTCGCTCGCGTAGACCTCGCTCAAGGAGCGCAGCACCGAGTTCGAGCCGAACACCAGATCGACACGGGTACCCGTCCACTTGACCTCGCCGGTCTTCGCGTCGGCGCCTTCGAACGTTTCCGCGGCCTCCGACACCGGCGTCCATTCCGTACCCATATCGAGCAGGTTACGGAAGAAGTCGTTGGTCAGCGTTTCCGGTTTGTCCGTCAGCACACCTTCCTTGCCACCGCCCACCTTCAGCACGCGCAGGCCGCCGATCAGCGCCGTCATCTCGGGCGCCGTCAACGTCAGCAGTTGCGCCTTGTCGATCAGCAGCTTCTCCGCCTCCACCGGGAACTTGCCGCCCAGATAGTTGCGGAAGCCGTCGTGGACCGGCTCGAGCGCGCCGACCGATTGGACGTCAGTCTGATCCTGCGACGCATCCATGCGACCCGGCGAGAACGGCACCGTCACCTGCTGCCCGGCGTTCTTCGCGGCCTGCTCGATGCCGGCGCCACCCGCCAGCACGATCAGATCGGCGAGCGAAATCTTCTTGCCGCCGGACTGCGCACCGTTGAACTCGCTCTGGATGCCTTCGAGCACCTTCAGCACCTTCGCGAGCTCGGCCGGCTGGTTGACTGCCCAGTCCTTCTGCGGCGCGAGCCGGATGCGTGCGCCGTTGGCGCCGCCGCGCTTGTCCGAGCCGCGGAACGTCGAGGCCGATGCCCACGCGGTCGTGACCAGCTGCGACACCGACAGTCCGGACGCGAGGATCTTCTGCTTCAGCGCCGCGACGTCCTTGTCGTCGACGAGCGGGTGATCGACGGCCGGAATCGGGTCCTGCCACAGCAGTTCTTCGGCCGGCACTTCCGGGCCCAGATAGCGGGCGCGCGGACCCATGTCGCGGTGCGTGAGCTTGAACCACGCGCGCGCGAACGCGTCGGCGAACTCGTCCGGGTTGTCCATGAAGCGCCGCGAGATCTTTTCGTAGATCGGGTCGAGGCGTAGCGACAGGTCGGTCGTCAGCATCGTCGGCAGCAGTTTTTTCGACGGGTCGTGCGCATGCGGGATCGTGGGCTCCGCGCCCTTCGCAACCCACTGATTCGCGCCGGCCGGGCTCTTGGTCAGCTCCCACTCGTGGCCGAACAGGTTGTGGAAATAGCCCATGCCCCACTGCGTCGGCGTCGAGGTCCACGTGACTTCGATACCGCTCGTGATCGTGTCGCCACCCTTGCCGGTGCCGAAGCTGTTGCGCCAGCCGAGCCCCATCTCCTCGAGACCGGCACCTTCCGGTTCCGGACCGACGTTCTCGGCGGGCCCCGCGCCGTGCGTCTTGCCGAAGGTGTGGCCACCGGCGATCAGCGCGACCGTTTCCTCGTCGTTCATCGCCATGCGGGCGAACGTTTCGCGGATGTCGACCGCCGCGGCGAGCGGATCGGGATTACCGTCCGGGCCTTCCGGGTTCACGTAGATCAAGCCCATCTGCACCGCGCCGAGCGGGTTTTCGAGGTTGCGTCCGGGCGGATCCGTGCGGCTCTTTTCGGTGCCGTGCAGTTCCTCGTCGGCGACCAGCACGCCTTCGTCGTCTTCCCTGCCGGCCGCGCCCTTGCCATAGCGCACGTCGCCGCCGAGCCAGGTCTTTTCATTGCCCCAATAAACGTCCTGATCCGGTTCCCACGTGTCCTCGCGCCCGCCGCCGAAACCAAAGGTCTTGAAGCCCATCGTTTCCAGGGCGACGTTGCCGGTCAGGATCAGCAGATCGGCCCACGAAATTTTCTGGCCGTATTTCTGCTTGATCGGCCACAGCAGCCGGCGCGCCTTGTCGAGGCTCACGTTGTCCGGCCAGCTGTTGATCGGCGCGAAACGCTGCTGGCCGCGCCCTGCGCCGCCGCGACCGTCGCCGATGCGGTAGGTGCCGGCGCTGTGCCATGCCATACGGATAAACAGCGGTCCGTAGTGGCCAAAGTCAGCGGGCCACCACGGCCGCGAATCGGTCATCAGCGCGGCGAGGTCTTTCTTGATCGCGTCGTAGTCGAGGCTCTTGAATGCCTCGGCATAGTTGAAGTCCTTGTCTAGCGGATTGGAGCGGTTCGAATGCTGGTTCAGCAGGTCGACGCGCAATTGCTTCGGCCACCAGTCTCGAATGGTCGTCCCGCCGCCGGCGGTGTGGATGAACGGGCACTTTGCTTCGTTTGACATGCGTTCTCTCCTTTGGAGGATGTCTCCGTTGTCGATCGGAGTCGGTGCGAAGCACTTTCTCCAATCCCATGCAAGGTACTTGTTATGCGTTTGTCATCCTGTCAGGCGTCCGTGGCAATTTGACGATCGAGGAACCCGACAGTCGGCCGAATGATTCGGCAGTGCACTCATGAAATTCAGGGTTGAAGGAAACGCAGCCGGAGTCTCTAACAGATGACTCCGGCCGACGCGCCACTCCTATTCGAATATAGGCGAGGGCAAAGTTCAATAGAATTCGAATCCGGCAATGCCGGTAATAGATGGCGACTATAGCGGGCAACAATCGCGCGGCGCGCTCCATTACTGTATGCCGATCGATCGTCGCTGCGTCGAAGCTTGAGCGCGCCCCGCTGTTTTGCGCCAGGCGCGGTCTACTGTGTGATAGGGTTTCGCGTTTCGTCCGCAACAGAATGGGCACTGTTTTCTTTTCAGGCAAACGCTTCGGACAACGCCTGAGCGGAGCAGAATGACGCCAACCGGCGTGCGCCCGAGGAGTGTCCCGAACCGTGTCCAAAGCCGTGCCGAAAGCTGCCCCGAATGCTGAGCTCGCCACCGTCCAGCCCGTCGAATCGCTCGTCGTGCCGGAACTGCTCGATGGCCGCGACGGCACCAATCGCGGCGCGGCGGAAAACTCCCAGCTATCGGCGCGCAACGACCTCGACGCCGTGCGCGCGTGGCTCTCCAATTACGCCGACACCAAGACCACCTTCGACAACTACCGCAAGGAAGCCGAGCGGCTGCTGCTGTGGGCCGTCGTGCAGCTCGGCAAGCCGCTGTCGTCGCTGACGCACGAGGATCTGCTGCTGTTCAAAGCGTTCATCGCCGATCCGCAGCCGGCCGCGCGCTGGGTGTCGGCGAACGGCGGCAAGTACGCGCGCGGCGACGCGCGCTGGCGGCCGTTCAACGGGCCGCTGTCGCCGGCCAGCCAGCGCCAGGCGCTGATCATCCTGAACGCGATGTTCACGTGGCTCGTCAACGCGGGCTATCTGCGCGGCAATCCGATGGCGCTGCTGCGACAGCGCGCGAAGCGCTCGGCGCCGCGCGTCACGCGCTATCTGTCGACGTCGCTGTGGGACGAAGTGAAACTGTTCGTGGAGCAGTTGCCGCAAGATACCGATGCGCAGCGCGCGTACTACGCGCGCTGCCGCTGGCTGACCACGCTGTTCTATCTGCAGGGCATGCGCATTTCCGAGGTCGCCGGCGGGCAGATGGGCCAGTTCTTCCGAAGGCTCGGCGCCGACGGTCAGGACCAGTGGTGGCTCGAAACGCTCGGCAAGGGCGACAAGGAGCGGATCGTGCCGGTGTCGGCCGAACTGGTTCAGGAACTGCGCAGCTACCGGACGCTGAATGGTCTCGCCGCGCTGCCCACCCGCGCCGAGGAAACCCCGCTCGTGCTGCCCTTCAAGGGTCGCAACCGCTGCCTGTCGCGCTCGGCGATTCACGACGCGATCAAAGGCATCTTCGCGGGCGCGGCGATGTGGCTGCGCGCGCGCGGCGCCGAATTCGCCGATCGCGCCGACGAACTCGAGCGCGCGTCGGCGCACTGGCTGCGGCATACGGCCGGTTCGCACCAGGCGGACGGCGGCGTCGATCTGCGCACGATCCGCGACAATCTCGGCCACGTGTCGCTGAATACGACCAGCCTTTATCTGCACACCGAGGACGACGCGCGCCATACCGAGACCGTCAATCGGCACCGGATGAACTGGCACGACGCGAAGTCTAAAGAAGGCAATCCGGGCGGCAATTAAGCGCGGATCGGAGCCCCGGCTGCGCACGCAATGGCGCATGCGTTTTCGCCTGCGCGGTTTTCGCCTGCGCATCCATCAACTAATTTTCCCGACCAGCGATTCGTATCTCAAGAACGCAAAACGCGTGGCCGTTAAAAGGGCGTCGCTCGACAAATAAACAAGACAAACCGGGGAATGAAGTTGAAAAAGATCACCAAGGCGCTGTTGGCGTCGGCTGCGTGCGCGAGCTTTCTCGCGGGCTGCGCGACCAGTGGGCAAGGCCAGCTCGTCAGCGCCCCGAACCGCCCTACCGAAGCGACCGTGACCGCGTATCAGCCGTTGCCCACCGATGTGTACGTCGCGAATGTGGTCGACCGCGACGTGGTATTCGTCGGCGGCGATACGTATATCTGGGTCGTCGGCCGGGACGGCGTCCGGCAGCGCCAGTTCTATGCGCATGGCGATCGTCGCGCGGAGGTTTTCCATCGCCGTGAGGAGTTGCGTCGCGTGATGGCGAGCCATGACGGTCATCTGCCGGGGTATCCGGGTGACGCGCGTGCGCCGCTCGCGCGCCCAGCCGGTCCCTCGCCGGCGATGGCCGCGCACGGAGAGCCGCCGCGCGCCCACAGGCACGCCGCCGGGCCGCTCAGGCCTGCGCGCGTGACAGCCGCGCACGGGCAACCGCGCCGTGCCAACATGAAAGTCGCTGGGCCGGTCAGGCCCGCGCCGGCACCATCGGGCAAGCGGGTGCCAAAAGAGCCGAGAAACTCGTAACGTCGCCGACATGCGCATCATCGCGTAAGCGGCAAGACTGGGCGGGGAGCGGCTGGCAAGCGGCCGGCCTCTCGCGCCGGTCCGCCAGCAGCAAGCCGAAACCCGCTCCCAAAGTAGCTCCGCACACCGCCCCTTCCCCCCAACTCCCCGCCAATCCCACCCCATTGCCCGCTAGAATTGCCGGCTTTGCCCGCGTCGGGCGCGCCGCAAGGCAAAATACGGGTTTTGCGCGCACCGCACGCGCGGCCGACCCGGTCGCAAAGCGTCCTGGACCGTCCTGCGGCCCGGCGGTTGCATGATCATCGCCCAGGGCTCGCGCCCCCGGCCGCGCGCCGACCCGCAACATCACAGCCGCGCCCGGCCCGTCAGCTTCGCTGCCCGGCGCACGTGGCGCGGCGAGGACCGCTCGTCCCTAACAGAGCAGATCAGGAGCCTTTATGAGCGATTCGAACCCATCCTTCCTCGGCCGGATTTCCCTGGCCGTGGGCACGTTTTTCAGCATTCTCGGCAGTGGCGAGTTCGCCGCCGACGTGCTGCGCCTGCGCAACGGCGAAAAGTTCGGCGCGGCCCCGGCGCCCGCCCCCGCCGCCGCGGCAACCCCGGCACCCGCCCCGCAACCGAAGCCGCAACCCGCGCCGGTGCTGAAGGAGGCCACCCCCGACGCCGCGCTGCAACTGCTCGGCCTGCTGCAACGCGACGCGCGCTTCATCGATTTCGTCGAGGAAGACATCAAGGCCTATAGCGACGCCGACATCGGCGCGGCCGCGCGCCTCGTGCACGAAGGCTGCCGCGCGACGCTGCGCGAGCACTTCACGATCCGCCCGGTGCGCGACGAAGCCGAAGGCAGCCGCGTGACGCTGCCCGCGGGCTTCGACGCGAGTTCGGTGCGTCTGACCGGCAACGTGGTCGGCAGCGCGCCGTTTAGCGGCAGCATCAGCCATCGCGGCTGGCGCGTCGACGAGGTGCGTCTGCCGAAGCTCGCGGACGGCCATAACGCGAAGGTCATCGCACCGGCGGAGGTGGAGCTATGAGCGACGTACGCTATTCCATCGGCATCGACCTCGGCACCACGCACTGCGCGCTGTCCTACGTGGACACGCACGCGAGCGACGGCGAGAAAACCACCCAGGAGGTGCTGTCGATCGCGCAGCTGACGGGCCCCGGCGCAATCGACACTCTGCCGCTCTTGCCATCGTTCCTGTACCTGCCGCATCCGGACGAACTGGCCTCCGGCGACCTGTACCTGCCGTGGACCGGCCAGCGCGAATTCGCGGTCGGCGAATTCGCGCGCAATCGCGGCGCCGGCACGCCGATCCGGCTCGTGTCGAGCGCGAAAAGCTGGCTGTGCCATCCGGGCGTCGACCGTCGCGCGGGCATTCTGCCGAACGACGCGCCGCCCGAAGTCACACGCGTGTCGCCGCTCGAAAGCTCGGTGCGTTATCTGACGCACCTGCGCGAGGCGTGGGACCACGCGCATCCGGACGCGCCGTTCGGCGAGCAGGACGTCACGGTGACGATCCCCGCGTCGTTCGACCCGGCCGCGCGCGAACTGACCGCGGAAGCGGCCGAGGCCGCCGGCTTCACGCGCATGACGCTGCTCGAAGAGCCGCAGGCGGCGCTCTATAGCTGGATCCAGAAGAGCGGTGGCCAGTGGCGCAAGCAGGTCAAGGTCGGCGACATCATCCTCGTCGTCGACGTCGGCGGCGGCACCACCGACCTGTCGCTGATCGCGGTGATCGAGCGCGACGGCAATCTCGAACTGCATCGCGTCGCGGTCGGCGATCACATCCTGCTCGGCGGCGACAACATGGACCTCGCGCTCGCGCACGTGGTCGCGCGCAAGCTCGCCGCGCAGGGCACCCAGGCCGACGCGTGGCAGCTGCGTGCGCTGACCTACGCTTGCCGCGCGGCGAAGGAAACCCTGCTCAGCGACCCCGCGACCGACACCGTGCCGCTCGTCGTGCCGAGCCGCGGCTCGAAGCTGATCGGCGGCTCGATCCGCACCGAGCTGACGCGCGCCGAGCTCACGCAGACGATCCTCGACGGCTTTTTCCCGCAGGTCGACAGCGCCGCGCGTCCGGTGAGCCGCGCGCGGGTGGGTCTGACGCAGCTCGGTCTGCCCTATGCGCAGGACGCGGGTATCACGCGGCATCTGGCGGCGTTCCTCGGCCGTCAGGTCGCCGCGCTCGCCGAACTCGAAGGGCTCGGTGAAGCTGCGGCCAATGCCGCCGCGCAAAACGCGAGCTTTCTGCATCCGACCGCGGTGCTGTTCAACGGCGGCGTGTTCAAGTCGACGCTGCTGGTCGAGCGCATCATGAGCACGCTGAACGGCTGGCTCGCGGCCGAAGGCGCGGCGAGCGCGCGACTGCTCGAAGGCGCGGACCTCGATCTGGCGGTCGCGCGCGGCGCGGCCTACTACGGCTACGTGCGACGCGGCCGCGGCGTGCGCATTCGCGGCGGCACCGCGCGCGCGTACTACATCGCGATCGAATCGGCGATGCCGGCCGTGCCCGGCCTCGAGCCGCCGGTGCAGGCGCTGTGCGTCGCGCCGTTCGGCATGGAAGAAGGCACCGACGCCGAGCTGCCCGCGCAGGAGTTCGGGCTGGTCGTCGGCGAGCCCGTGCATTTCCGCTTCTTCGGCTCGTCGGTGCGTCGTCAGGATCAGGTCGGCACGCTGCTCGAATACTGGGGCCCCGAGGAGTTGCAGGAACTCGAGGAAATTCAGGCGACGCTGCCGGCGGCCGGCCGCACCGCCGGTGAAGTCGTGCCGGTGAAGCTGCACGCGCGCGTGACCGAAGCGGGCACGCTCGAACTGGAGGCGATCCCGCGCGGCTCCGACGAGCGCTGGAAAGTCGAATTCGATGTGCGCGGCAACCCGAATGCGTGATTGACATGAAGCGGTACAGCGTCGGCATCGATCTCGGCACCAGCAACACGGTGCTCGCATACGCGGAAGCCGGCTCGCAGCAGATTCGCGTGTTCGAGATCGAGCAGTTGGTGAGCCCCGGCGAGGTCGCCGCGCGGCCGCTGTTGCCGTCGGTGCGCTATCAGGCGGCCGACGGCGAGCTGAGCGCGGCCGATCTGCAGTTGCCGTGGTCCGCTGCGCGCGCGGCGTCCGGCCAGGGCATACACGCCGGGCAGCCGGTCGTGGTCGGCCGGCTCGCGCGGCTGCTCGGCGCGCAGGTGCCCGGGCGGCTCGTTGCGAGCGCGAAAAGCTGGCTGTCGCACGCGTCGGTCGATCGCGTCGCGCCGATCCTGCCGTGGGGCGCGCCCGACGACGTCCGCAAGATTGCTCCGCTCGACGCGAGCGCGAGCTACCTCGCGCACGTGCGGGCCGCGTGGAACCAGCACTTTTCGAAGGCGCCGCTCGAACAGCAGGACGTCGTGCTGACGGTGCCCGCGTCGTTCGACGAAGGCGCGCGTGCGTTGACCGTCGAAGCGGCGCGGCTTGCGGGGCTGCCGTCGCTGCGGCTGCTCGAAGAGCCGCAGGCCGCGTTCTATGACTGGCTGTTCCGGCATCGCGACACGCTTGCCGACGAGTTGGCCCACACCCGGCTCGTGCTGATTTGCGACGTCGGCGGCGGCACCACCGATCTGACGCTGATCGAAGTCGGCCTGACCGACGACGGCGAGCCGCGCCTGACGCGGGTCGGTGTCGGCAATCACCTGATGCTCGGCGGCGACAATATGGACCTCGCGCTCGCGCATCTGGTCGAGGCGCGGCTGTTGGGTGGTGCCGGTGGCGCTGGGCAGGCGCCGCAGCGGCTGTCGGCTGCGAGCCTGTCGCAGCTGGTCGAGCGATGCCGCGTCGCGAAGGAGCAGTTGCTCGGCGCGCAGGCGCCCGAGGCGGCGCCGGTGACGCTGCTCGGCGCCGGCTCGAAGCTGATCGGCGGTGCGCGCACCACCCAGGTCACGCGCGACGAGGTCGAGAAGCTCATCGTCGATGGATTCTTTCCCCGCGTCGCCGCAGATCAACGACCGGGCCGCCCGCGCGGCGCGATCGTCGAATTCGGCCTGCCGTACGCGACCGATGCGGCGGTCACGCGGCATATCGCGGCCTTTCTCGAACGCTTCGCCGCGCAGTCGCGCAAGGCCCTCGGCGCGCACTCCAGCACGCCGGAGCCATCCGGCACAGCCGCCCTGCCCGTTCCCGACACGCTGCTGCTCAACGGCGGCGTGTTCCGCGCCGACGCGCTATCGCGGCGTCTCGCCGACACGCTCGGCGGCTGGCGCGGCGCGCCGCTCCATGTGCTGCACAACGACAACCCCGACGTCGCGGTCGCGCGCGGCGCGGTCGCCTATACGCTCGCGCGCGCCGGTTTCGCGCCGAAAATCGGCGGTGGTTCGCCGCGCAGCTATTTTCTGGTGCTCGACGAAACGCCTGCCGGCAAAGACGTTGCCGAGCCGGACGCAGCGCCCGCGCAACGCGGCATCTGCCTGCTGCCGCGCGGCACCGAGGAAGCTCACGAGATTCTGATCGAGGATCGCACGTTCGCACTGCGGCTCGGACATCCGGTGCGCTTTCACCTGGTGTCGTCTAGCGCGGACACCGCATATCAGCCTGGCGAGCTGGTCGATCTCGCGGGCGGCGACTTCGTGCGCCTGCCGCCGATCGCGACGATCGTCCAGCCACGCGACGGCCAGCGCGCCCGCGAAACCGCGGTGCGCATCGCGACGTCGCTGACCGAGGTCGGCACGCTCGACGTGCATTGCATCGAGCTCGACGATCCATCGCAACGCTGGCTGCTCGAATTCCAGCTGCGCCACGGCGACGCGCAAGTAGACCTATCCGCCGATGGCGCGCCGCAACGCCACCCGGCGCTCGATCGCGCGATCGAACTGATCGACCGTTGCTTCGGCGCCCGCGCGCATAACGTCGACCCGAAGGAAATCAAACGCCTGCGCGCGCAGCTCGAACATCTACTCGGTCCGCGCGATGGCTGGGGTAGCGCATTGCTGCGCGAGCTGTTCGGCGCGCTGTGGGAACGCGCGCGGCGCCGGCGCCGCTCCGCCGATCACGAGCGGCTGTGGCTGAATCTGGCCGGCTATTGCGTGCGGCCCGGCTTCGGCTATCCGCTCGACGAATGGCGCGTCGAGCAACTGTGGACGCTGTTCGACGACGGCATTCAATACGTGACCGACAGCCAGGTGTGGTCCGAATGGTGGACGCTGTGGCGCCGCGCGGCCGGCGGTCTCGGCGAGGACGCACAGTTGCGCGTGCTCGACGCGATGGACTATCTGCAGAAGGCCGCGCAATCGCGTCACAAGCTGCCGTTCGATGTCGCGAAGACCGGCTTCGCCGATATGGTGCGCCTGTCCGCATCGCTCGAACGGATTCCGGCGGAACGCAAGATCGAACTCGGCGAGGCGGTGCTCACGCGCTTGAAAAAGCCCGCGGAAAACCATCAAAGCTGGTGGGCAGTCGGACGGATCGGCGCGCGCCAGCCGTTCTACGGCAGCGCGCACAGCGTCGTGCCACCCGAGGTCGCCGCGCAATGGCTCGACGCGATCCTCGCGCTCGACTGGAAGAAGGTCGACCCGGCCGCGTTCGCCGCGGTGCAGATCGCCCGCATGACCGGCGATCGCTCGCGCGATCTGCCCGACGAATTGCGCGCGAGCGTCGTGCGACGCCTCGAAGCGGCGAGCGCGCCGCGCGCCTGGATCACGATGGTCAGCGAAGTCGTCGCGCTCGATAACGCCGACGAAGGCCGCGTGTTCGGCGAATCGCTGCCGGTGGGGTTGAAGCTGATCGGCGGCTAGAGCGTTTGGCGCTGCGCGAAGCTCAGCACCGCTCGCGCCGCGTCCGGATTGTCACGGTCCTCGAGGCTTTCCGCGAGCAGAGCGCGAAAGACCGGCAACTTGTCCTTGCCGTATTGGAGCCCAAATTCGCACAGCACTTCGGCGATCGCCGCTTGCCGGCTGTCGGCGCCCAGCGTGCTCGAAATGTGCGAGCTGCCGCGCGCCAATTCGAGCAGATAGGTCGAGCGGTAACGGTTCTTTTCGGCCTGTCGGCCGAATCGGGGTCCACGGGGCATCGTTGTTTTTCTCTGCCATTGTCGAACCCGCTATCTATCAGTCAAAGCTGAAGGAAACCTTAGGACGAATCGCGCATGGTTTGCTTGCCACCCGTCACATCAAGGCAAGCCGGCGATGAACGACCCGCATCCTCTCTCTCGTCAAAGCCCCAGACATGCCGCTCCAGCCGCAACGACCAGGCAGGCGAGCCAGCGCCCGCCATTGACCGCTTCTCCAAGAAACACCCGCCCGATCAGCACCGCGAACACCACGCTGGTTTCGCGCAACGCCGACACCGCACCCATCGCGCCCGACTGCAGCGCCCAGATCACGATGCCATACGCCGCGATCGACACCAAACCGCCGACGAGCGACGAGCCCACCGACAGCGGCTCGGCACGTACCGGTGTCCATAGCGGCGCGAGGCCGCGCATTGCGACGAACAGCAGCGGCATCAGCCAATAGAACAGGAACATCCACGCGGTGTAGGTCAGCGGCTGACCGTCGGACAGTCTCACGCCGATGCCGTCGATCACGGTATAGAGCGCAATCGTCGCACCAGTCGTCAGCGCGCTCAGCACACCCGCGCGCGACACGTGCCGCCCCTGCAACGCGATCGCGATGATGCCGCCCGAGATCATCGCGATCCCGAGCGCGTGCAACGGGACGATCGCTTCACGCGCGAACAGCGCCGCGCCGAGCGTGACGAGCAGCGGCGACGAGCCACGCGCGATCGGATACGCGAGCGCCAGGTCGCTGCGTCGATACGACCGCACGAGGCTCACGTTGTAGAAGATATGCACGAGCCCCGATGCAACGAGGTAGGGCCAGCAGGCGCTGGCTGGCAACGGATTGACGAGGACGACGAGCGTGGAGACCGCCGCGATGGCGATGCTCATCCAGGTCATCGACAGGAACCGGTCGCGGTTGCCGTGCAGCATCGCGTTCCAGCTCGCGTGAAGCATCGCGGCAAAAAGCACGATGCCACCGATATAACTAAGCATGGGGTTTTGGGGCCGAGAGTGAGCGGGAATGGCATTAGCGGTACAACAGGAAGGATATCTATCTTGTCGTGGCCCCTCAAACCAGATAAATTGGCCGCCTGCGTTAGAAAAACTCTTGCAAATGAAACGGGCATTGCCTCCGCTCAATGCGGTACGGGCCTTCGAGGCTGCGGGCCGGCTCGGCAGCTTCAAGGAAGCCGCCGCGGAGCTGCACGTGACTCACGGCGCGGTGAGCCAGCAGGTGCGTCTGCTCGAGGAATGGCTCGGCGCCCCGTTGTTCGAACGGCACCACCGGCGCGTGACACTGACGGCGGCGGCGAAGGCCTATCTGGAGGAAATCGGCCCACTGTTCGAACAGCTGTCGCAGGCAACCGCGCGATACGGTGTGCCCGAAACGCTGTCGCGGACGCTATCCGTCAACGCGCCCGCGACATTCACGTTGCGCTGGCTGGTGCCGAGACTGGCGACATTCCGCGCCGAGCATCCCGACGTGGAGGTCAAGGTGGAGACGTCGAACGGACCGCTGGAGAGTCTGAAAGAGAGTTACGACATCGTCATCCGGGGCGGCCCGGACACGTTCTACGGCTATTCGATGCGGCCATTCCTGTCCGAGGAGAGGCTTCCAGTCTGCAGTCCTGCGCTCTTGCAGCGGGTGCCGCTTCGATCGCCGGACGACTTGCGGCAACACACGTTGCTGCACACCTCGAGTCTTCCGCGGCTTTGGCCCGACTGGCTGGCGAGCACGCAGCTTGCCGCGCTGAGGCCGGCCGCCACGTTGACATTCGATCACTTCTATCTGACCTTGCAGGCCGCCATCGACGGGATCGGCATCGCGATGGGACCGACCGCGCTGGTCTCCGACGATCTCGCCGCTGGCCGGCTCGTCGCGCCATTCGACGGTCCGCGTCTGCGGTCTCGCAGCTACTGCACTTACATTGCGGATGAGAAGTCTGGCGATGAACTGGTCGTGCAGTTCCGTTCGTGGCTCGAGCGCGAGGGGATGTGTTCTTGAGCGCAGACGTAGGTCATCTCACAGCAACGCGCACACAGGCGGGCGCCTGTGTGCGCGTATTGCTTCGGCACGCGCCGCTCAATTCGGCACGTTCACGGCGCCGTTCGTTGCGGAAATCGCATTGGCACCCGGGCTCGCCGCGATCGCCGGCAGGTTGGCCGTGGTCAGCGCCGGTGCGGCTCCTGGCGTGCCGCCGCGCGGTATCGTGTGGATCACTTGCGACGGCGGCAGCGGCGTGCCGTTCTTCAGATGCGCCCACATCAGGTTGAGCGCCTGAAGATTGTAGTAGTGCAACGGCACGAAACGCGTGTCGAAACCGGCGACGCCGAGGAACGCGTCAAAGTGCTGACCGTTCGTGACTTCGTAAAGCGCCAGCTTGCTCGCACCGCCCTCGGCCACCTGGTTCAAGCCGAGATACGGCCGCGACGCGTGGTTGATCGGCACCAGCGCATCCGCGCGTCCTTGCACGATGATGGTCGGCTTGCCATGCAGGTTCGCATTCACGCGGATTGCATCGACGCTGGCACTCAACGAACCGCTCGTCCACCGCGCGCGCAGGCATGCGGCGCCCGCGTAGCTCGCATCGGCGGTCGCGAGCCGATGATCGACCGCGCCCGAGGTGCCCGCGTTGTAGACGAGGTTGATGCCATTGGTCGGCGGCACGCCGTTGCCGTTGCCGAACACCGTCAGCATCGGCGAGACCGCCGGCGTCACGCCGGCTGCGCCCGTCGCGCTGGTGGTGCCGAAGCTGAAGTCGCACAGGTTGTCGGCGACGCTTGCACGCGCATATGCATTCGCATAGGTCACGGCGACGGCCGGCACTGCCTGCGAGTCCCACATCGGCGCTTGCAGCAGGTCCGAGTCCGTCTGATAGCCGTGCTGATGCAGCAGCGCGAGCGCATTGGTGGCCTGCGTCACCGTATCCGCTCCCGCGATCACACCGGCTGCCGCGAGCGACGCGCAGCGCGCGGTGCGCAGCGCGGTGGTGGTTGCGCTCGGCAGCGCGGTCAGATACGGCGCGCCGGCCGCGGCCGGCGCGAGTGCGGCGCACGGCTGCAGCAGGTTCGCGAGCGTCATGTAATCGGCGAGCGGTTCGCCGAACGCGCCGACCGGCACGCCGCCCTGCGCGACCGACACCTGCGACGTAAGCCGCATGTTGATCTGCGGTTCGCCGACCACCACTGCCGTGATGAGCCCCGACGTGTCCTGCTCGGCCGCAGCGAGCGACGCGCCGCCGCCGTTGCTGACCGACGCCGCGATCGTCGTGATGCTGCCGCTCGCATAGCGCACCGTGCGCGTCGTGCCATTCAACGCGCCGAACGAATCGTTGAGCGCCCAATACGCGAACTGGATCGCCTGCAACGTGTCCTTGCCCCAGTCCTGCTCGGGGTTCTGTTGCGAGTGCGCGTGCTTGAACGCATAGCGGTTCGGGAACTGCGCGTTGAATGTTGCCAGCGTGCTGCTGCCGAGCTTCGCGGTGAAGAGGCTTGCCTTGCCCGCTGTGCTCGCATCCTGCAACGTGCCGTCGATCAGCGTCACGCGATTCGTCGACAGCTCATGCGCGCCGTTGCCGCTGCCCTTGTCGGTGTAGGCCACGGCGCAGCCGCGCTTCAAGCCCCACTCGCCGGCCGCCGAAATCGCGCCGTACACGCCGCGCGAACCGGACGACGTCGCGGTGACGATGCACGGCTGGTCCGGATTGAAGCTGGTGGGAATCTGCACGAGCAGGCTCACGTTCTGCGCGCCGCTGCCGTCATCGGCATAGGCGAGGTATTCCTTGCCCGCGATCTTGCCTTCGCCCAGCGTGTCGTTGCCGTTCAGGTCGACGTTGGGGCCCCAGAAGCGTCCATAGCCGCCGTTCGCCGTCATATCGACGAGCGCCCGGTAGTTCGACCAGATCGCGAGACGCCGCAGTTCGGCGGCCGTTGGTTGCGCGGTATTCGCGATGGCCGGCGCCGTCGCCGAGGCGAGGCCGGTCTTGCCGAGGCCCGCGGTCAGCAGATCGTCGCTGTTGCCGTCATAAGATTTGGTCGTCACCGCGCTTTTGATGAAGCCTGGCAGCACGTTGTTCGGCGGCGGTGGATGCAGTCCGTCGTCGTTGCCGCTGCCGCAGCCGGCCAGCACGATCGCGGACGCCATCAGGCTCGCCGCGGTAGTGAGCCACCAAGGGTTGTGCATGGCCGCCGGGATCTTCTTCGGTGTTGTCATCTTTTCTGTCTCCGTCATTTATACGACGTTGTATTGGCAACGGCACCGAACTTATTACCGACTCCGCTTCATCAGTTCGCTAGAAAGAGATGCTTCGGATGCCGATGCATCGCTAGCGTGCATTGAGCTCTCGCCGGAGTCAATACACGCTCATACCGACACACAACGAGCATCAGGATTCGTTTGAAACAGCCGGCCGGCTAGTTGGAATCGGCCATGCGGGTGAACCCGTCGTCGCTCCAGGCTTCGGAGCCGACACCGTGACGAACGAAGAAAACTCCGTGCGGGTCATAACGTTTCTTGATCGACAGCAGACGCGCATAGTTGGCCCCCCAGTACGCGGCTTGCCAGTTTTGCTGAAAATAGCTGCTCTCAGCGACATAGGCGCCGTCTGCAGGTGCAATCTTCCTGAGTTCGTCAATGGCCAGACCGATCAGCTTCGCATCTCGCTGTGCCTTCGCAACGTCGGGCCCGTGATCGGTCAGACCGTCGAATGCCGGCGGCCCCTCGCTCGCGACGATGGCCAATGCGAACGACTCCGCCACGACTGGATTGACGGGCGTTTGCAAGCCGGCGGCAATCACATCGGCAGGGGCGCCGGCCAGCCCTTTCTGAAAATGAAGTTCGACAGGCCAATAGCGCGTAGCGCCCATCAGCGCATCGACGAGTTCGGGTTGGCGATCGCGCGTCAGCATTGCCGCAGGCAACCACAGCGAGTCGAAGCCGTGGATCACATGACCGGCCTCGGCGAGATTCTGTGTCCAGAAGAAATTGGCATCTGGCGCGCCGGGCCGGTCATCGAAACGGACCAGGCCGGGCACGTACCGCGCGAGCGCCTTGCCGTCCCAGCGTATCCTCCCCGGACCGGCGACGATCGATGGCGCGGCCGTCATGGTCAGGTCGTCCTGCAAGCCAATCCAGTCCCACAACGGCTGCCACAGCGTGGCGACCTCTTCTTTGCCGAGTCCCTGAAAACTCATGGCGATGCGCAAGCGCTTGCCCGGCAGCAGCGTGACGAGTTCACCCCAGTGGCGATTGCATAGGCTATCGGCGTAAAGCGCGACGAAGCGGCCCAGCAAGCGTTGGTATGCGAGATCCGAGCGTGCCACGACTGCGCAAGATACGAGACCGAACACCTCCGGCAGTTCGTGCGTGCGCAAGGTCAAACGGCTGACCACGCCGAAGGTGCCGCCGCCCCCGCCTTTCAAGGCCCAGAAAAGATCCGGTTCTCTTCGCGCGTTGACGACCCTGACCACACCGTCCGCGGTGACGACCTCCGCTTCGAGCAGTGAAGCCGACGCAATGCCGAATTGTTTGGAGTGCGTTCCAAAACCTCCCCCTTGAATCAGTCCTGCGACTCCCACTGTTCCACAACCGCCGCCCTGTACATATCGACCCACGCCGCCGGTAACGGCTTCATAGGTATGCATCCAGATCGCCCCTGCCCCCACGCTTACCGCGGGTCCGGGTGGAATGATCCCGTCACAACCGCTCGGAACGAAAGCATCGTGATTCCTGATGTCGTTCATCGCGCGTGTCCATATCATCATGGAGTCCGGTGCGTTCGAAGTGCCAAGATAGGAATGTCCCCCGCCGCGCACAACGACGCGAAGATTGCGTTCACGCGCGAAATTGACGGCCGCCGCCACATGTTCGACCTTTGTCGCCGCGACGACGTAGGCACTCGGTTCGGCTTGCCACGCGCCAACCCACTCGCAGGTTTGTGTCAAGACGGGACTATCGCCGATGAAGTACGGATTCTTGAGTTCACGGAAGAGCGCAAGGCACTCGGCGTTGTCGGGAGATTCGCGACAGAGCTCGAGTGGTGACTCCGGTCGGATCAGGTGGCCATCCACCTGCTGTTTCAGTCGCGCCCAGTCCGAAGGCGTGGGCCATCCCGGTTCGCCCGGACGTACGCGTCGCGGGGTCTGTGCAGCGTGAGCGGCATCGAGCCGAAGCAACGGCCAGACAGAGGGAAACAGCGGGACAGCCGCAAGCCACCTGATCAGATCACGACGCTTCACTGTGGCGCTCCTTCACCGCTTCGCTCGATGCAAGCGCTTAGGCGTCTCGTGGAACCAGTTCGACTTCACCCTCGATCTCCACGGGAATGTTAAAGGGCAGCTCGGCCATTCCCACCGCGCTGCGAGCGTGAGCGCCGCGCTCCTCGCCGAAGACAGCCAATATCAGTTCCGAGAAGCCGTTGATTACGGCGGGCTGCCGGTTGAATGCGGGTGCCGAATTGACCATGCCGAACACTCTCGTCCAACACGCGATGCGCTCCAGACTTCCGAGCTCGCGCTTCAGGCTGCCGAGAATAGCGAGCGCGGTGAGGCGAGCCGCCACGAACGCTTGCTCCTGCGAGACCTGACTCCCCACCTTGCCGAGTGGCTGGGCGAGCGAGCCGTCCGCGTTGGTCGGTCCATGGCCCGAGATGCAAGCCCTGTTGCCGACTACCCGCACCCATGGAAACGGAAGCGCCAGCCCCGCAGGAAGCTGCAATGGCTCCGGTAGGACGTAGCCAAGCGCGTGCAAGCGATCTTCAATGGTCGACATTTTCAGACTCCATGTGAATGCCCACCGGGTTCATTCGGGCGCACGCCTTGATGATCACGCAGCAGCGTCGCTGCGGTGACAGCGCTTTCAGACGAGCACTTCCCTTACGTTCCGCCCTGCTTGCGCATCTGCCCGATAGCGCGAGCCCGTGCCGCCTCGGCCTCCCGGACTAGCCGGTACGCAACATAATATTTGAAGACATTGCGCACGTACGTAGTGGGTTCGATGCCGATTTTCTCGGCGACTACGATTTCCACATTGTTGAACCACTTGTTCGGATCGAGACCGCGCGCCTGCGCCTCCTTGCGCATCCTGGCGATGTTTGCGGGTCCTGCGTTGTAGCTCGCGAATGCGAACAGCGAGCGGTCCCTTTCCGAGAAGTGAGCATCGGGGAAGTAACGGGCCATCAGCACGTCGAGATATTTCGCTCCCGCATGGACGTTGGACTCCGCCACCCTGATGTCGCCAACCGCAAGTTCCTTCCCCGTGGCTGGCATCAGCTGCATGATGCCGATTGCTCCAACGTGACTGCGCGCACTCTGGTTCAGCTGCGATTCCTGATAGCCCTGAGCCGCAAGCAGGAGCGGATCGAAGCCGTACTGCGCGCCGTATTTTTCGAAAAGGCCGACCGTCTGTTTGAATCGCTTCAGCTCCGCTGACTCCGTATTGTTGGAGATCTGCTTGATGCGCTTCATTTCCTGCTGCAGACGGACTTCCGCGACACTCTGCTTTTTCACGTAATTCAGGTAGAAGTCGTTGATCGCGTCCCGTAGCTTCGGGCTCTTGAGGCGGACCGCCCAGCCGATGTAGCCTGCGTCGCGCACCGCAATGTCGTTATGCACGACGATTCCCGGCAGTATCGGCGCCCATACCTTTGCCTTCCAGTCATCCACGACGAGGATCTGGACCAGCCCGGCATTGAGCATCTCCATCGCATCTTCGTCTTCTAGCGCGTCGGGCAGCGGTACGAGCTTCACGGGGACTTTGCGTTCCTTGGCAAACCGCGCATTCAACGCCTTCAGGCTCTCGTAGTAGCTGCTGCTGGGCCGCACATGGACGGTCTTGCCGGTCAGATCGTCGAGCTTCGCGAGGGTTGGCGACTTCGGCCCGGTCACGACCACTTCGCGTACTGCTGTCCGGTCACGCGGCGACACGAAGTCGACCTGCTTCAGGCGGGCCTCCGTGACCGTCAGATTGCCCGCGGCGATGTCGCCCCGGCCCGCTATCAGCCCTGGGAGCAACTGGTCGCGCGTCGTCGGAATGATGACCAGCGTGAGCGGACGTTTGCCGAGCGTCGCCTGGTATTTCCTGTTCAGATAACGCTCGAAGTCCCGCATCAGGCCGGCGGTCAGCCCTCGCTCGTGGCCTTGCTCATTCACATAGAGCGTTCGACTGTAGGGAACCAGTACGCGGATCAGCCGCCGGTCGAGCATGGCGTCGAAATCGCCGATGAACGGTTGATTGCCGAGATCGATATGGCGCGCAGCGGGAGTTGAGGCGGGGGCAACTGGGGCTGCCGGAACGGGAACGGCCGAAGAGGCGGCCGACGACGCGGCCGGCTGCGCAGCGGCAGTTTGGGCGGCGACGCACGTCGCAACGCCGACGGTCATGCCTGAGCAGAACGCCGCGATGAACAGCAACGTTTGAATGATGCGCATCGTAAAAAGCCCTGCTGCCGCACCCGGCGACTGCGTCGACGTTCACTACGCGCTTCGATATTGCCACGATGACAACGGTTGGAAATGGGACGTTGGTCCTATAAGCCATGCCGCCGTCACGACGAAGACTAGAGCTACGCCATCGTCACGCGATTTCGCCCGTTATGCTTCGAGCGATACAACGCCCGGTCCGCGCTCGCGAAACCGTCGCGATGCGCGGGCCGCGATAAATCGCTGATACGTGTAAGCGACGCGCCTACGCTGACCGTCACCACCCCTAGCGGCGACGCGCGATGTTCGATCGCGAGATCCGCCACGCCCTGGCGCAGCGTTTCGAGCGTGTCTTCGAGCTTCGACTTCTGTGCTTCGAGCATCAGCAGTCCGAACTCCTCGCCGCCCATGCGCCCGACCACGAAGTGCTCGCTGTCGGCGGCAGCCTGCATCACCGAGGCGACCAGCCGCAGACAATGATCGCCGGCCTGATGGCCGTAGGTGTCGTTGTACTGCTTGAACCAGTCGACGTCGACGACCACCGAGCCCATCATGTCGCCCTCGCGCGCCTCCTTCCAGCGTCGCGCGATGGTTTCCAGCAGAAAGCGCCGGTTGTACAACTGCGTGAGCGGATCGATCGCGGTGGCCGTGCGCATCTTCAGATCGTTTTCGATCATCGCGCGCAGGTGGTAGAACACACCGCGCTGGCCCGCGTCGAGCCGGCCCGGTGCCGGGTCCATCGCGCATAGCGCGCCGACGATCTCGCCGTTCGGCGCACGCAGCGCGATCGCCGCGTAAAAGCGCACGAACGGATGACGCTTGACCAGCATGCATTCACCGAAACGGCTGTCGTTGTGAGCATCCTCGATCACGAACAGATCGGCGTCGCGCACCGCGTAGTCGGCGAGCGAACGCGCGCGCGTGACGAGCGGCATCGCCATGCCGACCTCGGCGCGATAGTGCTGATACTCCTCGTCGAGCAGCACGATCGCGGTAATCGCCGCGCCGGTCACGCTCTTCAGAATCTCCGCCGCGTGCGTGAAGCACTCGCGCATCACCTGATCGTCGTGCAACAGCCACTCGATGACCGAAGACTCCACCTCGGGTTCGCCGCCGGCGGTCGAGTCGACTGGCAACCGGCTGGCGAGGCGGTCGATACTGTGAGCGAGTTGCACGGAAGGGTTCCAGAATGGGCTTAGCTTATGTCAACGGCATAGGCAGGCCAAACTTGAGCACAGAATGTGGGACCGCAAGCATGCGCCGGAGCGCATCCGGCGGCCCCAAAGAAAATGGGCCGGCTCTCGCGAGCCGGCCCATCGATCGATGCGACGTTGAGATAATCGGACCCGCCGCTTTACTCCTTGTCGCCCTTCACCTGCGGCAGCGCCGACGTCTCGTTCGACGACAGCAGACCCACCTGCGAGTAAATGCGCAGCTTGTCGCGCGTGTCCTTGATGTCGAGGTTGCGCATCGTCAGCTGGCCGATGCGGTCGCGCGGCGAGAACGTCGATGCGACCTTCTCCATCGACAGACGCTCGGGCTGATACGTGAGGTTCGGCGACTTCGTGCTGAGGATCGAGTAGTCGTTGCCGCGGCGCAGCTCGACGGTCACTTCGCCGGTGATCGCACGCGCGACCCAGCGCTGCGCGGTTTCGCGCAGCATGATCGCCTGCGGATCGAACCAGCGGCCCTGATACAGCAGACGACCGAGACGGCGGCCGTTCTCACGGAACTGCTCGATCGTGTCTTCGTTATGGATGCCGGTGACGAGACGCTCGTAAGCGATATTCAGCAGCGCGAGGCCCGGGGCTTCATAGATGCCGCGGCTCTTCGCCTCGATGATGCGGTTCTCGATCTGGTCGCTCATGCCCAGACCATGACGGCCGCCGATACGGTTCGCTTCGAGCAGCAGTTCGACCGCGTTCGGGAACGTCTGGCCGTTCAGCGCGACCGGCTGGCCTTCCTCGAAGCGGATCGTCACTTCTTCCTTGGCGATCTGCACGTCGTCGCGCCAGAACGCGACGCCCATGATCGGATTCACGATCTTGATGCCGGACTCGAGGCTTTCGAGATCCTTCGCTTCGTGCGTCGCGCCGAGCAGGTTCGAGTCGGTCGAATAGGCCTTTTCAGCCGACATCTTGTAGTCGAAACCCGACTGGCGCATGAACTCGGACATTTCAGCGCGGCCGCCGAGTTCGTCGATGAACAGCTGGTCGAGCCACGGCTTGTAGATCTGCAGGTTCGGATTGACGAGCAGACCGTAGCGGTAGAAACGCTCGATGTCGTTGCCCTTGTACGTGCTGCCGTCTCCCCAGATGTTGACGCCGTCTTCCTTCATCGCGGCGACCAGCATCGTGCCGGTCACGGCACGGCCGATCGGCGTGGTGTTGAAGTAGGTGACGCCCGCCGTCGAGATATGGAACGCGCCGCACTGCAGCGCTGCGATGCCTTCCGCGACCAGTTGCGCGCGGCAGTCGATCAGGCGCGCGCCTTCGGCGCCATATTGCGTGGCGCGACGCGGGATCGAATCGTAGTCGTCTTCGTCGGGCTGACCGAGATTGGCCGTGTAGGCGTACGGCACGGCGCCCTTCTTGCGCATCCAGTGCAGCGCGGCGCTGGTGTCGAGGCCGCCGGAAAACGCGATGCCGACCTTCTGGCCGATCGGAAGACTTTCAAGGATTGTACTCATAAGCAGTAGCGTTAAACTCGACGTACGGGGAGATTTGGGGATAACAGCTGAGTATCGGGCAAGCCTGGCGATCAGGCAAGTTACGCGGGAGTATACCGCGAACCGCCGTCCGGCCTTGGATTTTGCCGGTCGGCGCGGCCCTCCGCCGCGATCTCGGCGTGTCGAATTCCCGGATTAATTCACGCTTTATCAGTTCGTAACGGGGACCGATTTATTATCGTCTCGGGGTAGCATCGCGGGTTGCGTCAACGCACCGGCCGCGTATCCCTTGCACCCCGTGCACCCCGTTCACTCCCCTTGCCTACCGCTCATGACCACGACCACTCCACGCCCCACGACGAACGCCTCGCTGATCACCAACGTGCGTCTCGCCGACGGCAAGCGCGTCGAGGTGTCGATCGTCGATGGCCGGATCGCCGCGCTCGGCGCCGCTCTGCCGCGCGAGCCCGGTGTGCCGGTCGAGGACGGCGGCGACGCGCTGCTGCTGCCAGGTTTCGTCGAAGGGCATACGCATCTGGACAAGACCAACTGGGGCTTGCGGTGGTATCGCAACGAAGTCGGGCCGAAGCTGACCGACCGCATCGAAAACGAGCGCCGCTGGCGCGCCGAAAGCGGCCACGACGCGGGTGCGCAATCACTCGCGCTCGCGCGCGCGTTTCTCGCGGCCGGCACGACGCGGGTGCGCACGCACGTCGATATCGACACCGACGCGGGCCTGCGCCATCTCGACGGCGTGCTGGCTACGCGCGACACACTGCGCGACGTGCTCGACCTGCAGATCGTCGCGTTTCCGCAGTCGGGGCTGCTCGGCCGGCCCGGCACCGACGCGCTGCTCGATCGTGCGCTCGGGGCGGGCGCCGACGCGCTCGGCGCGCTCGATCCCGCGCTGATCGACGGCGATCCGGTGAAGTCGCTCGATCTGACCTTCGCGCTCGCCGAGCGTCACCGCAAGCCGATCGACATTCATCTGCACGAGCCCGGCGAAATCGGCGCGTTCACGCTCGGTTTGCTGCTCGATCGCGTTGCCGCGCACGGCATGCAGGGGCAAGTAGTGGTGAGCCACGCGTTCTGTCTCGGCGCGCTGCCCGAGCGCGAACGCGATGCGCTGCTCGCGCGTATCGCCGAGCTGCGCGTCGCGCTGTTGACCACCGCGCCGCCGTCGGTGCCGGTGCCGCCGCTCACGGCTTGCCGCGCGCACGGCGTCACGCTGTTCGGCGGCAACGACGGGATTCGCGACACGTGGACGCCGTACGGCTCGCCCGACATGCTGGAACGGGCGATGCTGATCGCGATGCGCTACGGCCTGCGCCGCGACGACGATCTCGCGCTCGCGTTCGATTGCGTCAGCGGCGTCGCCGCGCGCGCCTGCGGATTCGAAGCTTACGGTTTGCAGCCGGGCGCCCGCGCCGATCTCGTGCTGGTCGATGCCGACACGCTCGCGCATGCGCTCGTCGCGCGGCCGGTGCGCAAGCTGGTGGTCGCCAACGGCCGCGTCGTCGCGCGCGATGGCGCGCTGCTCGCGCGGTAGTTGAGCATGGGCGCGAACGCGGCCCCGCGGTGCGCAACAACAAAGACGTTTCTTGCACTCAGATGATCAATCTTTTTCAGGCCATGCAGGCTTTCGTCAAGGTCGCCGATGTCGGCAGCTTCGCTCAGGCCGCCGCGCAGCTGAACGTGTCGACATCGGTCGTCACGCGCCATGTGTCGGGCCTCGAACAGCATCTCGGCATTCGGCTGTTTCAGCGCACCACGCGCAAGGTCGTGCTGACCGAGGCCGGTGCGCAATACGCGGACGGTTGCCGCGTGTTGCTCGCCGAACTGGAGGAAGTGGAATCGCGCGCGACCACGGCGTCGCGCGAAGTGGCCGGCGACCTGCGCATCGTCGCGCTCGGCAGTTTTTCGCTGTTTCGGCTGACGCCGCTGTTCGCCGAATATCAGGCGCGCTTTCCGCAGGTGAACCTGCGCGTCACGCTGACGGAAAAACGCGTCGATCTGCTCGAAGGCGGCTTCGATGTCGGCATCGTGACCGAGCATATGATCCGTTCGGAGTCGCTGGTGGTGCGGCGTCTGATCAACTCGCACGCGGTGCCGGTGGCCGCGGCCGCGTATCTGGCGCAGGCCGGTCATCCGCAAACGCCGGCCGAGCTGGAGAGGCATCGGCTGATCGCCGCGCCGTTCGACACGACCGGCCCGATGTGGATCTTCCGCAAGGGGGACGGCGACGTCGACCGCACGAGCGAGGCCGGCGACGACAGCGGCGAGAGCATCGCGATCGATGCCTCGTTCACGGTCAACAGCATGATCATGCAGAAGCAGGCCGCGCTCGGTGCGATGGGCATCGCGCAGCTGCCGCTCGAAATGGTCGAGGACGAATTGCGCGCCGGCACGCTGGTGCGCGTGCTCGAGGGCTACTCGGTGCTCAATGGCGACGTGGCCGTGTCGCTGGTGTACCCGAGCCGCGAGTTCGTGCCGCGCAAGGTGCGCGAGTTCATCGATCTCGCGGTCGGTTTCTTCAAGTGACGTTATCGGGCTGACGCTTCAAGGCCGCTCGCCGCGCGCGAGCCGCGCGTCGATGTCGTACACGACGGGCATCAGATCCGCGACGCTGTCGATCACGTAATGCGCGCCCGCCGCCTTCAACCTGGTCGTCGCGGCGGTGCGGCGCGCGGCGAATTCGTCGGCCGGCAGCGCCTTCACCTCGGCCTCGCTCATGCCGAACGCGTTGCCGCTCACCGCGACGCCGACCGCCCACGTGCCGCCGTTGATGCCCTCTTCGATGCCGACCTCGGTGTCGTCGACCTTGATCGCCTCTTTCGCGCGCCATACGCCGAGCTGCGGCAGCGTCCGGTAGATCATGTACGGCGACGGCCGTCCTTCCGGCGTATCGCCGGTGCATACGATGCTGTCCGGCGAGAAGCCCTGCGCGGCCGCGCCCGGCACGATTTCGTCGATGATCGCGCGGGTATAGCCGGTGGTCGTGCCGATGCGGATAGCGTCGTGACGCAGTGCGCTCGCGACTTCGGCGACGCCCGGGATCACCGCGCTATAGCTCGCCGCGACCGCGATGTTCTTCGGCACGAACACGTCGTACACGGCGTCGATATCCGCGTCGGTCGGTGTATGGCCGTGACGCTCGGCCCAAGCCTGCGCGACGCGCGGCAGCGCCATCAGCGCCGCGATATGCGGCCGCTTCGCCATGCCCATCGGGCCGCGTGCTTCGTCGATCGTGATCGGCACGCCGAACTGCTCGAAGGTCTCGACGAAGGCGCCCATCGGCGCGCGTGAACCGTAGTCGACCACCGTGCCGGCCCAATCGAAAATCACCGCCTTCACGTATTTCATCTGCTTGAATCCCCAGGAATCCGAATGTGTTGGGTTTGCCGTCGCGGCTCAGGCCGCCTGTGCGAGCGCCTTGCGTTCGTCGAGCGCGGCGGGCGGCGGCGCCGCGTGCGTGACGCCCATCGTGCGCAGCGCTTGCGCGCAGGCCTCGACCACGCGACGCATCACGTGCTCGTCGACCAGACCGATGCAGCCGATGCGGAAACTGTCGACCACCGTCAGCTTGCCCGGATAGATGATGAAGCCCTGCTCCTTCATCAGTTCATAGAAGCGCGCGAATTCGAACGACGGATGCGCGGGCGAGAAAAACGTCACGATGATCGGCGAGCGCCAGTGCGCGCTGAGCAGCGGCTCGAAGCCCAGCTCGTGCATGCCGGCCACCAGCACGTCGCGATTGTTCGCATAGCGCGCGAGCCGCGCGGGCTGCCCGCCTTCGAGCCTGAACAGCCGCAGCGCCTCGAGGAACGCAGCCACCGTATGCGTGGGCGGCGTGAAGCGCCACTGGCCCGTGCGATTCATCACGTCCCATTGATCGTGGAGATCGAGCGCGAGCGAATGGCTGCGGCCCTTCGCTTCGGCGAGCGCGCTCTTGCGCGCGATCACGAAGCCGAAACCCGGCACGCCCTCGATGCACTTGTTCGCCGAGGACACGAACGCCTCGCACGCGATCTGCCGCACGTCGAGCGGCACCGCGCCGAAGGCGCTCATCGAATCGATCAGCAGCTTGCGGCCGTGCTTCGCGACCGCGGCCGCAATTTCTTCGAGCGGATTGAGGATGCCGGAGCTCGTTTCGCAATGGATCGCGACCACGTGCGTGATCGACGGATCGGCGGCCAGCATGCGCTCGACTTCGACGCCGCGCGGCGGCAGGTAGTCGCCCTTGTCGAGCAGCGTGCAGAGACGGCCGAGGTAGCCGAGCGTGGTCGCCGCGCGCTTGCCGTACGCGCCGTTCGCGAGCACGAGCGCATGGCCGTCGCGCGGAATCAGGCTGCCGAGCATCGCTTCGACGCAGTAGCTGCCGCTGCCCTGCAGCGGCACGCAGTCGTAGTCGCCGGCGGTGTCGCCGGCGATTTCGAGCAGGCTCGCGCGCAACTGAGCGGTCATCGCGCGGAAGTCGCCGTCCCATGAGCCCCAGTCGCGCAGCATCGCCTGTTTCGTCGAGAGTGCCGTGGTCAGCGGACCCGGTGTCAACAAGTAAGGCTCGCCGCCAGCCGGCGCCGCGCAGGATGTCGTGCCACGGGTAACGGATGTTGCCGCGGCCGCAACGCTCAATGCCGCCGCCGAACCGCCGATCGCGCTTTTCATGTCGGGTACTCCGATATCGCTATGTCGATACCTCACACGATATAGAAACGCCGTCCATCGGTAAAATCGATATAATCGATGACAGTATCGTAAAAACTTATCGGTCGACGAGGCACACGTGCAGTACGCGCAATTGCGGGCGTTTCATGCGGTCGCTGAACATGGCGGCTTTTCTAAAGCGGCACAGGCGCTGTCCTTGACGCAGCCGGCGGTGTCGGACCATGTGCGGCGCCTCGAACAGGATTACGGCGTCAAGCTGTTCGAGCGTGGGCCGCGCGGCGTGGAGACGACCGAACTCGGGCTGCGCCTGTTCAGCGTGACGCGGCATATGCTCAGCTGCGAGCGTGATGCGCGTCAGTTGCTCGAATCGGCGGGCGGGCTGGAGTCGGGTTCGCTATCGCTCGCGGCCGATGCGCCCGATCTCGCCGTCGCGCTGATCGGCGCGTTTCGCCAGCGGCATCCGGGCATCGTCGTCACGCTGTCGATCGCCAATGCGGCCGAGTGCATGCAGCGCGTGCTGTCGAGTGCGGTCGACGCGGCGATCACGGCCGCGCCGCAAGTGCATAGCCGCCTGCAGTCGCGTGTGTTGCGGCGCGATCCGCTGGTCGCGATGGTGCCGGCCAGCTATGCGGCCGCGAAGAAGCGCCGCCTCAGCTACGCGGAGCTCGTCGAACAGCCGATGATCTTCCGCGAGCCGCAATCGGTCACCCAACAACTGCTCGAAATCGAGCTCGTGCGCGAGTCGTTGCAGGTCGAGCCGGTCATGTACGTGGATGGCCGCGAGGCGCTCGAGGAAGCGGTCGCGCAGGGAATCGGGGTCGGCGTGATCGCGCGCGCCGAGTTCAACGAGTCGCGGCGCATCAGGATGGTGCCGCTCGTCGACTGCCGCGTGCAGATGATCGAATCGCTGACGCGGCTCGCCGAGCGGCCGGGTTCGAATCTGCTCGACGCTTTTTTTGCGGTGGAATTGCCGGGAGCGGAAACCGAGGTCTCGGTCGGCGAGGTTCGACGCGCGTAGCTCGCGCGCCGTCGCTGCAACAGGCGGCGCGGCCGTCGTGCTACCGGCCGCGCCATCCGTTATCGCACTCGATCTGAAGAGCGGGTTGCCGGAAGCGTTGGCAACCCGTCGGACTCAACGCGCGCCGCCGCTCGCGATCAGGCTCTCGCCCGTCAACCAGCGCGCGTCGTCCGAAGCCAGGAACGTGACGACATCGGCGATATCGTCGGGTTGGCCGATACGGCCGAGCGGCGTCGTGCTGATCGCCCACGTTTCGAACTCCGAGCCCATCACGCCGGCGGTGTGCGCGCCTTCGGTTTCGACCACGCCCGGATTCACCGAATTCACGCGGATCTTGCGCGGACCGAGTTCCTTCGCGAGCACGCCGGTGATCGCATCGACCGCGCCCTTGGTCGCCGTGTAGACCGCGGTAGTCGCCGGTGTGATGCGGGTCACGACCGAGCTCACGTTGACGATGCTGCCGCCTTCGCCCAGATGTTTGGCCGCCGCCTGCGTCACCAGCAGCAGACCCAGCACATTCACATCGAAGTGCTTATGAAAATGCGCTTCGGTGATCTCGTCGAGCGTCGCGAATTCGTAGACACCCGAGTTGTTGACGAGAACGTCGAGCCGGCCATAGGTTTCGATCGCCGTATCGATGATGCCCTTCGCGTCCGCGGCCTTCGACACGTCGCCGCCAACCGCGACCGCCTTGCCGCCCGCCGCGGTGATATCGGCGACCACCTTGTCGGCGCCCGCGCGGCTCGACGCATAGTTCACCACGACCGACGCGCCTTGCGCCGCCAATGCCTTCGCAATCGCCGCACCGATGCCTTTCGATGCACCCGTTACAACCGCTACCTTGCCTGTGAGCTTGCTCATCATCGTGTCCTTTCAATGGTTCGCGCCGGCATGCCTCGCGAGAAGTCACGAGGTCCACGCCGCTAAAAGCTGGAAATGCAGTGGCGCTGTCACAGGTCGTAAATTTAGGCATCGCGTGAGCTCGGATAAAGCGGCTCGAGGCGAATTGACACGCCGCTTCCGACGAACAATCGATTCGAAGCGGATTTCGTTGGATATGTTTACGCGGGGCTTACGAAGATTTCGGGCAATACGCGCTGATCGGGTTCGCGGTGCATCTCGTACCAGATCGATGCATAAAACTCCTACGAGCAGACGCTACGATCAGGCGCTACACACTGAAAGCGCTTTATTCACTGCGCTTTTTATTCAATGCTTGCGCAGCAGCGCGATCTGCGCCGCCACGCTCGCGAGCACCGCGAGCGCACCGAGCGTATCGAGAATAATGGGCCACATGATCTCCCTCCTCCGCTATCTGCTGCCTCGACGTCACTTAAACGAATGCGCGCGGTATTGATTGAACGTCGAGGCCCAGCAGACAGATAGGGTTTGACGGTGCTGTTGCTATCATTCGTTGCCGCCGCGGAGCGCTCCTGCCGGAGCACAGAGCCGTAAACGGACATTCAGCGCGCGGCATTCCAACGCCAACCCGATCGCCGACGCATCACACCTCTGAGGCATGCATGGAATTTCGCCAACTTCGCTACTTCATCGCGGTCGCCGAGGAAATGAACATCACGCGGGCGGCCAATCGTCTGCATATGACGCAACCGCCGCTGTCGCGGCAGATCCAGCAGATCGAGGAAGACGTCGGCCTGCCGCTGTTCGAGCGCGGCTCGCGACCGTTGCGGCTCACCGAAGCCGGCCGCATTTTCTACACCCAGGCGAAGCGTCTGATCGATGAAGCCGACGAGCTCGCGCCGCTCACGCGACGGCTCGCACAACTCGCGGAGCGCATCGTGATCGGCTTCGTGCCGTCTACGCTGTATGGCGCGCTGCCCGCGGTGATCCGCTCGTTCCGCGAGGCCGCGCCGCATATCGAGCTATCGCTGATCGAGATGTTCACACTCGAGCAGTTGGCCGCGCTCAAAGGCGGCCGCATCGACGTCGGCTTCGGCCGCCTGTGCTTCGATGATGTGCAACTCGCGCGCGAAGTGCTGGTCGAGGAACGGATGATCGCGGCGTTGCCGCAGGACCATCCGCTCGCACGGCAGAAGAAGCCGCTGACGCTCGCCGCGCTCGCCGAGGAAACGCTGATCGTCTATCCAAGCACGCCGCGGCCGAGCTACGCGGACCAGCAGATCTCGGCGATGCAGGATCAGGCGCTGGAGCCGAAGGCGATTCACGAAGTGCGCGAGTTGCAGACCGCGCTCGGTCTGGTCGCCGCGCAGGTCGGCGTGTGTCTCGTGCCGGAGAGCGTCGAGGGCTTGCGCGCGCACGGCGTCGCGTACCGGCCGATTCCGTCGGCAAGCGCCGCGTCGCCGATCATCATGAGCCGGCGCCTGCAGGACGAATCGCCCGCGACGATGCTGATGTGCTCGCTCGCGCGGCAGTTGTTCAAGCGGGTTTGAGCGCCGCTTGCGCGAGCACGGCGCATCGTGCCGCCCTACTTCACATCGAAGCCATAGTCCCCATGCGTTCGATGCCCATCCGACGCCACCGCGACCCAATGCACGGTGTAGTGTCCGGCCGCGAGCGTCGGCAGCGGCAGCGTCATCACCGCGGGTTGCCGCGCATCCACCGATGACTTCTGCGTGCCGACCTGCTTGCCGCTCGCATCGGTGACGCTCAGCGAGCTGAACGCCGGTTCGAGCGGCCCGTCGAAGGTCACCTTGACCTGCGCGGGCGCGGCCACCGATGCGCCCGCGCCCGGCTCCTGCTTCTGCGGAAACACATGCGCGAGTGCCGCGCTCGCGAACGTCACACCGGCGATCAGTGCCGCCAGGCGCATTGCGTGATATTCGAATCTGTTCATCATCGTTTTTCTCCTGCACTACTCATGGGAACAGCGGCTTGCCGAGCGTAGTCGGCGCAATGTCGTCGAAGAACAAGTGCGCCTGCACCAGAATGCCGACGTGCGAGCCGCTCGCACGGTTGATCGGAATCTGTGCCTCGACGCCGAACTGTCCGTAGCGATTGATCCAGATAAAGCCCGGATTGACCGTGCCGGTCGTCTGCCCCTGGCTGCGCGACAGCGGGACCTCGACGAGCGGGATCAGGTTCGAGAACGGCTGCGGCAGACCCGCGTCGTGCACGTGCTGCTGCAGATACGGCAGGCTGTACTGCACGGTGAAGCCGTAGTTGAACGCGTTCGGCTGACCCGCGCCGGTGTTGAGCGCGGGGGCCGCCTCGGCCGTGATCGCGACCGGGCGCAGATACGCGAGCGAATCGGGCAGATCGCCCATGCCCTTGCCGATGTAGACGGTCGGCGAGATCGTCGAGAAGTTGTCGGCAATCGCTCGACTGCCGGTGCCGCCGAGCTCCGCAGTGACGCCGATCGACGTCATCAGCTCGTGCGGCTCGTTCACGTACAGCAGGTACTTGAGGCCGACGCCGAAGTTGTTGAAGCCGGCCGCGCGCGGGTTGTTCTGAAGCACGTACGCGCCGTCGATCGACACGGCCAGACGCGGCGTGATCAGCTTGTCGTACTCGAAGCTGAACGTGTTGATGCTCTGGTCGCCGTTGTCGCCAGGCACGCGCTGATGGCCGTACTCGAGGTTGGCTTCGTCGCCGACGCCGGGGTCGTCGACCGCGAGCGTCGCGGGGAAGACGCGGTTGCCCGCGATCGCGTGCGCCTGCGCGATGGACGGCGCGGTGATCAGGCCTACGACGCCGCACGCGGCGTAAGCGGTGTAGGCGACATAGGTGGCGGCCGCGATGAGCGGCGCCGCGCGCGGCGGACGGCCACCGCGCGTTGCTGATGTGTGCATGAGTGCATCCTGTCTGTTCGGTGATGACGAGGCCGGCGCGCGCCGTCGAACGGACGCGCGCGAGCAAGCGCGATGCACGTAGGCGCATCGCGTCGTAAGGGATTCGGATCAGGAAGCGGAAGGCGGGGCGCGGGGCTGCGCGAAGGTCAGCGGTTCGACACGGCGCACGCTGTTATAGCGCGTCACGGCCGTGTGCTGGCGCGCGCGGACCGCGGCGACGAACAGCATGCCGACGCTCGGCATCACCGGCAGATGCGCGAGCAGGCTGCAATAGCCGCAGGCATCGCCGGACATCTGCGCGTGCTTGTCCGTGGGATTGCCGGTGTCGTCGGTGTTGTCTGGCGGGTTGGCGATGGCCTGGGTGGGCTCGGGCGTGTCGTCCTGGATCCGCATGCCCGGCATCGACGCCATGTCGTCCATCGACGCCATCTGGCAATGCTCGCCCATCATCGCGTCGGCATGGCGATGGGCGGCGAGCGTCTGCGAGATCGTCGGCGCGAGCGTCGACAGCAGGATCGCGAGCGATCCCAGCCAGCTGCCGATCTTCCGATGCCGACGATTCAACATGCGCCCAGCGACACTCCGCGAGTTGTGAAGTCCACTACTGCAAGACCGCGATTTGCGGCAAATTATGCCATGTACGCGTTATTCTCCGGCCGCGAGCGGCAGGCTCCGTCGAGCGCCGCGCGCCCGGTCGATAGAACGAACCGTTACGGCAAAGCCACCGCGCACAGGCGACAATGCCTGCTCCCGGCTTCAAGCACGGAGTATTCATGAAAGCGCAGCGTCCGCGTCCTCCGCACTTTTCCGCCGAACTTACGCGCGCCGAATGGCGCGAGCACCTGCTGCCCTACTTCATCACGGCGCTGCTGATCGCGTTCGCGATCGTGCTGATCGTCTGGATCGCCAACCCGGCGCCGCCGCGCACGATCACGATCAGCGCCGGCCCGCGCGACAGCTCGTTCGTCGTCACTGCGAACCAGTACCGCAAGATTCTCGCGCGCAACGGCATCCGCCTGAACGTGCTCGAATCCGATGGGTCCGTGCAGAACCTGCAGCGGCTGCTGGACCCGAAGCAGCAAGTCGATATCGCGTTCGTGCAAGGCGGGGTGGCCCAGAGGCTGGATACGTCGTCGCTGGTGTCGCTCGGCAGCGTGTTCTATGTGCCGATCGTGGTGTTCTATCGTGGCGCGGCGCTCGCGCAACTGGCGCAGCTCGAAGGCAAGCGGATCGCGGTCGGCCGCGAAGGCAGCGGCACGCGGCTGCTCGCGCTGCAACTGCTCGCGGCGAACGGCATCGAGCCAGGCGGCGCGACGACGCTGGTGCCGAGCGACGGTCTGCAGGCCGCCACGCAGCTGGTCGCCGGCGAGGTCGACGCGGCGCTCCTGAGCGGCGACTCGGCGACGCGCGGCCTGATGCTGCGGCTGTTGCGCGTACCCGGCATTTCGGTGATGAATTTCGACGAAGCCAGCGCCTATACGCGCGTGTTTCCGTTTCTCGACCAGATCGACCTGCCGCCCGGCGTGCTCGACCTGAAGCGGCGCATTCCGCCCGAGACCGTCCACCTGATCAGTCCGACGGTCGAACTCGTCGCGCGCAGCACGCTGCATCCGGCGATCTCGGATCTGCTGATCGAGGCGGCGCAGGAAGTACATGGCGCCGCGGGCCTGTTGCAGCACGCCGGCCAGTTCCCGACACCGGTCGAGCACGAATACCGGATCAGCGAGGACGCGCAGCGCTATTACCGGACCGGCAAGGGCTTTTTGTATCGGACGCTGCCGTTCTGGCTCGCGAGCATCGGCGATCGCACGCTGGTCCTGCTGTTGCCGATCGCCGTGCTGCTGTTGCCCGCGATGCGGGTGATCCCGGCGCTGTACCGGTGGCGGGTGCGCTCGCGCATCTATCGTTATTACGGTTCGTTGATCGCGATCGAGCGGCACGCGCTCGCCGGCGCAACCGATGAGGAGCGCACACAGCTACTGGGACAACTGGACGAGATCGAGGCGGCGCTGAACCACCTGCGCATGCCGCTGGCGTATGCGGATGCGTTTTATGTGCTGCGGGAGCATGTGGGATTCGTGCGCAGCCGGCTGACGGCTGCGCCGCACGTCATGGCCTCGTGAGCGAGGCCGCGACGGGTTATGCCAGGGTTAGGCCTGGGAGGGAGTGGAAGCTTGCGTCTCGTGTTGTGCGCTGGTTTGCGCCTGGGCGTCCCCGCTGCCCGCGGCATTCGGTGCTACGGTTTCCGGCGTTGCAGCAGCGGCATCCGCTTGCGGAACCGCCTGTTCCACGACTGGCGCTACCGCTGCTTCGGCCTGCGGCTCGTCGGCGGTCGCCGTCTCGGACGGTGATGGTGTACCGGCATCGGTCGGGGCATTCGCGCTTGCCGTCGCCGCGGCGGCCTTCTGTGCGCCCTTCGCCGCGCGATGCGCGAGCAGGCGCTGCGCACCGGCCGCTTCCTGCGCCGTGACCTTGCCGGCTTCGACGCCCGCCAGATCGACGCGCGCGGCGCCTTCGACGAGGCTCTTCCAGTAGCGCCCGCCACGGCACCACGTCTTGATCGCGTCGCGCAGCTCGGCTTCGGTCAGCGACAGCTCCTTCGCATGCACGACGAGATCTTCGAAAACGCCGATCTTCAGCGGCAGCTTCGGGGCCGGATTCTTCGGGAAAGCGACCGGGAAACGCTTTTGCAGACGACCGATCGAGCGCACCACCGGGTCCACGGGCTTGGCGTCGACCGCCGCCGGCCTGGCGGGCGCGGCGCCCTCGGGTGCGGCGTGGCGCGGCTGCGGGCGGCCGGGTCGCGTGCCCGGCTTGCCGTCCGGCCGACCACCGGCCTTCGCAGCCGGCTTTCCGCCGGGCCGGCCACCGGGCTTCGTGCCCGGATTGGCGCCACGCTCGGCGTTAGAGCCAGGATGTGCCCCAGGATTTGAAGCGGGCTTGCCAGCGGACTTCGAAGCGGGGCGCGCAGCCGATTTGCGATCGGGCTTGCCGGCGCCCTCGGCGGCGGCTCGCGCCGCGGCCAGTTGCTTCTTCAGTTCAGCGAGTTGTTCGAAACCCATAGTGCACAACCAATCTGTCGATCCGTAAAAATGAGATTGTAGCAGCGTGCGCCTATATGCTTGTGACAACCGCTAGCCGCAATGACGACCGTTAATTCGCGGCCGTGACGGGCGCATCGGCGGCGGGCGCATGCAGCCCGGTGACCGACACCCGCAAGCCCGGCGCGCCGACATTGTTGCGCAGCGACAGCCCGAGCTGATGCCGCTCGGCGATCCGCGCGACGATCGCGAGACCGAGCCCGCTGCCCTCGCCCTTCGACTCCTCGCCGCGATAGAAACGGTCGAACACGCGTTCGAGCTCCGCCTCCGGAATCCCCGAGCCGCTGTCGACGACCTCGAAGCCAACCCGCTCGCCCGTGCGCCGCAGCACCACGTCGACACGGCCGCCCCGCGGCGTATGACGAATCGCGTTGTTGATCAGATTCCCCAACAACACGCTGATACTGTGCGGCTCGGCGAGCACCGTGTAGGCGTCGTTCGGTGTGCGCGCCTGTTCGCATTCGAGGCCGAGATCGATCTCGCGCAGCTCCGCGAGCACGGAACAATCGCTGACCGCCTGCTCGCCGATGCGGCGCAGGCTGACCGGCACCGTCGAGGTGACCGGCTGCGCGTCTTCGCGCGCCAGCGTCAGCAATTGCTGCACGAGGTGGATGATCCGGTTCACCCGATTTTCGACACGCTCGAGCGTCTGCCCCTCGCCCCTCAGCGAGCCATCGCGCGACGCCGCCTGCAGTTGCAGCTTCAGCGCCGCGAGCGGCGAGCGCAGCTCGTGCGCGGCATCGGCGATGAACGTGCGCTGCGCCTGCGACGCCGTATGCAGCCGTTGCAGCAGATCGTTCAGCGCTTCGACGAGCGGGCGGATTTCGACCGGCATGTTGCCGTCGAGCCGCAGCGGTTCGAGCGAATCGATCGAACGCGTCGCGAGCGCGCGCGACAGCCCGCCGATCGGCGCGAGCCCGCGCGCGACCACCAGCAGCACCAGCGCGATCGTCACCGGCAGCAGCACGCCGAGCGGCCACAACGTGTGCAGCGCGAGATGCAACGCGAGGTCCTCGCGCACCGACACGGGCTGCGCTACCTGCACGTAGCGGTCCGGCTGCGCGACGCCGAAGATGCGCCAGTGGTACTCGCCGCGCGGCACCGTGTGGAAGCCCGGCGCCAGACGCTCGAACATCGGCGCCTGCGCGGAGTGATAGGCGAGCGTGCCGCTCTTGTCCCAGATCTCGATGACGATGCGGTCGTCGGCGAGATCACCGAGGTCGGGGGCACGACGCTCGCGCAGCCCAGCGCCGCTCAGCGACGACGGCAGCGACAACGCGACACTGCGCAGTTCGTAGTCGAACAGCTCGCTCGCCTCGCGCCGCGCGGTATGGAAGATCGCGAAAGCCGCGACCATCGAGGTCGCCGCCATGCCGAAGATCAGCCAGCCGAGCAGCCAGCGGCGAATCGACGTCATCCGCACCTCTTCAGGCGGTAGCCGACCCCGCGCACGGTCACGACCTGGTCCGCGCCGATCTTGCGCCGCAGACTGTGCACATGCACTTCGATCGTGTTGCTGCCGACTTCTTCGCCCCAGCCGTACAGCTTTTCTTCGAGCTCGGCCTTGGTGAACACGCGGGTCGGCTCCTCGATCAGCGCCTGCAGCAGCGCGAATTCTCGCGGCACCAGCGGCAGCGGCACGCCGTCCTTGGTCACTTCATGCGCGGCGGGGTCGAGCGTCAGTTCACCGTGGCTGTAGACCGGCTGCTTCTGGCCGGTGCGCCGGCGCAGCAGCGCGCGAATGCGCGCGGCCAGTTCGTCGAGATCGAACGGCTTGATCAGGTAGTCGTCGGCGCCGGCGTCGAGACCGCGGATGCGTTCGTCGATCGCGTCGCGCGCGGTCAGGATGATTACCGGCGCCGCGCCGCCGTTGCGGCGATACGCGTTCAGCACGTCGATGCCGTCTTTTTTCGGCAGGCCGAGGTCGAGCAGTACGAGGTCGTACACGCCGTTATCGAGCGACAGTTCCGCCGCGCGGCCGTCCTCGGCCCAGTCGATCGCGTAGCCGGCGCGGCGCATCGCGCCCAGCACCGATTCCGCGATCATGTCGTCGTCTTCGACCAATAGCAGGCGCATGGTCTCTCCCCTCCTTGCTGCGGTTTTAGCCGCCGCATTATCGGCCCCAGCAGCTTAACGAAGCCTTACGGGGTACTGATGACGGCGCCGATTTCGCGCGGCTCGGGTCACGCGATTCGACGTTAAGCCTGTCTTAAGCGCGCGCTTCGGAAAATTGGCTCCCATTGCGAGGCCTCGTTCGCGAGTCGCTCGCCCCTTCCGATGATTCGCAGGAGCCGGATTTTGCCTGATTTCCATCCCGTGACGGCGCTGCGTCGGCGCGCGCTGATGCCGTTATGCGCGCTGCTGATGAGCGGCTGCGCGACCTATCACCGCGAACCGCTCGCGCCGCAGGTCACCTCGACGTCCGCGCGATCGCTCGAACGGGTCCGCATCGATCCCGCGAGCATGCCGCTGCCCGAGTTGGCCACGCATCGGTTCGATCCCGCCGACGGGCTCGACATCGACGAAGTCGCGATGCTCGCGGTCGCCAACAACCCCGATCTGAAGCTGGCCCGCGACGATCTCGGCATCGCCCGCGCGCAGGCTTATTCGGCGGGTCTGCTGCCCGATCCGCAACTGAGCGTGTCGAGCGATTATCCGGGCGCGGCCGGCACCACGCGCGCGTTCAATTATGGCCTCAGCATCGACGTGATGGCGATCGTGCTGCGCAGCGCGAACAAGCAGTCCGCCGACGCGACGCTGGCGAAGACCGATCTCGGCCTTCTGTGGCAGGAATGGCAGGTCGTCGCGCAGGCGCGCCAGCTGTTCGTGAAGAGCTGCTTTCAGCAGCGCACGCTGCCGCTGTTGCAACAGCAACGCGAACTCGCGCGCACCCGCTACGAGCGCATGGCCGCGGCGCGCGCGGACGGCAATCTGACCGACGATACGCTCACCGCCGCGCTCATCGCTTACAGCGACGCGCGCAAGCAGTACACGGACGCCGAGCGCGCGGCCGCGCAAAGCCATCACGATCTGAACGCTCTGCTGGGTCTCGCGCCCGACGTGCAATTGCAGTTGCAGGCGGGCCACGACGACGAAGTCGCACCGCTCCCCGACGCCACGCTCGACTCAGCGCTCGCCGAGCTCGCGCACCGCCGCCCCGACCTGGTCGCGCTACAGGCCGGCTACGAAGCGCAGGAGCAGAAATACCGCGCGGCGATTCTGAGCCAGTTCCCGAGTCTGTCGGTCGGTTTCGTGCGGGCGCGCGACACCTCGAACATCTACACGAGCGGCTTTCAGATCAACCTGAGTCTGCCGATCTTCAACCGCAATCAGGGCAATGTCGCGATCGAAAAAGCGACCCGTCAGCGGCTTCGCGACGAGTACCAGACCCGACTGAACCAGGCGTATGCGGACGTCGCCCGGATGCGCGAGGACAGCGCGATTCTCGCGCGGCAGTTGCAGCAGACCGAAGCCGCATTACCCGGCGTCGAGCGCTCCGCGCGTGAAGCCGCGGCGGCCTACGCCGAACACAACCTCGCGCTCGGCGCGTACACCGACGCGCAAAGCGCCGCGCTCGCGAAACGCATCGACGTCGCGACGCTGCGCGAAGCGCTCGACGAACAACGCGTCGGCTTGCAGGCGCTGCTCGGCAGCGCGATTCCCGACGCTTTCACTCCCGCTCAAACTTTCATCGACACCCATGCGAAATAGCCTGTTTCCATCGCGGTACGGATGGCCGCGTGTTGCGGCCGTCGCCGCGCCGCTGGTTTGCGCGGTCCTGCTGTACGCAGCAGTCCATCCGGTTCGTGCGGACGACAACCCCGCCAGCGAAACTCAACCGTCGGTCGCGGTGCAGACCGTGCACGTGCAGCGCGCCGCGATCGCGCAGCCGGTGCGCGGCTTCGGGATCGTCGCGACCACCGCGTCGAACCTGACGACGATCAACCTGCCCTATGTGTCGCGTATCGCACAGATGCGCGTGCAGGCGGGCGAGACCGTCAAGCGCGGCACGCCACTGTTCGTCGTCCAGGCCGATCCTACCGCGGTGCTTGCCGCAACTCAGGCGAGAAGCGCGCTGACGCTCGCGCAAGGCGAACTCGCGCGGACCCGGTCGCTGTACGACAAAGGTCTCGCGACGCAATCGCAGCTCGCGAGCGCGAGCAAGGCCGTCGACGATGCGCGCGAAGCGCTCGCCGCGCAGACTCAGAGCGGCATCGCGAGCGGCAATAAGGTCGTGACCGCGCCGTTCGACGGCGTGGTGCTGCAGCTATCGGCGGCACAGGGCGACCAGGTGCAGGCTGGCGCGGCGATTCTGCAACTCGCGAGTGGCGCGAGCCGTGATGCGCGCGCAAACGTGACGCTCGGCGTCGAGCCCACCGACGCCGCGGCGATCCATCCCGGCGATGCCGTTACGCTGCACGGCCTGTCCGCGGCACTCGCGCAGACGTCGATCGAAGGCCGTGTGGTGCTCGTCGGTGCCGCGATCGATCCGCAATCGCAACTGGTCAACATCGGCGCGACGGTACCGCTCGCGCAGACGCCGTTCATCCCCGGCACACGCGTTTCTGGCGATATCGCGACCCGCACGGGCACGCACTGGATCGTGCCGCGCGCGGCCGTGCTGCAGGATGGGCAGCATGCGTACGTGTTCCAGATCACGCCGCAAAACAAGGCGCATCGCGTCGCAGTGAGCATCGCGATCGAAAACGGCGAGCGCTACGGCGTCGATGGTCCGCTCGACCCCATGCTCGGCGTCGCGACGAGCGGCAACTACGAGCTGAAAGACGGCATGGCGGTCCGCGCCGCGGGAGATGGCGCGCGATGAACTTCGGCCAATGGATGCAGACGCATCGCCGCTCGCTGCTGTTCGTCATCGCGTTGCTCGCGATTGCCGGCGTGTTGAGCGCGTTCCGCCTGCCGATCTCGCTGTTTCCGAACGTCGCGTTTCCGCGCGCGGTCGTATCGCTCGACGCGGGCGACCGCCCCGCCGAGCAGATGACCACGCTCGTCACGATGCCGGTCGAAGAAGCGCTGCGGCGCGTGCCGAACGTGCGCGACGTCGAATCGACGACGAGCCGTGGCGCCGCGGAGATCTCGCTGAACTTCGATTGGGGCACCGACATGGCGCAGGCGACCCTGCAGGCTCAATCGGCGATCAGCGAAATTCTCGCGACGCTGCCGCCCGGCACGACGATGCAGGTGCGGCGCATGGACCCGACCGTGTTTCCGGTGCTCGCGTACAGCCTCACGTCGAAGCAACAGTCGCTGTCCGCGCTGCGCGATCTCGCGCAGTTCCAGATGCGGCCGCTGCTGTCGTCGGTGGAAGGCGTCGCGCGCGTCGAGGTGACCGGCGGCGCCGAGGACGAGTTCGAGGTCGCGGTCGATCCCGCCCGCCTAGCCGCGTACAAGCTGTCGCTCGCCGATGTATCGAAGGCGATCGGCGCGAGCAACGTGCTGATGGCAAACGGCCGCATCGAGGATCACGACAAGCTGTACCTCGTCGTCACCAACTCCACGATCACGCAGCTCGACGAACTGCGCAACGTGGTCGTGTCCGCCAACGGCAATGCGAACGGCGCGCAGATCCGTCTCGGCGACGTCGCGATGGTGCGCCAGGGCGTCGTGCCGCAATGGATGCGCGTCACCGCCGATGGTCAGGATGCGGTGCTCCTGAACGTGTACCAGCAGCCCGGCGCCAACAGCGTCGCGATGGCACGCGCGATCCGCACGAAGATTGCCGCGTTCCAGCCGCAGATGCCCGCGGGCGTGCATCTGTCGAATTGGTACGACCAGAGCGAACTCGTGATCGCGTCGGCCACCAGCGTGCGCGACGCGATCATGATCGGCATCGTGCTCGCGGCGTTGACGCTGTTCTTCTTCCTGCGCAACTGGAAGATCACCGCGATCGCGGTCGCGCTGGTGCCGGTCGTGATGGCCGCGACGATCCTGCTGCTCGACGTGTTCGGCATGGGCTTCAACATCATGACGCTGGGCGGTATGGCGGCCGCGGTCGGCCTCGTGATCGACGACGCGATCGTGATGATCGAGCACATCGTGCGGCGTATGCGCGAAGCCGGCGCGCGCGCGTTCCATGGCCGCGTGATGGCCGCGGCGCTCGAGTTCACGCGGCCGCTCGCCGGTTCGTCGGCGGCGACGCTGATCATCTTCGTGCCGCTCGCGTTTCTGTCGGGTGTGACGGGAGCCTTTTTCAAGGCGCTGTCGCTGACGATGGCGAGCGCGCTGTTCATTTCGTTCCTCGTCACGTGGCTCGCGGTGCCGATCCTATGCGACCACTGGCTGAAGCCTAAAGACGCCGAAGAGCACCAGGAAACCCGTTTCGCCGCATGGCTGAACCGGCGCTATGCGGTGACGATCGGCCGCGTGATCGCACGGCCGCCGCTCGTGCTGCTCGGCGTCGTGCCGTTGATCGTCGTCGCGGCGTTCGCGTTCACGCGCGTCGGCAGCGGCTTCATGCCGAGCATGGACGAAGGCGGCTTCGTGCTCGACTATCACACGCAGCCGGGCACCTCGATCACCGAAACGGACCGGCTGATGAAGCAGATCGAGCAGATCGTGCGCGCGAACCCTAACGTCGCGACCTATTCGCGCCGTACCGGCGCGGGCCTCGGCGGCGATCTGAACGAGCCGAACAAGGGCGACTTCTTCGTGCGCCTGAAGTCGGGCAAGCGCGAACCGATCGACACCGTGATGGAGGAAATCCGCTCGCAGATCGACACCCAGGTGCCGGGCGTCAGCATCGAGCTCGCGCAGCTGATGGAAGACCTGATCGGCGATCTGACCGCGGTGCCCCAGCCGGTGCAGATCAAGATCTTCTCCGACGATCCGCACACGCTCGACACCACCGCGCGCAGAGTTGCCGCGCGTATCGGCCAGATTCAGGGCATCGTCGACGTGAACGACGGTATCAACCCGGCCGGCGACGCGATCGAGCTGCACATCCTGCCCGCCGCTGCCGCGGCCGAAGGCATGGACCCGCAGGCGATCGCGCAGGCCGTCACCGACATGCTCGAAGGCAATGTCGCGACGCAGTTCCAGAGCGGCCCGAAAACGGTCGGCGTGCGCGTGCGCGTGAACGGTGCGCGCCAGATGACCGATACGCAACTCGGTCAGTTACAGATTCGCGCGCCGGACGGGCATCTGTTCGCGCTGAAGCGCGTCGCCGATCGCGTGAGCGTCACTGGTCAGCCCGAAATCAGCCGCTCGAATCTGAAGCGGATGGTCGCGGTCACTGCGCGCATCGACGGGCGCGATCTCGGCTCGACGATCGCCGACGTGCAGAAGGCGCTCGGCACCGCGGACCTGCTGCCGTCGGGCGTCTATTACGAGCTCGGCGGTCTGTACCAGCAACAGCAGATCGCCTTCAAGGGGCTCTTGACCGTGTTCGGCGCCGCGATCGCGCTCGTGTTCGGCCTGCTGCTGTTCCTGTACGAACGCCTGCGTGTCGCGCTCGCGGTGCTGGCAATGCCGCTCTTCGCTGCCGGCGCGGTGTTCATCGGCCTTTGGATCACCGGCATCGAGTTGAATATCTCGGCGATGATGGGTATGACGATGATCATCGGCATCGTGACGGAAGTTGCCATCTTTTATGTATCGGAATTGCAGGCGCTCGTGCGCGACGACGAAATGCCGTTCGACGACGCGTTGCAGGCCGCCGGCCGCAATCGTCTGCGGCCGATCGCGATGACGACGATCGCCGCGATCCTCGCGCTGTTGCCGCTCGCGTTCGCGCTAGGGCAAGGCTCGGCGATGCAGCAACCGCTCGCGATCGCGATCATTTCCGGACTGATCGTCCAGTTGCCGCTCGTGCTGTTGCTGCTGCCGGCGTTGCTGAAGCTATTGATGAAAAAGCAGCCGGTGTGAGCGCGGCCCAGGTTTTCCGCGTCTCGCGAAGCAGGACGCTACGCAAGCACATCCGCGAACCCGCCGACTCGCGCGCCGAGCGCGCGGATCGCGGCGGCCACCTTTGGCGACAACAGCGCCTGCAACTCGTCGGCATGCCGGTAGTCGTGCATGCCCTCGCTCAGCGCGTCGCCGGCTAGCGCCGGATGACAATAGATTTCGCCGACGCCATACGGCAGATTCGCGAGCGCGGCGAGCCAGCTCGCCTCGTCCATGCGCCCGCTCGCCGCAATGCCGACCACGTAGTCGTTGTGCGCGATCCCCGCGCGCTCGAGCCGCGTCTTCACGTGCGCGACCCACGGCCTCAGCCACAGCGGCGCGTTCGCTTCGAACGGCAGACGCATCGCCTTCATGCCGTAGTCGCGGCCGATGTCGAGGATCAGGCCGAGCACGGTCGGATGCAGATGAAAATGCTTGTGCGTGTTCACGTGGTCGAGCCTGAGGCCGGTCGCGGCGAAGGCTTCGAATTGCGCGCGGATTTCGTAGGCGAGTTGCCGGCGCACGTGCGGCAGAAAGAAGAAGCGCACGCCGTCGCGCACCATGTTGCTGCCGAAGCGGCCGTTCTCGTCGAGCAGCGCGGCGACCTGCTCGCGCGGCGCCAGCGCGGCACCGTCGGCCAGCACCAGATGCAGGCCCACGCGCAGTTCCGGCAGCGTATGCGCGCGCGCAACCGCGTCTTCGGCGGCCGGCGCGCCGACCATCAGACTCGCCGCGCGCAGCACACCGTTGCGGTGCGCGCGCTCGACCGCGAAATTGACGCGCTGATGCAGGCCGAAATCGTCGGCGGTGATGATCAGTCCGCGCGGCTGGACCGGTTTGCCGCGCGCTATCACGTGAGGCTGTCCAGCCGGCCGCTGCGCTCGGCGGACGGCGTGCCGAGCTGCATGCGCTCGCCGCGCCACACGACGTGCGAACCGAACGCGCTGACGAGCCACTGGAGCGCGAGCAGCGTATCGCGCAAGGGCACCAGCGGCAGATCGCGCCAGAACGTGCGCGCACGGCGCGCCGCACGCAAATGCAGCAGCAGGCGCGCACCAACGCAGAGCGCGGTCGCCGACGCGCTCGCGACCACCGCCGCGAACGGCGCGTGAGCACAGGTTGCGAGCGACACGGTCAGCCCTGCGCTCGTCAACAGCCACGGTGTGGGGAATGTGATCAGCAGCGACACGAAACCCGGCGGATTGACCGAGCGGATCGTACGCAGCCAGCGCGTTTCGCGCTGCCACAGCGCCGCGAAGGTCGGCTCGATCACGTCGGTGGCGACCATCACCCGCGACAGCACCGTTTGCAGACCGAGAGCGCGCACGTGCTCGGCGAGCCAGTAGTCGTCGGCGAGGCAGTTTTTCAGCGCCTCGAAGCCGCCGATGCGCTCCAGCGTCGCGCGCCGCAACGCGAGGGTCGCGCCGAAACCGAAGCGGCGCGAGCCCATCGCATGGGCGACCCGCACCGACGGCGCGAACCACTCGTTGATGAACAGCGCACCGACGCGCGGCCAGAAGCCGCCGACGCCGCGCGCGACGTACAGGCACGTGACCACGCCGACGCTCGGGTCCGCGAGCGGCGCGGCGACGCTGTCGAGATAGTCGGAGTCGACCGCGATGTCGCTGTCGGCGATCACGATCACGTCGTGGCGAGCGCGTGCGGCCATGTTGATCAGGTTGCTGACTTTCAGATTGCTGCCGTGTACGCGCGTGTCGATCGCGAGCTCGATGTCGCATTTAGGATAGGCGGCCTGCAAGCGGCGCACCACCGCGATGGCGGGATCGTGCGGCGACGACACGCCCAGCACCAGCTGAAAATGCTGATGCCGCTGCTCGCAGAAGGTCCGGAGATTCTCGTAGAGACGCGGCTCGGCGCCGCACAGCGGCTTCAGCACGCTGACACCGACCTGCGCGAACGGCCCGCCTGGTCCATCGGACGAACCCTCTAGCGAACCGCCGTATGCGCCATTGACCGCCCTGCCGCCATGATGGCTCGATTTATGCCGCGCGGTGAAAAACGGCATGGCGAGCGCGGCGGCTACCGCGTAGATCGAAGCGCTAACGCAGCCGGCCAACAGAAGCCATTGACATGCAATCAACGCGTGGGCCGCCATCGTGTGTCGTCCGTATCCGTCAGTGCTCGGCCAGCACGAACGGTTGCCCCGTTAGCCGGAGGTGAAGCACGACGAGCCACCGGCGTGGACAGTTCGCTGAGATCACGGCGGGCCATGCGCCGCAAGCAGCGCGAATCGCGTAGTCGCGCCGCACCGCGAGCTCGAAGGCGACCTGGGAGAATTCGCGCGCAATCACCACGCCGCCGATGATCAGCGCGAGCGCGAACAGCCTGAACGATGCTGAAGCGAAAAAAGCGTCAGAGACCGGCAGTACAGGCAGCGCGATGCACAGCAGCGCTTCGGTGCCTGCGGCGGTCAGAGACGCGACTAGCAAATGGGCTCGTAGCATGTCGATGGTGACTCGCTTCATAACGTGCCTCGTGCGGGGCCTTGCAGCCTGACCGGATGCTGGCATTGGGCGGGACTCGTCGATACCATCCATTGACGCTATCGACCAGCATAAAGAATGCCTCGCGCGTCACTCCATCGAAGTCCTTACGATCAGGTTGCGATGGCCTGACGACAACCTGGTCTCGCACATGCATCACGATCTGCGACGACCATTTTATAGCGCGTCGATGGTATCGATTCAAGCTGAAGGAAACCTTAAGCATCCGCCTGGCATAAAGCGGCTAACGAACGGCGTGGTTACACTTCGAAACACCGGCGGATTGTTCGTATAGACGCATCAATGCCGCTTGCATAAAAATGCAGGACGTTATGCAATAAATCCCCACATTGGAACATTTGCCTCATGCGCTTACTCCTCGTAGAAGACGACGAGCTCATCGGCTGCGGTGTCGAAGCGGGCCTTCGCCAGGCCGGCTTCACGGTCGACTGGGCACGCGACGGCCACAAGGCCAGCCTCGCGCTCGACACGACTCAATATGCATTGGTGGTACTCGACCTCGGCCTGCCACGCGTGAGCGGCACGGAGCTGCTCAAACGCATGCGCGACGCCGGCAATGACGTGCCGGTGCTGGTGTTGACCGCGAAAGGCACGGTCGTCGATCGCGTCGGCGGTCTCGAAGCGGGCGCCGACGACTATCTCGGCAAGCCGTTCGATCTCACCGAGCTGGTCGCGCGGTGCCGCGCGCTGTTGCGCCGCGCACAAGGTCGCAGTATCGATCTGATTCGTTACCAGAATCTGACAGTGAATCCGGCCGCGCAAACAGTGCAGATCGACGAGGCGCGCGTGCCGCTTACATCGCGCGAATGGGCGATTCTGCTGCAACTGCTGACCAATCTCGGCATTCCGCAGTCGCGCTCGCGGCTCGAAGAAAGCCTGTACGGCTGGCAGGAAGAAATCGAAAGCAATGCGATCGAGGTGCATGTGTCGAACCTGCGCAAGAAGCTCGGCGCAAATCTGATCAAGACTGTGCGCAACATCGGCTATGTGATGGAGAAAGAATGATCGGTCCGTCGATCCGGCGGCGCCTCGTGCTGCTGGTGCTGGCGAGCATCGCGCTCGTCTGGGGCGGCGCGCTCGCGTCGAGCTACCGGCAGGCGACGCGCGAAGTCGGCCTATGGGAGCAAGCCCGCCTCGCCGAACTCGCGCAGATGCTCGCGCTGCTCGATTCGGCCAATCTGATGACGCTCGCGAATGCGCGCATCGACGTGCGCGAAGAAGAGCGAAACGGCGAAGCCGGCGCGAACAACTACGATGACGACGACACCCTGCCGCGCGATGCGCTTTTCCAGGTGCGCTCGGCCGACGGCGTCGTGCTGGCAGGCAGCCCGCAACTGCACGCGCTGGCCGCGTGGGATTTGCCGTTGCCGCCCGCGAGCGGCTCGCAAGACGTGATGCTGGTCGGCGAGCTCTATCACTCGTTCACGTTGCGCGAGACCGTGCTCGGCCACAGCGTGCGCGTGTTCGAGCCGGCCAATACCCGCAGCGACCTGGTGAGCGAAATCGCGAGCCGCATCGCACGGCCCACGCTGATCGCGCTGCCGGTGCTCGCGGTGCTCGTGTGGTTCAGCATCGGCTGGAGCCTCGCGCCGCTGAAGGTGCTATCGGCCGCGCTCAGTTCTCGCGACATCAACCGCATGGAACCGGTCGGCATCGGCCGCACGCCGCTCGAGGTGCGCCCGCTCGTCGATGCGATCAACCAGATGCTCGCGCGTCTGCAGCATGCGCTCGAACTCGAGCGCGCCTTCACCGCCGATGCCGCGCACGAACTGAAGACGCCGCTCGCCGCGATCAAGGTGCAGGCGCAGGTCGCGCTCGCGGAGCCCGACATCGGGCTGCAGCGGCTCGCGATGGAGCGCGTCGTGCAAGGCGTCGATCGCAGCGCCCGGCTCGCCGAGCAGTTGCTGCTGCTCGCGCGGCTCGACGTGCAGGAGAAGCTGCCCACCGAGCCGGTGAAGCCGGCCGCGATCGCGAGAGATACGCTGCTTGCGAACCGGCGTAATGCGCAGCAAAAGCACATCAACGTGATGCTGGTCGGCGACATGCTCGCCGAGATCGATGCGGAGCCGGTGCTGATCGGCATCCTGCTCGACAATCTGCTCGACAACGCGATCAAGTATGGACGTACGGGGGGCAATATCGAAGTCGCGGTGCGCCATGCCGACGAGCACGTGCAGCTGAGCGTGCGCGACGACGGTCCCGGCGTCGAGCCAGAGGATCTCGCGCGCCTCACGAACCGCTTTTTCCGCGCGACCGGCAATCAGGCGACCGGCAGCGGGCTGGGGTTGTCGATCGTTGCGCGGATCGCCGAGCATTTCGGCGCGAGTCTGCAGCTAGGCGCGGGAATCGGGGGCCAGGGGCTGGCGGTGCGGGTGTCGTTTCCGGCCTATCGCGCGCCGCGCTGACGGCGCGCGGCTGCGCGTCGAAGACGCGAGCGGGAAGCGGGAACCGGGAAACCGCGCGCCGATCGCTCAGCGCCGCTCGCCGCCGCGGTTCACGTCGGCGACGCGCGAACGCTGTTTGGCCAGCCCGGCGCCGACGCGGCGCGGCGCGGCATGCGGCCGCGCGCTGCCGGACGCCTCGAACAATTGCCACGCGATCAGGCCCGGCACGAACATCAGCAGGTCGCGAATGCGCCGCGCGGCCGCGAGCGCAAGACAGGTGGCGGGATCGAGCCCGAGTGCGCCGCCAATCAGTACGAAGGCGCCCTCCTGCACGCCGAGACCGCCCGGCACGAAGAACGCGGCGCTGCTGACCGCCTGGATCAGCGATTCGATCACGATCGCCTCGACGAGCGTCACGCGCGCGCCGAGGAAATACAGCGCGAGCCAGATTTCCAGCGAGGTCAGCACGCATTGCAGCGGCTGCCAGAAAAACAGATAGCGCAGCACGACCGCGCGGCGTCGCCAGATCACCTTGATCGATTGATCGATCTGCGCGGACTGGCCGACCAGCGCGGTCAGCTTGCCGCTCGTCATATTGTTTGCCACCCGCGTGATGCGCTCGAACGGATTCGCATGCTGCACGAGCCCGAACAGCAATAGCAGCGGCGTCAACGCGACCACGCCCCACGCGAGCTGCCCGGCGAGCCGCAGCGCGCCCGATTGCGCGTTGGCGAACAGAAAGCCGATGCCGACCATCGTGAACATCAGCTGACTGATCAAGGTCAGTTGCATATCGACGATGGTGCTGGCGACCGCTGTCGATGGCCGGACGCCCCAGCGCTTGAACATGCGAAACGCAACGAGTTCGCCGCCGATCCGCGCGACCGGCAGCATGGAGTTGACCGATTCGCGCACCCATACCAGATGCATCATGCTGCCGAAGCTCGGGCGATTCGCGCCGCGAATCAGCGAGCGCCAGTCGCAGGCGTTGGCGACCATTGGCAGCACGTGCGCCAACGCGGCCAGCACGAGGCCCGCGCCGGCCGCGCGCAGCGCGCTGAGCACCGCGCGCGGATCTTCGCGCCAGACCAGCCACAAAGAGATCAGCAAACCCGCGAGCGCGGCCGCGCGGCCCAGATGCTTCATCATGCGGGCACCTCGCAAGCGACCTGGATAGACCTGATGCGCCGCACGCCGCGTGCCGCGGTATGGGTTGCCGAGTGCGCCGCCTGTGCCGCCCGTGCCGCCGGGCCGCTGCCGTGCGTCTCGAGTGCGGTGCTGTGTCGCCCGCTCGATCCTTCTTCGCTCATTGCCCGCCCAATCTGCCGTTCGTTCGTCATTCGTCCTGTGCCGCCGACAGCAGCCCGTCGCCGTCGACCTTGAAGCTGAAGCCCCGCCAGATCACCCGCGACGAGCGGAAGCTCGCGACGAAAATCGCAAACGATACGATATCCCATAACGGCAGTAGCCACAGATCGCGGCAGCGCTGACGCAACGCCCGATCCGCGCGCCACTTCAACGCGACACGCGCGAGCACCGTCACAGCCGCGAGCAGCCACGCCCACGGCGCGCCGCCCGAGCACGCGAGCGCGAGCAGCGCGAACGGCAATGGATGCACGAGCGCGGTGCCGAGGTGTCCGAGCGGATCGATGCGGCGGATCGTGCGGCTCCAGCGCAGTTCGTGCGTCACCAGTTGCGCGGCGCTCGCTTCGACACAGGCATGCGCGATCGCGAACGGCGGAATCGTGACCTGCTCGCCCGCCGCGCGCACCGCCGCGCCGATTTCGTAGTCTTCGGCCAGATGCCGCACGAACGGCTTGAAGCCGCCGATCCGCTCGTAGGTGTCGCGCCGCATCGCGATGGTCTGACCGAAGCACGGGCGCGCGAGCCCGAGCGCCAGTCCGGTGACGACGCCCGGCAGGAACTGGTAGTTGGTGGCGATCGCCGACAGCCGCGGCCAGAATCCCGGATCGGGCTGGCCGCGATACGCGCAGGTGACGAGCCCGACGCCCGGCTTCTGCAATTCGCCGATCACGTTGCGCAGATAGTCGGGGCCGACGCACACGTCGCTGTCGGCGAACACGAGCACGTCGTGGCGCGCCTGCGGCAGCATGTTGAGGATGTTGCTGATCTTGCGGTTCGGGCCGTACAGGCGCGCATCGGCGACCACGACGATGTCCGCCCGCGGATGCAGGCGCCGCAGTTCGTCGACGGTTTGCAGCGCGGGGTCGGCCGAGTCGTGCACGCCGAACAGGAATTGCACGGGCCCCGGATAGTCCTGGGCGCAAAAGCTCGACAGATTATCGAGCAGCGCCCACTCGTTGCCGTGCAACGGTTTGATCACCGTAATGGGTGGAAAGCTGGAGGGAACGGCCACCGCCCTCGCGAAGAAGCGCCCGATGAGCGCGCTTGCGAGCACGGTGTAGCCGATGCCGACAACAGTCGCCGCCGCGCACGCGTACGCGAGCGTGACGGCGGCGATGTGTACGGCGCTCACGCCTCGTGCGCGCGCAGGAAGCGGAAAAATTCGACGCCTTCGCGCAGGCGCCGTTTCATCATGTCCCAGCTCGTCAGCATTTCGCGCAGGATCTCCCAGATCTTCGACGGCCGGAAATAAAAGCGTTTATAAAAGTTCTCGAGCTGGTGGTACATCTCGTCGCGCGACAGATGTGGATAGCCGATCGCCGCCAGTTGCACGCCCTGCTTGCTGACGAGATTGATCACCTTGTTCTCCGCGAGCCAGCCGCTCTCGACCGCCTGGTGATAGAGCCGGGTGCCCGGATACGGCGCGGCGAGCGACACCTGGATGGTCAGCGGATTGATCTCTTTCGCGTACTCGATGGTCTTCTGGATCGTTTCCTGGGTCTCGCCGGGCAAGCCGATAATGAAGGTGCCGTGCACCTTGATGCCGAGCGTGCGGCAGTCCTGCGCGAAGCGCCGCGCGATGTCCGTGCGCAGGCCCTTCTTGACGTTCAGCAGGATCTGGTCGTCGCCGGACTCGTAGCCGACCAGCAGCAGGCGCAGGCCGTTTTCCTTCATGATCTTCAGCGTCGAGTAAGGCACGTTGGCCTTCGCGTTGCACGACCACGTGACACCCAGCTTGCCCATGCCGCGCGCAATCTCTTCGGCGCGCGGCTTGAAGTCGGTGAACGTGTCGTCGTCGAACATGATCTCCTTGACTTCGGGCATGTTGTCGCGAATCCACTTCACTTCCTCGAGCACGTTCTCGACTGAACGCACCCGATAGCGATGGCCGCCGACCGTTTGCGGCCACAGACAGAACGTGCACTTCGAGCGGCAGCCGCGGCCGGTGTACAGCGACACGTACGGATGCTTCAGGTAGCCGTTGAAGTAGTTCTTGATGGTCAGATCACGCTTGTAGATCGGCGCGACGAACGGCAGCTCGTCCATGTTCTCGAGGATCGGGCGCGCTTCGTTGTGTTCGATCGAGCCGTCGGGGGCGCGATAGCTCAGGCCCAGGATCTGCGAGAACGGCTTGCCCTCGGCGATTTCCTTGCAGGTGTAGTCGAATTCCTCGCGGCAAACGAAGTCGATGGCCTCGGTCGCGATCAGCGAATTATGCGGATCGACCGCGACCTTCGCGCCGACCATGCCGATCAGCAGCGACGGCTTGCGCTTCTTGAGGTCCTGGGCGAACAGTGCGTCGGTCGGGAAGGATGGCGTGCTGGTGTGAATCACCACCAGCTCGTATTGCGAAGCGATGTCGAGCGCGGCTTCGACGGACAGGCCGTCTGCCGTTGCGTCGAGCACGCGGCTGTCGGGAACGAGTGCGGCGGGTTGTGCGAGCCACGTCGGATACCAGAACGAGCGAACTTCACGCTTGGCCTGATAGCGCGAACCCGCGCCACCATCGAAGCCGTCGTACGACGGCGCCTGCAAGAACAGAGTTTTCATGGATGCTCCAGCAACCCTTTATAGGCGCTTTCAGTTTTCAGTCAGGAATCTATCTGTTCCATTGCCCGAATGCAGGTCGTGAAAGCCTGTGCTCGACCCGCACGTAGCGGCGGCCGCGGTCCTGAAAGGCCACGGGCAGTGGCGCAAATAGTACGGAGCAAAGCTGAAGGAAACCTGAAGAATAATACTGCGTTCAGACCGTCCGCGGCATGCTCCGATGGGTCGATTTGTGCGATCGACGCGCTCGTGTAGCCGTGTCGCATCGATGTCGTATCGGTGTGGTACATGCATAGGTTGTCGCGTGGTTTGCGGGCTAGCCCCACTGGCGCCTCCGATGCGCATCACGTTCACGGGCGCGAACGCGCGGGCCGACGCGCCGCTTATTGTGCAAGATGCCTTGCCCATTCGAGCCAGCCGAGATTGAGGGCCGCGTTTACCACTACGCCCGTCGCCGCCGCGAGCGCGGCGATCATGGTCCAGAAGGCCGAGCGCCGCGCCGCGCGCGCCGAAGTGTGCGCGGCGGCCGCCGCGTCGCGCGACGCGGCGGCCGCCGCCTGCGCGATATGCGACGACGCCTCCATGCGGGCGAGCGACCTCAGCGCGAAACCGCGCTCGTCGTCGTGCGTGGCCGCGCCCGCGTCGTGCTCCGCTTCGGCGCGCTGCGCCTGTTCGAACAGATAGCGATGACAGAACGGTGTAAGCGGTTCGTCGGGATAGCGCGCGGCGAAGGTCTTCGCATAAGCGGCGCCGCCATTGCGCTCGATCTCCGCGTAGGCGGCGTCCTTATCCATTGTTACCTCGCATGCGGATGAACCGCCATGCCGACGTCACACGGGCTTGATATCGGCCGCCTGCTTGCCTTTCGGCCCCTGCTTGATTTCGAAGCTGACTTTCTGGTTTTCCTGCAACGACTTGAAACCTTCGGATCGAATCTCCGAAAAATGCGCGAACAGATCTTCGCCGCCGTCATCGGGGGTAATGAAGCCGAAGCCCTTCGCGTCGTTGAACCATTTCACTGTTCCGGTTGGCATGGCGATGTCCTCGTGATGCGCTGTAGTAGCGGTTGAATGGATGAAGCGCTGCGTCTTGCAGGCGTTTCGTGCGGCGCTGACGCGGCACCTCGGCGTGACACGCAGAGTCGCTCCGGTGCCAAGGCTCAGCAAACCGCATGCCACGAGCGGGCGCCCGCGGTCCGCGTCCGGTGCGATCGCCCGCAATCAGATAAGATAATTGATATCGGCAATTCATTCATGGCCGCGTAGGTGTGCGCCTCGTGCCGCACAACCACGCGGCCTGTTGTTTTCCCTCTCACAGGAACCCAGCATGGCCATCTCGAGCTATACCGATACCCGTCTTCTGATCAACGGCGAATGGTGTGACGCCGCCAGCGGCAAGACCCTCGACGTGATCAACCCCGCGACCGGCCAGGCCATCGGCAAGGTCGCGCATGCCGGCATCCCCGATCTGGACCGCGCGCTCGAAGCCGCGCAGCGCGGCTTCGAAGCCTGGCGCAAGGTGCCGGCCAACGAGCGCGCCACCATCATGCGCAAGGCTGCGGCTCTCGTGCGCGAGCGCGCCGCCGACATCGGCCGCCTGATGACGCAGGAACAGGGCAAGCCGTTCGCCGAGGCGCGCGTCGAAGTGCTGGCGGCCGCGGACATCATCGAATGGTTCGCGGACGAAGGCCGCCGCGTGTATGGCCGCATCGTGCCGTCGCGCAACCTCGCCGCGCAGTCACAAGTGCTGAAGGAGCCGATCGGACCGGTCGCCGCGTTCACGCCGTGGAACTTCCCGGTCAACCAGGTCGTGCGCAAACTGTCGGCGTCGCTCGCCTGCGGCTGCTCGTTCCTCGTGAAGGCGCCGGAAGAAACCCCCGCGTCGCCGGCGGCCCTGCTGCAGGCGTTCGTCGAAGCCGGCGTGCCGGCTGGCACGGTCGGCCTCGTGTTCGGCGATCCGGCCGAAATCTCGAGCTACCTGATCCCGCATCCGGTGATCCGCAAGGTTACGTTCACCGGCTCGACGCCGGTCGGCAAGCAGCTCGCGGCGCTGGCCGGTTCGCACATGAAGCGCGCGACGATGGAACTCGGCGGCCATGCCCCGGTGATCGTCGCGGAAGACGCCGACGTCGCGCTCGCGGTCAAGGCAGCCGGCGCCGCGAAGTTCCGCAACGCGGGCCAGGTCTGCATCTCGCCGACGCGCTTCCTCGTGCACAACAGCATCCGCGAAGAGTTCGCCGCGGCGCTCGTCAAGCACGCTGAAAGCCTGAAGCTCGGCGACGGTCTCGCCGAGGGCACGACGCTCGGACCGCTCGCCAACGCGCGGCGTCTGAGCGCGATGGCCAAGGTCGTCGACGACGCCCGCAAGACCGGCGCGAAGGTCGCGACGGGCGGCGAGCGCGTGGGTACCGAAGGCAACTTCTTCGCGGCCACCGTGCTGACCGACGTGCCGCTCGAAGCCGACGTGTTCAACAACGAGCCGTTCGGCCCGGTCGCCGCGATCCGCGGCTTCGACAAGCTCGAAGAAGCGATCGCCGAAGCGAACCGTCTGCCGTACGGCCTCGCCGGTTACGCGTATACGAAGTCGTTCGCCAATGTGCATCTGCTGTCGCAGCGCATGGAAGTCGGCATGCTGTGGATCAACCAGCCCGCCACGCCGACGCCGGAAATGCCGTTCGGCGGCGTCAAGGATTCCGGCTACGGCTCGGAAGGCGGCCCGGAGGCGATGGAAGCCTACCTCGTCACCAAGGCTGTCACGGTGATGTCGGTTTAATCACCTGATTTAATCACCTTGATCGCGCGCTTCGGTGACGGCGCCGCGGGTTTGCCGCTCGCGTCGTTCCCAGGCACGGATCAACCGGTCTGCCAGGTCCACGAGTGTTCCGCTCGCGGACCTTTTTTATTGCCATGAACGATATCTCCGCCGAATCGATGCAACCCACGCTGAGCGGCTCGTTCGTCGAGTTGCGGCCGCTGCGCGAGGACCACGCGCAGGCGCTCGTCGACGCCGCCGCCGATGGGCAACTGTGGGACATGAAGCTGACCGTCGTGCCGGGCCCGGCGACGATCGATGCCTATATTGCCAGGGCGCTCGCCGGCCGCGCTGCGGCCAGGGTGATGCCGTTCGTGATCGTGCGGCGTGACGAGGATGACGGGAATGACGGCGCCGGCCGCATCGTCGGCAGCACGCGGTTCTGGAAGATCGATCGCGCGAACCGTAAGCTCGAAATCGGCCATACGTGGCTCGCCGCCTCGGCGCAGCGCTCGGTCGTCAACACCGAGGCGAAGTATCTGCTGCTGTGCCACGCATTCGACGTGATGCGCTGCGTGCGCGTGCAATTCACGACCGACGAGCTCAACGACAGATCGCGCGCGGCGATTCTGCGCATCGGCGCGAAACAGGAAGGCATCGTGCGGCACGAGCGGATCATGCCCGATGGGCGCAAGCGCAACTCGGTGCGCTTCAGCATCATCGACGACGAATGGCCCGCGGTGAAAGCGATGCTCGAAACGAAGCTGGCGCGCTGAGCGGCGCGCCAGCTTCCTGCCCTGCTACTGACTCATTCAAACAGGTGCATCGCGCTACTCATTGAGCGGCGCCGCCTGCGTCACCGTGGCGAACTCCTCGCGCAGCGTGCCGCGCGGATGATGCCGGCGCACCCACAGCGCCGTGAGGATCGGCACCAGAATCGCGGTCACGAGGCAAGCGGTGGCGACCATCGCGGTGGCGGCCGGCACCAGCGGTTTGAAGCTCGGAATCATGTCGGCGATGATCGCCGGATTCGCGACCGCAGCCCCCGCCGTCGACGACGCCGCGAGCCCCGCCGCGCCATTGCCGCCCGCGATCCAGCGATCAGCCAGAATCAGCGGCACCCCGGTCACGACGATCACGCCGAGCCCCAGCACGATGCCCGGCAAACCGCTCGTGACGATCACGTTCAGATCGATGCCGTTGCCGAGCGCAAAGCCGAAAAACGGAATCAGCGGATGCACGCAGCGGCCGAACAGCTCGCGCAGCTCGCTATCGAAGTTGCCCAGTGCAAAGCCGATCAGAAACGGCAGCACCGCACCGACGAACAGCCGCGGCTCGAAGAACGCCACACCCGTGGCTCCAAGAATGATCATGCTGATCAGGGGCCCCGATTCGACCGACATCAGCACGAACGCGCCCGCCTCTTCCTTCGTGCCGTACTGTTGCATCACGGCCGCATAAAGACCGCCATTGGTCATGTCCATCGAGGTCGTGATTGCGAGCAACGACAGCCCCGCGAAAAGCCCGGTCTTGATGCCGTCGATCGGAATGAAGCGCGCCGCGATGAGCGTGACGATCCATGCGACCAGCATCTTGGTGGCGAGCAGCGTGCCCGACTTGCGCAGCACGGTGCCGGTCGCGCGCAGGTCGATCGTTGCGCCCATGCAGAAGAACCATACCGCCAGAATCGGCACGGTGCCGGTAATCAGGCCGTTGGTGAACGAGCCGAAATATTTGCCCGCGCCGGGCGCGAACGTATGCACACAGGCGCCGAGCAGTAGCGGCACCAGCATCAGGCCGCCTGGAATGCGGTCGATGGCCTTCTTGATCTTCATGCCTCCTCCATGGACGGTGACGTCCCGTTATCGGATCAATGACCCGTGTCGGTGTCCCGGTCTGCGCCGGCTCTCCCTGTTCGGCGCAATATAGCATCATGAAAGGAACGTCGTTCCGTCTTATTTCTTAAACGTGACTATCGTTTACCCGGTCGGTCTCAGTAAGCCATTCCAGCCGCGATCGCTCGCCGAAAAATTTTCGGACCGATGTTCCGAAATTGCGATTCTGCGTTACAGTCTCGGCACAAGGCGACACCGCGCCCCGCATACCGACAGGAGAACGATCAATGGATGTGAGACAGGCCGAGCCGCACGAAACACGGCATATCGTCGTGCGCAACGAGCAGGCGGTGATCTCGCCGGGCTGGTCGATTCATTCGGGTGTCGGCACGCGCGCGTACACGTTCATCTGGGGCATGGTCGGTGAGAACCAGGTGTTCGGCGACATGGACCATCTCGCGGTTCGCGAGCTGCGCTGAGCGAACATGAGCCCGACCACAATGAATACTTTCGATCTGAGCGGCAAGGTCGCCATCGTGACCGGCAGCAACACCGGCCTCGGCGCCGGCATGGCGGTCGCGCTCGCCGCGGCCGGCTGCGACATCGTCGGCGTCAGCCGCGCGGACGCGGGCACGACCGCCGCGCGCGTCGAGACGCTCGGACGTCGCTTCGCCGACGTGCGCGCCGATCTCGCGTCGATCTCATCGGTCGACGACATCGTGCGGGCCGCGGTCGAAGCATTTGGCCGCCTCGACGTGCTGGTCAACAACGCGGGCATCATCCGCCGCGAAGATGCGCTCGAGTTCGGCGAAGACGACTGGGACGCGGTGATGGACGTGAACCTGAAGAGCCTGTTCTTTCTGTCGCAGGCGGCAGCGCGTCAGTTCGTGCGGCAGCAAGGCGGCGGCAAGATCATCAACGTCGCGTCGATGCTGTCGTTCCAGGGCGGTATTCGCGTCGCGTCGTACACCGCGTCGAAAAGCGGCGTGCTCGGTCTCACCCGACTGCTCGCCAACGAATGGGCCGCGCGGGGCATCAACGTGAACGCGATCGCGCCCGGCTATATGGCGACCGCGAACACGGCCGCGTTGCGCGACGACGCGCAGCGCAACGAAGAAATTCTCGGGCGCATTCCGGCCGGCCGCTGGGGCGTACCCGACGATCTCGCGGGGCCGGTGGTCTTTCTCGCCTCGTCGGCGTCGGACTACGTGCATGGGCATACACTGGCGGTGGATGGCGGCTGGCTCGCGCGCTAGGTTCGACACAAGCTCGCCACCAGCGCGCGCGACGCGCTATGCTCTCGCGCCAGGCGAGCATCGGCTCGATGCGACAGCGGCGCGGCTTGGCACAGACAGGGAATGATCGACATGGCGGCAACGGGAACAGACAGGAACACGGCGAGAAACACAGCGAGAAACACTGCGCGCGACAAAGCGCTCGATAAGGCGCTGGATGCGGACAGCGGTGAGCGAGGCGAATCGGCTTCGTCGATCGGGCGCGTGTTCGCGATTCTCGGCGCGATCGGCGACACCGGGCAGATCGGCATCAGCGAGCTGTCGCAACGGCTCGGCATGTCGAAGACGACCGTGCATCGCGTGATTCAAACACTGAAGGCGCTCGGCTATGTGACTCAGGAAGTCGAAACCGAGCGCTATCGGCTGACGATCCGCCTGTTCGAGCTCGGCGCGAAAGCGCTCGAAAGCGTCGATCTGGTGCGCGAGGCCGACGTCGACATGCGCCGCATCGGCCAGATGACGCGCGAAGCGGTACACCTCGGCGCATTCGACGAGGACGCGATCATCTACATCCACAAGATCGATGCCGACTACGGGCTGCGCATGCAGTCGCGAATCGGCCGGCGCAATCCGCTGCATAGCACGGCGATCGGCAAGGTGCTGCTCGCATGGATGGACCCGGCCGATGCGCGTGACGTGCTCTCGCACATCGAATTCCGCAAGTCGACGCAAAAAACCTTGACCTGCGCCGAAGCGGTGCTGAGCATCCTGCCGCACGTACGCGAGCAGGGCTACGGCGAGGACAACGAGGAGCAGGAAGAAGGCCTGCAATGTATCGCGGTGCCGGTGTTCGACCGCTTCGGCCGCGTGATCGCCGGTCTGTCGATTTCGTTTCCGACGATGCGCTGCGGCGCCGACACGAAGCAGCATTACGTCGCGCTGCTCAAAGAAGCCGGTCTCGCGATTTCGGCGCGGCTCGGCTATCGCGAAGCGACCACCCAGGAGCCCGCGGCCGCGCAGTAAGACAGCCTGATGACGCTACAGGTGTGGCGTCATTTCATCGTGCTCGCCCGAACGCATGGCGAGCCCGATGACCAGTCTGCAACCGAATGTATCTGCGCGGCATAGATAAGGCGAAATTCCATTCGCTTCTTTTTTCAGCAATCGATGCGCCGAACCTTCGCTCCGCATCCATGCATCGCCTGCGATTGAATGCGGTTTTTTTCATAGCCTCTTCAAGGGTTTGCCCGCACGCCTGACTATCGCCCGGCATTTCGACATCTCACCCCCGGCGCTTTCCCTCTCCGTTCATCGCACTCGCATGAATGTATCGATGTGACCTCCAATCGACACGTCCTGTTACACACAAACACATCGGTAATCGCGCCGCTCAGTAGAGTTCGGTTCAAACGAAAGCGGTTTAGATGAAACGCTTCGCACGACAGGCACTCGCATCACAGATTTCAGGGAGCAACATCATGAAAAAAATTCTCGCATTGGTCATTCTTGCCGCCACGCTCGGCGGCGCGTTGAGCGGCTGCATCGTCGTCCCTGGCGGCGATCATCCGCATCACGACCACTACTACGAACGCTATTGATCGGGCCATCACGCGCAGTAGGTGCGCGTCCGGCTCGCCACTCCATCGCAGACATCCACACAACAGAGAACAATCATGAGTCTTTCACGCAACCGCTGGATATCGTTGAGCGTCATCGCGGGTCTCGCGATCGGCGCATCGACGGCCGCTTTCGCGCACGTCGATGTCGGCGTGAATATCGGTGTGCCGGGCATCGCGGTCGCGCCCGCCGTGGTCGAGGCTCCGCCGCCCCCGCCGGTCTATGTGCAGCCCGCGCCCGTGTATGCGCCTCCGCCGCCGCCCGCGGTCGTGATCGCGCCGGGCTGGTACGGCGATCGTTACTACGATGGTCGTCGCTATTGGGAGCGTCGCGAGTGGGAACGTCACCACGACGAATGGCGCGATGCACGCGGGCCGCATCGCGACTGGCACGACAACGACTGGCACGACAACGGCTGGCACGGTCACGGGCATGACCATTGATGGAAGCCAGGTGACGTTAATCGCGCCACCATGCCGCGCTTGCATTCGCGCCACCCCTTTGACAGGAGCGACGACGTGCTACGCAATGATCCGAGACGAGTAAGCGCGCAGGTCGACGGTGCGCACATCTGCGCCGAATACAGCGAGCTGACCGGCCAGCTGTGCCTGCGCCAGGACGGCACGCTCGTGCGCGAATGGTTTCCACCGCATTCGTGGATAGCGATCGCGTCGGTGGCCGGCGCGCGCCACTGGGGCACGCGGCCGACCGACGACGAATTGCTCGCGCTGCTGCACAACGAAATGGCGTTGCTGCGCGCGACCTGAGCGGTCGCGCATTGTTCGAGCGTAGCGGCGCCCGACGCCGGACTTCACTCGATCGCTATCGCGCTGACGTTGTCATCGACCGATGCGTGATCGAGCGGCTCGCGCCGCATCATCAGCACCACCCCGCCCGCCGCGATCACGGCCGGCACCGCGAGCAGGCTAAACACCGCGCCGAACTGCCAGCCGAGCCCCATCAACGCCGCGCCGACGAGCGCGCCCGCCACGCCGCCGACCCGGCCGATTCCCAGCATCCACGCCACGCCCGTCGCGCGCGCCCGGGTCGGGTAGAAACTCGCCGCGAGCGCCGACATCGACGTCACCGCGCTGGTCGCGACCGTGCCGGTCAGGAAGATCAGCGTGCCGAGCCAGACCTGATGGCCGACGCCCCGCCCGACCAGCAGCACGAGCGCGCCGACGAGCACATATGTGAACGCGATCACGCGATGGCCGGCGAAGCGATCCATCACCCAGCCGACGCACAGATTGCCGAGGATGCCGCCGAGCGGAAATAGCGACGTCATCAACGCGGCCTTTTCACCGGAGAAGCCGGTGTCCTTGAACAGCGTCGGCAGCCAGTTGGTCAGCAGGTAGTAAATCAGCAGCCCCATGAAATAGGCGAGCCACAGCATCAGCGTGCCGAAACGGTAGCGCGCCGACAGGATGATCGCGAGCGCCCACTGCGAGCGCGAGTCGGCGCTATTGCGGCGCACGTCGACCGCGAAGAAGCGGCATCCGTCGAAGCGGTCGTGAGGCGCGATGCGTTGCAGGATTCGCGCGATCCGTTGATCGGCCCGCTTGCGCACCGCGAGGAATTGCGCCGATTCCGGCAGCAGCAGAATCAGCAGCACGCTCAGCACGAGCGGGCCGATGCCGCCCGCGACCAGCACGCTCGGCCAGCCGAGATTCGGAATCAGCCATGCGGACGCGAAGCCACCGAGCGCGAGCCCGCCCGAAAAACCGCAGAACATCGCATTGACCGCGACCGCGCGAATCCGCGCGGGTGCGTACTCGGACATCAGCGTGACCGCGTTGGGCATTGCCGCGCCGAGACCGAGGCCGGTGAAAAAGCGCAGCGCGGTCAACGATTCGATCGACGTCGCGCGGGCCGCCGCGAGACTCCACAGCCCGAAGAAGAACACCGACAGCACCAGCACCGTCTTGCGTCCGATGCGGTCCGCGAACGGGCCGGCCGCGAGCGCGCCGATGCCCAGTCCGACCAGCGCCGCGCTCATCACCGGGCCGAGCGCGCTGCGCGCGATGCCCCACTGCTGCACGAGCGACGGCGCGATAAAGCCGACCGCGGCGGTGTCGAAACCATCGGCCGCGACGACCAGAAAACACAGCACCAGAATCGTCCACTGAAACGGCGAGAAACGCTGTCCGTCGATGAAGGCCTGCACATCTACACTGCGTTCGGAGCGGCTCATGTGCGTGCTCCTTTCTGCTTGGTCATTGCTATGTCTCCTTGAGATGAAGAGATATTTTCTTGTTGTTCGAATTGCCTGGTCGCCTGCCGCGCCGTAGGCGTGCGAGCTGCCATCGACGCTCGGGACCGCGCCCGTGATATGGCTGGCCGCGTCCGACATGAGAAAGCCGTTCGCATTGGCGATTGCTTCGGGATGCGCGAGGCGTTGCATCGGCGTGCGCTTCTCTGGATCATGCCGCGCGGACGGCATTCGGCCGCGTCTTCGATGGAAAAAAGTATAGCCACGCGCTTCGGCACGAAATTGGACAAAGGCAGCGCATCGCAGGACAATTCGAACATAGGAGACCAAACTGCATGAGAAATATCCCTAACTACGATCTGTACGGAGAGTCCGCGCGGCCGCCGTGGTACGACGCGTTCAATTTCGAATGGATCGTCGAGCGCAGTCGGCCGAACGACTGGCATATCTCCGCGCACCGGCACGATGCGTTGCTGCAGATTCTCTATATCCGCAGCGGTTCGGGCTACGTGCTGATCGAGAGCGAAAAGCTCACGATCAAAGCGCCATGCCTGATCCTGCTTCCGGCGCAAACGGTGCATGGTTTCGTGTTTTCGCCGGAGATCGACGGGCTCGTGATTACCGCCGCACAGCGCGCGTTGGAGACGATTTCGAAAGCGGTGTCGCCGGGCCTCATGCCGGTGCTGCAACGGCCCGCGCTGATTCCCGTGCGGGCCGCCATCGGCGAGCGCACGTTGATGCCGTTGTTCGGTTTGCTGGAGCAGGAATTTCGGGGCAGCGCGCGCGGCCATATCGCCGCGGGCATGTCGCTGATGATTGCACTTTTTGTGCAGGTCGCGCGTCTGACCGATGCCGCGTTAAGCGCGGGTGCGACCGTCAATGACCGGCGCGCCGCGCAGATCAAACGGCTGCGCGAACTGATCGCCGCGCACGTGCGCGAGCATCTGCCAATCGATTTTTATGCCGGAAAGTTGGGGGTGACCGCGGCGCAACTGGGCCGCATCTGTCGTGAGGAGCTTGGCCATTCGCCGCTGTCGCTCGTCAACGACCAGTTGATACGCGAGGCGCAACGCGACCTGGTTTACTCGGGTTCGAGTATCAAACAGATCGCGCATGCGCTCGGTTTCGAAGACGCGGCCTATTTCAGCCGCTATTTCCGCAAGCAGACCGGTGTCACGCCCAAGGAGTTTCAGGCGGCCGCGCATCGGGATCTGTCGATCAATTAGCGATCCAGATCATCGCGCGGTGCTTGCAGTGGCATTTACAGATTCGCCTGCATCTGCGCGCCCGCGGCGCCTACGTAGTTCTCCGCCAGTACCGTCGCGGCCGTGCGCGACGTCGTCACGTACTCGAGCTCGGCAACCTGCAACTGCTGCTCGAACGCCGAAGCGCCTTCGATACGGTGCAGCATGCTGGTCATCCAGTACGAGAAGTGCTCGGCGCGCCAGATGCGCTTGAGCGCGGTTTCGCTATAACGGTCGAGCAGATCGGTGCGGTTTTCCTTGTAGAACGCGTCGAGCGCCTTGCTGAGCACGTTCACGTCGGCGACCGCGAGGTTCAGGCCCTTCGCGCCGGTCGGCGGCACAATATGCGCGGCGTCGCCAGCGAGGAACAGGCGGCCGTACTGCATCGTCGTCGACACGAAGCTGCGCATACCGACGATATTCTTCTGGAAGATCTTGCCGTCGATGAGCTTATGGCCTTCGTCCGAATCGGCGCGCGCATGCAGTTCCGCCCAGATGCGATCGTCGGACCAATTGTCGACCGAGTCCTTCGGATCGCACTGGAAATACATGCGCTGCACGTTCGGCGAGCGCGTGCTGATCAGCGCGAAGCCGCGCTCGTGGCGTGCGTAGATCAGTTCGTCCGACGACGGCGGCCCTTCGCACAGAATGCCGAACCAGCCAAACGGATAGACGCGCTCGAAATCCTTGCGCAGCGCCTGCGGAATAGCCTGGCGCGACACGCCTTGCGAGCCGTCGCAGCCGATCACGAAGTCGCATTGCAGTTCGTGCTCCGCGCCTTCGTGGCGATAGCGGATCGACGGCTTATCGGTATCGATGCCGTGCACCGACGTATCCGACACGCCGAAACGCAGTTCGGCGCCCGCGGCGACACGCGCCGCGACGAGATCCTTGATCACTTCGTGCTGGGCATAAACCGTGATCGCCTGACCGGTGAGATCGGTGAGATCGATGCGGCGGCGCTTGCCGTCGAACGCGAGTTCGAAACCGTGATGCAGCGCGCCTTCGGCTTTCATGCGTTCGCCGACGCCGGTTTGCGTCAGCAGGTCCATCGTGCCCTGCTCGAGCACGCCGGCGCGGATCGTCGATTCGATCTGATCGCGGGTGCGCGTTTCTAGCACGACCGAGTCGATACCGCGCAGATAAAGCAGATGGGAAAGAAACAGGCCGGCAGGCCCTGCACCGATGATGCCAACTTGGGTGCGCATAGATGTCTCCTGAATGCGGTGATGAAATTTGCGGTCAGTGTGACGATCGTGACACCTATCCCGCAACGCGATATGGCGGATAGGCCGTATCGCGCTGCGCGATAGAAGGTGTGAGGCAGGAGCCGGTGCAGTGTCGCTGTATCGGCCGTAAACGCAAGAGTGGCGTGGCTTTCCGGGGATTTGGACGACACCCTGCTGGTTCTGCCGGCGGGGCACCCACTCAGGTAAACCCCGATCCGCTAAACAAGCTTCGACTAGCCGAGAAACAGTCGGTAGACAGGATTTTTCGTTTCTTCCCAGCACGGATAGCCGAGCGTTTCGATGAAGCGCTCGAACGCCGCGTGGTCGCTTTCGGGCACCTGAATGCCGATCAGAATCGAACTGTAGTCCGCACCCTGGTTGCGATAGTGGAACAGGCTGATGTTCCAGTTCGGCGCCATCGACGACAGGAATTTCATCAGCGCGCCCGGACGCTCGGGAAACTCGAAGCGGAACAGACGTTCATCGCGCGCGAGCGGCGAGCGGCCGCCGACCATGTAGCGGATGTGCTGCTTCGACAGTTCGTCGAAGGTCAGATCGACGGTCGCGAAGCCGTGCGCTTCGAATGCGCCGGCGATCTGCGCCGGTTCGCTGCGGTTGCGGATCTGCACGCCGACGAAGATATGCGCCGAGTTCGCGTCGGCGATCCGGTAGTTGAATTCGGTGACGCTGCGCGTGCCGACCAGTTCGCAGAAGCGCCTGAAGCTGCCGCGCTCTTCGGGGATCGTCACCGCGAAAACCGCCTCGCGGGCTTCGCCCACTTCGGCGCGTTCGGCGACGAAGCGCATGCGGTCGAAGTTCATGTTCGCGCCCGACGTGATCGCGATCAGCGTCTGGTTCTCGATGCCTTCCCGTTCGGCGTACTGCTTCGCGCCCGCCACCGCGAGCGAGCCCGCCGGTTCGAGCACGCTGCGCGTGTCCTGGAACACGTCCTTGATCGCCGCGCACAGCGCATCGGTGTTCACGAGCAGCACTTCGTCGAGATATTCGCTGCACAGGCGGAAGGTTTCCTCGCCGACGAGCTTCACCGCGGTGCCGTCGGAGAACAGGCCCACTTCGTTCAGCGTCACGCGCTCGCCCGCCTTCAGCGACGCGGCCATCGCGCACGAATCATCGGTCTGCACGCCGATCACCTTGATCTCCGGGCGCACCGACTTCACGTATGCGGCGACACCGGCCGCGAGACCGCCGCCGCCGATCGGCACGAAGATCGCGTGAATCGGCCCCTGGTGCTGGCTCAGGATTTCCATCGCGACGGTGCCCTGGCCGGCGATCACGTACGGATCATCGAACGGATGCACGAAGGTCAGGCCGCGCTCCTCCTGCAACTTGACCGCGTGACCGTAGGCATCGCTATACGATTCGCCGAACTGCACGACCTCGACGGTCGGCCCGCCATGCGTGCGGATCGCGTCGACCTTGACCTGCGGGGTTGTCACCGGCACGACGATGATCGCCTTCACGCCCATGCGTGCGGCCGACAACGCGACGCCCTGCGCATGATTGCCCGCCGACGCGGTGATCACGCCGCGACTGAGCGCTTCGGCCGGAATATGCGCCATCTTGTTGTACGCGCCGCGCAGCTTGAACGAGAACACCGGCTGGTTGTCCTCGCGCTTCAGATAAACCGGATTGCGCAGCCGCGCCGACAGGTTCGGCGCGCGTTCGAGTTCGGTCTCGCGCGCCACGTCGTAGACGCGCGCGGTCAGGGTCTTTTTCAGGTAGTCGTGAGACGGCGCGACGCGCCCGGCCGCTGCGGCGGCCTGTTCGAGTTCGGTTAACAGCACGGCAAGCTCCTGGGTGGCAACGTTCGATGCAACAACGAATCAACCGCGATCGACATCCATCGATGGCAATCGCAGCATGTTCGCCAGGAGGCAGATAGAGAATGAACCTGAAAGCGGACATAAAAAAACCCGCCTCGTTTGGCGGGTTATGTGTCACTGCAAGTCGACGCGCGCTAACCCACCATTCGATGAATGATGCTAATAATCAGCGCAATACGGATGTCGAGGCAGTTCATGCCGACGATCTTCGTCGACTTGGCAGGCTTTGTCAATCTCCGCGGACCACGGTTCCGGCCAGAACGGACCAGCAAAAAAACGGGGCGCGCCGTCAAGCGCGCCCCGCTGATACAGCCAACGCCGCAATCAATCGCGCACGCCGCTCTGCTTCTTGAATGCCGCGAGAATGCGTCGCTCCAGCGCGTTGTAATCGCGGCCGAAGTGATGGTCGCCGGAGGTGCGGATGACTTCTACACCGCTCTTGTCGAGCGCCGGACACAGCGTGTCGGTCTCGCTCTCGCCATAAAAGCATTGAACGATCGACGGCGGCACATGCGTCAACTCGGGCCGCACGTTCAGCGCCTTGTCACTCGCGGGCATGCCGAGCCAGCCGCCGACGCGGATCTGGAAGTCGGCGTCGGGCGCGAAGCCGAGCAGCGACATCAGCGACACCTTATCGCGCTGCGCCTGCGGCAGACGGTTATACGCAAACGGCATCACATCGGCGCCGAACGAATAGCCGATCAGCGCAACGTGCTGCGCGTGCCAGCGCTCGCCATAGGTTTGCATCACGCGCGCGAGATCGCGGCTCGTTTGCGCGGGCGGCTTCTCGCTCCAGAAATAGCGCAGGCTGTCCCAGCCGACCACCGACACGCCATCTTTCTGCAACGCCTGCGCGATCGTCTTATCGAGATCGCGCCAGCCGCCATCGCCGGAAATCACGATCGCCATCAGGCCGTTCGGATGCGCGGCCGGCAACTCGATCAGCGGCAGGTCGGAGACGTCGTCGGCACTCGTCGAGAGCGGCTGCAGATGCGGCGTCAGCAAAGCGACCAGACGCGCGCGATCGGCGTTGCCCGTGCTCGCCTTTTCGACGAAGCCCGGCACCTTGTCGCGGATCACGGTCGGGTCGGGCGGACACGGCTCGAAGCGCGCGTCGAGCGTGCGGTCGGCGTCGACCGACACCGCGCCCGCGATCGTATTGGACGGCGCCTGCTCGAGCACGTGCATCGCCAGCGTTGCGCCCTGCCCCGTACCCGCGACGATCGGCGCGAAGTAGCGGCTCGACTGCGATTGTCGTTCGAGCTGATGGCTAAGCGCCTCGGCATCGCCCACCAGTTGATGGCAGGTTTCTTTTTTCGCGGCAAGGTTGGCCTCGTAGCGCGCGGTATCGACGCCGACCGTCATTGCGCCCGCTTTCGCGAGCGCATCGGCGCTCTGCTGATCGGCCGCGCTCCAGCCGCTCGCCTGTGAATACAGTACGACGAAGCCGCGCAGCGGCCCCTCGGGCTGCGTGACGCGCACGTCGCCATAGCGGCCGCCCGGTACGGTGGTGGTGGCCGCGTGCGCGAGCGCGCCGCAACTCAGAACGCTCGCCGCGACGGCGAGCCGGAACAACGGATGCAATGTCATGAACGCCGGCCTCCTGCCAGCAGCGACAGGTCCGCGAGCGTGAAGAACACGCCCGAACCGGATGCCGCGAGATAACGCGGCTCCCAGCGCGGTTGGAACTTGCTCTTGAAAGCACGCAGTCCGCGGAAGTTATAGAAGCGGCCGCCGAAGCGCCACACGATGCCGGCCAGCCGATGCCAGCGCGACGCGAGCGGAGTCGGCTGCACGCCGGAGAGCGGCGCAATGCCGAGACTGAGCGAGCGGAAGCCCGCCTGCTTCAGATGCAGCGCGAGTTGCGTGAACAGATATTCCATCGCGTACGGCGACGCGCTTTCGACGTGACGCATCACGCCGACGGTCGCCTCGGTATTCATATCGGTCGTCATGAAGGTGACGAACGCGACCGGTTCGCCGTTCTGGCGCACCAGCATCACCGACTGCGCGGCGAGGTATTCGTCGTGGAAAGCGGCGACCGAGAAACTCTTCTCGCGCGCATCGTGGCTGCCGAGCCAGCCATCGGAAATGCCGCGCAGCGTTTCGAGCGACGCCGGCACGCGCGCCTGATCGATCACTTCGACGCTAAAGCCGTCGCGCTCGCCGCGCTTGAGCGCATAGCGCAGATGCGCGCGGTGCGAGCCCTTCAGATCGAAGTCGTCGAGCACGACGTGCGCTTCCTCGCCGAGCTTCATCAGCGTGAGGCCGGCGTCGAGATACAGCGGGAGCGCATTCGCGCGCACCTGGTAGAACGCGGCGCGACCGCCGTGCGCATGCGCGAGCGCGACGAACTTTTTGATGAGACCCGCCCACTCTTCGCGCGGCCCCACCGGATCGTGCAACGCGGCCCACGTGCGGCCGTATTTCGCGTACATCAGGAACGCCTCGCGCGATTCCGAAAACAGGAAGCTCTTGTCGCCCATCAACGCGAGACCGGCATCGCTGCGTTCCTGCGCGCGCACGATGCGCGCGGCGTCGAGCAGATCTTCGGGCGCCGGCTTCACGAAGCGGCCCGGCGCCGGACGTAGCAATTGCCAGAACGAAAAGGTCGCGGCGAACACGCTGGCGGCGAGCGTCGCGCGCAGCGCGCGCGGCGCGCGCTCGTCGAACGCGAATTGCCACCACAGGTCGCGCGTGTACGGCACGTCACGGAAAGCGAACAGCATGACCCACGTCGCGAACATCAGCACCATCGCGATCGACACGAGCCAGCCGGCCGTGAAACGCTCGGCGAACAGCGACGAATGACGGTTGAAACGCTTGCGCGTCGCGAGCAGCAGCACGATCAGCATGCCAAGCACACCAGCTTCGACGAATGCGAGACCCTTGGTCAGCGACAGCGCAAGGCTCAGCAATGCGAGCGCGAGCGTCATCCACCATGCCGCATCGAGCCGCCGCAGCAGCCCACGCGCGACGAACAACAGCAGCACGCCGAGCACGCTGCACAGCATCGCCGAGCTTTCGAGCACCCACAGCGGTACCACGTCGCGCAGCACATGAATGCGCTGCCAGAACGCCGGCGTCGCGCTCGAGATGACCAGCATGCCGCCGACCACGAACGTAACGAGGCTCAGAAACAGCGGCGCGAGTTCCGACACGCGCTGCGCCTGCAGCATCGACAGACGGTTCTTCAGCGCGCGCCCCTCGAAGCCCGCGAGCAGCGCCGCGGAGACGATCAGCGGCACGCCGAAATAGATCGCGCGATACGCGAGCAGCGCGGCGACCATCTGATGCATCGGCACGCTGCCGCTCAGCGTGAACACCATCGCCGCCTCGAACACGCCGACCCCGCCAGGCGTATGGCCGATCAGGCCGAGCAGCATCGCGGCCGCGTAGACGGTGATGAAGCCGATGAAGCTCACGTTCGCATGCGGCAGCAATGCCCACAGCGCGAGACCTGCGGCGACCACGTCGAGCACCGCCAGCGCGACCTGCGCGAGCAGATCACGGCGCGCGGGAATATCGAACGAGAGCCACTGCCAGCGCGTGCGAATCGGCCGCGTTTCGCGGCGGCACGCGGCGGCGGCGAGCGCCAGCGCGATCAGCAGCGCAGCGCCGCTCCAGCGCAGCGCGACCGGCGACAGATGCAGCATCGGCGCGAGCTGTGCGGCCATGCCGAGCATGCCCAGCGCGGTCATCAATACCAGGGCGAGTGCGAGCGACACGCTCGTGAACACGGTCATGCGGCCGATCTGCGCGGGCGTGATGTTCGCGACGCCGTACACGCGCGCGCGCACCGCTCCGCCCGTCAGCGCGCCGAAACCGGTCGCATTGCCGAGCGCCGAGCCGGCCGTCGCGCCGACCCACAGCGCCGCGCGCGGCACGCTCGCGCCGAGATAGCGCAGGCCGACCGCGTCGCGCCCGACCAGCGCGACGTAGCTAAGCGCGGTCGCGCCGAGCGCGCCGATCCACTCGCGCGGCGACAGCTCGCGCAGTTCGCGCATCACCGAACGGTAATTCACCGCCTCCGACAGATGCTGCAGCACGACCAACAGCAGCCCGCAAATAACGAGCGCGAGCACGGGCGACAGAAGTCCCCGGCTGCCAAGCACTTTCGCTGCACGGCCGGGCAGCGCGCGCAGGCGCTCGAAACTGTGTTGAAGTCGGTGGAACATGGTCAATGCGGGCCTTGCGAGAGCGGTCGCGGCGACGGGTGCGTCACGCGCGGTATCGCCTGTGGCGGCGATTACAAAGTGATAACGGCAAAACGTGCAAAAGGTTGACAGCAATAGCAATTTTGCTGTCAATTCACCTACGCGTCGCGCGTCAAAAGCGCGCGAGCGATATCTGGAAGGGAAACGGCGATGGCGGGCCAGAACTGGCCCGATGGGAGGGCTACTCTTTGGGGACTGATGTCGACGGCGCGGATGACGCGCTGAACGCGCCCTGCCTGGCGGGGCCAGAAAGCACAATGCCCGCTACGCGAGCGGGCATCGACACGGTTGGCGGGTCTTGCGCGGCCCGCGCGCGCAATACGCGCTTATTGCGGGCGACGATACGCTTCGGCGATCACCGCGCAGTTCTGCAGATGCAGGTTCAGCGCATGCAGCGCCAGCGCACGCAGCTTGCCGAAGAACGTGGTGGCGGCGGGGGTGGAACGGACGACAGTCGATGCGGTGTTCATGGCGGCTCCTGACTAAGGGTTTATACCTAAGCGATAACCCGATTATAGCCATCTCGTGCCGCAGCGCAACAAAAATCAATATTTATTGGCGGTGTCGCACCGCCGCCGTCGCGTGCCGGATACAGAAATAGGTGAAGGGGCGGCATCGGCCGCGCAGGTATTAACAATCCGCACCGTACAGGTGCAATAATGCCCCCTTTGCCTGCGACGCTTCGCCGCAGCCTCGCCGCCATGACCGTCGCCCAGACTCAGAAAGCTCTGATTGCGCCCCTTATCGTCGCGTGCGCGATGTTCATGGAAAGCGTCGACGCGAATGTGATCGTCACCGCGCTGCCGGCCATGGCGCGCGATTTCGCCCGCGACCCGGTCACGCTGAAAATCGCGGTCACGAGCTACGTGCTCGGGCTCGGCGTGTTCATCCCGGTCTGCGGCTGGCTCGCCGACAAGTTCGGCGCCCGCACGGTGTTCCGCACGGCGATCGGCATCTTCGTCACGGGCTCGCTGTTGTGCGCGGCGTCGAACTCGCTTGCCACTTTCACGGTTGCGCGTTTCATTCAGGGCGTTGGCGGCGCGATGATGGTGCCGGTCGGGCGGATCATCATCTTTCGCGTGGTGGAAAAAGCCGACTTCATCCGCGCGATGAATTATCTGAGCGTGCCCGCGATGCTCGGCCCCGCTGCCGGTCCGCTGCTCGGCGGCTTCATCACCACGTATCTGCACTGGCGTCTGATCTTCTTCATCAACGTGCCGATCGGCATTCTCGGCATTTATCTGACCAATCGCTATATCGCCAATACGCGAGAACCGGACCCCGGCCCGCTCGACTGGATCGGCTTCCTGCTGTCGGCGGCGGGCGCGGTGCTGCTGCTGCTCGGTTTGTCGCTGGTCGGCGGCGAACTGATTTCGAATACCGACGCGTTCGGCATGTGCGCGCTCGGTGCGATGCTGCTCGCGATCTACGTCGTGTACGCGCAGCGCGTCGCGCTGCCGCTGCTCGACCTGCGCTTTTTCAAGGTGCCGACTTTCCAGGCGAGCGTGCTCGGCGGCTCGCTGTTTCGCATCGGTCTCGGCGCGCTGCCGTTCCTGCTGCCGCTGCTGCTGCAGGAAGGCCACGGCATGAGCGCGTTCCAATCGGGGCTGATCACCTGCGCGTCCGCGTTCGGCGGCATGTTCATGCGCACGATCGCCTCCACCGTGCTGCGCCGCTTCGGCTTTCGCCAGGTGCTCGTGTTCAACGCGGCGCTATCGGGCATTTCGATCGCCGCGTGCGGACTCTTTTTCCCGCACACGCCGACGTGGATCATCTGGGTCGTCGTGCTGCTCGGCGGCTTCTTCCCTGCATTGCAATTCACCAGCCTCAATTCGCTCACCTACGCGGAGATTGCGAGCCGCGACATCGGCCGCGCGACGAGTCTCGGCAGCGTCGTGCAGCAGATGTCGCTCGGTCTCGGCGTGACGGTCGGCGGGATCGTGCTGCAGATTTCGCGCGCACTGAATGGGCATCCGAGCATCACGTGGTCGGATTTCTGGCCCGCGTTTCTGGTGGTCGGGCTGTGCTCGTTCGCGTCGATTCCCGTCACGCTGCGCTTGCCGCGCGGCGCGGGCTCGGAGATTTCGCGAGGCGGGCGCGGCTGAGCCGCGCGTCGAGCCCTTATAGCCCGCCCGCACAAACGCCCCGCCCTTCCCGCGTTCAGGCGCTCACTCGCGCTTGCGTATCACGCTCACCTCGCCATTGCGTTCGAGGATCGCGGCGGCCACGTTGTCCATCGAGCGCGAGCCGGTTTTCTGCCGCACGCTTTCCTCGATGTCGGTGCGCGTGATGAGCGCCGCGTGCATTTCGTTCGCGTGGAACTTGCCGTCGCTGAACACCTCGCGCTCGACGCCGCACACCAGCAGCTCGAAGCGGCGCGAACGTATGAACGCCCACGCGAGCACCCGGTGACATACGACGATCACCAGCGACGCGACCACGGTCGCGATGAACGGCGACGCCCCGACAATCGCGCGGCTCAGCATCGCGCCGAGCAGAATCACGACGACCAGATCGAACGGCGTGCGCTGACCGAACGAGCGCCGCCCCGATACGCGAATCAGCACGATCGCGATCACGAACACGACGATCGAGCGCAGCCCCATCTGCAACGGGTCGAGTTCCCTGCCCTGGCCGAATAGAACGAAAAGCGCGTCCATCATGTTCGTCCTCCCCGCGGCGTATTGCCGTGCCAATGCTCCGGTATCCGGATGGTTGCGAGCGAGACCAGCTCGCGGCGCAGCGCCGTCGCTCAGGCCAGCGCGCCATCCGTCGCCCATGCAATGAGCGTGTCGCCGAAACCGCCGCGCGCGCGGGCCGCGGTACGCGCGCTCGTGGTCACGCGCGGCGCGGCGCTCCACGCGATGCGCGCGCCCGTCGCGATCAGGCGATCGACGAGCGCAACGTCCTCGCTGCACTTGAGCGGCGGAAAGCCGCCCGCGCGCCGATAGGCTTGCGCGGATACGCCGAGATTCGCGCCGTGCACGTGACGATGTCCGTCGGCGTCGATATAGGTCTTGCGAAAATATTCGCGCACGCTGTGCGGATGCGCGCTCCAGTCGTCGACGGCGATCGAGCCGCACACCGCATCGGCGCCCAGCGCCAATTGCGCAGCGAGCCAATCCGGCGACACGCGGCTGTCGGCATCGGTAAACGCGAGCCAGCGCGCGCCGAGCGCGAGCAGCAGCGAGGCGCCCAGCGCCCGTGCGATCCCGACGTTGCGCGCCTTCAGCGTCAGCGTCTGCACGCCGTAAGCGCGCGCGATCGCTCCGCTGAAATCGCTGCACGCGTCGAGCGCGACGACGATCCGCACCTCTTCGCCGGCGAGCGCTTCATGTCGCGACGCTTCGAGCAAGGCCGCGAGGCACCCCGCGATCAACGCCTCTTCGTTATGCGCCGGGACGATCACGCCGATCATAGAAGCCCCTCTCGCTGCGCGACCGAACGTGCGTCGCGCGACCACACGTCGATCAGCAAGTCGGCTTCGTCGTGATGCGCGAGACGTGCGAGGCCGCAGCGCGAATCGAATAGCGCGTGCGCGCGGTCGGCCGATTCGCGCGCTTCGGCGAACGGCCGGCGCCAATGGCAGGCGAGCAGCGTGCCGTCGGTCGTCAGCGAACCAGCGATGCGCGCGGCCAGCGTTTCGAGCTCGGCCGCGTCGAGGTAGTACGCAAACTCGCTGATCACGATCAGATCGAACGGCCCGTGCTCCGTCGGCCATTCGCACGGCACGCTGCGCTGTTGGATCCGCACGTTCGGTGCGCCCGCGACGCGTTCGCGCGCGAGCTCGACGGCGCGCGGGTGCAGATCGGCAGCGAGCAGTGCGTCGCAGCGCGTCGCGAGCCCGGCCGTCAACTCGCCGTTCGCGCAGCCCGGTTCGAAGCCGTTGCGATAGCGCGGCCGCGGCAGCAGCGCGAGCGTCAGCGAACGCTTGCGGCGTTCGTACCAGCCTTCGCGCAAACGCCACGGGTCGTCGCTGCGTCGGTAAAGTTCATCGAAGTACGGCATCGGCGAGCTCATCGCAGCGATCCTCCGAAGGCTGGGGAATAAAGGTCATAGCGTCCACGATGTGAGTGTTTGCGACGACGCGTGATCCGATGCCGGCACTGCGGTCGTGTCAGCGCGCGCAACGAGCCGTTCGCCAAGCGCGGCGAGATCGCGTTGCGCGTGGCTTTGCCGCAGAAACACCGGCAGGTCGGCGAGCGCTCGCGCGAAGCGCGCGTCGCGGCACAACGGACCCGCGCCAAGCGCGCGCGTCGCATGATCGATGACGGCGCTCGCGGCCTGCTCGACGGCCAGACGCGCGCGCAACACGCGCGTCTGCGCATCATCCGAAGGTCGCGCGTCGATCCACGCGGCGGTTTCACGCAACACCGCGGCGGCCGACCGCAACGCGACATCGGTCGCGCCGAGATGAGCCAGCCGATGCGCATCCGCGCGCCGCGCGCACGCGTCGCGCAGCGTGCGGCCGATCTGCGCGGCCGCGCCGTACCAGCACGCGGCGATACCGGCGCCGCCATGCCAGAAGCCCGCGCGCCGCAGATATTCATGCGGCGCGCCGACGAGCGTCGCCACGGTGTCGTTGAACGTCACATCGGCGCTCGCGGTCGCCCTCATGCCGACGGCCTGCCACTTCGATGTGTCGATCGAGATCGAGTTCTGGTCCAGCGCGACGGCCGCGAGCACCGGCTCGTCATCGCGCCATGCGGTCACGAGCGCATGGGTGAGCGCCTGCGCGCCGGAGCACCAGGCTTTGGTACCGGACAGGCGCACCTGAGCGCCCTCGCCGGAAGCGTTCTGGATTCCTTCATTGACTGCGCGCACTCGCGCGTCCGGCGCTTCGGCTGCCCACACGCCCCAGCGGCTTGCCGGCGGCGGCAGCGGCCCGTTCAGCTCGGCGAGAATCGCGAGCGCATCGGTATGGCCTTCGAACAGTTTGACGAGACCGAGGTCGCACGCGGCAACGGCGGCCAGCGCGCGCCAGCGCACCAGCGTCTCGCCATGCCCCGGCAACGGCAAGCTCGGCACGCGATCGTAGCCGCGCTCGATAAGATCAGCGAGCAGTGCTCCGAGAGCAGCGGGATCGTTCGCATCGAAGCGCGCGTCGCGCAGGAAATCGTCGAGCGGCGGTGCGCGGCCGCCGTGTTGATTCGAGATCTGCCGTGACTGGGCCTTGAAGCTGGCCGCGTGGTCGCGCGTGTCGAGCATCGTGCCTCCCTGCACCGATTCGATCCGCGGCCCGCCGAGCGGCGGCGGACCGGAACGTATGCAGAGTCACAGCAAACATCGTGCCCCAGCTCACGGGGCAGCCGCGCAGCGAAAAAGCGCCTACGTCCCCCCGCTTCCGCTCAGTCGACCATCGGCCTTCGTGAGCAACGCGTCGAGGACCGCCATCTCGACCGGCTTCACCAGGTGCGCATGGAAACCCGCGCTGCGAGTGCGATCGAGATCGCTCGCATGACCGAAGCCCGTCATCGCCGCGTACATCGTGCGAGCCATCTCGGGCAGCGCGCGCATCGCCGCGAGCGTCGCATAGCCATCCATCTTCGGCATCGCCAGATCGATCAGCGCGAGATGCGGTGAGAAGCGCGGCGCGATCTGCAGCGCCTGCTCGCCCTCGTAGGCGATACGCACCTCGTGGCCCTTCAGTTCAAGCAGCATCGCGAGGCTGTCGGCCGAATCGCGATTGTCGTCGATGAGCAGAATCCGCAGCGGCTGCACGTGTGGCGCGGCATTGATCGCGCCGCTCTCCGCGGTGTCGGACTGCGCCGAGAGCGGCAGACTCAGAGTGAACGTGCTGCCGAGCCCCGGTCCTTCGCTGCTCGCGACGATGCTGCCACCATGCATTTCGACGAGCGACTTGCACAGCGTCAGGCCGATCCCAAGACCGCCCTCGCCGAAACTTTGCCCTTCCTTCTCCTGCGCGAACAGCTCGAAGATCTTGTCGAGCGAGCGCACCGGAATACCGCAGCCGGCGTCGCGCACTTCGAGCACCGCCATGCGAAAGTCGACACGTCCACGCATCTCGATCACGCTGCCGTGCGGGGAAAATTTCGACGCGTTGTGCAGCAGGTTTTGCAGCACCTGCACGAGCCGCGTCATGTCGCCGCGAATGCTCACGGGGGCGTTGGTCACCTGCGCGACCACGCGCTGCTCGCGCGAGTCGGTGAACGGCCGCGCCGCTTCGATCGCACGCGTGACGAGTTCGGTGAGGTCGACGCGCGCAATCCGCAGTTCGACCTTGTCGGACATAATTCGGCCGATATCGAGCAGATCGTCGACGAGTCGCGTCAGGTGCGTGACCTGGCGATCGATCAGATCGCGCGCACGCGCGACCACCGGGCTCAGATTGGCTTCCATCTGCATCGTGCCGACCGCGTTGCGCACCGGCGCGAGCGGATTGCGCAGTTCGTGCGCGAGCATCGCGAGAAATTCGCGCATGCGCTCACCGGAGCGCTCGAGCTCCTCGCGCCGGCGCCGCTCGGTCAGATCGCGCGTGACCTTGGCGAAGCCGCGCAAGCGTCGGGATTCGTCATAGACGGCCGTGATGATCACGTTGGCCCAGAACGTCGAGCCGTCCTTGCGCACGCGCCAGCCTTCGTCTTCGACGGTGCCGATCTGCCGCGCGATCGCGAGCTCGCGCGCGGGCTTGCCGGCCGCGGCCTCCTCGGGAACATAGAACTGCGAGAAGTGCCGGCCGACGATTTCATCGTGCGTATAGCCCTTGATGCGCGCGGCGCCCGAGTTCCAACTGACGACGAAGCCTTGCGGATCGAGCATGAAGATCGCGTAGTCCTTCACGCTATCGACCAGCAGACGGAAGCGCTCCTCGCTCTGGCGCAGCGCTTCGAGATATTCGCGCTGCGCGGTCAGATCGCGCGTGATCTTCGCGAAGCCGGTGACCTCGCCCTGCCCGTTGCGTATCGCGGTGATCACGACGTTCGACCAGAACGTCGTGCCGTCCTTGCGCACGCGCCAGTCCTCGATCTCGAAGCGGCCGGTGAGCGCCGCCTGTTCCAGCTCGTAGCCTGGCCAGCCGCGCGCGACGGCTTCCTCGGTGTAGAAGCGCGAAAAATGCTGGCCGACGATCTCGTTTTCCGTGTAGCCCTTCAGCTTCTGCGCGCCGGCATTCCAGCTCACGACGTGGCCTTTCGCGTCGAGCAGAAAGATCGCGTAGTCCGAGATCGCCTGCACGAGCGACCAATAATCGACGCCGACGAGCGCCGACGGCGCGGCCTCGGCCTCGGCCTGCACTCGAGCGGGCTCGCCGTGGACGCGGAGAGTAGAAGCATCAAGCTGGGTCATGGCGGACACGTAATTGGAATTGTTGTGTTTAGCAAGCCTCGCGCCTGGCCGGCGCCGAAGCCTTCGCGAAAACGGTTGCGCGGCCCACGCATGGGTCGGGATGCGTCGCGAAGGGCGCTCGCGCGCCGGCTCACAAAGCGCAAAGCTTATAACGGCAGGCCCCGCGATTGCTAGTCGGTCATCACGGAAAGCGTCGCCGCGCGGCGGTTTCGGCTTTCCGTTTTGCCCTTCGATAGCAAAAACAGGAGTGTCAATTGAAAAAGGTATTCACGACTTTCGCCATGAACTTCGCGGCCCCGTGTGCCCTCGCCGCCGCATTGAGCTTCGCATCCAGCGTCGTGCAGGCCGAAGGCTGCGCCAAAGGCGCGGTCGTGGGCGGGGTGACCGGGCACGTTGCTGGACATCATGGGACGGCGGGTGCGGCCGCGGGCTGCGCGATCGGCCACCATGAGGCGAAGAAGAAAGACAAGGCCGCGAGCGCCGCAGCCGCCGCGAGTCAGCCCGCTGGAAAATGATGCCAATGGCCGGTCCGGCTCGACATCGCTGCGCTTGCGCGCACGCCGTCAACCGGCCGCGCCGATCTTTTCCGCGAGCTTCGTGTCGTAGCTCGAATGGACATGCACGCGTTTCTTGTCGGGATACGCGTATGCATACGCCTTGCGCAGCGCGAGCGACGCCTCGTGAAAGCCTGACAGGATCAGCTTCTGCTTGTTCGAATAGTTCGCGATGTCGCCGACGGCGAAGATGCCCGGCCGCGAGCTTTCGTAGTTCGAGGTATCGACATCGATACGCCCGCCGTGAATCTTCAGTCCCCACTGCGCGATCGGGCCGAGATCCGCGACGAGTCCATACAGCGCGATCAGGTGTTCGGCTTCGAGCTGGGTCTCGCCATGGATCTGCCGCAGCGTCAGCGAACGCAGCGCGCCGTCTTCCACCTCGAGCGCCGCGATCGCGCCGATGATGAAGTCCATCTCACCCGCCTCGACCGCGCGCCGCATCAGCTCGACGCTCGAATCGGCCGCGCTGAAGCCGGCGCGCCGATGCACGAGGGTCACCCGCCGCGCGACCTTGCGCAATGCCAGCGCCCAGTCGAGCGCCGAATCGCCGCCGCCCGCGACGACCACGTTCTTGTCGGCGAAATCGGCGAGGCGCGCCACGCTGTAGTGCACATAGCGCTTTTCCAGCGGCACGGCCTCGGGGAGCCCGAGCTTTTGCGGGACGAACGCGCCATTGCCGGCGGCGAGCAGGATCGCCGCGACGTCGAACACGAGGCCGCGCTGGGTGCGCACGGTCCAGCGGCCGTCGTCGCGTTGATCGACCGTATCGACGCGCTGTTCGAGATGAATCGGCACATCGAACGGCTTGCATTGCGCGACCAGTCGCTCGACCAGTTCGCGCGAGGTGCATGACGGAATCGCAGGGATATCGTAGATCGGCTTGTCGGGATACAGCTCGATGCACTGGCCCCCGACCCTTCCGAGTATGTCGACGATCTGGCAGGTGAGGCCGATCACACCGGCCTCGAATGCCGCGAACAGTCCCACGGGACCGGCGCCGACGATCAGGACATCGGTGCGGATCGGCGAGGTGGACACAGAGGATGGGTCGGCGGCAACGGTCATGAGGCAGGTCTCCGGGTCACGGTGAAAGGCGCAAAGCAAGCGTCGATGACTCACCTTACCGAATCGGCCCGCACGCGGCAACGATGCCATCGTCGGCGGTAAGGATGCTATGCGGACCCGCTCAACGCCCCAAAGTGGCTACCTGAAAATACCTGGAATCGGCCATTTTGATGATCCAGATGACGGACTAAGCTAACACCTGTCCGATCCATCGCAGCGTCCCATCCACCCAGGAGCCCATCATGGAACAACGTCTCGACTTCTACAAAGCCAACCCTGCCGCGATCAAATCGCTGCTCGGCGTCGAAGAGCGCATCGGCAAGTCGGCGCTCGAAAAATCGCTGACCGAACTGGTGCGGCTGCGCGCGTCGCAGATCAACGGCTGCGCGTATTGCGTCGACATGCATACGAGCGACGCGCGCAAGGGCGGCGAAACCGAGCGGCGTCTCGCGACCGTCGTCGTGTGGCGCGAAACGCCGTTCTTCACGGACCGCGAACGCGCCGCGCTCGAGTGGACCGAAGCGGTGACGCTGGTGTCGCACGATCACGTGCCCGACGCGGTATGGCAGGCGGTGCGCCCGCACTTCAGCGACGAGGAACTGGTCGACCTGACACTGCTCATCTCGGCGATCAATGCCTGGAACCGCTTCGCGATTTCGTTCCGGAAGATGCCGGCCTGAGTGGCGGCATAAGCGGCGGCATGAGGTGATGCACTGCCCGCCTCACTCGCCGATCCACGACCCGCGCAGATCGCTGTCATGCAGCAACTGCAGCAGCGTGCCCGCCGGGCGGCTCAAGCGCTTCGCCGCCAGCGCAATGAATTCCACCGACGGCAACGTCGGCAACCCGGCCGCATTCAACGGCGGCGCGAGCCCGCGTGCGGCCAGATATTGTGGCCGCACGGTGATGCCGAGTCCGCCGCGCGCAGCCGCGATACAGCCGGAATGACTGCTGCTCGTGCAGACGATCTGCCAGCTCGCGCCGGCTTCGGCGAGCGCATCGAGCACGACCGCGCGCGTCACGCTCGGCTCGGCGACCAGAATCAGTGGCAGCGGCTGGCTCAGATCGACGAGCGTGCCGGTCCGCGCGAGCCATTCGAGCCGCCCGGTGAAAAGCGGCACGCCGCGCCGGTCGCCGAGCCGGCGCTTGCCGACCAGCAGATCGATCGCACCCGCGTCGAGCAGCTCGTAGAGCCTGCCGGTCATGCCGATCGTGATTTCGAGCTCGACGTCGGGATGCGCATTGCGAAACGCCGCCAGCACGGTGGGCAGCGGGCCGAGCGCGATGTCGTCCGACGAGCCGAGCCGCACGCGCCCCTTCAGACGCGGCGCGCGAAATTGCGACTCCGCGCGCGATAACGCCTGCAGGATCACGCTTGCATGCGCGAGCATCGCTTCGCCGTCGGGCGTCATCGCGAGCGAATGGGTGTCGCGCACGAACAGGCGCCGGCCCACGCTCTGTTCGAGGCGCCGGATATGTTCGCTGACGCTCGACTGCGTCAGGTCGAGCCGCCGCCCCGCCTCGGTGAAGCTATGGCAGGCTGCGACGGTCGAGAAGGTCTTCAGCCAGATCGGATTTAGCATGCGTGATTGTCGCGCTGCTTATCGGCATTGTCGATAACAGTCAGCGAGCTTAGTGGGGTTCCCGATTGACGGGGATGCCAATAAGATGACGGAATTCCGCCTGTCCCCGCTTCGGTGGCGCTTTGCCGCCGCGCCCGCTGTCGAAAACATGACCAAGCATTCGTCTCAAACCGCTCTACTGTGGATCGTCGCCGCCGGCTTCTTCATGCAGTCGCTCGATACGACGATCGTCAACACCGCGCTGCCGTCGATCGCGAACAGCCTGCACGTCGCGCCGCTCGCGATGCAACCGGTCGTCGTCGCCTACACGCTGACGATGGCGATGCTGACGCCCGCCTCCGGCTGGCTTGCCGACCGCTTCGGCACCCGCCGCGTCTATTTCGCCGCGATTCTCGTGTTCGTGCTCGGCTCAGTCTGCTGCGCGAGCGCGCACACGCTCGGCGAGCTCGTGATGGCGCGGGTGCTGCAAGGCCTCGGCGGCTCGATGCTGCTGCCGATCGGACGTCTCGCGGTGCTGCGCAGCGTGTCGGGCGAGCAATATGTATCGGCGCTCGCCTTCATTTCGATCGCGGGCCAGCTCGGGCCGATCGCCGGGCCGACGCTCGGCGGCTGGTTCGTGCAGGCGATCACATGGCACTGGATCTTTCTGATCAACGTGCCGATCGGCGCGCTCGGCCTGTACGCGGTGCACCGCTTTCTGCCGTCGCATGACGAGACGCAGGCGCCGCCCTTCGATGTGATCGGCTGCGCGCTGCTGTCGCTGTGCATGATCGCGTTTTCGCTCGCGATCGACGCGCCGGTCCCGTCGCATCGCGCGGCGTGGTCGGCGGGGCTGTTCGCGTTGGCGGTCGCCTGCGCGCTCGCCTACATTCCGTACGCGAGAAACCGCGGCAATCCGCTATTCAGGCTGTCGCTGTTCGGCGAGCCGAATTTCAGCGTCGGCCTGATCGGCAACCTCGTATGCCGGGTCGGTTCGAGCGCGGTGCCGTTCCTCGTGCCGCTCCTGCTGCAGTTGCAGCTCGGCTACTCGCCGCTGCACTCCGGTCTGATGATGCTGCCCGCGGCGCTCGCCGGCACGCTCGCGAAACGCTGGATCGCGCCGCTCGTGCGCCGCTACGGCTACGACACGTTCCTGCTGGTCAACACGATCATCGTCGGCTCTGCGATCGTCGCGTTCTCGCTGATTTCGCGCGGCACACCGCTCGTGGTCGAAATCGCGATTCTCGCGGTGTTCGGCGCGGCCAACTCGATGCAGTACGCGGCGATGAATAGCATCACGCTGAAGGACCTGTCGCACGAAGACGCGGGCATGGGCAATAGCCTGTTCTCGATGGTGCAGATGCTGGCGATCGGGCTCGGCGTGTCGATCGGCGGCGGGCTCGTCAATCTGTTCGCGGATCAATGGGGCTCGGCGGAACTCGGCTTCCGGCTCGCTTTCGTGTGCGTCGGCGTGATCACGCTGGTGTCCGCGTGGATCTTCCGTCATCTCGACGCCCCGTACGGTACGCGCGTGATTCGCGGCCAGGCTGCGCAGAGCGCGGGGCGTTGACCCGCGACGCGTTTGCTCGCGTGTCAACGCATGAATTCGAAAGGTCTTCGCGTTAGCATGTCTGGCATCCATGGCTACCCGGCAGGTACCCCCGATGCCATTCGATGAGCGCGTGCTGAACGGCATGGGCGTGCTGATGGCGATCGTCGATTGCGGCAGTTTCGCGGCCGCGGGCGAAGCGCTCGACATGTCGCAATCGGGCGTAAGCCGCTCGGTTGCCCGGCTCGAAGCACGCCTCGGCATTCGCCTGTTCGACCGCACCACGCGCTCGGTTACGCTGACCGACGAAGGCCTGAGCGCAGAATTGCTGTTTGCCGGCCGCCGGGGTCCGCATCTTGCTATCGGAGCCTTGTCTTCCCTCCAGGAGAGCAGCGATGAGCAAGACGACGGAAAAACCCCAAGGCGAAACCAAAAACCCGGGCGAAAACGAAACGAAAAGCGAGGCCGGCACGCAGACCGAGGATTTAGCGCATCCGCACCACGCCGTGCATAGCGACAATGCGAAGAGCAAGATGCCCGAGCGCCACGGCGAGGGCCACAAGCAGTCCCCGGCGGACCGTCCGGGCAAACAGCGCGGCGACGACGAACCGTCGGTCGGTTGAAAAAACCCCGTACCACGGCGGCCTGACTGCTTCATGCATTCAGGCCGCATCACTTTTGCCTTCCCGTGCCTTTCTGTAAGCAAACATTTCTTCCTCATTTTTACCGAATATTTTTTCAGCGCCTTGGACTATTTTGCTGCTAGCAGCGAAGTGTGCGCCCTCCGAACCGGCCGCTCCCCTTTGCGCCGGTTCGTGCCGCTTCCGATCGTTAAAAGGCGTCATTCATGTCCAACGCGTCCAGTACTCGCCTCGCCCGTGCGGCCATCGCCCAAGTGTCCATCTGTGTGCCGACCTGCAATCGTCCTGAGCTGCTCGTCGAGTGCGTCGACTCGTGCCTCGCGCAAAGCTATCCGCATGTGGAAATCGTGATTGGCGACGATTCGACGGACTCCCGCTCACGGCAACTGATCTTGCAGCGTTACCGCGACGAGCCGCGCGTGCGCTACGAAAAGCACGAGCGGCCGCTTGGCCAGGCGCGCAATGTGTCGAGCCTGTTCGAGCGGGCGCGCGGCGACAAGATCCTGTTGATCCACGACGACGATCTGCTGACGAGCGACGCCGTCGGCAAACTCGTGTCGCTCTGGCAGTGCTATCCGGGGCTCGATGCGGCATTCGGCGCCCAGTACGAAGCGGATCACGACGGTGCGATCGACCTCGCCGCGAGCGAGCGCCTGAACGCGGCGTTCCGGCGCACCCAGGCCAATGAGGGTCTGCAGCCGCTCGCCGGCCGCACCGGCCTGATCCAGATGTTTCCGAACAATGGCTGGATGGCCGACGCGCGGCTCGTGAAGCGGATCGGCTACGACGATCGGTACGGCGTCTGCTGCGACTACGTGTTCGGCACCGAGCTATGCCTTGCCGCGCGCGAGGTGTTTTATCTGCACGACTACGTGTCGGTGTATCGGAAGACCGCGACGTCGATTTCGCACAGCACGCGCGGCACGAGCACGGCAGCGCCGTTGAGCGCGTATGGGTTCGTGAAGTCGCTGCGTCTGCCGGCGCGGCTCGAAGCGTCGCGGCGGCAGGCGCTGCGGCGGCTCGTGCCGATCGTCGTGTCGATTCACGCGAGAAACGGCGACGCGCGCGCGGGCTGGCGGATCGCGCGCACGCATCTGTTCGCCTACGACTACGGCTTTAGCGCGCGGCTTTACTACCACCTGCTGATGCTGGCGCGCGCGGCCTGGCGCGCACGTCTGCCGACGGCGAGCGCGGCGGCCGATGCTGCCGCCCGCGGGACGGCGCCGTCGATGGCGACGGTCGCCGCGCATGAGGCCGCGAGGGTCGAAGAGTTCGTCGACAAGCTGGTCGATGAATTCGTCGGCGACCGCTCGAAGCCGGTGTGAACAGCGAGAAGCGCGTCGCGAACCTGACGGAGCGCGAGCGCAAGCCGATTTTCTGCTAAGCATTCCCTGCTTAGCAAACGTGTATTCGTTACTTGGTCCCGAGCGCGCCGCTGATTACGATGTGCACGACCCGTCATCGCAGAGGTGCTTCGCCATGTCAGACAATGCGTGTTTCAGACCGCGCGTGATCGAACCGGTCGTCGAAGATCAACCCGAAGGACTCGGCCTCGCGGTCGAGCTATGGTTCGCCCAACCGATCGACGGCATCGCGGGGCGTGCGGTGCAGATTCATCTGCGCAGCGGCGCGAGGATGGAACAGGCCGAGAGCTTGCGCGACCTGCTGCATGCGTGGGGGACACGGATCGTCGTCAGTTGAGCGGAGTGCGCTGCTGCCAGTTCGCGTAGTGGCGCGCGAACGTCGATGCGATGAAAAACGGCGGCCCGGTTGCCCCGGAACGCCGCTCGAATGCTTCACCGCGGCACGACGTTTCGCCGTGCCCGGCTAGCGGCTCACGGCTCGTGCCGCAGATACCCTTCCGTCGATGGATCACGCATGCGCAGCGACACGACACCCGCGAGTGCGCACAGCGCCGTTACATACCAGAAGAACATCGTCTCGACGCCGGCCGACTTCAGCCACAGCGCGACATATTCCGCCGAGCCGCCGAAGATCGCATTGGCGACCGCATACGACAGCCCCACGCCGAGCGCACGCACTTGCGGTGGGAACATTTCCGCCTTGATCAGGCCGCTGATCGACGTATAGAAGCTGACGATCGCCAGCGCGACGACGACGAGCGCGAACGCCGCGACCGGACTCGTCACGTCCTTCAGCGCATGCAGCAGCGGCACCGTGCCGAGCGTCGCGAACAAACCGAAGCACAGCATCGAATTGCGTCGGCCGATCCTGTCGGACAGCGCGCCGAACGCCGGCTGCATCAGCATGTAGACGAACAGCGCGGCGGTCATCACCGAACTCGCGGTCTTCGCGTGCATGCCGGCCGTGTTGACCAGATATTTCTGCATATACGTGGTGAACGTATAGAAGATCAGCGAGCCGCCGGCCGTGAAGCCGAGCACCGTCATGAACGCGCCCTTGTGCTCCCACAAGCCGCGCAGCGTGCCCGCTTCCTTGCGCTGACGGGTCGCGGCGGTGGTGGTTTCGTCGAGCGATTTACGCAGATAGAGCGAGATCAGCGCAGCGATCGCACCGATCGCGAACGGCACGCGCCAGCCCCACGCCTTCAGTTCGTCGGTCGTCAGCATCTGCTGCAGGATCACCAGCACGAGCAGCGCGAACAGTTGACCGCCGATCAGCGTCACATACTGGAACGACGCGAAGAAGCCGCGCCGGCCCTTTAATGCGACTTCGCTCATATAGGTCGCGCTGGTGCCGTATTCGCCGCCCACCGACAGGCCCTGGAACAGCCGCGCGATCAGCAGCAGCGCCGGCGCGAGCGCGCCGATCTGCGCGTACGTGGGCAGCATCGCGATCACGAGCGAGCCGCCGCACATCATGAAGACCGACACCATCATCGCGGTGCGGCGGCCACGCTTGTCGGCGAACCGGCCGAAGAACCAGCCGCCGATCGGGCGCATCAGGAAGCCGGCGGCGAACACCCCGGCCGTGTTGAGCAACTGCGTGGTGGTGTTGCCGCTAGGAAAGAACGACGGCGCGAAATACAGCGCCGTGAACGAATACACGTAGAAGTCGAACCATTCGACAAGATTGCCCGATGAAGCGCCGACGATCGCGAAGATGCGGCGCCGGGTGTCGTCCGGTTGTGCGACGACGGGTTGGTCGGTTAGATCGTTCATGCTGATGTCGGTCCTTTTTGCTCTAAACGAGGATGACGCTCGTGACGCCGCCTTCATGCGCGTCGCGGACAACCGCACACGCGCGCGCGGCGAATTTTACATAAGTGAAAAGTTCAGATGGGGTTTTGTCTGCGGAACTGCAGGAAAGCCCTGGGTACGGGCCGGCGGCGAATTAGAACCGCAACGAAAAACGAACCCCCGCCAGCCGGGAGGCTGCGGGGGCTTCGGGTGATCGACGCGGACCGCCCGGGCGGTTACGAACCGTCGCCGCGCTCGGAGGGAGACGTCAGACTCTCACCGAGGGCGGCACGTACCGGCAGTCGTAGCGCTTTCTGACGGTACCGTTTTCGTCGACGCTTTCGAGGTACACATCGAATTGCCACAAGCGCGCCATGTGCTTGAGCACTTCGTCGCTATCCGACGACAGGTGCCGGTTGTCGCTCATGAAATGCCGCAACGTCAGGCTGCGATCGCCACGCGTATTGACGGCCCATACCTGAATGTTCGGCTCGCGGTGATGCATGTCGTACTGCCGCGACAGCGCCTGGCGCACGTACTGGTAGCCGCTGTCGTCGTGAATCGCCGACACCTCCAGCGCGTCGCGCATGTCGTCATCGAGCACCGAGAACAGGCGCATTTCGCGGATCAGATGCGGCGACAGGTACTGCGCGACGAAGCTCTCGTCCTTGAAATTGCGCATCGCGTAGTGCATCGAGGGCAGCCAGGGACTGCCGGCCAGATCAGGAAACCACTTGCGGTCTTCGTCGGTCGGCGCCTCGCAGATGCGGCGGATGTCGCTCATCATCGAAAAGCCGAGCGCATACGGATTGATGCCGCTGTAATACGGCTTCGTGACCGGCGGCTGATAGACGACGTTGCTGTGCGAATGGAGGAACTCCATCATGAAGCCGTCTTCCAGCTTGCCCTGGTTGTACATCGTGTTTAGCAGCGTGTAGTGCCAGAACGTCGCCCAGCCTTCGTTCATCACCTGGGTCTGCCGCTGCGGATAGAAATACTGACCGATCTTGCGCACGATGCGGATCACCTCGCGCTCCCACGGCTCGAGCAACGGCGCGTTTTTCTCCGCGAAATACAGCAGGTTTTCCTGCGGCTCGGGCGGATAGCGCTCCTCGACCTCTTCGGGCAGCGGCGTATGGCGCGTGGGCAGGGTGCGCCACAATTCGTTGACCTGCGACTGCAGATACGCCTCGCGCTCGCGCCGCGCGGCGAACTCCTTCTCGAGCGACAGCTTCTGCGGGCGCTTGTAGCGGTCCACGCCGTAATTCATTAGCGCGTGGCACGAATCGAGCAATTCCTCGACGCGATCGAGCCCATAGCGCTCCTCGCATTCCGCGATGTAGTTCTTCGCGTAGACGAGGTAGTCGATGATCGCGTGCGCGTCCGTCCACAAGCGGAACAGATAGTTGCCCTTGAAGAACGAGTTGTGACCATACGCCGCATGCGCGATCACGAGCGCCTGCATCGTCATCGTGTTCTCTTCCATCAGATACGCGATGCAGGGGTTCGAATTGATGACGATTTCGTACGCGAGCCCCATCTGGCCGCGACGATAGCTTTTTTCGGTAGAAAGAAAGTGTTTGCCGAACGACCAGTGACGGTAGTTCACCGGCATACCGACGGACGCGTAGGCGTCCATCATTTGTTCGGCGCTGATGAGTTCGAGCTGGATTGGATACACGTCGAGCTCGTATTGCTCCGCAACACGGGCAATATGCGAGTCGTACTCTTCGATCAATTCGAAGGTCCAGTCGGACGGGCACGGCAGAGGCCGTCTATCGGCTACGTTCATACGGACTTCCCTTTGCCCCTCGTTGGGCGTTCCGGTGTGTCCCGTGCTGCAGCACTGCGGACTGCTCCGGCGCGAGCGGCTGCCGTGCTAGCCGCTCCTGCCTCGGCATGCCCCGACAGTTGCTGCGGCACGCCTTTGTTGCGCTGCGGCGCAGTCGTACGACGGCTTGCCTCAAGTCGTACGATTCATCGCACGCGTCGTGATCCAGATGCTTGGAGCGCAATCAGCGTTCCATCACGAAGTCGCCGCCTGCTTCTCGAACAGCTCGCGAAACACCGGATAGATATCGGCCGCGGTTTCGACCTTCTTCATCGCCATATGCGGTTGCGATAGCGCCAGTTGCGCGTATTCGAGCCACAGATTCTGCTCTTCGGGCGTCACCTGAATATACGCAAAATACCGCACCTTCTCCAGGATGTCATCCGAGAGTATCTTGCGGCACTTCGGCGAATCGTCGGTCCAATTGTCGCCGTCCGAAGCCTGCGCCCCGTAAATGTTCCATTCAGTTGGCGAGTAGCGTTCCTCCATCACCTTGCGCATCAGTTCGAGCGCGCTCGACACCACCGTGCCACCGCTTTCGGTCGAGTGGAAGAACGTATCTTCGTCGACTTCCTCGGCGCGCGTGTGGTGGCGAATGAACACCACTTCGATGCGCTCGTAGTTACGCTTCAGAAACAGGTACAGCAGGATGAAAAAGCGCTTCGCGAGATCCTTGCGCTGCTCGTCCATCGAGCCGGACACGTCCATCAGGCAGAACATCACTGCCTGACTCGACGGCGTGGGTTGCTTCACGCGATTCACGTAGCGCAGATCGAACGGATCGATGAACGGAATCCGCCAGATGCGTCCTTTCAGATGGTGGATGTCGTCTTCGAGCAGTTTGATCTCTTCGCGGCGATCGGCGGGATCTGCCTTCAGCTCTTCGAGCTGCCGCTCCATTTCGTGCAACTGGTTGACGAGCGGCGCGCCGAGCGCGATGCGCCGGCCGAGCGCGCTGCGCAGCGAACGGACCACGTCGATGTTGTTCGGCGTGCCCTCGGCGGCCCAGCCCGCGCGAATGCTTTTCCACGTCGGCACGGCCATCAGATGGGTTTTGACGAGACGCGGCAGTTCGAGGTCGTCGAAGAAATACTGCATGAACTCTTCGCGGCTCAGCTCGAACACGAAGTCGTCCTGACCCTCGCCCTCGTTGCTGGCCTGACTGCCTCCGCCGCCCCCACCACCGCCTTGCGGGCGCTGGATCTTGTCGCCGCGGATGTAGTCCGAGTTGCCGGGATGCACCATCTCGCGCCGGCCGCCCGGTCCGTGACGGAACGACGGCTCCGCGATGTCCTTGCGCGGAATGGTGATGCTTTGGGTGTTCTGGATATCCTTGATGCTGCGGTCGCGCACCGCTTCCGAAACGGCGCGACGGATATAGTTTTTGACGCGGCGCAAAAAACGCTCGCGATTCGCAATACTCTTGTTCTTCCCTGCCAACCTGCGGTCGATGATTTGATGAAGCACGCCCGGTCTCCCGTCCGTGCAACCGCGTTTCCGCTGCGGCCGCACTAATATTTCCGGTGCGCGAGACGCCCGCCGCGCAGTGCATGCTATGCGGCTTGCGCCTCGCCGGTTGCCCGCACGGTCGAACCGTACGGGCGGCACATCATGAGTATCATGCGCGCATCACGATGACTTGCGCACGCGCAGATACCAGTCGCACAACAAGCGCACCTGTTTCGGCGTATAGCCCTTCGCCACCATGCGATTGACGAAGTCTTCGTGCTTGCGCTGCTCTTCGGCCGAGCCCTTCGCGTTGAACGAGATCACCGGCAACAGTTCTTCCGTATTCGAGAACATCTTCTTTTCGATCACGACGCGCAGCTTCTCGTAGCTGATCCACGCGGGGTTCTTGCCCGCATTCGCAGCCCGCGCGCGCAGCACGAAGTTCACGATCTCGTTGCGGAAGTCCTTCGGGTTGCTGATGCCCGCCGGCTTCTCGATCTTCTCCAGCTCGGCGTTCAACGCGGCACGGTCGAAGCTCTCGCCGGTGTCGTGGTCGCGGAACTCCTGATCCTGGATCCAGAAGTCCGCATACGTGACGTAGCGGTCGAAGATGTTTTGACCATACTCGGAGTACGACTCCAGATACGCGGTCTGAATCTCCTTGCCGATGAACTCCGCATAGCGCGACGCGAGCACGTCCTTGATGAAGGACAGATACTTCTGCTCGGTTTCCGGCGGGAACTGCTCGCGTTCGATCTGCTGTTCGAGCACGTACATCAGATGCACCGGATTGGCCGCGACCTCGGTCGAGTCGAAGTTGAACACGCGCGACAGAATCTTGAACGCGAAGCGGGTCGACACCCCGGTCATGCCTTCGTCGACGCCCGCGAAGTCGCGGTACTCCTGGTACGACTTCGCCTTCGGGTCCGTGTCCTTCAGATTCTCGCCGTCGTAGACCTGCATCTTCGAGAACAAGCTCGAGTTTTCCGGCTCCTGCAAACGCGTGAGCACGGACATCTGCGCCATCATCTTCAGCGTGCCAGGCGCGCAGACCGCGTTGGCCAGCGACGAGTTGCGCAGCAGCTTCTCGTAGATCTTGACCTCTTCGCTATAGCGCAGGCAGTACGGCACCTTGACGACGAAGATCCGGTCGAGCAGCGCTTCGTTGTTACGGTTGTTGCGGAACGCCTTCCACTCCGACTCGTTCGAGTGAGCGAGGATGATGCCGTCGAACGGGATCGCGCCGAAGCCTTCCGTGCCCTTGAAGTTGCCCTCCTGGGTCGCGGTAAGCAGCGGGTGCAACACCTTGATCGGCGCCTTGAACATTTCGACGAACTCGAGCAGGCCCTGATTGGCGAGGCACAGGCCGCCCGAGTAGCTGTACGCGTCGGCGTCGTCCTGAGCGTACTGTTCGAGCTTGCGGATGTCGACCTTGCCGACCAGCGACGAAATGTCCTGATTGTTCTCGTCGCCCGGTTCAGTCTTCGAGATAGCGATCTGACGAAGGATCGACGGATAGCGGCGCACCACGCGGAACTTGCGGATGTCGCCGTTGTACTCGTGCAGGCGCTTGACCGCCCACGGACTCAGGATGCCTCGCAGGTAGCGGCGAGGAATGCCATATTGCTCTTCGAGGATCGGACCGTCTTCCTCGTAATCGAACAGACCGAGCGGCGATTCATTGACGGGCGAGCCCTTGATCGCATAGAACGGTACGCGCTCCATCAGTTGCTTCAGCCGTTCCGCGATCGACGACTTGCCGCCGCCGACCGGTCCTAACAGATACAGTATCTGCTTCTTTTCTTCGAGCCCCTGGGCCGAATGCCGGAAGTAGGCGACCACCTGCTCGATCACCTCTTCCATTCCGTAGAACTCTCGGAATGCGGGGTATACCTTGATGACCTTGTTCGCGAAGATACGCGATTGACGCGGATCGTTGCGCGTGTCGATCTGTTCCGGTTCTCCGATTGCCGTCAACATGCGTTCGCCTGCAGTGGCGTACGCGGCGGGATTGTCTTTGCAGAGCGCGAGATACTCCTCGAGCGAGAGTTCATCCTCCCGTGTTTTCTCGAAGCGGGTCGCGAAACTGCTGTAGATATCCATGCTACCTCCTCGCCGAAGTCTGGGGCGATGTCGTGCGCGGCGCGCTATTCGGAAACGACATCGCTCGAATTCATCCTAAACCCTTTTAAATTTTTTTTCACGGACTACGTTGCGAAAATCGCTCCGTAACCGCGAAGCTACAGTCCTCACTTGGAAACAAAGAATCGACCACCTACAATTTTTCACTCACGCCGCAACGAATCAAATCATCCGCTGCTCCGCTGTACCGTTACTTTCCTCAGCACCGCATCGCTATTCAGTGCTCCTGCACGACTTCGCTTTACCGCTGCATCGCGCCATGACGTCGCGTTGCTAATGCACATCCCGTACCTGCACCGTCGACCCTTCACAAAAATGCGGCTGTCTGCGCACGCACACTTCGTCACCAAAAGCAGACACACCCCTGATCCGTATGACTGGATGACGGCAGCCGCTCGCGCCGCTCTCATAGGTGTATACGGAAAGAAGCGGCAAAGTTGCAACAAATGGATTCGAACAGGCTAACGATTCAAAGACTGCCACCGTTTCGAATTCGCCAAAATAAAAACGGCTGCACGCGGCAGCCGTTTGGACTGGATGAAGCGTTGTAATTTGCGGTTACAACCGCCGCAGCATCGATCAGGTCAGTTCAATTTCCACTTCACCCAATCCATCGATATGTCCACGCACGATGCCGGGCTCGTCGATCTTGTGCGCGCCGACGTATGAGCCGGTGGTCAGGGTCCAGTCGCGCTCGATCGTGATCCCCATCGCCGCGCAATGGTTGACGAACCAGACGAGCAGCTCGCGCGGATCGCCGGCCGGATTGCCGGTCACTTCCGGTATCAGCGAGCGGCCGTTGAAGCTCAGCTCCAGTTCCGGCGACACGAAGTCGAAGCCGCGCGCGAGGCTCGCATAGACGGCCGGATGGCCAGTGATCAGCGCGCCGTTGTTCTGCGCGTCGGCTAGCTGCGCGAGCGGCGCGACGTTGGGCCACTCGGTGAAGCGGCTGTCGACGATCTCGATGGCCGGCAGCACGGCGCCGAGCTTGGACAGCACCTCGTCGCGCGCATAGGCCTGGGCGCGCGGCTCGATCGTCACGTCGAAGCGAAACGCGATCTCCAGCTCGACCAGCACGCGAAAGAATCCGTCATGCGCGAGCCGCGCCGGCGACGGCACCACCAGCGAGGCCGGAATCGGCGCGCCCGACGCGGCGCCGCCCGGGGACTTCGCGCCGATCTTCCACGCGCCGGTCGATTCGCCCAGCCCCGCGATCACCGCCTGCTGGATCGCGTAGGCGGTCGCCGCGTCGGGCGGCAGGCTGTCGGGGGCGGGCGCGTCGATCGGCAGGTGCTGCCGGCGTGCCTCGACGAGGTGTTGCGCAAGATCGTAACGCGTCATGTCGGTTCTTTGTGGCTGGCGCATGGCAGGTTCGCAGGACGTAGCAATAAGTGGGAACCACCTGTTGAAGGTGCGGGCAGCCGCGCGCCGCGCACGCGGATCGGGCCGTGCCCGTCAATGTACCGGATCGCGACAGGCGCCGGTGAAAGCCAGGCCGCGCGCAAACGTTATTTCTTGCGCGAGCCGAAAAAAAACCGCACCTGGGGACCCAGGCGCGGCTTTTCGCGAAGCGATCGTCGTTCGTACGACGCGGATGCCAGACAGCCAGCGAGCGGACGGGAACGGATGTTGCGACGAACGGCGCGTGTTCAATCACCTAACGCGCGACAGCGCCGCCGCCCATGTACACGTGAAGCCGAGCCCTCTCAGAAGGTCTCCCAATCCTGATCACCGCCCGCCGTCGCCGCGGACCTGGCCGGCGCGCGGGTGGGCGCGGGCGCGGCGGCAGCCTGCGGCGCGACACCGGCCACTGTCGCTGCCTTCGCCGGCATCGCCGCCTGCGCCGTAGCCGGCGTGAGCTTGCGTGCGCGCGCGGCGACCGGGCTCGTGGACACCGGGCGCTTCGGCGCCGCAAGCGCGGACGCCCCGTCGTGACCGCCACGGCCGCTGTCGTCGAGCTGGAACACCGCGACCACGTTGCGCAACCGGGCGGCCTGCTGCTCGAGCGACGACGCCGCGGCGGCCGCTTCCTCGACGAGCGCCGCGTTCTGCTGCGTAACCTCGTCCATCTGCGTGACCGCGCGCGCAACCTGGTCGATGCCGCCGCTCTGCTCTTCGGACGCCGACGCGATCTCGCCCATGATGTCGGTCACGCGCTGCACCGCGCCGATGATTTCGCTCATCGTGCGGCCGGCCTCGTCGACCAGCGCCGAGCCCGACTGCACGCGCTCGACCGACGTATCGATCAGCTCCTTGATCTCCTTGGCCGCCGCCGACGAACGCTGCGCGAGGCTGCGCACCTCGCCCGCGACGACCGCGAAGCCGCGCCCTTCCTCGCCGGCGCGCGCCGCCTCGACGGCTGCGTTCAGCGCGAGGATGTTGGTCTGGAAGGCGATGCCCTCGATGATCGAGATGATGTCGGCGATCTTCGCCGAACTCTGGTTGATGTCACCCATCGTGCCGACCACCTGGCCGACCACCGCGCTGCCCTTATTGGCGATCTCCGACGCGCTGGCGGCCAGCGCGCTCGCCTGTCGGGCGTTATCGGCGTTCTGGCGTACGGTGCCGGTCAGCTGCTCCATGCTCGACGCGGTTTCCTGCAGCGCGGACGCCTGCTCTTCAGTGCGCGACGACAGATCGACGTTGCCCGCCGCGATCTGCTGCGTCGCGGTCGCGATCGACTCGCTGCCGCCGCGCACGCTGCGCACCGTTTCGGTGAGGCTGCGCTGCATTCTGGCGATTCCTTCGAGCAGTTGCCCCATTTCGTCGCGCGAAGTCACGACCACCGGACGACGCAGATCGCCGGCCGCGATCGCCTCGAAGTGGCCGAGCGCTTCGTCGAGCGGCCGCGCGATCGCGCGGCTCAGCGTCAGATACGACAGCGCCGCCGCCAGCACGCCGAGCACCAGCGCGCCGATGCTGACCATCCGGAACACGTGGAAACTGTTCTGCGCCGAATCGAAGCCCTGCTTCGCCGAATCGAACTGATATTTGCGCAGTGCGTCGTCGGCGCCGACGAGGTCATTGAAGACGGCCTGCAGATTCTTCGCGTGCTCAACCAGCTTGCTCTGATCGTTCGCCTCGATTGCCGTCGCGAACGCTTCGAGCTGCTGATGCAGCGTGTTGCGCTTCGCGGCGACGTCCTGCGCGAGCCGGTCTTCGTCCGCGTCGCGCGGCAGATCGAGATATTTTTTCCACCACATGTCCGACGTGCTGCCGAGCATGCGCGCACGCTCGATCGTGGATGCCGCTTCCGGCGTGCCGACGAGGAACGCGGCGCGGTCGAGCGCGAGTCGCTCGCGCGCCGCGTACATTTCCGCGTTGCCGATGTTCACGGCGCTCGGCATCGCATCGGTGAAAGTGGCTTCATGGGCGTCGTTCGAACGGCCCATGCCGAACAGACCGAAAACGCCGATCGCAACCAGCAACGCGGCGAGGAACGCCATCGTGAGTCCAATTCGCGCCTTGATCGTGATGCCTTTATTCAACATGCTTGGTCCTGTGTGCTGTACTCGATGAGAGACTGCTGCTTGCGCAGCGTGGGGGCGGCGTGAGTTTGGGTCCGGCGCTGTTTTTGAGTCATTGCTCTAACTACCGTTTACGGCAGCGCGTTCATAGACTTGAAGCAATTAAAAGGTATGAACAAAGACGATGTAAGACGTTGAAAGCGAGTTGACGGCAGACGTGTGGGCTCGCGTCGCGTTGGGGAAACGCGACGGTATTCGTCAAAGCACCACTTTTGACGTTTGAACGGCGGGGAATTGGGCGGATTGCGAGCCGTACGGAATCGCCCGAAGCGATCGCAGCACAGCGCCGTCAGGCGGCTCGCGGGGGCGCTAAAGCCGCGATGGCATCAGCCCAACGCGTCGACTTCGGCGCGCGTCGGAATCGACGGCTGTGCGCCCGCGCGCGTCACCGAAAGCGCGGCGGCGCGTTGCGCGAAGCGGATCGCCGCTTCGACGCTCGCACCCTGGGCGAGCTGCGCCGCGAAGCCGCCGATGAAGGTGTCGCCGGCCGCGGTCGTATCGACCGCCTCGACGCGCGGCGCGTCGTACAGCGTCGCGGCCGCGCCTTCGAGCGCCGCGTGCACGCCGCGCGCACCGAGCGTGACCAGCACGTTGCGCACGCCGGCCGCGCGCAATGCGGCGGCGGCTCGCGCGGCGTCCGCGGGCGAGTCGACGGCGACACCGCTCAGCGCGGCGGCTTCGAGTTCGTTTGGAATCAGGTAATCGATCAGCGGCAACCAGGCGGCCGGCAATGGGCCGGTAGCCGGCGCCGGGTTGAGGATCACGATCTTCCCGAGGCGCCGCGCCGCGGCCAGCGCCGCATGCACCGATTCGGGCGGGGTTTCGAGCTGGCAGATCACGACGTCGGCGGCGGCGAGCGCCGCTTCGTGTCGCGCGATGCTGGCCGGCGTGAGCTCGCCGTTGCTGCCCGCGACGATTACGATCGTGTTCTGGCTCGCATCGTCGACGACGATCAGCGCCACGCCGCTCGGTTCGCTGCCGGTTTCGAGCGCCGCACAGTCGATGTGCTCCGCTTCGAGGCCCGCGCGCAGTTGCGCGCCGTTCGCATCGGTACCGACGCAGCCGAGCATCGACACCTGCGCGCCGAGCCGCGCGGCGGCGACCGCCTGGTTGCCGCCCTTGCCGCCCGCGACCTGCGCGAAGCCGCGGCCGGCCAGCGTTTCGCCCGGCTGCGGCAGGCGCGGCGAGCGCACCACGAGGTCCATGTTCAGACTACCGACCACCGTGACGCGTGAACGCGTTGGGTTGCTTGCCACTCGTGTGCCCTCCATTGCGCGACGTGTCGCGTTGCTATCGCGGGCGCGTCAGGCCGCCAGATTCCGCCGTGCGTCTCCCGCCCATGTCGCGGTGGACTCGCGCACGATCAGCCGCGGCGACACCACCCGCCGGCGCGCCGGGCTGCGCGCGGTGCTGTTCGACGGCGCCTCGGCGATCCGGTCGATCAGCGTCTGCGCGGCCGTGTCGCCAAGCGCGCGCACCGACTGCCCGACCGTCGACAGCGACGGGAACGTGAAGCGGCCCAGCTCGATATCGTCGAAACCGATGATCGAGCAATCGCGCGGCACGCTGATATTGCGCTCCGCCGCCGCGCGCAACGCGCCGATGCCCATCATGTCGTTGACCGCGAAAATCGCCGACGGCCTGACCGTGTCGAACAGCTGCGCGGCCGCGCGGTGGCCGCCCGTCCCCGAAAAATCGCTTTCGACGATCGCATCGGCGGCAATCTCGATGCCGCGCTCGGCCATCGCGCGAATGAAGCCGTGCACGCGCATCGCGCCGACCGCGGTCTCCACCGGCCCCGTGATGCAGCCGATCCGCACATGCCCGAGCTCGAGCAGATGACGGGTGGCGAGGTAAGCGCCCTTCTCGTGATCGATCTGCACGAGGTCCGCGTTGACCCCCTCGATGTTGCGGTCCACCACGACGAGCGGCTCGCGCGAGTCGGCGAGCGTCTGCGCGAGCACGGCGTCGTCACCGGCCGACGCGACGATCAGCCCGTCGATGCGCTTTTCCTGCAACACGCGCAGATAGTTGCGCTGCTTCGCGGGGTCATCGTCGGAGTTGCAGAAGAACACGCAGTAGCCGTTGCGCGCGCAGCCGTCCTCGATGCCGCGCGCGAGCTCCGCGAAATACGGGTTGGTGCTGTTCGGCACCACCAGTCCGATCGTCGCGGTCGCGCGCGCCTTCAGCGAGCGCGCCACCGCCGACGGCACATAGTGCAGTTGACGAATCGCGTGCTCGACTTTCGCGCGCACATCGGCCGACACCGGCCGCGAGTTGTTCACGACGTGCGATACCGTCGTGAACGACACGCCCGCCACGGCCGCTACATCCTTGATCGTCGCCATAACCTGTTGCTCTCCTACTGCCTGTTGTTCCCGCCGGATGCGCCGCCTGGCGACCCGCGGACGTCTTCATCGAAGACACACCACACTGATTCATCGTTGCGCCGCGGCGCACCCCTCAGCCGCGTTTGCGGTGACTGCGGTAGGTATCGAGCACCACCGCCACCACGATCACCGCGCCGGTGATCATGCGCTTGGTCGGCTCGTTCGCGCCGATCTGCGCGAGGCCCGCCGCCAGCACCGAAATGATCAGCACGCCAAAGAACGTGCTGATCACCGAACCACGCCCGCCCATCAGACTCGTGCCGCCGATCACGACCGCCGCGATCACCTGCAGTTCGAGGCCGACGCCCGCATTCGGATCGGCCGCCTCGAGCCGCGAAATCTGGAACAACGCCGCGAGTCCCGACAGCGCGCCCATCAGCGCGAATACGATCACCTTGTACGGCCGCGGATTGACGCCCGCGAGCCGCACCGCTTCCTCGTTGGTGCCGATGCCGACCAGATAGCGCCCGAACACCGTGCGCGTCAGCACCAGTTGCGCGATCACCATCACCGCGACCGCGACCAGAAAGGCCGGCGAGATGCCGAGCGCGATCGGGTTCGACAGAAAATCGAACGCGTCGCCGATATACGCGGTGCGCGAATTGGTCATCTGGTACGCCATGCCGCGCGCCGCCTCGAGCACCCCGAGCGACACGATGAACGACGGAATCCGCCAGCCCACCGTCACCGCGCCGGTCACGGTGCCGGTCAGCGCCGCGACCGCGACACCGAGCAGCGCCCCCGCGGCCGGCCCCCAGCCCCACTTCAGCGTCACCACGCTGACTACCGACGCCCCGAGCGCGAGCACCGACCCGACCGACAGATCGATCCCCGCGATGATCAGCACGAAGGTCATGCCGACCGACATCACGACGAGATCCGGAATCTGGTTCGCGATCGTGCTGAACGTGTCGTAGGTCAGAAAGTGCGAACTCAGCAGCGAGAACAGCACGATCATCGCGAGCAGCGCGCCGGCGAGGCCCAGGTAGTTCGAAAAGCCGAGCCGCGTGCCGGCCGGCTTGCCGCTCGCAAGCGGCGCCGACGGATCGGCCGGCGGTGTCACGACGGGCGCGTCCGGCGCGCCGGCTGGCTTTTCGCCTGGCTTGCCGCCCTGCTGGTCACCCTGCTTGTCGCCCCGTTTGTCGCCCTGCTTGACACCCGCCGCCTCGCGCCACGGTTGATCGGTCATCACAGACTCCCTGCTTCGTTGACGCCGTGCGTGTGCAGCAGCGCCTCGCGGCCGCGGTAGCCGGCGAACGCGGCCGCGAGCAGCGCATCCTGGCTCCAGTTCGCGCGCTCGAACACTCCGGTCATGCTGCCCGCCGACATCACGCCGATCCGGTCGCAGATCAGCATCAGCTCGCGCAGATCGCTCGACACCACGACCAGCGCGCGGCCGTCGCGAGCGAGCGCGCCCATCAGGCCGTAGATATCGAACTTCGCGCCGACGTCGATGCCGCGCGTCGGTTCGTCGAACAACAGCACGCGGCAGTCGCGCGCGAGCCAGCGGCCGATCACGACCTTCTGCTGATTCCCGCCCGACAGCTCGCCGACGATCTGCGCGGGCCCCGAGCTGCGAATCCGCATCGCGGCGATCTGCTTGTTCGCCAGCGCGTTCTCGCGCTTCGCGTCGACCACGCCATGCCGCGCGACGCTGCCGAGATTGCCGAGCGACAGGTTGGCCGCGATCGGCTGCGGCAGCAGCAGGCCTTCGCCTTTGCGGTCCTCGGTGATCAGCGCGATGCCCGCGCGCACCGCGTCCGCCGGCGAGTCGATCTGCACCGGCGTGGGCGGCGCGCCTGGCGTCGCGGCGAGCGACACGCTGCCGCCGTCCTTGCGGTCGGCGCCGTAGATGAGCCGCATCAGCTCGGTGCGGCCCGCGCCGATCAGCCCGCTGACGCCGAAAATCTCGCCCGCGCGCACCTCGAACGACACGTCGCGCACGACCTTGCCGCGCGCGAGCCGCTCCACTTTCAACAGCGGCGCGCCGATGTTGCGCGCGCCAAGATCGATATGCTCGCCGAGCTCGCGGCCGACCATCCACGTGACGATCTGCTCGCTCGTCAGATTCGCCATCGCGTCGACATGCACGAGGCGGCCGTCGCGCAGCACCGCGACCCGTTCGGCGACGCGCGCCAGCTCTTCGAGCCGATGCGAGATATAGACGAGCCCGACGCCGCGCGCCTTCAACCGACCGATCTGCTCGAACAGCAGATCGACCTCGCGCGCGGTCAGCATCGCGGTCGGCTCGTCGAGTATCAGCACGCGGCAGTCGCCGATCAGGTTACGGGCGATCTCGACCATCTGCTGATGACCGATACCGAGTTCGCCGACCAGCGTGTCGGGATCGATCGCGTCGAGCCCGACCTGCGCCATCGCCTCGCGCGCGTTCTCCCGCAGCTTGCCGCGATCGATCCAGCCGAAGCTGAACGCGCCCGCGCGCGGCAGCCGGTTCAGGAACAGGTTCTCGGCGACCGACAAGGTCGGCAGCAGATTCAACTCCTGCATCACCATGCGCACGCCGAGCGCCTCGGCCTCGGTGCGGCTCGCGGGCGCGTACGGCGCGCCGGCGAGCTGCATCGTGCCCGCGCTCGGCTCCACCAGCCCGCCGACGATCTTCGACAGCGTGCTCTTGCCCGCGCCGTTTTCGCCGGTCAATGCCAATACCTCGCCTGCTCGCAGCGACAACGATACGTCGGCGAGCACCGGTTCGGCATAGGTCTTGCCGATGCCGCTGACGCTCAGCACGACAGGCAAGGCGTCGTGGTCGGTCGAATCCATCGCGCTCCTGATTGCATGGCGCCTCTGGCGCCTTCGTGACACCCTGGCGCTGGTCCGCTGCGCTTGCCGCACAGCACATCGCTCCTGGCTGCCACGAGTCATGCCGGCCCACTGCGCGGAATGCGCAGGCGCTCACGGCCGCGCTTCTCTCATCGCGCGAGCCGCCGTCATGACGCTTATCTCTGGAATTAACGGCGGCCGGGCGGAATTCTTGAGCGTTCGTTGAATAAAAGCGGATCGGCGGGTTGCCGCATTGCCGCTGAAGCGAGCGATGCGCGCTTCGCGGCGACATTGGCGGTTTCCGCGAGCCTGTCCGGCCGCGCCCGGCTCGCGCTCGACGCCGGGCGCGCCGCGCTTACTTCAGCGTGTCCTTCGTCACCAGCACGACCGGCGTTTCGACGACGCCCGACAACTCCGACTGCTTCCTGTTTTCGCTCAACGCCTTCAGCGCGGTATCGATGCCGAACACGGCCTGCTTCGCCGCGAACTGGTCGGCGGTGGCGAGCACGCGGCCGTCCTTCAGCATCGGATGGATCGCGTTGATGTTGTCGTAGCCGACCACCTGCACCTTGCCCTGCTTGCCGGCCGCGCGCACGGCCGACACCGCGCCGATCGCCATGTTGTCGTTGCCGGCGAGCAGCGCCTTCAGGTTCGGATATTCATTCAGCATCGCCGACGCGACCGCGTTGCCCTTGTCGATTTCCCACTCGCCCGACTGCACCGACACGATCTTCGCGCCGACTGCCTGCATCGCGTCCTTGAAGCCCGCGGTACGCTGCTGCGCGTTGGTGGTGGTCGATACGCCTTCGAGGATGCCGACCTCGTCGCCGGCCTTCAGCCGCTTCGCGAGGTAGTCGCCGACGAGCCGCGCGCCCTTGCGGTTGTCGGGGCCGACGAACGGCACGTTCAGGTCTTTCGACTTCAGCACGTCCTGATCGAGCCGGTTGTCGATGTTGACGACAATGATGCCCGCGTCGACGGCCTTCTTGACGACCGGTACGAGCGCCTTCGAATCGGCCGGCGCGAGCACGATCGCGTCGACCTTCGACACGATCATCTGCTCGACGATGCGGATCTGGTTGGCGGTGTCGGTTTCGTCCTTGATGCCGTTGGTGATCAGGTCGAACTTGGCCGGGTTCTGCTTCTGATAGTCCTTCGCGCCGGTCTCCATGGTCAGGAAGAACTCGTTGGCGAGCGACTTCATCACCAGCGCGACCTTGGGTTTATGAGCCGGGGCGTTCTGCGCGTGGGCGACGGAAAATGGCAGGACGGCGGAGGCGGTGGCGAGAACTGCGGCGGCAAGAATGCGACGACGGGTTCGATGGCTCATGCGTATCTCCAAGGTTGTCAGGCTCGCGGGCGAGCCGTATTTTTTGTGATGCGCAAACGTTTGCGAGGCCTATTCTCAACGCTAGCTTTTCGGAATGTCAACGATTCGCAGTGTTGCAACGCACCGGCGCGCAGCATGTGCGGCGCCGCGATGCGCTCGATCGATCCGGGCAGCGTGTGGCAAGGTCCCCTCGCTCAGTCCGTGCAGTCGAGAACGCCGATGCATCGCGTGCGGCGCGACACACCGGCCGCTTATGCTGGCCTGGTATTGCGCGCGCTGCAAGCGAAACCGCGAGGATCTTGAAAGGCGTGCCGGCTACAGCCAGCCGGCTTTGCGAAAGCGCCGGTACAGCACGAAGTCGATCGCCAGCATCACGATCAGCACGACCGGATAGCCGAACTTGAAATGCAGCTCGGGAATGCGCTCGAAGTTCATCCCGTAGATACCGGCGATCATCGTCGGCACCGCGAACAGCGCCGCGAACGAGCCGAGCCGCTTGGTGATTTCGCTCTCGGCGAGCGAGATCATGCCGAGGTTCACCTGCACCGCTGTGACGACGATTTCGCGGCGCCCCTCGATGGTTCTGACGATCCGGTCGAGGTGGTCGTAGACATCGCGGAAGTACGCCTGCATGCCGGAGCAGATGCTCGGAATGCGCCCGCCGGTCAGTTTGCCCACCGCTTCGCGCAGCGGCAGGATGTGGTGTTGCAGGGTCACGAGCCGGCGCTTCATCGTGTACAGGTCCTGCACGATCGCGCGCGAGGCGGCCGAATCGTTCTTCTCGAAGATGCGGTCCTCGAGCGCTTCGAGCTCGGTGCTCATCGCCTCGACGATCGGGAAATAACGGTCGACCACGTCGTCGATCAGCGCATACAGCACGAACGCCGAGCCTTCCTTCAACAGATGCGGCTCGTGCTCGCAGCGCGTTCGCACGCTCTGAAAACCGGCGCGCGTGCCGCGCCGCACCGACAGCACATAGTTGTTGCCGACGAATACGGCGACTTCGCCGATCACGAACTCGCCGTTCTCGTCCATCTCGACCGTGTGCATCACGGTGAACAGCGAATCGCCGTACTCCTCGATCTTCGGGCGCTGATGGCCGTGTTGCGCATCTTCGATCGCGAGTTCGTGCAGATTGAACTCCTCTTTCATGACCGCGAGTTCGTCGGGGCTCGGGTCTTTCAATGCGACCCAGACGAAGCACTCGGGCCGCGCGACGTAGTCGCTGATGGCGTCGATATCGATGTCGGCGAGCTTACGGCCGTCCTGATAGGCGGCGCAATTGATCAGCATGTTCGGATTACCCTGGAAACGAAAACAGACCGGGCCGCCCTCTCGCGTAAGCGTTGCGTAAGACGGGCGACCGGTCTCGCGTGAACGGACAAGCACGCTTTCAGCAGGCTTGGATCAGCCGCCATGTTAAGGCGCGCTGCGTAAGGCGCGCGTTTCGAATTGTTAATGCCCGGCCGCATTGCTACTGCGGCTACCGCGGCTACTGCGCGACCCGCTGCAGGCCGATGCGGTGATCGTCGTTGAACGTGACCGACGCGCGGTTCGTGTAGCGCGGGTCGGCCGTCACGATGAAGTTCAGTTCGACGACCGGATCGAACTGCGTCGATACACCGATCCGATGCGTGCCGGGCGGCAGATAGAACACCACGTGCTCGCCGTTCATCAGGTCGGTCACGCGCTCGCCGTCGATATAGACGAGCGCATCGCGGAACCGCACGATAACGTCGCGCGAACGCTCGCGCCGCACGTCCACCGCGACGAGGCCGGGGCCCGGCTGCGTATAGCCCTGTCTGACGATGCGCTCGGCCGGCACCGATTTGAACGGCACCGGCTCGGCCGGCGTCGACGCGCAGCCGGCTAGCGAGAGCACGCTGAGCACGCTGAGCACGCTGAGCGCGACGCCTGCGGCCAACGCGGCGCGGCGTGCGGCCCGGCCGCGGCAAGACAGGCGCATCGGCATGCTGGTTCTCCCGTGTGCTCTCGACGTTGGGCCGAGTTTGTGACTGCGCGGTGCGGGTCTTACGCATGACTGTCCCGCATCATAGCAACGCGCGCGGAACTCGGGCGCCGCGCCCTCTTGCATGGCGCGGCGTTCTTCTTCATGATCGTTGAAGGCGGCCGCGCTCATGGCAGGCCGTCGTGGGTAACTGGCAAGCCTGTCGATTGGCGTCGCCGGACGCACGATCAAGGAGACTGCGATGTGGTATTTCACCTGGATTCTCGGCGTGGGTGTGGCGCTCGGCTTCGGCATCATCAACGTGATGTGGCTCGAGACCAACGGCAAGTTCGCGCGCGACCCGCGCCCCGATGCGGCCGCCGCGCCGCGTGAGGACAAGCCTGCGTGACTTCTCTGGTTTTCTTTTGCGGTCATGCGGGCACGGGCAAGACGACGCTGGCGAAAAAACTGTTCGGCCCGCTGATGAAAGCGAGCGGCACCCCCTTCTGCCTGCTCGACAAGGACACGCTGTACGGCGGCTATAGCGCGGCCGCGATGGCGATGGTGACCGGCGATCCGAACGATCGCGACAGCCCTCTTTTCCTGCAGCATCTGCGCGACCCCGAATATCGCGGCCTCATCGATACCGCGCGCGACAATCTCGAACTCGGCATCAGCGCATTGGTCGTCGGCCCGCTGTCGCGCGAGGTGCGCGAGCGGCGACTGTTCGATCATGCGTGGCTCGGCGTCGAGCCGGACGTGAGATTGCGTGTCGTGTGGGTGCGGACCTCGGAGGACGTGGCTCGGCAGCGGATCGTCGCGCGCGCGAATCCCAACGATGCGTACAAGCTCGCGCAGTGGGACGATTACCGGCGGCGGCGCTTCGAGCCGAGCGGCGCGAGCCGCGAGGGTCTGCTGATGTTCGACAATACCGCGCCCAGTTCGGCGGACTATCAAGCGCTCGTTGCGCAAATCGTGGCTGGGTGACGGCCACGCGAGTGCGGTGCAGCGCAGCCCCGCTGACCGGCTGAAAAACGAAAAATCCCCGTACGTCAGTGACGTACGGGGATTTTCATTTGGCGCGAGCTATTCGAACCTCAAACCGTCACCGCCGCCTCCAGTGCCTGCCCTTCGTACAGCTTGCCGAAGCGGTTTGCGAGGAAATCGCCAAGCGACACCTGCTCCTGCCGCACGAAGCCCTTTTGCGGCAGCTTGCGCTCGCGGAACAGATCGAGCACCGCGCACATCGCGCCGGCGGTGGTGATCTGGATCGCGCTCATCGGCACGCCGCACACGGTCTTCGCGAAGATCTTGCGCGTGAATACCTCCTGCACGAGCTGACCGTCGCGCATGCCGCTCACGGTGATGAACACCAGCACGACGTCCTGCGCGGTCGATGGCACCGAGCGGCGCATGATGGTCTTCAAGGTATCGCGGTCGCTCGACAGACGCAGGTCTTCCAGCAGGAACTGCATCAGGTTGCGATGTCCCGGATAGCGCACCGACTTGTAGTCGAGCGATTCGACGCGGCCCGCCAGCGTCTCGCACAGCGTGCCCAACCCGCCCGACGTGTTGAACGCTTCGTACTCAGTGCCGTCGAGCGAGAAATGCTCGAGACCTTCGAGCGGCTGCACCCACTGCGTGCGGCCGTCGCGGATCGCCTCGCACGGCTGGCAGTACTCGTTGATCAGGCCGTCGACGCTCCACGTCAGGTTGTACTTCAGCGCATTGGTCGGAAACTCGGGCAGCGCGCCGACGCGCATCTTCACGTCGCGGATTTCCGTGAAGCGATTCGCAAGCTCGTGCGCGGCAATGCCGATGAAGCCCGGCGCGAGACCGCACTGCGGCATGAACGCGTGATCGGCATCGTCTGCGATCGCGCGGATCGCGTGCGTCGCGCGCACGTCCTCGGTCAGGTCGAAGTAATGGACACCCGCGCCCTTCGCGGCCGATGCGACGTTCACCGCGAGGTAGTACGGCAGCGCGTTGATCAGCACGTCGAAGCCCTGGATCGCGGCGCGCAGCACGGCGGCGTCGGCGGAATCGATGCGGCGGGTCGGAATGCCCTGGGCGGCGAGCTTGTCGAGTGCGTGCTGATCGCGGTCGAAGGCGACGACTTCGTAGTCGCCCGTCTCGCGCAGCATATGAGCAATGGTGTGACCGATCAGACCTGCGCCAACGATAGCTACTTTCATCTGCTTCTCCTTGTTATCCATGTGCTGTCTCTGAGCTTGGGAAGTGCGCCGCGTATTGCGCGCGGCGCCTGCGGGCCGAACCCTTGAACGACAGTGTAGGAAGAAGCAAAAACAGTTCATACGCGCAAAATGCTGCGGTATGACCACCAGATTCGACGTTCCGACGAACTTCTCAAACGATTCGTCGAAAACGCGTAAAAAACGCGTATACGACGGACCGTCGAAGCATTCGCGAAGAGGTTACGCCGCGCGCCGACTCACACCGTGCCGCGGTCGATCTTGCGCGCGAGAATGATCGACGTCGTGGTCCGCTCGACACCTTCGAGCCCGCCGATCTGATCGAGCAGATCGTTGAGCCGCTCAGGCGAATCGGCACGCAGCCATGCCACGTAGTCGTACTCGCCGCTGACCGCGCACAGCAGTTGCACCTCGGGCATCTTGCCGAGGCGCCTCTGCACGGCCGGCCCGTGCTTCGGCGCGATGATGATGCCGACATAAGCGACGATGCTCGAATCGAGAACGTCCTGGCCCAGCCGCACGCTGTAGCCGGCGATCACGTTGCTGCGTTCGAGCCGCGCAATGCGCGCGATCACGGTCGTGCGCGCGACGCCAAGTTGTCGTGCGAGATTCGCGACGCTCTCGCGCGCGTTGGCTTGCAGCAGTGCAACGAGATTACGGTCGAGGTCGTCGAGCTGGTCGAGGCGCGGAGGTCTCATCGAAGGGGCGGGAAGTTGATATGGAACGTCGCGGATTATCGCGCGTCTGCGCGGGCAGCGGCGCTGTGTGACGGTGTGCGCTCACCGCTGCCCGGCACACTGGGGGGCGTCTTCGGCGCGGCAGGTCGGCGCACTTGTCCCTCAGGCGCGAGCCGTTTCCCGTTCGTTTCGGTTGTAAGCGTTTGTCGCACAGGAGCCGTATTGTACGGATATCGTGTTACTAATAGCGGCGACGGGCGAATGCGGCAGCTGGTTGCGGCGCGCCGCTATTCGTCGCTGGCGCGAGGCGATACGCACGCCGCGCGCCGAGTCTCAATACGAACAGACATCAGGAGTTTCGATGAAAAAAGCACTCGTTATGCTGGCTACGGCCGTTTCGATGGGCGGCGCGTTCGCTCAAACCGCCGCGCCGGCCTCGGCCTCGGCACCGGACACCACGGCAACGGCTTCCGCGGCCAAGGCCGGCCATGAACGCAACGTCGAAGACCGCATCGCTTATCTGCATTCGCAACTGAAGATCACGCCCGCGCAGGAAACGCAATGGAAGGCATTCGCCGACGTGATGCGCAGCAATGGCGAAACGATGGGCCAGCTGTTCGAGCAGCGCAAAGCCGCCACCAACGTGAGTGCGCTCGACGACATGAAACAGTACGCAACGATTGCGCAGGCGCATGCGGACGGCATGAAGAAGCTCGTCGATGCGTTCGAGCCGTTGTATGGCAGCCTGTCGCCGGAGCAGAAGAAGCTCGCCGATGCGACGTTCCACCATGGCGGCCCCGAGGGTCATCAGCGCGGCCACCATGGCAAGGCCAGCAAGCCCGCGGCCGAAGCCGCGAGCGACGCGGCCGTCAAGCCGTAATGAAAGAGCACCCGCGGCGGGGGGGTGCCCCGTTGCGGGCATCTGGCATGATTCGGGTTCGCAAAGCGGCGAGTCTCGCCGCAACGCCCACCCCCTAATCTCCCACCCGCTTCATGACCGAACTCAGGAATCTCGATCTGCGTGACGATCCGCACGCCCAACGCGTCGTCAAGGACGAAACGGTAAGCGTCGAATTCGCCGCCTCCGAAGGCCAATTGATGAGCCTCGAAGGCCCGAACCGCTATGTGCGCGGCGATGCGCTGATCACCGGCTCGACCGGCGACCGCTGGGTCGTGTCGCGCGAGCGCTTCGACGCGAAGTACCTGCCCGCCGATCCAGCGCTCGCGCACGGCGAAGCCGGCGCCTATCGCAACATCCCGGCAGTCGTGCTTGCCCGCCGGATGGACGAGCCCTTCTCGCTCGCGCGCTCGGCCAGCGGCGGCGACGTGCTGCACGGCGCGGCCGGCGACTGGGTCATGCAGTACGCGCCCGGCGACTATGGCGTCGTGCAGGCCGCGCGTTTCGCGAAGGTCTATCGTCTCGCGGATTGAAGCAGATTCACCTACGCTTCATTTGCGCATCACCCGCGCTTCATGCGAACTCGTCGCCGAGCTCGACCGTGACTTCGCGCGGCACCGCCTCGCCGTTCGCGTATATTTCTTCGAGCGAGCCCAGGCTCGCTTCGACGTACGCGCGCAAAACCGCGAAGCTGCGGCCACGCAGCCGCGCCGGCATCGCGCGATAGCGCGCGAGCGCCGCCGGCGCGATCGCGACCGTCATCTCGATGCGCCTCGCGGTCGAGCCGAAGCGCATCGCTACCCAGTGAATCGTCAGTGTGGGCGCGCCATTGTCGGCGGCACGCTCGATGAACTGCGTCTGCTCGGGAAACAGATCGCTGATGACGCGCGCGAGCTCGCCGAACTCCGGATGCGCGCAGTCGTATTGGTAAGCTTCCATGAAGGCTGCCGGGAAAAGAAGATCCTGAAACGTAGGCGCATTTTAGAGAAACGCTGAAGGGATGGCGAGGCGCCTGCGATCCAGCGGTTCATTCGCTCACGCCGCCGCTGGCCACCGGTAACTGCGGATCAACAGTCCCGCGACGAACACCGCCGCCACCGCATAGATCGTATCGACCGCCGCGAGCGGCAGCAGCCGCGCCTGCGTCATCGCCGCGGGCGTGTCGATCAGCGCGTGCACCACGATCGCGAGCGGCAGGATGGTGAGCGAGCCGGCTCGCACGCCCCGCCACATCAGCACCGACAGGCCGATCTGGAACACCAGCGCGGCGACGCGTTCGAGCGCGAAAATGCCGGCCAGTTGCGGCGTCAGGCTTGCGAGAATCAGATGCACGCGCATCACTGCTTCGGCCGGCAGATTGCCGAGGTAATCGCCGAGCTGGCCGCGGTTTTCGAGGACCGCGAACACGAGCCACTGGAACTGCACGAGCACGCCGACCATCCACGCTTCCGCGCCGCCGTGGCCGAGGCCGTAGCTCAGCGCGGCGCCATCGTCGGCGCGCAAGGCGGCGGTGCGGGTGTCGGCGTCGGCGGTCGGGCTGGCGGCGGCGTTGGCGCCCGCGCTTGCAGCGACGCCGGTGGGCGCTTCCACGCTCGACTTTTTGCGCACGGCCGGCCGCGTCGCCGCCCGCTTCATCAGCAGCCGCATGCCGAAGAACCGCCCCACTTCCTCGCAAACGCCCGCGACCAGCGCTCCATAGACGACGAACGCGAGCGGCTGCGACAGGAACGCCGCCGTCGCCGCGTTACCGCGCAGCAGATAGTCGTTCAGCGCCCGCTCGATCACCATCGCGAACAGCGCGAACACCGCGACGCCGGCGATCGCGTCGCGCGGCCTGAGCGCGAGCGGACGGCGCAACTGCCGGTAAAGCAGAAAAGGTAAAGCGGCGACGACGAGGGTGGCGAGCGCGAGGCTCGCGAGGGTAAGCGGTGGCACGACCATGAGTATCCTTGCGGGGTTCCTTGCAATCCCCGGCGCGCAACCGCTGCGCGCCGCAGCCCCGAATGATCGCAGATTGACCGGAAATCAGCGCGCGGTCGACGCACGCACGATCAGCTCGCCCGGCAGCAGGCAGTCGCGCGCGCCCATCTGCGCGCCTTCGATGCGCTCGTGCAGGAATTCGACCGCGCGATAACCGATGTCATAGGTCGGCTGACGGATCGTCGTGATGCCGGCGAGCTCGGCCCAATCCGGATCGTCGATGGAAAGCAGCGCGACGCGGCTCTGCCAGTGCGCGCCGTAACGCGCGTTCAGGTGCAGCGCGAGGCGCAACGCGACCGGCGCGTTGGCCGCGAACAGCGCGACGCGTGGGGCGGTGCCAGCCCCGCCCGGCGAGTCGATCGCACAATCCAACTGCGCAAGGGCGCGCTCGACAGCAGTTTCATCGGCGAGATCGAGTACTAGCGTACGACCGCGCGCGCGGCCTTCATCGCGCATCGCGCGATCGAACGCGTCGACGCGTTGCCGCCGCGAGCTGACCCGCTCGAACGGCTGCACGACGAACCAGATATGCTCGAAGCCCCGTTCGAGCAGGTGCCGCGTCCCAAGCTCGGCGGCCGCGCCATTGTCGAGACCGACCATGTCGGCGACGAGCCCCTCCACGCGCCGATCGACCAGCACCGCCGGAATCCCGCCATCGCCGACCGGCCGCAGCGTCTCCTCGCGCACGCCGAGCGCGTTGACGATCACGCCTTCCACGCGATACGTGGTCAGCAGTTGCAGGTAACGGCGCTCCATCTCGACTTCGTTCGCCGCGTGGCAGATCAGCGGCATCAAACCGAGCGCGTGGCACGCGGCCTCGACGCCTTGCAGCACTTCGACCGAGTACGGATTGGTCAGGTCGGCGACCAGCATGCCGATCAGCCGGTTGCGGCCGCGCTTCAGGCCGCGCGCCATCTGATTCGGCTGGTAGTCGAGCCGCGCGATCGCGGCTTCGATACGCGCGCGCAGCTCGGGCGACAGCGCGCTGAACTCGCCGTTCAGATAGCGCGAGATGCTGGTCTTGCCGGTGCCGGCTTCGCGCGCGACATCGGTGATCGTCGCGCGGCGCGTCGGCGCGGACGGCGGACTGGGTGGCGTGGCGGGCGGGGTCGTGCTCATTCGCTGATCGCTCGTGTCGGTCGGAGGGCGGCAGCTTGCGCGCCACCCTGCGATTCACTTCGCCAGGACTTCACGGTTGACGATGTTGGTCGTCAAGGTGCCGTCGAGCGCGGCGACCAGGTTCTCCGCCGCGTTGAGCGCCATCGCATGACGGGTCTCGTGCGTCGCCGAACCGATATGCGGCAGCGCGACCACGTTTGGCATCGACAGCAACGGCGAGTCGGCCGGCAAGGGTTCGGTGTCGAACACGTCGAGGCCCGCACCGTGAATCGTGCCGTTCTTCAATGCCTCGATCAGCGCCGCTTCGTCGACGGTCGCGCCGCGCGACGCGTTGATCAGGATCGCGCTCTTCTTCATCGCGCGCAGTTCGGCCGGGCCGATCAGATGCCGCGTTTGCGGCGTGAGCGGCACCTGCAGACAGACGAAATCGGACTGCGCGAGCAATTCGGCCAGTTCGACGCGCCGCGCGCCATACGCCGCTTCCGCCTGGCGGTTCGCGCTGCGGTTCGTGTACAGCACCTTCATGTTGAAGCCGAGCGCAGCGCGCCGTGCGACCGCGCCGCCTATCCGCCCCAGGCCGACGATGCCGATCGTCTTGCCCTGCACATCGACCCCGAACTGCGCGGGCCCGATGCTCGTGCGCCACTGGCCCGCCTTGACCCAGTCGGCCAGCTCGACCACGCGCCGCGCGGACGCGAGGATCAGCGAGAACACGGTATCGGCGGTCGATTCGGTCAGTACGTCCGGCGTGTGCGCGAGCACGATGCCGCGGCGCGTGAGGTCGTCGACGTCGAACTGGTCGTAGCCGACCGAGATCGTCGACAGCGCCTTAAGCCGGCTCGCGCCTTCGAGCATCGCCGGCGCGATCTTCACGCTTGCGCCGATGCCGCCGTCGGCGTCGCGCAACGCGGCGACGAAAGCATCATGCTGTGACGGATCGACCTGCACGACCTGCGCATGCTGTTGCAGATAGGCGAGCACATCCTCGGGCAGCGACTTCCAGGCGACGATCTTCTTCATCAGCTAATTTTCCTTGCGACGGTGGGACGAGCGGGGTCGCGTCGTTCGGCGGCGGCCGGCTTGACTGCGAGCGTCAGGATCACCGCGGCGACGAGCGCCACGCTCATGAACGCATACGATGCCGCGGGCGAGCCGGTCGCGCCGTTCAGATAGCCGACCACGTACGAGCCGACGAACGAACCGAGCGCACCCATGCTGTTGATCAGCGCCATCGCGCCACCCGCGACGTTCTTCGGCAGCAGTTCGGGCACGATCGCGAAGAACGGGCCATACGGCGCGTACATGGCGGCGCCCGCGATCACGAGCAGCGCATACGAAATCCAGAAATGCGCGGAGCCGAGCCCGTACGACGCCGCGAACGCAATCGCGCCGACCAGCAGGAACGGCCACACGAACACCTTGCGGCGGTTGAGTTTATCCGATGCCCACGAAGCTGCAAGCATCGCGATCGTCGCGGCCGCATACGGCAGCGCAGACAGCCAGCCCGTCTCGACCATGCCGATCGACGAGCCGTTTTTCAGGATCGACGGCAGCCACAGCACGAAACCGTACACGCCGATGCTCCAGCAGAAATACTGCGCGCACAGCTTGATGACCGCGGGCGTGCGAAACGCCTCGCTGTAGTTGCGCACCGGCTTGATCGCGGCCTGCTCGGCGCGCAAGGTCTGCGCGAGCGCATCCTTTTCCTGCTGCGTGAGCCACGACACCTGCTCGGGCTTGTCCTTCACGAGGAACCACCAGCACACCGCCCAGAGGATCGCGGGCGCGCCCTCGGCGATGAACATCTGCCGCCAGCCGAACGAATGCACGAGATAGCCCGACACGACCGACATCCACAGCACCGTGACCGGGTTGCCGAGAATCAGGAACGTGTTCGCCCGCGAGCGTTCGCTCTTCGTGAACCAGTTGCTGATGAAGATCAGCATCGCCGGCATCACCGCGGCTTCGACGATGCCGAGCACGAAGCGGATCGCCATCAGCGATGGAATGTTGCTGACCATGCCGGTCAACGCCGCGCAGCCGCCCCACAGGATGAGGCTCCAGAACACGAGCTTCTTCACACTGCGGCGCTCGGCGTAGATCGCGCCCGGAATCTGGAAGAAGAAATAGCCGAGGAAAAACAGCGCGCCGATCAGCGACGCGAGCCCCTTGCTGATGCCGAGATCCTGGTTGATCCCGGCCGCCGCCGCGAAGCCGAAATTCGCGCGATCCAGATACGCGAGGCTGTAGGTGATGAACACGATCGGCATGATCGTCCACCAGCGGCGAATCGCAAGTGATGAGGTCATGAAAGTCTCCTTGGACGGCGTCGTCCCGAATCAATGATGAAAAAAACTTGGCGCGCTGAGGGCGCTCTTGTTGTCGTGTGGATGCTGGTCGTGTATGCATCGCTATCGACGCAGTCCGAGCCGCGTCAGGCCGCGCTTGCGATGCCCGGCACCTCGGCCAGTTCCAGCGCGTCCAGTTCGGCGCGGCTCGGCAAACCTTCCGAATCGCCGATCACCTGAATCGCGAGCGCGCCGATCCGGTTGCCGCGCGCGACCGCCTGCGCGAGCGTGCGGCCTTCGAGCAGCGCGCTGATTACGCCGACCGCGAAACCATCGCCGGCGCCGACCGTATCAACGACGTTCGCGACCGGCCGGCCGGCGATCGTCGCGGCATCGGTCGCGGTGCGGTAATACGCGCCCTGCGCGCCGAGCTTGACGATCACGCCGCGCGCGCCGCGCTCGAGGTAGAACTGCGCGATGTCCTCCGGCTGCGTGTAGCCGGTCAGAATCTCACCCTCGCCAATGCCGGGCAGCACCCAGTCGGCGAGTGCCGCGAGCGCGTTCAGGCCTTCGACCATCGCCGCGCGCGACGGCCACAGCGTCGGGCGCAGGTTCGGGTCGAACGAGATCGTCCTGCCTGCCGCACGCATTTCACGGGCCAGATGGAACGCGAGTTCGCGCGAACTCGCCGAGATCGCCGGCGCGACGCCGGTCAGATGCAAATGACGCGCGGGCAGCACGTAGTCGGCGACGTAGTCGTCGCGCGACAGATGGCTCGCCGCCGAGCCTTTGCGGAAGTATTCGACCGCCGGATCGCTGCCGTCGTCGTTCTTCGACTTCAGCTGGAAGCCGGTCGGATAGCGCGCGTCGGTGCTCACGCATTGCTGGTCGATGCCCTCCTTCGTCAGCGTGTCGCGCACGTACTGGCCGAACGAATCGTCGCCGACGCGGCTCATCCAGCCCACCCTGAAGCCGAGTCGCGACAAGCCGATCGCGACGTTCAGATCCGCACCGGCGATGCGCTTCGTGAAGTGTCCGACGCCTGCCAGCGGGCCGGTTTCGGTGGCGACGAACATCGCCATCGCTTCGCCGTAGGTGATCACGTCGAGGGCGGGGTACGGGTGGATCATGCTGGGCTCCTGGTGGTGCATCCGATGCCGATGATTCAGGTTGCGTTGCGTTGTTTGCTGCCTTGCTTGCCGCGTCGCGGTCTATACCCGCGCTAGCCAGTTCACATAGTGCGCGGCATCAGCATCGATCCGGCTCGGGTCGAACGGAAACTCGATGCCACGCGGCACATCGCGCGGCAGCTGGTCGAGGACCGCGCGGAATGGCGCGTCATCGTCGGCCGGCGCGGTCGCGAAGCGCCGCGCGCCCTCGCCCGTCGTGCTCTTGCAATGGATGTACTCGACGTACGGCGCAAGCTGCGGCGCGATCTGGAGCGGCGCGACGTCGAGCCACGCCCAGTTGCCGGTATCGAAAGTCATACCGAGCGCGTCCGCGTGGCCTTCACGCGCGAGCGCGTCGAACAGCCCGACGAACTGCGCGGGCGAGCCGCCCTGCGCCAGTTGCCCGTTTTCGACGACGAGCCGTGGCTGCGCGCCGTCCGTGGTGCCGCAGCCGCTCGCCACCTGCGCGACGAGCGCCGCACCGTGAGCCTCCCCCGCGAAGCCGCCGAGTTGCAGCTTGACGAAGCGCGCGCCGAGCGCGGCCGCTTCGTCGAGCGCCAGACGCAGCGCGTCGGTATCGAGCTGGCCGTTCGCGGCGTACAACGATGCCGGCGTCGAGAACACCGGCCACAGCCCGAGATCGGCCAACGCCGCGCCGAGGGCGCGCAGCCGTTGCGGGTCCGCGTCCGCGTCGCTCGCGAACAGCTCTCGACGCACTTCGAAACCCGCCGCGCCGGCTCGCTTTGCCGCCTGCGCGCATTTCAGATGGCCGTCGGCCCGCACGGCGTTCACACCGAACGCGCTGGCGACGACCACGATCTCAACTGCATCAGCCATGTCCAACTCACTCGATCCTGACACGAAACCGTTCTTGGAACCGGTTCCAATCACACTTCGAAAAAAAGCGCCGAGGCGCTGCGATGTGCGAATAGTGCGCGGGACGGCCATCGCGCACCATAGAGGAAATCCCCAGGCGCGCCGGCCGCACGCCGCCAGCGCTGCAGTCAGCCGCCGTCCGCGATACACATCGCCAGAAACTGTTCGACAACCCGCGACGGCGCGCTCGCATGGGGCACCAGAATCGACAGCCGCCGCATCAGCGGCTGCGGGCTCAGCGACATCAGACGCAGCGCACCGTTCTCATGCCGCATCGACATCGCCGACACGAAGCCGACGCCCATGCCGGCTCGCACCGCCTCCTTCACGCCTTCGACCCCGGCGATCTCGAGTGCCACGCGCATCGGCACGCCCGCGCGAGCGAATTCGCGCTCGACCGTCTGCCGCACGCCCGAGCCTTCCTCGCGCAGCACCAGCGGATAGGCGCCGAACGCGGCCAGCTCGATGCGCTCGCCGTTGTCCGCCTGCGCGAGCGGGTGCGAGCGCGGCATGATCGCGACGATTTCATCCTCGCGCCACGCATGGACGACCGTATCCGGCGGCAGATCGGCGCCGGCGGGGCCCTCGATCATCGCGATGTCGACCGAGCCGAGTGCGCCGACGATCTCGGCCGTATTGCCGTTGGCGGTATGCACGGTCACGTCCGGATAGCGGCGATGGAATTCGGCGATCAGATACGGCAGCAGATAGCTCGCCGGCGTCGTGCTCGCGCCGATCCGCAAAGTGCCCTGCTCCAGACCGCGCAGCGCGTCGCGATACGCATGCGCCTGCCGCCAGATGTCGCGCAGCCGCGCCGCATAGCTGGCGAGCTGCTCGCCGGCCGGCGTCAGCCGTACGCCGCGGCCATCGCGCTGGTACAGAGGCTCGCCGAACTCGTCCTGCAATTGCCGTAGCTGTCCGGACACCGCCGGCTGCGACAGATGCAGCGCCACCGCCGCCCGGCTGATGTTGCGATGCTCAGCGACGGCAGCAAACGTTATAAGTTGATCCGGGGTCATCTCGATGAAATATTGGTTGGGCCGATACTTCACATTCTAAATCACGATTTTTCATATCGTTATATCTAATTTAGGATTAGCCCCGTTGCTGCTCATGCAGTTCTGTGCAAGTTCGCTACGAAGTCAGGCACCCGATCATGTCCACACCCACCGTCCCGCTCACTGCCGCCTCCCCCGCGCTGTCCACTCGCGGCCAACTCAATGGCGTGCTATTCGTCGCGCTGTTCGCCGCCGCCGTCACGCGCATCGCGGCGATTCCGGCGGTTGCCGGTCTTGGCCTGAGTCCGCTGATCGTCGGCATCGTCGCCGGTGCGATCTATGGCAACGCGCTGCGCGACAGCATGCCGGCCAGCTGGGCGGCGGGCGTCAACTTCTCGGCGCGCAAGCTGCTGCGCATCGCGGTCGCGTTCTTCGGTCTGCGCGTGAGCCTGCAGGAAATCGCCCAGGTGGGCCTGCCGGGTCTCGCGGAATCGGTGCTGATCGTCGTCAGCACGCTCGTGATCGGCACCTGGGCCGGTATCAAGATCATGAAGCTCGATCGCGACACCGCGCTGCTGACGGCGGCCGGCAGCGCGATCTGCGGCGCGGCCGCGGTGCTCGCTTTCGAATCGACGCTGCAATCGAAGCCGCACAAGAGCGCGATGGCGGTCGGCACCGTCGTGCTGTTCGGCACGCTGTCGATGTTCCTGTACCCGGTGCTGTTCAACGCGGGCTGGCTGCATCTCGATACGGTCGGCGCGGGTCTCTTCTTCGGCGGCACGATCCACGAGGTCGCGCAGGTGGTCGGCGCGGCGAGCAACGTGAGCCCGGAAGCGACGCACATCGCGACGATCGTCAAGATGACCCGCGTGATGCTGCTCGTGCCGGTATTGCTGGTGGTCGGCCTGTGGGTGAACCGCGCGGCGCGCGGCGCGAAGGATGGCAGCACGGACGGCGTCGTCCCACGCAAGCTTGCGATCCCCTGGTTCGCACTCGGCTTTCTCGCCTGCGTCGCGATCAACTCGCTGCATGTGCTGCCGCAAAGCGCCACCTCGTCGCTGAACCTGCTCGACACCTTCGCGCTGACGATGGCGATGACCGCACTCGGCATGGAAACGCGCATTTCGCAGATTCGCGAAGCGGGTCCGCGCGCGCTGACCACGGGCCTGATTCTGTATGTGTGGCTGATCGCCGGCGGACTGGGCATCACATGGGCCGTCCAGCACCTGTTGCGCTGAGCCGTCGCCGGCTTCCCCGCCTTCCCCGACACCCCGCCGCGCGCGGGGTTTTGGGCATTCTGGCGCCCCATCCGGCCCGCTCACACGGCATACTCGTTGCTGCGAACTTTGCTCCCACAACCCGCCTGTGCGCATGGTCCGATGGCAGCGGTGAAACCGTCTTCCCGCGACGCGTCCCGGCGACCGGAATGAGGATCGATCGATGAGCCTGGAACTGTACTACTGGGATGGCCTGCAAGGCCGCGGCGAATTCGTGCGGCTCGCGCTGGAGGAAGCCGGCGTCGACTATGTCGAAGTCGCGCGCGGCAAGCCTTCGAAGGGCCTCGGCACCGAGGCGATGATGGCCGTGATGGACAGCCCCGACGAGCCGTATCCGCCGTTCGCGCCGCCGTTTCTGAAAGACGGCGATCTGGTGATCCCGCAAACCGCCAACATCCTGTTCTATCTCGGCCCGCGGCTCAATCTCGCGCCCACGGTGGAGAGCCTGCGCTACGTCGCGAACGGCCTGCAACTGACGATCGCCGACGTCGTCACCGAAGCGCACGACACCCACCATCCGCTCGCGAGCGGCCTCTACTACGAGGAGCAGAAAGATGCGGCGAAGGTGCGCGCGCACGATTTCATCGAGCATCGGATTCCGAAGTTCATGTCGTACTTCGAACGCGTGCTCGCGCAGAATCCGGCCGGCGACAGCTTCATGGTCGGCGACGCGCTGACCTATGTGGATCTGTCGATGTTCCAGTTGATCGATGGTCTGCTGTATGCGTTTCCGCGCGCGCTGAAGCGCTTCGGCGAGCACTATCCGCGGCTCGCCGCGCTGCACGACAGGGTGATCGCCAGACCGAACATCGTCGCGTACCTGGACTCGGACCGGCGCATCGCCCATAACGAAAGCTGCGTCTTCCGGCACTACCCGGAACTCGACAAGGCGGCGACTTGAACCGCGCCGCCCGGCCCCGCCCGCTCGCCGCCGCGCGCCCGCCATTCGACGCGGGCGCGCTGTTGTTATGGCGCGGATTTTTCAACCTCCCATCACGCCCCGTACCGTCGACGTGCTTTCATTCCTGCTGAAGCTGCGCACCCGCGCCCAACGCCTTTTCCGCCTCTCCGATGCCCATACGATGCTGGTCTGGTCGGTCGTCGTCGGCATTGCCGGCGCGTTCGCCACCGTGGCGTTTCGCAAGGGCATCGAACTGCTGCAACTGGCGATAACCGGCCACTCCGGCAGCTTCGTCGAAACGGCGCGCAGCCTGCCGTGGACCGTGCGCATCTGGGTGCCGGCCGCGGGCGGTCTGGTCGCCGGCGTGTTTCTGCTGATCGCGCAGCGTCACGCCGACCGGCACCCGCACTCCGACTACATGGAAGCCGTCGCGATCGGCGACGGCGCCGTGCCGGTGCGCCTGAGCTTGTGGCGCAGCGTGTCGTCGCTGTTTACGATCGCGAGCGGCGGCTCGATCGGCCGTGAAGGTCCAATGGTGCAGCTCGCGGCGCTCGCCTCGTCGCTGATCGGCCGCTGGGTCCACTTCGATCCGCCGCGGCTGCGCCTGCTGGTCGCGTGCGGCGCGGCGGCCGGTATCACGTCCGCGTACAGCGCGCCGATCGCGGGCGCGTTTTTCGTCACCGAGATCGTGCTCGGCTCGATCGCGATGGAGAGCTTCGGGCCGGTGGTGGTCGCCGCGGTCGTCGCGAACATCACGATGCGCGAATTCGCCGGCTACAAGCCGCCCTACGAGATGCCGGAGTTTCCGACCGTGACCGGTCCCGAGGTGCTGCTGTTCGTCGCGCTCGGCGCGCTGTGCGGCGCGGCCGCGCCGCAGTTCCTGCGGTTGCTCGATGCCTCGAAGCGGACCTTTCGCAAGCTGCCGGTGGCGCTGCCGGTGCGGCTCGCAATCGGCGGTCTCGTGGTTGGCATCATCTCGGTCGCGGAGCCCGAGGTGTGGGGCAACGGCTACAGCGTCGTGAACTCGATCCTGCATTCGCCGTGGACGTGGACCGCGCTCGTGCTCGTGCTCGTCTGCAAGCTCGCGGCGACCGCGGCGACGGCCGGCTCCGGCGCGGTCGGCGGCGTGTTCACGCCGACGCTGTTCGTCGGCGCGGCGGTCGGCTCACTGTTCGGCCAGGGCATGCACGCGTTGTGGCCGCACGCGACGTCGGCCGCTTATGCGTATGCGATGGTCGGCATGGGCGCGTTCCTCGCGGGCGCGACCCAGGCGCCGCTGATGGCGATCCTGATGATCTTCGAAATGACCTTGAGCTATCAGGTCGTGCTGCCGCTGATGGTGTCGTGCGTGGTCGCGTACTTCATCGCGCGCGCGATCGGCAAGACCTCGATGTACGAGATCACGCTGCGCCGCAATCGCGAGGAGCAGGAACGAACGCGACTGCGCGCGACGCAGATGCGCGAGCTGATCCGCCCCGCGCAGACCGTCGTACCGCCGAACGCGAGCGTGCACGACATGACGCGCGTGTTTCTCGAATATCCGGTCAAGTACCTGTACGTCGCCAACGACTCGGGCGCATTTCTCGGCGTGGTCGCGCTGAAGGACATCACGTCCGATCTGCTCGACCGGACCGACACGTCGATGAAAACCGCCGCCGATTATCTGCAGCCGCACTTCGACGTGCTGACGCCGGACATGTCGCTTGCCGTCGCGTTGCAGCACTTCATGGCGTTTCAGGGCGAGCGGCTGCCGGTGATCGAAAGCACCGCGCGTCCGTTGCTTGCCGGGGTCGTCTACAAGACCTCGCTGCTCGACGCGTACTTCCGCATGAATCCGTCGCGCTAGGGCCTTCGCGCAAGCTTCGCGGCGCGCGATGCAAAGCGCCGCGGATTCTCTACAATGAACAGACTGCCCGCCCTTCATGCGGCCGGCACACGTGAGCCCAGCATGGGCGCGGCGACAGCGCCCGCCCTATACGCCGTATCGTCGGAGCCGAAGATGAGCGAACCGTCCCCCGAGGCCGTACGCCGCGATCAGGCCGGCTGGATTTTCGTGCATATCGAAGGCGAGCCGTACGATCGCGGCGAACAGCACGGCCAGTTGCTCGCCGACGAAATCAGAAACGCGATCCGCACCGCGCGCTATCTCGCCAGGTGGGACACCGGCGAGGAGTTCGACACCTTCGTCAACGCCGCGACGAGTCAGTTCGCGAGCAAGCTCGACACCGAATTCGCCGACGAAATTCATGGCATCGCCGATGGCGCGAAGCTGCCGTTCGCCGAAGTGCTCGCGTGGAACGGCTACATGGATCTGCTGCAAAGCTGGTGGCCGACACATGCGGCGCAGGCACAGCCGCATCTGGGCGCGAAACTGTGGCGCGGCCGGCGCGGTCACCACTGCAGCGCGTTCATCGCGACCGGCAGCGCGACGCGCGACGGCCGCATCGTGATGGCGCACAACTCATGGGACCGCTATGCGGCCGGCGACGCGTTCAACGTCGTGTTCGACATCGTGCCCGACCGCGGCAACCGCATCCTGATGCAGGGTCTGCCGGGCTGCATCTCGAGCCTGACCGATTTCTGGGTCACGGCGGCCGGTCTGATGATCACCGAAACGACGATCTCGAACTTCGCGGGCTACAACCCGGCCGGCGCGCCCGAGTTCTATCGCTCGCGGCGCGCGTCGCAATATGCGAACAGCATCAAGGAATGGTGCGAGATGTTCTCGCTCGCAAACAACGGCGGCTACGCGAACAGCTGGCTGCTCGGCGACACGAAGACCGGCGAGATCGCGCGTTACGAACTCGGGCTGCACTATTCGGGCTTCGAGACCACCAGGGACGGTTTCTACAGCGGCTACAACACCGCGACGGATCTGAAGATCCGCAACCAGGAATGCATCGGCGAAGGCGAGGACTATACCGACGTGCGCAAGAACGGCGCGCGGCGTCTGCGTTTCATGCAGCTCGAGGAAATGCATCGCGGCAGCATCGACGTCGAACTCGCCAGGCAGATGATCGCCGATCATCACGACGTCTATCTCGATCGCAACGACAACCCGTGCTCGCGCACGATCTGCGGGCATCTGGAGCTCGACGACGCGCGCTTCGGCGGCACCGATCACGGCCCGTTCAATCCGTGGGGCGCGAACGACGGCAAGGTGGTCGATAGCGAAATGGCGCGCGAGATGGCGTTTACCGCGCGCTGGGGGCATCCGTGCGGCCGGCCGTTCGACGCGCAGGCGTTTATGAAGCGGCATCCGCAGTGGAACTGGCTGAACGGCTATATGCGCGACCGTCCGTCGTGGCCGTGGACGCGCTTCGACGTGCTGCGCTAACGCATGGCGGACGCGCGCGGTGGTTCGTGCGATGATGGAATCTACAATACGGTTTTGTCGCAAATGTGCGCGCCTTGCAGTATTTGCCGTCTAACATGGTAAGGAGCTTGCGCCGCGTAGCGCTACGCCGTCCTTGGCTTGCACCGTCCTTTCGACGCGGGACGGCACAGGGTTTGCTCGATTGTCAGCGCCGCATGAGCTTTAGGAGGTCGGGCGATGAAAACCTCGACACTGTTAATCATGGTGACGCTGTCAGCCTCGTGTTTCGCCGCGCCGGTTCATACCGCGCCGGACAGCAAGGATTCCATTACGCTTGCGCAACGCGTGGACGCCGCGCCGGTCGCGCCTCCTGCCCCGGACGTGGCGAGCGCCGACTCGAGCCGTCCGCAGCACTGGGAGCATATTGCGCTCCCAAAGTCCCGACATCTGGAACGCAGCCTGACCGGGCAGCACGAGCATCTGACCACGTGAGTGCGGCCGCAACGGCGGGCGTTGGCGCTGCCGCGACGGCGCGCCGGCCCGGCTTGCGCCGGCTGTCATGAAGATGGGGTGGCGATACGCGTGGGATTGCGACACGCTGCGAGAAACTCATCGCGGCGAGGCGCTAGCTTTTCGCGGCGGCAATAACAACGTGACTAACTCGAGCTCGACAGGAGCATGCGCATGACGGCCTCGGACATCCCCGGCGAATCGATCGATCTGCAGATCGCCGATCTTCTCAGCGAAGTCGAATTTCCCACCAACAAAGATGCGCTCGTCGACGCGGCACGCGAAGCCGGCGCGAGCAACGAGGTACTGGCGATGCTCGATAGCATGCCGGAGCAGGATTATGTCGACATCGAGTCGGTCACGCGCCTGATCGGCGGCAATTATGGTCCGGGCTTAGGCATCTGAAGCCGGATTCAGACACGCATCACCTCACCCTTCAGAACTGCGACGACGCCGCGATCCGCGTGCGCGGCACCCTTGTCACACGGCGTGTCGTGCGGGTGCGTTCGAGCGCGTCTTCGGCCATCTCGCGCGCGACCTGATCGTCGGCCCCCCTCACCTGCGCTACCGCCCGCACCAGCGCCGCACTGCGCGAATCCCGCACCTGTGCGCTTTCCGGTTGGAAATGCTCGACCAGATGATCGATGAACGTCCGTACCTTCGCCGGCAGATGCAGCCGGCTCGGATACGCAATCGTGATTTCGATGGGCGGCAGGCTGTACTGGTCGAGCAGACGCACGAGCCGCCCAGCCGCCAGATCCCGCCCGATCAGGTAGCTCGGCAGAATCGCCACGCCCATGCCCAGCAGCGCGAACTGCCGCAGCATCTCGGCGTTGTTCGCCGCGATCGCGTTGGTCGGCCGCACCCGCACTTCGCCGTCCGGCCCGCTGAACACGCGCTCCTCGCCGCCACCCTGCTCGGCCGGCCGGCTCAGGCACGAATGCCCGAGCAGATCGTCGGGGCGTTTCGGCGTGCCGTGTTGCGCCAGATACTCGGGCGTCGCGCACACTGTCATATAGCCGGTCGTCAGCCGCCGCGTGACGATGCTCGCGCTGCGCATCTGCCGCGCAACCAGAATACCGACGTCGAAGCCCTCTTCGACGAGATCGACGTGGCGGTCGGCGAGCGTGACGTCGGGCACGACGTCCGGATAGCGCGCCGCGTACGACTGCACGACCGGCGCGAGACTATGCAGCCCGAACACGACCGGCGCGACGATGCGCAGTGTGCCGACTGGTTCGTGATTGCGCGCCACCACCATCTGCTCGACGCCTTCGAGATCGGCGAGGATGTGACGTACGCGCTCCAGATAGGTCGCGCCGGATTCGGTCAGCGACAGACGGCGGGTCGTGCGGTTCAGCAATCGGGTGCCGAGCCGCGCTTCGAGATCCGCGACGTGCCGCGTGACGACCGCGGTGGACAGATCCAGCGCGGCCGCCGCGCCAACGAAACTGCCGAGGTCCGCCACCTTGACGAACACGCGCATCGACTGCAGTTGATTCATGGGACGACTCCTGCCTCGGTAAAGCCGGGCCGGCGCAATGGTTGCCGCCTGCGTGGACCCGCGCGGCATGCGCATGGGCCCGCCCAACCCAACCGATTCTAGCTATCGGACATGTCCCAACCCTGACCCAGACATGACATTCCGGTCAGATTCGAGGTGGCGTGTCGATCCCGCCACTATTGCGGCGTCTATTGTGGGTTTTAACTAGGTATAAACCCTAGTCTATTGGTAAAATAGCGGCCGAAAGAAATTACCGCCCCATCGCCATGCCACATCGTTTTCATCTGCTCGAAAAAATCGCGTTTTCGCTGGTTTGCTGGTCGGCCGCCGCCAGCTCGGCATATATCGCTTATGAGCGCTGCGCGGATATCAAGGTCGCCCTGCACGCAGGGGCAAAGATCCTCGACGCCAGCGGCCAATACGCGTTCGCTTGCGCGGCGCCCGCCGCCGAAGCCTGCGCGCAACTGCCGGTCGACTGATTTTTGCGGTTCTAGCCGTATCTGATGCGCGATCCGTCGGGGTCGCGCGTTCTTGCATCCGGGCTCAACGCCCACTGTCACGCATCGCGCCCGAACACCACGCGCGAGAAAAACCCCGCCAGCACCATTTCGGCCATTTCGGTCGGCACATTCTGCGGATCGACCGTGTAGAAGAACTGGACGCCGTCGCATAACCCCATCAGTCCGATCGCGAGCTGCTCGGGCGGCATCGACATCGGCGTGCCCACGCGCTCCGAGAACTCGCGCACATAGGCGCTCAACTGTTCGATCTTCTCGTGCATGTACGCGTTGAAGCGCAGCCGGAAACGGCCGTCGCGCACCGCCAGCAGCTTCGCCTCGACCCATAGCAGAAAACACTTGTTCTCGCGATGCAGCGAGCTGTAGTAGCGCAGCACGCGCGCCTCCATCTCCTCGCGCGACGCCGCGTTTTCGAAGATCGCATGCAGTCCCGCCTGCATCGCTTCGTGATCACGCCGCAACAGCTCCAGAAACAGCTCGGTCTTGCTGCGGAAGTTCGAATAGAACGCGCCGCGCGTATAGCCTGCCGCCGCCGCGATGTCCTCGACACTCGCCGCGACGAAGCCCTTCTTCATGAAAGTTGCCTGCGCAGCATCGAGCAGCCGCCCCCGCGTCTGGTCTTTGCTCTGCTCTCGTGTCAGTCTTTGACGTTTCATGGCCGCAAGCCTAGCATCCAAAAGAATTCAAATCCATCTATACATTCAGATACACGAGTGTATTAGAATGCATTTCGTCATCCAAAGCCATATCTGTATGCCATTAGCATGAACGGCGTGCAGGTCTTCGCTGGCGGGCCACGCGGCTTGCCGTGTTCGTTCGCTGTCTCCAGTTGGGGTAATTGTGAAGCGTCCCGGTTCTCCCGCATCGTCAGCGATGCGCCAGCAGTCTCCCCCATCCCATCACCGCGGTTTCGCCATGCAGACCTGCGCGCTGGCGCTGGCAGGCGTGCTCGCGCTCTCGGCCTGCTCGAAGAAGGAAGCCGCGGCACCCGCGCCGCGCCCGGTGGTCGCGCTCGCCGTGCATGCGGACGGTCACGCGCTGCAGGCGGCGTCGCTGCCCGGCGAAGTGCAGGCGCGCTATTCGACGCCGCTGTCGTTTCGCGTCGCCGGCAAGATCATCGAGCGGCGGGTGCGGCTCGGCGACACGGTGAAGAGCGGCGAAGTCGTCGCACTGCTCGACCCGGCCGATGCGCAGAAAAACGCCGCGAGCACACAGGCGCAGGTCGAAGCCGCGCAGCACAACCTCGTCTATGCGCAGCAGCAGCTCGAACGCGACAGGGCCCAGGCCAAGGAAAACCTGATTGCACCGGCGCAGCTCGAACAGACCACCAACGCCTACGCGTCCGCGCTCGCGCAGCGCGATCAGGCGCGGCAGCAGGCGGCGCTCGCGAAGAACCAGTTGCAGTACACGACGCTCACCGCCGGTCATGCGGGCGTCATCACGGCTGAACAGGCGGACACGGGACAAAACGTGTCGGCGGGTCAGGCCGTCTACAACCTCGCGTGGAGCGGCGACGTCGACGTGTTGTGCGACGTGCCCGAAAGCGCGCTCGCCGCATTCGCGGTCGGCCAGAATGCGAGCGTCACGCTCGCCGCGCTGCCGGGCCGCAAGCTCAGCGCGCGCGTGCGTGAGCTGTCGCCGGCCGCCGATCCGCAAAGCCGCACATGGCGCGCGCGTCTGACGCTCGTCGATGCCGGCGCCGACGTGCGCCTCGGCATGACCGCCGACGTCACGCCGGCCCTGCCGCTCACCGCGGCGGCCGCGCAGCACGGCGTGTTCACGCTGCCGGTCACCGCGCTGTTTCACGAGGGGCGTGAACCGGCCGTGTGGGTCGTGCGCGCCGCGGACAACACGCTCGAGCTGCGTCGCGTGACCGTCACGCGCTACTACGAGCGCACGTTTGTCGTCAGCGAGGGCCTGAAAGATGGCGAAAGCGTCGTACTGCAAGGGGTGCACACCGTGAGCGCCGGCGAGAAAGTCCGCGCGATCGCGCCGCTGCATCCCGAGGACTTCGCTTCATGAGCACGGCGCACGAAGAAGGCCGCTTCAATCTTTCCGCGTGGGCGCTGCGTCATCAGGCGCTGGTCGTGTTCCTGATCGCGCTCGCCACCGCGTTCGGCATCCTCGCCTACACGCGGCTCGCGCAATCGGAAGACCCGCCCTTCACGTTCCGCGTGATGGTGATCCGCACGTTCTGGCCCGGCGCCACCTCGCGCCAGGTGCAGGAGCAACTGACCGATCGCATCGGCCGCAAGCTGCAGGAAACGCCGTACATCGATTTCGTGCGCAGCTACTCGCGCCCCGGCGAATCGCTGATCTTCTTCACGATGAAAGACTCCGCGCCGGTGAGCCAGGTGCCCGAAACGTGGTACCAGGTGCGCAAGAAAGTCGGCGACATCTCGGCGACCTTGCCGCCGGGCATCCAGGGCCCGTTCTTCAACGATGAATTCGGCGACGTCTACACCAACATCTACACGCTCGAAGGCGACGGCTTTTCCGCCGCGCAACTGCATGATTACGCGGACCAGTTGCGCTCGGTGCTGCTGCGCGTGCCGGGCGTCGGCAAGGTCGACTATTTCGGCGACCCCGATCAGCACATCTACATCGAGATCGCGAACACGCAGTTGACGCGTCTGGGCATCTCGCCGCAACAGCTCGGCCAGGCGATCAACGCGCAGAACGCAATCGCGCCCGCGGGCACGCTCACCACCACCGACGACCGCGTGTTCGTGCGCCCGAGCGGCCAGTTCAACGACGTCAACGCGCTTGCCGACACGCTGATCCGCATCAACAACCGCACGTTCCGTCTCGGCGACATCGCGACGATCAGGCGCGGCTACGACGACCCGATCGTCACGCAGATGCGCTTCGGCGGCAAACCCGTGCTGGGCATCGGCGTGACGATGCAGCCTGGCGGCGACGTGATCCGCCTCGGCCGCGCGCTCGATCAGCAGATGACCCAACTGCGCGCCGCGCTGCCCGTCGGATTGAATCTGGTCGAAGTATCGAGCATGCCGCACGCGGTCGCGCGCTCTGTGAACGACTTCCTCGAAGCGGTCGCCGAAGCAGTCGCGATCGTGCTGATCGTGAGTCTGGTGTCACTTGGCGTGCGCACCGGCATGGTCGTCGTGATCTCGATTCCGGTGGTGCTCGCGGTCACCGCGCTGTGCATGTACCTGTTCGATATCGGCCTGCACAAGGTATCGCTCGGCACCCTTGTGCTCGCGCTCGGCCTGCTCGTCGACGATGCGATCATCGCGGTCGAAATGATGTCGGTGAAGCTCGAGCAAGGCTGGAACCGCACGCGCGCCGCGGCCTTCGCGTACACCAGCACCGCGTTTCCGATGCTGACCGGGACGCTCGTGACCGTGTCCGGCTTCCTGCCGATCGCGCTCGCGAAATCGAGCACCGGCGAGTACACGCGTTCGATCTTCGAAGTGTCGGCGATCGCGCTGATCGCGTCGTGGCTCGCGGCGGTCGTGCTGATTCCGCTGCTCGGCTATCACATGCTGCCCGAGCGCAAGCGCCATGCGCACGAGCCCGACGATCACGAACACGACATCTACGACACGCGCTTCTACACGCGCTTGCGCGGCTGGATCGGCTGGTGCATCGAGCGGCGCTTCGTGGTGCTCGCGATCACCGTGCTGCTGTTCGTGCTCGCGATGGCCGGCTTCTCGCTGGTGCCGCAGCAGTTCTTCCCGAGCTCGGACCGGCCGGAGTTGCTGGTCGATGTGCGGCTACCCGAAGGCGCGTCGTTCGATGCAACGCTGCGTCAGGCGCAGCGGCTGGAACAGGTTCTCAAAGGGCGGCCGGAAATCGATCACTCGGTCAGCTTCGTCGGCACCGGCGCGCCGCGCTTCTATCTGCCGCTCGATCAGCAATTGCAGCAGCCGAACTTCGCGCAGTTCGTGATCACCACGAAGTCGGTCAAGGATCGCGAGAAGCTCGCACAGTGGCTCGAACCGGAGTTGCGCAACGACTTCCCGGCGATCCGCACGCGCCTGTCGCGCCTCGAGAACGGCCCGCCGGTCGGCTATCCGGTGCAGTTCCGCGTGAGCGGCGACGACATCGCGACTGTGCGCTCGATCGCCGAACGCGTCGCCGCGACGATGCGCGCCAATCGCGGCACGCGCAACGTGCAGTTCGACTGGGACGAACCCGCCGAGCGCTCGGTGCGCTTCGAGATCGACCAGAAACGCGCGCGCGAGCTCGGCGTGACATCCGAAGACATCTCCAGCTTCCTCGCGCTGACAATGTCCGGCTACACGGTCACGCAGTATCGCGAGCGCGACAAGCTGATCAGCGTCGATCTGCGCGCGCCGCGCGCCGAACGCGTCGACCCGTCGCAGCTGACCGCGCTCGCGATGCCGACGCCGAACGGCCCGGTGCCGCTCGGCACCCTCGGACATCTGCGCAACGACCTCGAATACGGCGTGATCTGGGAACGCGACCGCCAGCCGACCATCACCGTGCAGTCCGACGTGTCGGCCGGCGCGCAAGGCATCGACGTGACCCACGCGGTGGACCGCGCGCTCGCGCCGATCCGCGCGACGCTGCCGGTCGGCTACCGGATCGAGATCGGCGGCTCCGTCGAGGAAAGCGCCAAGGGTCAAACCTCGATCAACGCGCAGATTCCGATCATGGTGATCGCGGTGCTGACGCTGCTGATGATCCAGCTGCAAAGCTTCGCGCGCGTGCTGATGGTCGTGCTGACCGCGCCGCTCGGCCTGATCGGCGTCGTGCTGACGTTGCTGCTGTTCGGCCAGCCGTTCGGCTTCGTCGCGATGCTCGGTGTGATCGCGATGTTCGGCATCATCATGCGCAACTCGGTGATTCTCGTCGATCAGATCGAGCAGGACATCGCGTCGGGGCACAAGCGTTTCGATGCGATCGTCGGCGCGACCGTGCGGCGGTTCCGGCCGATCACGCTGACCGCCGCCGCCGCCGTGCTCGCGCTGATCCCGCTCTTGCGCTCGAACTTCTTCGGGCCGATGGCGACCGCGCTGATGGGCGGCATCACGAGCGCGACGATCCTGACGCTGTTCTATCTGCCCGCGTTGTACGCCGCGTCGTTCCGCGTGCGTACCGACGAGCGCGAGCCGCAGACGCCGTCCGGTTCCGGCGCCACGCATACGGGTAACTGAGCATGAGCACGAGCATGACTACTCCCGCCCTATCCCACCGCCGCGCGCGCTTCGACGCGCTGGCCCGCACCACGCTGGCCACCGGCATCGCGAGCATCACCTGCATGCTCGGCGCCTGCTCGTTCGGACCGAACGGCGACGCGCCCGCGATGCCGCAGCCCGCGCACTACGGTGCCGAGCCGCTGCCGACGCAAACCGTGCCCGCGCAGGGCATCACGCAGCAGTTCGTGACCGGCGCGCAGCCGGTGCCCGAATGGTGGAAGCTGTACCGCTCCGAGGCGCTGAACGCGCTCGTCGACGAAGGCTTGCGCAATAGTCCGACGCTCGACGCGACCGACCGCAGTCTCGCCGCCGCGCGCGAGCAGTTGCGCGCGCAGGTCGGCAGTTCGCTGCTGCCGACCATCGACGCCGGCGGCCAGGCCACCCGCAATCGCGCGCTCGCGATCCCCGAGATCGGACCGAACACGTTTCTGTACAACGTGTTCGTCGGCCAGTTGCAGGCGCATTACACGTTCGATCTATTCGGCTCCGCGCGGCTCGCGAACGCGGCGCTCGCCGCGCGCGTGAACGTGCAGGTCTACCAGCTCGAGGCGGCGCGGCGCGCGCTCGCGGCGAACATCGTGACTGCGACGATCACGAGCGCCGCGCTGCATGCACAGATCGATACGACCGAGCGGCTCGTGGTCCTCGCCAACGATCAGGCACGCGATACCGAACGGCGCTTCGCGCTCGGCGCGGTCTCGCATGCCGATCTGCTGAACGCGCAGCAGAGCGCGGCGAGCGTGTCGGCGAGTCTGCCGGCGCTGAAGCAACAGTGGCTCACCACGCGTCACGCGCTCGCGGTGCTGCTTGGCCGCACGCCCGATGCAGCGCCGGACGACATCGATCTCGTGCAATTGCATCTGCCCGAGCAGGTGCCGGTCGTGGTGCCGTCGGAGCTGCTACGCACGCGGCCTGACATCGAGGCCGCCGACGCCGCGCTGAAGGCCGCTGCGACCGATGTCGGCGTCGCCACCGCGCAGATGTTCCCGAGTCTGTCGCTGTCGGCATCGATGGGACAAGGCGGGTTTAGCTGGCCGGTCGCGATGTCCGGTGCGGGGGCGATCTGGAGCATCGGCGCGTCGCTGTCGCAACCGCTGTTTCATGGCGGCGCGCTGCTCGCGCAGCGCCGCGCGGCGCAACACACCTACGAAGCGAGCGTGTCGCAGTACAAACAGACCGTGCTGGCCGCGTTCCAGAACGTCGCCGATACGCTCGCCTCGCTCGAGCACGACGCGCAGTCGCTCGATGCCGCGAACATCGCCGCGCGTTCGGCACAGGGCGTGTTCAACGAGACGTCGGCGCGCTATCGGCTCGGCTCGCTGCCCGTCGCGGCGACCCGTTCGAGCGAGCAGCAATGGCGCAACGCGCAGCTCGACGAGATCCGCTATACGAGTGCGCGGCTCAGCGACACGGCTGCGCTGTTGCAAGCGATGGGGAATCCGCCGCTCGATCAGGGCCGGACATCGTCCGCGCCGGCTGCGGCCGCTTCGACTGCTGCGTCTGCGTCGGCGCCCGTCGGTACACCGAACACAACCGCATCCAACTAAACCTGGGATTCCCTACCGAACGCCGCGCACTTATTCCCAATTCGTGTTATCCCCAGTTTGTGTTGACAGACTTGTTGATAAGCCAGCGGCGAAGCGTCTAAGTGCTTGAGGCGAATCGCTTTGTCCCGCGTGTTATCGGGCGTAGCAATTTCGAAGCAACGACGCGATCAAGCGGAGTCACGACGGTAAAAAAACGGCCAGCGCCGTTATCCACAGAATGTGTTGAAAGACCTGTTGATAAGGCCTGGAGATCGCGTCCAAGTGCTTGAGCGCGCGATGGATTCAGCCGCCGATGCATTCGCGCACGCATCGCGCAAAGAAGGAAGGATAGGTCAGGAATCCGACCCGAAGGGGTGAACGCGTGCGCGACCCGCCGAAGCCGACCGCGCACGCGCTGTCAAAAACATCAAGGCTTGTTCGACTCGAACAGATCCATGATCTGCTTCTTCTCGGTCGTCGACACGCTCGGCGGCGGGACCACCGGCGGCGTCATGCCCGCCGGCCCCACACCGCCCACCGCATCGGTCGCGCCGGCCATCGGATTGCTCGAATCGAGACCGATGCTCGCGACGAAGCCTTGCCCCGGCAACTTGTCGCTGAAGAACAACTCACCGTCCATCGCCGTCACACCGTCGGGTTGCGGCGGCTCGGCCTGTGGCACACCGCGCAGCGCGCGCTGCATGTACTCGACCCAGATCGGCAGCGCGAGCTGCGCACCGAATTCACGGCTGCCGAGACTCTTCGGCTGGTCATAGCCCATCCAGGCGACCGCCACCAGCGACTGCTGATAGCCGGCGAACCAGCCGTCCTTAGCATCGTTGGTCGTACCGGTTTTGCCCTGCAGGTCCGAGCGCTTCAGCACGTTGGTGCCCGCCCCCGTACCCGCGGTCGCGACCGAGTGCAACAGGCTGTTCATGATGTACGCGTTGCGCGGCTCGAGCGTGCGCGGCGCATCGTGCCCAGCGACGAGCGGCTGCGCCCGCGAGATCGCCACGCCACGCGCGTCGGTCACTTCGTTGATCAGATACGGATTGATCCGGTAGCCGCCGTTCGCGAACACCGAGTACGCGCCCGCCGACTGCAGCGGCGTGACGAGGCCCGCGCCGAGCGCCATCGGCAGATACGGCGGGGTCTTGTCGGCGTCGAAACCGAAGCGCTGCGTGACGAAGTCCTGCGCGTACCTGGTGCCGATGAACGACAGGATGCGGATCGACACGAGGTTCTTCGACTTCTGCAGCGCGAGGCGCATCGACATCGGACCATCAGGCTGGTCGTCGTCCTTCGGCTCCCACGCGTCGCCGCCCGGCGTGCTCGGCGGGAAGTACAGCGGCGCGTCGTTGATGATCGTCGCCGGGGCGAGACCCTTGTCGAGCGCGGCCGAATAGATGAACGGCTTGAAGCTCGAACCCGGCTGGCGCCACGCTTGCGTCACATGGTTGAACTTGTTCTTGTTGAAGTCGAAACCGCCGATCAGCGCGCGGATCGCACCGTCCTGCGGCGTCAGCGACACCAGCGCGCCCTCGACCTGCGGCAGCTGCGTGATCTGCCAGTTGCCCTTGTCGTCGGCGATGAGGCGCACGATCGAACCCGGCCTGATGTGCAGCGTCTGGTTCGCGCGTGGGCTCAGCGCGGCGGCGACGAAGCGCAGGCCGTCGCCCGACACCGTCACCTGCGTACCGTCGACCAGTTGCGCGACCACCTGCTTCGCGTTCGCGGCCGTCACCACGCCGGCGATGATCTCGCCGTTGTCCGGGTGATCGGTCAGCGCGTCGTCGATGGTCTGGTCGCGGTCGTCGCCGGCCTCGGGCAACTGCACGAAGCCCTCCGGTCCGCGATAGCCGTGGCGCCGCTCGTAGTCCATCACGCCCTTGCGCACCGCGCGGTACGCGGCGTCCTGGTCGGCGGAATCGATCGTCGTCGTGACGTTCAGGCCGCGCGTGTAGGTTTCATCCTTGTACTGCGCGTACATCATCTGCCGCACCATTTCGGCGACGTACTCGGCATGCACGCTGTACTCGTTGCCCGGATTCTTCGTGTGAATCTCTTCCTTCACGGCCTGGTCATACTGCTGCTGCGTGATGTAGCGCAGTTCGAGCATGCGTCGCAGGATGTACTCCTGACGGATCTTCGCGCGCTTCGGATTGACGACCGGGTTATACGCGGACGGCGCCTTCGGCAGGCCCGCGAGCATCGCGGCCTGGGCCAGCGAGATGTCCTTCAGGTCCTTGCCGAAGTACACGCGCGCGGCCGCGGCGAAGCCGTATGCGCGCTCGCCCAGGTAGATCTGGTTCATGTACAGCTCGAGGATCTGGTCTTTCGTCAGCGCTCGCTCGATCTTGTACGCGAGCAGCATTTCGTAGACCTTGCGGGTATAGGTCTTCTCGCTGGAGAGGAAGAAGTTGCGCGCGACCTGCATCGTGATCGTGCTCGCGCCCTGCGATGCGCCGCCATGCGCAAGGTCGGCGAAACCGGCGCGCAGAATGCCGACGAAGTCGACGCCGCCGTGTTCGTAGAAGCGGTAGTCCTCGATCGCGAGCACCGCTTTCTTCATCTGGTCGGGGATGTCCTGGAAGCGCACGAGGCTGCGGCGCTCCTCGCCGAATTCGCCGATCAGCACGTGATCTGCGGTGTAGACGCGCAGCGGCACCTTCGGGCGATAGTCGGTGAGCGCGTCGAGCGACGGCAACTGCGGCCCCATCACGACGAGCGCATAGCCGACGATCAGCGCGCCGATCACGGCGACGGTCGCGATCAGGCCGATAAACCACAGCACGAGCGACGCACCGATCGAACGACGGCCGTACTCGGCGTCGCGCGAAGCAGCATTGCGTCCTGGGGTGCGTTGATGGGAGTCCCGGTCTTCACCGGCCGGAGAATTCGAGGAATGCGGTCGTTTGATGATTGGCATGACTGGAGTAATGGGCCCGCAACTGCGCGCCTGTCTGCACGCGCACACGGCGCGCGCGTGGGTCGTGATCGACATCCTGGCCGGGGACGTACGCCGCCCTGCGGACCTTGCCCCCGGCCGGCCGCACGGCACGCCTCGGACCATGTCCGGCGCAACGTAACAGCGCATTTTAAAGAAATCAGCAGCGTTCCAACGCGGTTTTTTTGTAAGAATTCCCTTCGACGGCCGCCTTTTCCTGGTAAGGGGCTGTAATTTCGCGCAGTGCGGATCGCCGCGTGCGTGCGGAGCGCGGCTTATGCGGGGTTATCAACATTTTCTGTTGAAAGGGCTGTGGACAAACCGGCCGCAATCACTACAACTCATTGATGTCACGGGATTTTCGCATCACGCTTATTCCGTGGCGGCGCAACTCGTCATATGATGAACCCCGCGCACGTCTTTCGATGCGCGCGACGGGGACCCAGCGGCGGGTTCCACCAGCAGCTCCGTTGACGGGTTCGACACCGTATCCGGGGGCACGCGCCGACCCGCCCATGCCAACAAGACTGCGAGTCAATCATGTCCAAGCCCAGCGAGCGCATCGTCGTATTCGTCACGACTGCGCAGAAACGTGCGATTACCGCGACCGCGGAGGAACTGGGCATCAGCGTAAGCGAACTGATGCGGCGCGCGGTGCTGAGCTTCGGTGCGACCAGCGAGCAGGTCAAGGCCGCGAGCATCGTCGACCGGCTGCGCGCGCCGCGCGCGCCCGATGCGCTGAACGCGGCGCTGCAACGCGTCGCGCGCGGTACGCGCTATGCGCGCGCCGCCTTGCCGGCGTCGCTGCAAGCGCCTGACAAAGACGCGGCAAGCGCGGCTGCCGGCGCAGCCGATGCCGCGGACCCGCCCGCAATGCCGCCAGCCGGTCGCCCCGCTGTCGCGACGGACGCTGCCGATTCCCCCGCCCCGCTGCTTCCCGCGGGTGTCGCCGCCGCGCTCGCCGCCGAGCAGGCCGAACAGGCGGCGGCCACCGCCGAAGCCGTCGCGCGTCTGACCGCGGCACGAGCCGCCGACAACGCCGAAAACACGGAGACGGACGCAATCGAACATGCCGCGTCGCAGCGGCTGTCCGGCACCTCGGCGCGTCTGCGCAACTCTCTGAAGCGCCGCCCCAACGAGCCGGCCCCCGACGACGACGAACCGCACAGCGACCCGAGCGCCGAAGGCGGCCGCTTCGCGTGACCGAAAGCGTGACGGAAAATTACCGCGCATCGTGCCGCGATCACTGCATCCGAACGAACAGGCGGACGTATGCAACGAGTCCGCGTTGCATATCGTTACATCAGTGACACCTGTATGAACCGCTGCTCGATAATGCCCGCACACGCTTGCAAACAGTGGCTTTCCAGCATCGCTTCAGCCTCCGGAAGGCCGCATCGTTCAAGCCATCTTTAAGACAGCCGATGGTGTAATATCCGCCGTCAAGTCCATGCCCGTCGCGGCTTTCCATCATCCAGGCAATCCTCGACCCGGCATTGCGCCCCAACAAAAACGGACCGCGCTATTGCAATTGACAAGTACGCCCCGAACTCCGGTCCGAACGTTGCGCAGCATCGCGCGCGGCGGCGTAAAGTAGCAGTAGTTCAAAGCAGTCAGGCGCGCACGCATCGTCGGCGCCGCTCACATTCTCTGGAGGTTTTCATGTCGCTTTTTGACAGCATTTCGCGCACGCTCAAGGGTCTTCTGAACGATGCGGCCGACTCGGTGCAGGATCCGTCGCGTGACTCGCGCCAGATCGTGCGCGAACTCGACGACAGCATCGGCAAGGCCGAGAACTCGCTGATCGAGATTCAGGCGCAGGTCGCCACTCAGCAAAGCAAGCGCGATGTTGCCGCGGACAAGGCGAAGAAGTATGAAGACGGTGCTCGTCGTGCGCTGCAGTCCGGCGACGAAGCGCTCGCGCGTGAAGCGCTCGGGGCGCAGGCCACCGCCGAAGCCGAACGCGATGCACTGACGAAAGAGCTGACCTCGCTGGAGCCGTCGGTCGCGCAACTGAAGAGCCAGATCGAGGACATGCGCACGCGCCGCAACGACCTGAACGCACGCTCGAACATCCTGCAAGCCAAGCAGCAGATCGCGCAGGCGAAAGATACGGCGGCCACGGCACTCGGCGGCATCGGCGGCAAGAACCTCTCCGAAGATTTCCAGAAACTCGAAGACAAAGTCGCGCTGTCGAACGCGCGTTCCGACGCACGTCTGAACTCCGCCGACGAGAAAAGCGGCAAGGCGCTCGACGACAAACTCGCGGACCTGAACCGCGGCCCGTCCGTCGACGACCGCCTCGAAGCGCTGAAGAAGCAGCTCAATACGCCGGCGCAGTAAATGCTGGATGCGGGTGTACCACCTCATGGCAAGTACGCGAAGCAGGTACACGCGGCAGTGACAACAGCAGTAGCAGTACATGCCGGTGCGCTCGCTCCTGAACGCACCGGCATATCGGCCGCCACAGGCAGCCACCGCAATCGACTGATGGAGACGGGCGCGCCCCGCCCGGTCCGCAAATGAAAAAATTTTTCGCAACCGCCTTCGCTTCGCTGCTGCTCGTGTCGGCCGCGGCGTTCGCGGTGCCGACCGCTCAGCAAATCGAATCGGCGATGGCGCAGGGCAACTGGCAGCAGGCCGACGCCGGCCTCACCGAAGTGTTGCAAGCGCATCCGAACAACGCACACGCGCACTATCTGTACGCCCAGGTGCTCGATCGCGAAGGCCGTTCCGCCGAGGCGCTCGCGCAACTCCAACAGGCGAAGACGCTCGATCCGCAGATCCGCTTCACCGACCCGAGCCGCTTCGCGCAAACCGAAGCGCGCCTGCGCCGCGACGCGGAGCGCGCGGGCAACAACGTCACCCGTCATGCCGCGAATCCGTTCGCGCAGCAGAATGCGCCTGCTGTGCAGCAACAGTCGGCAATGGCGTCGCAAGCGCAATTACGGCATGGTCCGGGGGTGGGTATGTGGATCGGTATCGTTGTTCTGATCGTGGCGATCGCGTTTGTGCTGCGCTGGACCTTGCGCCGCGCGCGCGGCCAGGAAGACACTCGCGCTGACGAGGACCGTCGCGCGCAATTGAAGCGTGCAACCGACATGCTCAACACGGTGCGTTCGATCAAGCTCGACGTGAAGCTGTCCACCGCGCCGGGTCACGAGTTGCTCGAGAAAGACGTCGAAGCGACCGAAGAGCAGTTGCGCGGCACTGTCGAAACGCTGTCGAACGGCAAGAATCCGCTGCCGCCTTATGCACTCGACGAGTTCGAGCAACGCATCGCGAGCCTGCGTGCGCGCGCCGACGGCCGGCCCGATCCGACCGCCGCGTCGGTGGGCACCGCCCAGCAATCGGCGTATGCGCAGGAGGCCGAGCGCTTCGGCAATCCGCAGCCGCCTTATCCGCAACAGGGTCCGGTTCAGCAGCAGCCGCAGGTCATCGTGCAGCAAGGCGGTGGCATGGGTGGCGGCATGGGCGGTCTGCTGACCGGCGTGCTGCTTGGCGAGGCGCTCAGTCATGGGCGTGACCGCGTGATCGAGCGCGACGTGATCGTCGACCCCGACGAACTGCGCCGGCGCGGCAACGACGGCGGAAACGGCGGCGGCCTCGACTTCGGTCAGGGTTCGAACGACTGGAACGATGACGGCAGCGGCGGCGGCATCGACATGGGCAGCAACGACGATTCCGGCGGTTGGACCGATACCTGATTTCACCCGATCGATCCGCGTCGAACGAAACACAGGCTCCTTCGCGGAGCCTGTTTTTTGCCTGCCGGTTTTGTGTAGCGCTTGCGCTTATTTCAGGCCCGCGCCGATTCCGCCTGGCTAACCTCGTGCTGCGCGAGCACGACCGCCCCTGCGAACAGCCGCACGATGAAACGCTCGGCGTAATCGATCAATGCGTCGCGGCGCGTGTCGTTTGCGTCGATGTATTCAGCGGATAGATGAAACAGTTGGAGCACGATCTGCGTGCAGACTTCGTCGACGGTTTCGCGCGCAAGTCGCGGCATCAGTTCGAGTTGCACGACGTCGTCCGCCATTTCCGCCGACACCTCGTGCAGGTTCGCGCGCACCGCTTCGCGCAAGGCCGGCGACGTGCCGTGGTACTCCGCCAGCGCGCTCAGAAACGCCTCGCGGTTCGCGAGCGCAAACGCGAAAAAAGCGACGCACGCGCGCCGCGGCACGCTGTGCGGCTCGTCATGCGCGGCGAGCCAGCGCTCGCGCCGCAGCATCGGCCGAAGCCGACGGCTCACGGCGGCGACGGCTTCGCGCGCGAGTTCGTCGAGCGCGCTGAAATGACGGTAGAACGTGTTCGGATTGAGGCCCGCCTCGCGCGCGAGCTCGCGTAAGCCGAGGCTCGCGAAACTGCGGCCGCCGGCGGTCAACCGCAGCGCGGCTTCGATCAGCTTGCGCTTGCCGGGCGGCAACTCCGGGCCGGCGACGGACGATGCTTCGGGGACAGTGGTCATCGTGCGTTCAATCATCGCGCGGTACACGCGTTCAATAGCTGCACTCTAAACGATCTTGACGCGATGTGTACGGTTGTCTACCCTGCGCGGTAAGCCATGTATAGACAGGTGTTGACGCGCGATTTCGGTTTCGGCCGTACGCGCCGCGCGAGCCCGCCGCTCGGTAGCCGCTGTCGTTTCACCCCCGCTTTCGCCCGTGCCGGAGACCGCCGTGACGCCTGCCCCCTCCCCCTCATCCACCGCGCCGCGCATTGCGATCGTCGGCAGTGGCTTTGCCGGCATCGGCATGGCGATCCGTCTGCAGCAGATGGGCATCACATCGTTTACCGTCTACGAGGCCGCGAGCGGCATCGGCGGCACGTGGCGCGACAATACCTATCCCGGCGCGGCCTGCGACGTCCCCTCGCATCTGTATTCGTTTTCGTTCGAGGCGAATCCGGCGTGGTCGCGCTCGTTCAGCAGCCAGGCCGAAATTCTCGCGTATCTGCAGCACTGCGCGCGCAAGTACGGCGTCGATCGCTATGTGCGCTGCAATGCGAGAGTGAGCGCCGCGCGCTTCGACGAAGCGCGGCAGATCTGGCTCGTCGAGCTCGACACGAACGGTGTGCGCGAAATTATCGAGGCCGACGTCCTGATCGCCGCGAACGGTCCGCTGTCGCGTCCCGCGCTGCCGCGCATCGCCGGCATCGAACGTTTCGAAGGCAAGCTGTTTCACTCGGCGCGCTGGGATCACGCGTATCCGCTCGACGGCAAACGCGTCGCGGTGATCGGCACCGGCGCGAGCGCAATCCAGTTCGTGCCGAAAATCCAGCCGCGCGTCGCGCATCTGGACCTGTTCCAGCGGACTGCGCCGTGGGTGATGCCGAAGCGCGACAAGCCGATCGGCCCGCGCGCGCAATGGCTGTTCCGTACGCTGCCGTTCACGCAGCGCTTCGTTCGCAGCGCGATCTATTGGCAGCTCGAATCGCGTGGGATCGCGTTCGTCGTCAATCCGAAGCTGATGGAGATGCCGATGAAGTTCGGCCTCAGCTATCTGGAGCGACGCGTCAAGGACCCGGCGCTGCGCGCGAAGCTCACGCCGAACTATCGGCTCGGCTGCAAGCGCGTGCTGCTGTCGAGCGACTATTACCCGGCCGTGTGCCAGCCGAACGTCGATGTCGTGACGAGCGGCATTCGCGAGATCGTCGCGGATGGCATCGTGACCGAGGACGGCGTGCATCACCGCGCGGACGCGATCATCTGCGGCACCGGCTTCCAGGTCAACGACGTGCCCGCGCCGTTCGAAGTGACCGGCCTCGACGGCACCGACCTCAGCACGCTATGGCTGCGCGATGGCCCGGAGGCCTATCTCGGCACGAGCATCGCGAACTTCCCGAACTTCTTCATGATCGTCGGCCCGAACACGGGGCTCGGCCATAACTCGATGATCTACATGATCGAGTCGCAACTGCGCTACATCGGCGATTGCCTGCGCGTGCTGCGCAAACGCAATGCGCGCACGATGACCCTACGCGCCGACGTGCAGCGCGATTTCAACGCGCGTTTGCAGCAGGAGATGCGGCACGCGGTATGGACGAGCGGCTGCCATAGCTGGTATCAGACCCAGAGCGGCAAGGTCACCGCGATCTGGCCCGGCTTCACGTTCAGCTTTCGCAAGCGTACGCGGCGCGTGCGGCCGCAGGATTACCGCTTCGCGCGTTGAATCGGCCTCGCGCGGCGGCAGGCGCAATCACTGCCCTCCGCCACCGCTCAGCAATCGCAACAGCTCCCATAGAAACTTCACGATGATCACGATCAGTTCCCACAGCCGATAAAGCGGCTGCCAGTCCAGCACGCGCAGAAGGGACTCGAACATCGCTATCGCCAGAAGAAATGAAGGCGCCCAACGCGTCGCGCGACCTCAAACCGCCATCACGGCCCGCTTGCGCTCCGCGCGCTGCATGAAGAAGTTCGCCGCGACCACGCCGACCGTGACGACCGCGATGAACAGCGTCGCGAGCGCATTCATCTCCGGATTCAGGCCGAGACGCACGCGCGAGAACACGACGAGCGGCAAGGTCGTCGAGCCGGGACCCGACAGGAACGCGGACAGCACGAGGTCGTCGATCGACAGCGTGAACGACAGCAGCCAGCCCGACACCAGCGCCTGTGAAATCAGCGGCAGCGTCACGGAGAAGAACACGCGCAACGGAGTCGCGCCGAGGTCGAGCGCGGCTTCCTCGAGCGACGGATGCAGCTCCCGCACGCGCGACTGCACGATGATCGCGACGTACGAAATACACAGCATCACGTGGCCGATCCAGATCGTGAAGATGCCGCGTTCGGCCGGCCAGCCGATCCAGCGCGCCATTTCGATGAACAGCAGCAGCAGCGAAATGCCCTGAATCACTTCGGGGATCACCAGCGGCGCGTTGATCATGCCCGTGTACAGCGTGAAGCCGCGAAAGCGGCCCATTCGCGCGAGCACGAAGCCGGCCCACGTACCGATGATCACCGACGCGAACGCCGTCAGCAAGCCGATCCGCAGCGACAGCCACGCCGACGTGATGAGCTCGTCGTCCCGCAACAGCGCCGCGTACCAGCGTGTCGAAAAGCGTGTCCACACCGTGACCAGTTGCGATTCGTTGAACGAATACACGACGAGGCTAACGATCGGGATATATAGAAACAGAAAGCCGATGCCGAGAGCAATCAGCTGCAGCATGCGATTCGGTTTCATTGGCGGCCCTCCTCCAATGCCTTCGCCTGCGCACGCTGGAACAGCGCCATCGGGACCAGCAGCAGCAACACCATCGCGCAGGTGACGGCGGACGCCATCGGCCAGTCCGCGTTGTCGAAGAACTCGTTCCACATCACGCGGCCGATCATCAGCGTGTTCGCGCCGCCGAGCAGCTCAGGAATCACGTACTCGCCGACCGCCGGAATGAACACCAGCAGGCAGCCCGCGACGATGCCATTCTTCGACAGCGGCAGCGTGATCTGCCAGAACGCCTTCCACGGCTTCGCGCCGAGGTCGTAGGCGGCTTCGAGCAAGGTCAGGTCCATTTTCACGAGGTGAGCGTAAAGCGGCATCACGAGAAACGGCAGGTACGAATAGACCATGCCGATGTAGACCGCCGTGTTCGTGTGATACAGCTCGATCGGCGAATGGATCAGGCCGACCGACATCAGGAAGTTATTCAGCAGCCCGTTGTTCTTCAGAATGCCGATCCATGCGTACACGCGGATCAGGAACGAAGTCCAGAACGGCAGCATCACGGCCATCATCAGCAGATTGCGGGTGGCTGCATTGGAGCGCGCGATGTAGTACGCCATCGGATAGCCGATCAGCAGACACAGCAGGGTCGAAATCGCCGCGACCACGACCGAATTCACATAGGTCGCGAAGTACAGGCTGTCGGTCAGCAGAAACGCATAGTGCGATAGATCGAGCGTGATGTGCAGCGCGCCTTCCGCGAAGGTGACGAGCTGCGTGTACGGCGGAATGCCGAGCTGCGAATCGGCGAAGCTGATCTTCACGACCAGCAGGAACGGCACGAGGAAAAACAGTAGCAGCCAGATGAACGGTCCCGCCACCACCGCGCTACGTCCCGTGAGTTTCAGACGCCGCGCGGGCCATGTGAAAAACGAGTCAAGCGCTTCTTTCATGACGTCAGCACCACGCCGGCCGATGCGCTCCAGCGCACGTAGACTTCGTCGCCCCAGGACGGCGGATCGATTTCGGTGAGCGCGAGGCTCGTCACGTTCGCGATGACGGTCTTGCCGCCCTCGAGCTTCACGTGATACAGCGAATAGCCGCCCATGTACGCGATATTCGTGACGACGCCCTTGCCCCAGTTGTAGGCGCCCTCGGGCGGCTTGCGCGTGAGCGCGATGCGTTCGGGCCGCACCGAGATCGTCACCGGCATGCCGAGCGGACCGGTGATGCCGTGATTGACGTGCAAACGGCAGGTCAGATCCGGCGTTTCGATAAACACGTGATCGGGTTCGTCCTCGACCGTGCGGCCTTCGAACAGATTGGTCGAGCCGATGAATTCCGCCGAGAAACGGCTGTTCGGATACTCGTAGACTTCATGCGGCGTGCCGAGCTGCACGATCTGGCCTTCGCTCATCACGGCGAGGCGGTTGGCCATCGTCATCGCTTCTTCCTGATCGTGCGTGACCATCATGCAGGTGACGCCGACCTGATCGAGAATGTTGACGAGCTCGATCTGCGTGCGCTGGCGGATCTGCTTGTCGAGCGCCGACATCGGCTCGTCGAGCAGCAGCAGCTTCGGCCGCTTGACGAGCGAGCGCGCGAGTGCGACGCGCTGCTGCTGGCCGCCCGACAGCTGATGCGGCTTGCGCTTCGCGAAGCGGCCCATCTGCACGAGTTCGAGCGCGTTGTGCACGCGGTCTTTCAGCTCGGCCTTCGGCACGCCTTCCTGCTTCAGGCCGAACGCGACGTTCGCCTCGACCGTCATGTGCGGGAACAGCGCGTACGACTGGAACATCATGTTGACCGGCCGGCGATACGGCGGCAGTTGCGCGAGGTCTTCGCCATCGATCAGGATCTTGCCCGACGTCACGGTTTCGAGCCCGGCCATCATGCGCAGCAGGGTCGACTTGCCGCAGCCCGAACTGCCGAGCAGCGCGAACAGTTCGCCCTTCTTCACCGTCAGGTTGACCCCTTTGACCGCGACGGTCTCGCCGAACTTCTTCACGACGTCGACGATCTGGATGAACTGCTCCGCTGCGTCTCCCGTAACGGCGCTCGGGCCCGTCGACGGCACGGCCGTCCCGGCCAGCACGCCCGGCTGGTCACTACTCATCATAATGCTGCTTCACTCCGGCGTTTGACGAACAAAGCCCCCGGTGAACACCGAGGGCTTCATAGGCTTCTTATCTGTTTGTTGCCGCGCTTAGCGGCCGGACTTGAACTCGGTCCACAGTCGCGTTTGCAGCCGCTGGATTTCCTGCGGCAGCGGTTTCAACAGGAACAGCGTCTTGATGGTTTCCGGCGACGGGTACACGGCCGGATCGTTCGCGACGTCCTTGTCCACGTACTTGCGCGCTTCCATATTGACGCTCGGGTAGTAGACGGCGTTGGTGATCGCGGCGTGCACCTGCGGCGTCTCGATGTAGTTGATCCACTCGAGCGCGGCTTCCTTGTGTTTCGCATCCTTCGGAATCGCCATCACGTCGAACCACACCGGCGCACCGCCCTTCGGCACGAAGTACTCGATCTTGTACGGCTTCTTCGCTTCGAGCGCGCGATGTTTGGCAATCACGACGTCGCCCGACCAGCCGTACGCGAAGCACACGTCGCCGCCGACGAGGTCGTTGATGTAGCCCGACGAGTTGAACTGCGTGATGTACGGACGGATTTTCTTCAGCATTTCGAGCGCGGCGCGGTAGTCGGCCGGGTTCGTGCTCATCGGGTCCTTGCCCATGTAGTGCAGCGCGGCCGCGAACATCTGGTCCGGCGCGTCGAGCACCGACACGCCGCAGGCCTTCAGCTTCGAGATGTTTTCCGGCTTGAACAGAATGTCCCAGTTATCGAGCGGCACGTCCTTGCCGAGGATCTGCTGGACCTTCGTCACGTTGTAGCCGAGGCCGGTCGTGCCATACGCCCAGGGCACCACGTACTTGTTGCCCGGATCGGCGCCGGCGACGAGCGCCATCAGCGACGGGTCGAGGTACTTCAGGTTCGGCAGCTTCGCTTTGTCGAGCGGCTCGAAGATGCCCGCGGCGATCTGCTTGCCCGCATAGTTGCTGGTCGGCACGACGATGTCGTAGCCCGAGTTGCCGGTGAGCAGCTTCGCCTGCAGCGTGTCGTCGCTATCGTAGTTGTCGTACTTGACCTGAACGCCGGTCTGTTTCGTGAAGTTCGGGATCGTATCCTTCGCGATATAGTCGGACCAGTTATACACGTTCAGCTGCGTATCTTTCGCAGCGGCCGTCAACCACGGCGCCGCGCACAAGATCAGCGCCGCCACCTGCCCCACTATCCGTTTGTTCATCCCGTTCTCCGCTCCCGTCGTCACTCAAGCCGCGCCCTCGCGCGCACGGCCCCCTGAAAACCCCGAAAACTACCACCAATTATTGCCCACTCCAAAAAAAACCCGGAGCTGTCGCGCAAACAGTACAGGCTCTGGCCGCACCCTTGCAAAATGGCCGCAATTTTAACGGGTTATCGGCGCGTGTCTACCGGAAAATACGCGGGCCGGGGTCGCGCTTTCCCCGCGCTGGCGCAGGTTGCGGGGGTTTCGTCGCGTCGCTGTTATCTGCTTGTCAGGTCGGCGTCGGCTCGCACCTGGCCGGGGCGCCGCTCGCGCCCGCGCGGGTGCCGGACGCTGCATGCCGGTGCAGAGCCGCGTCGGCGCGGCAGCGCACCTTTCACGCGCACCGGCTTCGCCACGACGGCTCGAATGCTCCTATCATGATCCATTGATGCGGATTGCGCGACGTCGCCGCGCGACGGCCGGCCAGCCGCTGCGCGCCTGCGGTGGGCATATGACTTGCAACAGGCTGCGTTTCCCGGAAGCTCTGGCACGATGAACACCAATCCTTTCGCGATGCGTCCCAACCGGCGCCGGCGTCTGCCGGGCGAGCCGACGCGTCCGGCGCACTGGTTCTCGTTCCTCGGCGCCGGCGCGCTGATCGCGGTCGGCTATATCGACCCCGGCAACTGGGCGACCGCGCTCGGCGCCGGCGCGGGCTACGGCTACCGCCTGCTCGGCATCGTCCTGCTGGCGAGCCTGATGGGGATGCTGATGCAGTGGCTGTCGTCGCGCCTCGGCGTCGTGACCGGGCGCGATCTGGCGCAACTGTGCCGCGAGCGCAATGGCCGGCGCGCGACGCTGTTCTTATGGCTGACTAGCGAAGTCGCGATCATCGCCGTCGACGTCGCCGAGGTGGTCGGCAGCGCGGTCGCGCTGCAACTGCTGCTCGGCGTGTCGCTGACGGTCGGCGTGCTGATGTCGGCGGTCTGCACGTTCGCGCTGCTCGCGCTCCGGCAGAAAGGCGGCCGCAGGCTGGAAGCGGTGATCGCCGCGCTGATCGGCCTCGTCGGTCTGTGCTTCGTCGTGCAGCTCGCGCTCGCGCGGCCCGACTGGCACGCGGCGCTCGCCGGCACCGCGCCGAGCATCGAGCTGATCAGAAGCGCGGGCATGCTGTGGCTCGCCGCGGGCATCGTCGGCGCAACGGTCATGCCGCACAACCTGTATCTGCATTCGGCGCTCGTCAAGCACCACGCGCCCGAGAGCAGCGACGCGCAGATCAAGGCCGCGCTACACGTCGTCAATATCGACACCTTCGGCTCGCTTGCGTTCGCGTTCGTGATCAACGCCGCGCTGCTGATCGTCGCGGCAGCCGTGTTCTATGCCAGCGGCCATCGCGACGTCACCGATCTGGCCGATGCGCATCGGCTGATCGCGCCGCTCGTCGGCAACCGCTGGGCCGGCATCCTGTTCGCGGCGGCGCTGCTCGCGTGCGGACTCAGCGCGACCGTCACCGGCACGCTGGCCGGTCAGGCGGTGATGGAGGGCTTCCTGCGGCTGCGCTTGCCGCGCTGGAAACGCGCACTGCTCACGCGTGCGCTCGCGATCGGGCCGGCCCTGCTCGCGGTGGGCATGTTCGGCCAGCATGGCTCGAATCAGTTGCTGGTCGCGAGCCAGGTCGTGCTGAGCCTGCAATTGCCGCTCGCGGTCGTGCCGCTGATCCGCTGTGCGTCCGATCCGACGCTGATGCGCGGCTGGCGCGTGCACGGCCTGCCGCTCGTGCTGGCTTGGCTGTCGGCGTGGTTCATCATTGCGCTCAACGGCGCGTTGTTGTGGCAGCTGGCGACCGGGGCATGACGGCGGCCGCGCGTCGGCGCGCGGTGGCCGTGAACTTCGCATCGCGCTGACGCCGCTTGCAAGGCACGCTCCGCGCATCGGTTAACATAGCGGAACTTTGCCTCTCCGCCCCAAGGTTTCCGATGACTTCGAATCTCCACGATCTTCCCGACAGCCCGTGCATCGGCGTCTGCTCCACGCTCTTCGACGAGGTCTGCAAAGGCTGCGGCCGCACCGCGACCGAAGTGTCGAACTGGGTGTTCCTCAGCGACAAGGAAAAGCGCGCGATCTGGACCCGGATCGAACGGGAAGGCACGGCGATGCGCTTTCAGAACGACAAGGTGTGAGCCGGTCGTCTGCACGCATCGCAGTTCGAGGTTGCTTGCGACCATGAAGAATGCCGGGATGTCCCGGCATTTTTTTGGTTTGTGTTTTCCTCTATGCGCGTTGGAAGCGCATGCATCCAAACCCGGGAACGCTTCGGAAAACTTCGGCTCCATGACCACCACCAGGGACTTCGTTCAGTGCCTCGCGCAATGGCGCCGAATGGCCCACGTGTTCAATCCGTGGTCCGAGACCGATGAACGCGATCAGCCCGGCATCAACGCACCACTGATTCGCCAGCAACAGCTCGCAGCCTACCTGCAAGCCCGCCGGACGAGCGTCAAGGTGATCCTGATTGCGGAAGCGCTGAGCTGCCGCGGCGGACGTTTCACGGGCATCGCGATGACCTCCGAGCGGATTCTGCTTGGCAACGATGCGAAGCTCAACGGCTTCGCCAGGAGAACGGAGCGCGGCCCGCTACCGGACTATCTGCCGGGTTCGGCAACCCGCACCAGTTGCCGCGATGCGCTGCCTCGAATGACGGACCGCGAATACGGTGTCTATGAGAGAACGGCCTCGGTCGTCTGGCAGACGATGCTTTCCAATGGCTTCGAACCAACCGAGTTTGCGCTATGGAATGCATTCCCGTTTCATCCGTTCGCGGACGAAGACACCGAAAGCAACCGCCGCCCAACGAATCCAGAGCTACATGCGACAGTCCAGATTCTGACTGACTTCATCGGCCTGTTCCCTCCAAACGTGCGGTTCGTTGCGCTTGGACGGGAAGCGGAAAGCGCGCTGCTCAGTCACCCGATGCGGCCGCTGCACGAACTCGTGAGGCACCCTACAGCTAGAGCGGCGAAACCTGCAAATAGCGCGGTTCAAGCGAAGAATCGCCCCATGGGCAAGCTGGATGAAGTCATTCGACGGCTCGCGCTGAGCCGGCATTAGTCCAGCGCCTGGGGCACCGGCTAGCCACCAAAACAAAAGGCCCACGCCGGCAAACTGCCAGCATGGGCCTCTGGGGATCGCTGAAAACCAGCGACCCAGCGCTTATTGAACGCCCTGACTCGTCAGGAAGTCCTCATAGTTGCCGCCGAAGTCGTTCAGCGTGCCGTCCGTGCGCACTTCGATGATCCGGTTCGCGAGGCCGCTGACGAACTCACGGTCGTGCGAAACAAAAATCAGCGTGCCTTCGAACTTGTCCAGCGCAATCTGCAGCGACTCGATCGACTCCATGTCCATGTGGTTGGTCGGCTCGTCCATCAACAGCACGTTGTGGCGGCCGAGCATCAGCTTGCCCCAGATCATGCGGCCTTTCTCGCCGCCCGACAGCACCTTGACCGACTTGCGGATGTCGTCCGCATTGAACAGCAGGCGGCCTAGCGTGCCGCGCACCATCTGCTCGTCGTCGCCTTCCTTGCGGTACTGGTCGATCCAGTCCATCAGCGTGACGTCGTTCGGAAACTCTTCGTACGTGTCCTGCGGCATGTAGCCGACGTTCGCGTTTTCCGCCCACTTCACCGTGCCGTGATCGAGTTGCAGATTGCCGAGCAGCGAGCGCAGCAGCGTGGTCTTGCCCGCGCCGTTCTCGCCGATGATCGCGATACGCTCGCCCGGCTGCACGCTGATGCTGAAGTTATTGAAGATCGAGCGCTCGTACTTCTTCGAAATGCTCTCGGCGACCACCGCGATGTTGTGCAGCTTCTTCTCGAACTCGAAGCGGATGAACGGATTCTGCCGCGACGACGGCTTGAATTCCTCGATCTTGATCTTGTCGATCATCTTCAGACGGCTGGTCGCCTGGCGTGCCTTCGACTTGTTCGCCGAGAAGCGGCGCACGAAGTCCTGCAGATCGGCCACGCGCTCCTTCGCCTTCGCGTTGGCGGCCTGCTGACGCTCGCGCGCCTGGGTGCTCGCGAGCATGTAGTCGTCGTAGTTGCCCGGATAGACCTTCAGCGTGCCGTAGTCCATGTCGGCCATGTGCGTGCAGACCTGGTTCAGGAAATGCCGGTCGTGCGAGATGATGATCATCGTCGAGTTGTACTGGTTCAGAATATCTTCCAGCCAACGGATCGAGTTGATGTCCAGGTTGTTGGTCGGCTCGTCCAGCAGCAGCACGTCCGGCTTCGAGAACAGCGCCTGCGCGAGCAGCACGCGCAGCTTCCAGCCCGGTGCGACGTTGCTCATCGGGCCGTTGTGGTCTTCGATCGCGATGCCGATGCCGAGCAGCAGTTCGCCCGCGCGCGCTTCGGCCGTGTAGCCGTCGTACTCGGCGAACTTCGCTTCGAGTTCGGCCGCGTGCATGTAGTCGTCGTCGGTCGCGTCGGGGTTCGCGTAGATCGCGTCGCGCTCGGTCATCGCGGCCCACATTTCGGTGTGGCCCATCATCACGACGTCGAGCACGCGCACGTCTTCGTATGCGAACTGATCCTGACGCAGCTTGCCCAGACGCACGTTCGGCTCGAGCATCACGTTGCCCGAGCTCGGCTCCAGATCCGAACCGAGAATCTTCATGAAGGTGGATTTACCGCAGCCGTTCGCACCGATCAGGCCATAGCGGTTCCCTTCCCCGAATTTGACCGAAATGTTCTCGAAGAGGGGCTTCGGCCCGAATTGCATGGTGATATTGGCAGTAGACAGCACGGCGCGTCCCTTTGAATGTGATATCGGCGAAAAACCCACTATTTTAGCAGGTTTAGAGATTTCAACCCGATAGTTCGCCCGCCCCGGCCCGCGTCAACCGTTCGAGCCGTCGCGCGGCGTCTGCAGAATGTCGATGAAGGCCGAAAAATCCGCGTCGGCGAGCCCCATCGCGGCACCGAGTCGTAGCAATTGCTGGACCGTCGACGCGACCGGCATCGGCGTGCCGGTCTCGTAGGCGGCCGCCGCAACCGTATCGACGTCCTTCTGGAACGTGCGCAACGCGCCGATCGGCGCGAGATCGCTTTGCGTCATCCGCGGCACGAAGGTCCGCAGCAGCACCGAATCGGCCCAGCCGCCGGCGAGCGCCTCGGGCAGCTTCGCGGCGTCGATGCCGCTGCGCTGCGCGAGGCTCACCGCCTCGGCGATCGCGGCGACGGTCGCGGTGACGATCGCCTGATTGCACAGCTTCGCGGTTTGCCCGGCGCCGACCTCGCCCATGTGCGTGACGCGGGCGGCATAGGCGTCGAGCAAGGGGCGCACCGCGGCGAGATCGCTGGCCGCGCCGCCTGCCATGATCGCGAGCGTGCCCGCCGTGGCGCCGGCGACGCCGCCCGACACCGGTGCGTCGATCCAGCCGATCGAAGCGCCATCCCGACAGGCTCCCGCGCCCGCCATCCCGCCCTGCCCGGCGAAATCCGCCACCCGTCGCGCCAGCGCGCGCGTCGCGGCAGGCGCAATGCTCGAATGATCGACGATCCAGCGCACACGGCGCGGAGTCGAAGGATCGCCATCGAGCAGCCCCGCCGGGCCGAACACGGTCTGTTCGACCGCCGCCGCGTCCGCGACGCACAGCAGCACCGCGTCGCAGCGCGCGGCCAGCTCACGCGGCGCATCGACGACGTGCGCGCCCTCGGCCCGCAACGCCTCGGCCTTCGCTCGCGTGCGGTTCCAGACATGCACGGTATGGCCCGCGCGTAGCAGGTGCCGGATCATCGGCGCGCCCATCAGACCGGGGCCGCAAAAACCAATTTCCACGTTCGAACCTCGTTGCTATCAGATTGAATGGGTTATGTTGCGTACACATGATAACGACCATGCGATACCGGGCACGCGACGTGCGGGATCGATGGTCCGGGCAAAGACGCTTGATCCGCCGCACAGGCGATGACGCTCGCGAGCACGCATATGTCCGACGGACTGCGCGAACCGTTGCCTATACTTTTTCCATGCGCGTTTCCGAGCAGCGTTTTATCGACCAGCGGCGCACACCAAGGAGGAATTCATGTCAGAACACGTTTACAAGAAGATCGAACTGACCGGTTCGTCGAAGAAATCGATCGACGACGCGATCACCACCGCGATTGCCAAAGCGTCGGAAACGCTGCGCAATCTGCACTGGTTCGAGGTCACGGAAACGCGCGGCCAGATCGAGAACGGCAAGGTCGCGTACTGGCAGGTGACGCTGAAGGTCGGCCTGCGCATCGAGGACTGAGCGGCGACCGCACGACACGCTTGCGCGCTGCCACGCGCAGGCCGCAAACAGAAAAGCTGCATCCAGCCCCGCTGGACGCAGCTTTTTTTCAACAGCGGACCGCCCGCTTTACTTCGGCAGCGACCCGTCGACACCCTCGACGTACCAGTTCAGGCGCTGCAATTCCGCATCGGTCAGGGTCTTGCCTTCCGGCACCTTCACCGTGCCCGACTGATCCTTGATCGGGCCAGTGAACACGTCGCGCTTGCCGCTCGCGAGTTCTTCGCGCCTGGCGGCGACCTGCTTCTGCCCATCGGCCGGAATCGCCGACGTGTTCAGGTTTTCGAGGTTGACGGCCTTTTGCGGAATGCCCCACCACACCGGATCGTTCTTCCACTTGCCGTCGAGCACCTGCTGGATCACCGCGCTGTAGTACACGCCCCAGTGCGCGACCACCGAGCCGAGATGCGCATCAGGACCGAACTTCTTCATGTCCGAATCCCAGCCGAACGCGTGCACGTGCTTCTCCGAAGCTGTGGCGAGCGTCGCGCTCGAATCGGTGTTCTGCAGCAGCACGTCGGCGCCCTGGCCGATCAGCGTTTCGGCGGCCTGCTTTTCCTTGCCCGGATCGAACCAGCTGTTGATCCAGATCACCTTCGTATGCACCTTCGGGTTCACCGAGCGCGCACCCAGCGTGAACGCGTTGATGTTACGCACCACTTCCGGAATCGGCACCGACGCGACGAAGCCGAGCGTGTTGCTCTTCGTCACGTAGCCCGCGGCGACGCCAGCCAGATATGCGCCCTGGTACATGCGCACGTCGTAGGTGCCGAAGTTCGGCGCCTTCTTGTAGCCGGTGGCGTGCAGGAAGATGGTGTCCGGGAAGTCCTTCGCGACCTTCAGCTGGAAGTCCTGGAAGCCGAAGCTCGTGCCGAAGATGATCTTGTTGCCCTTGTTGGCGAGATCGCGGAACACGCGCTCGGAGTCGGCCGATTCCGGCACGTTCTCGACGCGCGTGACCTTGATCCGGTTACCGAACTTCGCTTCGGCTTCGCGCGAGCCTTGATCGTGCGCGAAGGTCCAGCCGGCATCGCCCGGATTGCCGAGATAGACGAACGCGACGCCCGGCACATCGGCGGCCTGCGCGGTTTGCGCGAGCGGCGCGGCGAGTGCCAGCGACGCCGCACCCCACGCGAAAGCGGTCAGCAGATTTCTTCTCTTCATGTTTTTCCCCTGTCGTGATGAGCGAATAGTAGTGAGCGGATCGACAAAAAACTGTGTCGCGGTCAGCCCGCCGAAAAAAACGGCTTGCCGAGCGACGCGGGCGCATTCAGGCGAATCGTGTTCGGATTGCGCGAGATCAGCGCCAGCACGACGATCGTCGCGACGTAGGGCAGCATCGCGAGGAACTGCGTCGGCACTGGCACGCCGATCGCCTGCGCGTAGAACTGCAGCCCCGTCACCGCGCCGAACAGCAGCGAGCCGATCAGCAGACGGCCCGGGCGCCACGTCGCGAACACGACGAGTGCCAGCGCGATCCAGCCGCGGCCCGAGGTCAGGTTCTCCTGCCACAGGTGCAGATTGACGATCGAATAGTAGCCGCCCGCGAGCCCCGCCATGCCGCCGCCGAACGCGACCGCGCCATAGCGCACGCCGACCACCGGAAAGCCGACCGAGTGCGCGACCTGCGGCGATTCGCCGACCGAGCGCAGCACGAGCCCCGCGCGCGTGCGGTACAGGAACCAGCCGATCGCCGCGAACATCAGGAACGCGAGGTAATCGAGCGGCGTGAGCGTAAACAGCGCGGGGCCGAGCACCGGGATTTTCGACAGGCCGGGGATCGTCCACGTATCGATCGTCGCGCGCACCGCGGCCGACGTGTACGGCTTGCCGACGTACGCGGACAATCCGATGCCGAAGATCGTCAGCGACAGGCCGGTGGCGACCTGGTTGGCGAGCATCGTCAGCGTCAGGAACGCGAACAGCAACGACATCGCGAGACCGGCGCCGATCGCGGCGAGCACACCGAGCCACGGGTTGCCGGTGATCGACGTGACCGCGTAGCCGCTGACGGCGCCCATCAGCATCATCCCTTCCACGCCGAGGTTGAGCACGCCCGATTTTTCGGCGACGAGTTCGCCGGCGCCCGCGAACATCAGCGGGATCGACGCGGTGATCGCGCTCGACGTGAGCGCGCTGGCTTGCTGGATATCCATATCGAGTTCTGAAAGCGGTTTAGCGAGCTGATTGGCAAGCTCAATGACCCACTGCCACGGCCGAGCGGCGCCGCACGCGGTAGTTCACGAACAGGTCGGCGCCGAGCAGGCAGAACAGCAGCAACCCCTGAAAAACGCCCGACAGCGCCTGCGGCAATTGCATCGAGGTCTGCACCGCTTCGCCGCCGAGATACAGCAGCGCCATCAGCAGACTGGCGAGCACGATGCCGAGCGGATGCAAGCGGCCGACGAACACGACGATGATCGCGGTGAAGCCGTAGCCCGGCGACCACGTCGCCTGCAACTGGCCGATCGGACCGGCGATCTCGCCCATGCCGGCGAGGCCCGCGAGGCCGCCGCTAATGAGCAGCGAGGTCCAGATCGTCTTCTTGTCGGAGAAGCCCGCGTAGCGCGCGGCCAGCGGCGCGAGTCCGCCGACGTTCATCCGGTAGCCCGCGAAGCTTTTGCGCATGAACAGCCAGACGAGTGGAATCGCGATCAGCGTGAGGAACACGGACGCGTTCAGGCGCGTGCCGCGCAGAAATTTCCAGTGCCAGTCGCCATACAGCGTCGGAAACAGCGCGTCGCCGCTGAACATCTCCGACAGCGGAAAGTTCATGCCCTGCGGATCGCGCCACGGGCCGCTCACAAGGTAGATCAGTAGTTGGGTCGCGACGTACGTGAGCATCAGGCTCACGAGAATCTCGTTGGTATTGAAACGGCTCTTCAGGAAAGCGGGAATCGCAGCCCACGCCATGCCGCCGATGATGCCCGCGAGCATCATCGTCGGCAGGATCCACCAGCCGCTCGCCTGATCGAAATAGATCGCGACGCCGCTTGCCACGATGCCACCGAGCAGCATCTGCCCTTCGGCGCCGATGTTCCACACGTTCGCGCGATAACCGATCGCGAGACCGAGGCCGATCAGGCACAACGGCGACGCCTTCAGCAATAGCTCCGACCAGCCGTTGATGCTCGACAGCGGCTCGATGAAGAACGCGTGCATCGCCTGCAACGGGTCGCGGCCGACGAGGCCGAAAATCAGAAAGCCGATCGCGAGCGTCAGCACTGCGGCGATCAGCGGCACGGCGAGCTGCATCGTGCGCGAGGGCGTGGTGCGGGCTTCGAGTCGATAAGGAAGCATCATGGGTGGCGTGGGTTGTTCGGGTTTTGTTTTTCAGGGTCCGCATTCTAGTGCGTGCTTTGCGTTTTGGCGTGGCCGGCGGGCAACGCCTCGCCTCACGCATGCGCTGGTTGGTCTGCCGCAGGCGCCGCGCCCTCGCGGTCGCCGAATAGCCCCGCCATCCAGCGGCCGATTTCCTCGGCGTTGGTCGCACCGGTCGCGCGCACCGGCGAGAGCCGCCCGCCCGCGAGCACCGCGATGCGATCGCAGATATCGAACAGCTCTTCCAGTTCCTCCGAGATCACCAGAATCGCGACGCCGCGCGCCGACAGATCGAGCAGTTGCTGACGGATGAATGCGGACGCGCCGACATCGACGCCCCACGTCGGCTGCGCGACCACCAGTACCTTCGGCGCCTGCAAAATCTCGCGGCCCATGATGTATTTCTGCAGATTGCCGCCCGACAGACTTTGCGCGAGCGCGTCGGGGCCGCCGCAGCGCACGTCGAACGCGTCGATGCAGCGCTTCGCGAACGCGCGCATCGCGCCCGCCCTGATCCAGCCCGACTTGACCATGCTCTGCCGATGCGCGGTCAGCAACGCGTTGTCGGCAAGGCTCATCGCCGGCACCGCGCCGCGGCCGAGCCGCTCCTCGGGCACGAAGCCAAAGCCGAGCGCGCGCCGGCGGCCCGCGCCGAGGCGCGCGGCCGGTCTGCCGCAGATCTTGATCGCGTCGGCCGGCAGGCTGCGTTTTTCAGCGCGCTTTTCTCCGGACAACGCCGCGAGCAGTTCCGCCTGGCCGTTGCCCGACACACCGGCAACGCCGAAGATCTCGCCCGCATGCACGCTGAACGACACGTCGCGCAACGACGTGCCGAACGGATCGTCGCTCGCGACCGACAACTGCCTGACGTCGAGCAGCACCGCGCCCGGCTTGTGCTCGCGCCGCGTGTAGTCGGGCAGCGAGTGGCCGACCATCAACTGCGCGAGCGACGCATGCGTCTCGTTCTTCGGCGTCACATTGCCGGTCACGCGGCCGCCTCGCATCACGGTCGCGGTGTCACACAACTCCTGGATTTCGTCGAGCTTGTGGCTGATGTAGAGAATGCTGCAGCCTTCGGCCGCGAGCCGGCGCAGCGTCGTGAACAGCTTGCGGACCGCCTGCGGCGTCAGCACCGAGGTCGGTTCGTCCATGATCAGGAGACGCGGATTCTGCAGCAGGCAGCGCACGATTTCGACGCGCTGGCGCTCGCCGACGGTGAGGCTGTGCACGTGCCGTTGCGGATCGATGTCGAGCCCGTAGTCGGCCGACACCTCGCGAATGCGTTTCGCAAGGGACTTCAGATCGAACGGTTCGTCGAGCGCGAGCGCGATGTTTTCGCCGACCGTCAGCGTTTCGAACAGCGAGAAGTGCTGGAACACCATGCCGACGCCGAGCTTGCGCGCGGCCGCCGGGCTCGCGATGTCGACCGTCTCGCCTTCCCAGCGGATCTCGCCGGCGTCGGGCCGCACCGCGCCGTAGATGATCTTCATCAGCGTGCTCTTGCCCGCGCCGTTCTCGCCGAGCACCGCGTGGATTTCGCCGGGCGCGACGACGAGCGTGACGTCGTCGTTGGCGCGCACGGCCGGGTACTGCTTGGTGATGCCCGTCAGCGCGAGCCGGGGCACCGCCTGGCCGGTGAGTTGTGCGCCGTCGCTAAGTGGAGTGTCGCTCATGAGATTCCGTAGTGCGTTTGAGACGCCGCTTGCTGCCTGAATACCGCCGGGTCGACGTCGATGACGTCCACCGTGCCGACGGGCGATCCGTCACCACAACCGAATGACGATACCTAATTCGATCCACTCAGTCGAGTTGACAAAATTCCCGCAAACCCGCGCCGCTACAAGCTCTGCGGGTATGTCACCCTTGACGTCGTTTTTCGTCCATATTAAAACGCATATACCCCTACGTCCGTTCGATCAGCCAGCACATATATTTCGGAGAATCCATGAGCCAGCAACGCGAGGCGATCGACACGTACCTGCTGCGCGTGTTGCACACGCTACTGATGGAGCGCAGCGTCACGCGCGCCGCCGTCAAACTGAATCAGTCCCAACCCGCGATCAGCGCGGCGCTGCGCCGTCTGCGCGACATCACCGGCGACCCGCTGCTGGTGCGCGGCAAGTCCGGCATGGTGCCGACCGAATACGGTTTGCGCCTGCTCGAACCGGTGCAGAACGCGCTGCGCGAAATCGAGCGCATCAAGTTCCAGCAGCACAACTTCGATCCGGCCACATCCATCCGCTGCTACCGGATCGGCTGTCCGGACTACCTGAACGTGCTGTTCGTGCCGACGGTCGTCGAACGTTTTCGCCAGGCCGCGCCAAACGCGACGCTCGAATTCCATTCGCTCGGCCCCGCGTTCGACTACGAACTCGCGCTCGAGGACGGCAAGCTCGACATCGTGGTCGGCAACTGGCCGGAGCCGCCCGAGCAATTGCATCTGTCGAACCTGTTCGTCGATCAGATCGTCTGCCTGATGAGCAACTCGCATCCGTTCGCCAAACGTGGCGGGCTCACGCTCGACCAGTACCTGAACGCACCGCATCTCGCGCCGACGCCATACTCGGTCGGCCAGCGCGGCGCGATCGACGTGCATCTCGCGCGCGAGCGGCTCAAGCGCCATGTGGTCGTCACGCTGCCCTACTTCAATCTCGCGCCGTACGTGTTGATCAAATCCGATCTGATCTTCACGACGACGCGCCTCTTTGCCGACTACTACGCGAAGTTCCTGCCGCTGACCGTGGTGCCCGCGCCGCTCGACTTCCCGCCGATGCAGTACTACCAGCTGTGGCACGAGCGCGTGCACTACTCCGACGAAGTGCGCTGGCTGCGCGGGCTGGTTGGCGAGGCGACCCGGACGTTGATCGACAAGCCCTGAGCCCGCATGCGGCGCCGCTCAGAGATCAACGACTCGCGGCATCCGCGCATCAGAGCGTGAGTGCCGCCCCTTCCGCTCAAGCTCAAGCCGCCGCCTCGTAAAGCTGCCGCGCGAGCGCGTTATGCCGCTCGATCACCGGCCCGAGTTCGAGCGTCGCCAAGCGCCCCTCCTTCACCACCACCTTGCCGTCGATCACGCTATAGCTGACCTGCGACGGCGCGCAGAATACCAGCGCCGCCACCGGATCGTGCAGTGCGCCGGCAAACTGCGGCTGACTCAGATCGAACGCGACGAAATCCGCGGCCATGCCAGGCGCGAGCGCGCCGATGTCGTCGCGATTGAGCACGCGCGCGCCGCCCACGGTCGCGATTTCGAGCGCCTCGCGCGCGGTCATCGCATCGGGCCCGAAACCGACGCGCTGCAACAGCAGCGCCTGGCGCACTTCGGCGACCATCTGCGCACCGTCGTTCGACGCCGAGCCGTCGACACCGAGCCCAACCGACACGCCCGCGAGCCGCATGCGCTTGATCGGCGCGATGCCCGACGCGAGCCGCATGTTCGAGCATGGACAGTGCGCGACGCCGGTGCCGGTGTGGGCGAACAGCGCGATGCCCGCGTCGTCGAGTTGCACGCAGTGCGCATGCCATACGTCGCGGCCGACCCAGCCGAGATCGTGCGCATACTCAGCCGGCGTCATGCCGAACTTCTCGCGGCTGTACTCGACGTCGTTGACGTTCTCCGCCAGATGCGTGTGCAGCGACACGCCGTAGTGGCGCGCGAGCAGCGCCGATTCGCGCATCAGGTCGCGGCTCACCGAAAACGGCGAGCACGGCGCCACGACGACGCGCAGCATCGCGTAGCGGCCGTCGTCGTGATACGTCTCGATCAGACGCTGCGTGTCCTTCAGGATGTCCGCTTCGCGCTCGACCACCGAATCGGGCGGCAAGCCGCCGTCTTTCCTTCCCACGCTCATGCTGCCGCGCGCCGCATGAAAGCGCATGCCGATGCGGCGCGCCGCGGCGATGCTGTCGTCGAGACGGCTGCCGTTCGGATAGATATACAGATGGTCGCTCGACGTCGTGCAGCCCGACAGCAGCAACTCGGCCATCGCGGTCAGCGTCGATACTTCGATCATGTCGGGCGTGAGGTTCGCCCACACCTTGTACAGATTCGTCAGCCAGCCGAACAGCTCGGCGTTCTGCGCGGCGGGAATCGCGCGCGTGAGGCTCTGGTACATGTGGTGATGCGTGTTGACGAGCCCCGGAATCACCAGGTGGCCGCGCAGGTCGAGCACTTCGTCGGCCGTTTGCGGCAGTTGCGCGCTCGGGCCGACCGCGACGATCCGGTTGTCCTCGATATACAGACCGGCGTCGCGCAGTTCGCGCCGCTCGCCATCCATCGTGACCAGCACGTCCGCGTGCTTCACGAGCATTGTTTTGCCGGGTTGTTTCGGTGCTTCATTCATCGTCATTCGTCTGTCCGCCTGTTTGCCTGCATGCAAAGCCGTTCGAACGCGATGCGGCGGCACGCCACCGTGCCGCCGCGTTCGGTTGAACGCCATTGGCCCGGTTACCCAGCGTGAGTCGCCGTCTTCGGGGTTTCCCGCGCCAAAGGCCTGCCTTTGCACGGGTGTGTCGCACAGCGCTTACCTTCGGTAGCCAAAATCCCGCTGGCAACTCGCGCGGTTGCGATACCCAACTTCACACCGCCAATATAGTGGTGCATTTTTGGCGCCGGTACGATCGGCCGATGAGCCGGCGCGGCTTTCGACTGGCTGTCCATCATGCGCGAACTATTATCTTTCCTATCGCTCGCGCGCTGAACAGGGCATCCTTTTTACAATGGCTGCCACGGCGCTCGCTTCAATTCGCCGACGGGTATGTAGCCACTGACGTGGAGCCTCGATCCGCCGCAAACGTAATGGATCGGGCCGCCGCCGACACCTCGCATTCACACAAGGACAATTGCGAATGGGCAAGCTCACTACCCACGTGCTCGACACCGCGAACGGCCGTCCCGGCGCAGGCATCAAGGTCGAACTCTTCGCGCTCGCCGGAGACACGCGCCGCGCGCTCAAAACCACTGTCACCAATCACGACGGCCGCTGCGACGAGCCGCTGCTCGAGGGCGACGCGCTCGTCGCTGGCGAGTACGAACTCGTGTTCGGCGCGGGCGACTACTTCGCGTCGCTCGGCACCAGGTTGCCGGAGCCGCGCTTCGTCGATCGCGTTGTGCTGCGCTTCGGCGTCGCCGATGCCAGCGCGCACTATCACGTGCCGCTGCTGGTGTCGCCGTTTTCGTACAGCACGTATCGGGGCAGCTAGCCCTGCCGGATGCAAGCCGCGTCCGCTTCGGCACGAACAGACACCAATACGCACAAGCGCCCCGCGATACCCATAACAAGCCGCGCTGCGTCTTCTATCCGCAGTCGGCGCGATGACCGGCGACGTCGAACGTCATCGCGCGCACAACGAATCAGAAGTGGAGGAGTTTCATGGAAGGCTTTATCACCGACTGGTTGAACCTCGCGATTCGCTGGTTCCACGTCATCGCCGCCATCGCATGGATCGGCGAATCGTTCTATTTCGTCGCGCTCGACAACAGCCTGAAACCGCCGACCGATCCGAACCAGCGCCGTCGCGGCGTGTTCGGCGAGCTGTGGCACGTGCACGGCGGCGGCTTCTACAACATGCAGAAGTACACGGTCGCGCCGCCGGAAATGCCCGAAGACCTGCACTGGTCGAAATGGCCGTCGTACACGACGTGGCTGTCGGGCTTCGGCCTCTTTACCGTGCTGTACCTGTTCTCGCCGAGCACCTACCTGATCGACAAGAACGTGCTCGACATGGGACCGGTGGTCGCAGCCTCCTCGGCGATCGGTTTCCTCGCGGCCGGCTGGATCGTCTACGACTCGCTGTGCCGCATTCTCGGCACGCGCGACAAACTGCTCGGCATCTGTGTCGGCGTATATGTGCTGATCGCGGCGTATCTCGCCTGTCATATCTTCGCGGGCCGCGCGGCGTATCTGATCATGGGCGCAATGCTCGCGACGATCATGTCGGCCAACGTGTTCTTCGTGATCATTCCGGGCCAGCGCAAGATGGTCGACGCGATGCTGAAGGGCGACACGCCGAACCCGATCTACGGCAAGCGCGGCAAGCAGCGCTCGGTGCACAACACCTACTTCACGCTGCCGGTCGTGTTCGCGATGCTGTCGAACCACTACGCGATGACCTATACGCATCCGTACAACTGGGCGGTGCTCGTCGTCATCATGCTGGCAGGCGCGCTGATCCGTCAGTTCTTCGTGATGCGCCATCGCGGCCAGGTGTTGTGGTATCTGCCGCTCGTCGGCGTCGCGCTGATGTGCACGGCGCTCGTGTGGACCATGCCGCGTCCGGTAGTGCCGCAGGCGCAGGCCGCCAACGCGCCGACGCTGAAGGTCGCCGACATCGCGCCGGTGCTGCAGCAGCGCTGCGTGGCTTGCCACTCCTCGCATCCGACGATGATGGGCAGCGCGCCCGCCGGCGTGCTGATGGATACCCCCGACGAAATCTCGCAGAACGCGCAGCGCATTTACCAGCAGGCGGTCACGTTGAAAGCGATGCCGCTCGGCAACGTCACGCACATGACCGACGACGAGCGGATGAAGATCGCCGCGTGGTTCGAAGGCGGCGCGGCGAAGTAAAGACGTCTGTCGGGATCACGATTCCGGTGCCGAGGTAGGGGCTGGTATGTGTCCGGGCTTGTCGCGAGAGCGGCAAGCCCGTTGTCGTTTGGGCAGGAATGGCGGGTGCAGTCAGTGGCATCGATACATTAGCTTTGTCGCCCTTGGGCCACAAAATAAGCCAAAGTTACATAAAATGTAGCCCTAAAGGCACAAAAACAAACAACCTTGTTGTGCCTCTTGGGCTACAATAAATGGCAAATACGCTGAATTTGACGCCCTGAGGCCACAAATGACCAACCTCGCCGATGTCTCGGACATGCTGAAAGCCGTGCGACGCGACAGCAAGCTATCGCAGGAAGAGCTTGCGCGCCGCGCGGGCGTGGCCCGCACGACCGTCGCGCGGATGGAGACGCTCGCCAAAAACGATATGAGCGTGTCCGTGCTCGTGCGCCTGCTCGAAGCCGCCGGTTACGACCTCAAGTTCGTCGCGCATGGACATGGCCGCACGCTCGAAGACATCCTCGCTGAACAGCGCAGCCCGGACGCGCAGCCATGAAGCTCGACGTTCAGGTACTAGGCAAGAACGTTGCCACGCTGTTTCGCGAGCGCGACGACTATGTCCTCAAATACAACCGCGATGCGAGCGCGGCCGACTTCGTCAGTCTGACGATGCCGGTGCGCGAAGAGGCCTGGCGCTGGCCGCGCGACCTGCATCCGTTTTTCCGGCAGAACCTGCCCGAGGGCTATCTGCTGAATCTGATCCGCGAGCAATTCGGGCCCTTGCTCGACGGAACCGATCTGTCGCTGCTCGCCGTCGTGGGCTCGATGGGGATCGGCCGGGTCACCGTCACGCCAGAAGGCGTGGCGCCGGGCACCGAACTGGAGGCGCTCGACGTCCAGCACATTCTGCACGGCGACAACACCGCCGAACATTTCGCGCAACTGGTGCGTGAATACGCGCGAGCGGCCATTTCAGGTGTCGTGCCGAAGTTCATCGCGCCGGAAGCGCAGCCTGCCGCATCGACACCGTTGCAGCTCGGAAAGCCGACGATTCGAACGAGCCGTCACATCGTCAAAGGTTCGGACGACAACACGCCCTTTCTCGGTTTCAACGAGTTCCATTCGATGCGGGTGCTGGAGCGGCTGGGGGTGGCGCCCGTTGCGCGCACGCAGATGTCGGACGATGGCCGGGCGCTCGTCGTCGAGCGCTTCGATGTCGACGCACAAGGACTGCCGGCGTACGGCGTCGAAGACCTGTGCGGCCTGCTCGGTTTGCCGCCGCACGAAAAATACAATTCGACCAGCGAGAAAATGCTCAACGCGGCAAGAGCGTATCTGCTCGATCGCGACACCACGCGAACGCAGCTCCAGCAGCTCGGCTGGCATCTGCTGACCAACTACGTCGTGCGCAATGCGGACTGCCACACCAAGAACGTCGCGCTGTTCTATACGTCGGTCGACGATGTCGCGTTCACGCCCGTCTACGATGTCGTGACGACCCAGGCTTATCCGCGCTTCGCCGCCAATCCGCCGGGCCTCGCCATCGACGGCCGCAAGACCTGGGCAGCCGGTAAAACGCTGGAACGCTTTTTCAACACGCGCATGGGCATCGCTCCGCGGCAATATGCGCAAATGGTCGAGGCGCTGTGCGACTCGGCTGTCGACGTCGGTCACGAGTTGATCGAGGCAGCGCGCAACGAACCGCAGTGGCGCACGGTCGCCAAGCAGATGCTGCATGCGTGGGACGACGGCATGACATCGCTGCGTTCACCAAAGAAGAGCCTGCAATTCAGGGGTCTCAAGCCGGCCATCGAAGCAGCGGGATTTTCGGCGCCGGAGCCGCCCGAGCGGTCAAGAGAAGTCATCGGGCATTCGCCGCTGCTCGGCAGGCGCAAGTGATCGTGATCCATGCAAGAAAGCCCGCGACGTAACGCACGTCGCGGGCTTCTCTTTTCAACCGCAACGCTACCGGCTACCCGGCAGCTCCATTGCCATCAAACCGCCACCGCGCTCAACGCATCTTCCGTGAGCCAGATCGACTCCGCCAGATCCTGCTCGTTCAGATTGAGCCCCTCGCCGCCACGATCGACGACGATAAAGTCGCTCACCTCGCCCAACGCGATCAGCGGATGGTGCCATACGCCCTTCGCGTAGTTGACGCCCTGCCAACCACTCGTGACGAACGCGCGAATCTTCGCCGCGTCCAGTTCGCCCGCGGGTGCGACGACGACCAGATACGGCTTGTCGTTCAGCGGCACGAATGCCTGGCTGCCGAGCGGATGACGCTCGAGCATCTTCACTTCGAACGGCAGCGCGCGCGGCTGGCCACGAAACAGATTGACGAGCGTGCGGCCGTGCTCGTCGGTCACGTCGACTTTCGCGAGGTCGTGATAGCGGATCGTCGTGCCGCGGTTGATCGGAATCTGCTTCGCGCCTTCGAGTTCGATCACGTCGCCGAATGCGGCGAACGCCTCTTTCGTCAGCGGTTCGATGGCGAGCGTTTTCATTCGAGCGTACCCCACAGACGCAGACGCGACACACCGCCGTCCGGATAGATGTTGAAGCGCACATGCGTGACGGGCCCGAGCGCCGCGATCTCGCTTTCGAAGAAATGCTGCTTGTCCATCTGCAGTTTATGCTCGCCGAGCAGCACCGGCCAGAACATCGCCTGCGTGACGAGCGAACTATCGGTGCCTCCCTTCACGTACGCGGCCTGGATCGAGCAGCGATCCGGATAGTTGCCCTTGAAGTGCGCGGTGTCGACTTCGATCTTGCGGATCACGCCCGGCTGCGCGAGCGCGATGATCGCCCAGTCGTTGCCCGGCTCGCGACGACGACGCGTTTCCCAGCCATCCCCCATATTCACGCCGCGGCCCGGCATCAGCAGCGTCGAGGCCGCGCCGAAGTGCTGGTTGTTCGCGCCGACCAGATACGCGCCGTTTTCCATCGCGGCGAGATCGAACTGCTCGGTGCGGCTCGCGCCCGCCCAGTCCACCTGCGGCTGACCGTACACACGCAGACGCGCGATGCCGCCGTCCGGATAGATGTTCACGCGCAGATGCGTGTACGCGTTCGCGTCGGCGACTTCGAGGTAGTGGTGGCTATTGCCCTGCAACGTGGTGGACGGCACGATCTCGGTCCATTGCGTCGACTGGTTCGGCTCGCCATCGACGACCCGCGCCGCTTCCACCGAAGCCGCCGGCGGGAAGTTGCCGGTGAAGTGGCTGGTGTCGAGGTCGAGTCCCTTGATCACGCCCGGCCGCGCGAGCCTGACGACGCACCAGTCGTAGCCGGTCGTGCGCTTGCGGCGCGTTTCCCAGCCGTCCATCCACTTGCCGTTGTCGTCGTACTTGCCCGGAATGAAGACGGCCGGTTCCGGATTCAGCATGCGGTCCTTCGGCGCGAAGAATTCGTCGCTAGCCTCGAGCGCCTGCGCGCCCAGACGCGGGTCCGCCAGATTCACGTAACGGCGCGTGAATTCCGGTGCGTTGGGGTCGAGAATCGGAAGTGCCATCTTTGTCGTCCTTGAGATCGAGTGGTGCGGGAAATACGTTGCGACTTGCTGCCTGAGGCCGTGCGCGTCACGCGCCGATCAGGTCGTCGAGCCGCAAACGTGCAATGCGATAGATCTGATCGAGGCTCGCGCGCAGTTCGTCGGCGCGGCTATTGTTCACGCGCGCTTCGAAGTTCGCGATGATGCCGTGGCGGTCGTAGCCGCGCACCGCGAGAATGAACGGAAAACCGAACTTCTCGCGATACGCGTGATTGAGCGCATGCAGCTTGTCGAACTCTTCCTGCGTGCATTGCGCGAGCCCGGCGCCGCTTTGCTCGCGGGTCGATTCGGCGGTCAGCTCGCCACGCACCGCGGCCTTGCCGGCCAGCTCCGGGTGCGCGTTGATCAGCGCGAGCTGCTTGTCCTCGCCCGAGGTTTCGACGATCTGCGACATGCTGCGATGCAGCTCCTCGATGCTCGCGAACGGCCGCTGCCGCGCCGCAATCTCCGCGACCCACGGCGAGTGCTCGAAGATGCCCGACAGCGTCGCAACGAACGCGTCGGTCGAGAGGCTGTTGAGTTGGTCCAGGGTGTATTGCATCGCCTTCATGCCGCAGCCTCGCGGTCGTCTTGTTGGTAAGGATGAGTTTCGTGCCAGTGCCGCGCGATATCCATTCGCCGCGACACCCATACGCGATCGTGCTGTTCGATGTGATCGAGAAAGCGCTGCAGCGCGCGGAAACGCCCCGGCCGTCCGAGCAGCCGGCAGTGCATGCCGATCGACAGCATCTTCGGCACTTCGTCGCCCTCTTCGTACAGCACGTCGAACGCGTCGCGCAGGTAGGTGAAGAAGTGGTCCGCGGTGTTGAAGCCTTGCGGCGTCGCGAAACGCATGTCGTTGGTGTCGAGCGTGTACGGCACGATCAGTTGCGGCACGCTCTTGCCGCCCGCCACCTCGACGTCCATCCAGAACGGCAGGTCGTCGCCGTAGTAATCGGAGTCGTACAGGAAGCCGCCGTATTCGGCGACCAGCCGATGGGTGTTCGGACTGTCGCGGCCGGTGTACCAGCCGAGCGGCCGCACGCCGGTCACGCGCTCGATTGCCTCCATGCCGAGGCGCATGTGCTCCGCTTCCTTCTCCGGCGACATGTCCTGATAGTGAATCCAGCGGTAGCCGTGGCACGCGATCTCATGCCCGAGTTCGACGAAGGCCCGCGCGACTTCCGGATTACGCTCGATCGCCATGCCGACGCCGAACACCGTCAGCGCCAGGTCACGTCTTTCGAATTCGCGCAGGATGCGCCACACGCCCGCGCGCGAGCCGTATTCGTAGATCGACTCCATGCTCATGTGCCGCGCCGGATACGCCGCCGCGCCGACGATCTCCGACAGGAACTGCTCGGAACCGGGGTCGCCGTGCAGCACGCAGTTTTCACCGCCCTCTTCGTAGTTGAGGACGAATTGCACCGCGACGCGCGCTCGCCCCGGCCAGTTCGCGTGCACCGGGTGGCGGCCGTAGCCGATCAGATCGCGTGGGTAGTTCGGGTCGAGTGGCATGGTTTGACGGATGCGTAGTGACGGGACCAGGAATTTGCGTGAAGCTCGCGCATGAAGCTCGGGCTCGAAACCCCTCGGCAACGACGCCGGAACTGACCTTTGCAAGCGCTCGTTTGGAGGCTTCAGCGGCGGCCGAAGCCGCCGCACCGAGTTGACCCAGTGTAGCGAAAACGCCCCGGTGAGCCCATACGGCCGGGCAGATAGTGCGTGTTACTGCGAGTGTATGTGCGCGTCCCCCTGGGTCTCCGCCGAGTCGGCGTTTACCCGCAGCGGGCCGGGGCTGAACGAGGCGAGCGCGCCGTCGTAGCGCTTCGTGAGCGGCCGTGCGTAGTCGCCGCGCTTGGCCGTCGCGAGACGCAGCGCCACCAGTGCCTCGGTCCATTTGACGGCCGCCGTCACGCCTTCGATCACCGGCGCGCCGAGCGCGTCCTCGATCTCCGCGCATAGCTCGGCCATGCCCGCGCAACCGAGCACGATCGCGTCTGAGCCGTCCTCGTCGAGCGCGCGCCGGCATTCGTCGAGGATGATGCGGCGCGCCGCCGAGCCGGGCTTGTCGAGATCGAGCACGGCGACGTCGGTCGCGCGCACGTTGCGGCAGAAGCGCTTCATACCGTAGCGCTCGGCCAGATGCCAGGCCATGCCGCAGGTGCGCGCGAGCGTCGTCACGACCGAAAAGCCCGGCGCGAGCACGCTCGCCGCGTGCATCGCCGCCTCGGCGATGCCGATCACCGGCCCGCGCGCCAACTCGCGGGCCGCGTAGAGACCCGGGTCGCCGAAGCACGCGATCACATAGCCGTCGCAGCCTTCCCGCTCGCCGGCCGCGACTTCGGCGAGCAGACCGGGCGTGGCGAGCGCTTCGTCGTAATAGCCTTCGATCGACGGCGGGCCCATCGTCGGATTGACGGCAATCACTTCGGTGCCGGGCGCGGCGACCTCGCGCGCGCAGCGCCCCATCGCCTCGGTCATGCGGCGTGTCGTGTTCGGATTGATCAGTTTGATACGCATGGCGACTCCTGTTCGACTCATATTGCAGCGGCGAAAACCTGGCGCTCCATGAAGCTCAGCGCGTGAGCATCCGGTAAAACAGCGCGCCGAGTCCCGCGCCGATGAACCACGAGAAATTCGCGAGGCCGTCGAGGCCCGGCACCATCACGCAGATCACCGCGATCAGCGCGGCCGGCAGCAACGCGGCCACCGCACGATAGTTGACGCCGTTGCGATACCAGTACGAACCGTTCGGCGCAACCGTGTACAGATCGTCGAGCACGATCTTCTGACGCTTGACCAGATAGAAATCGACGATCAGGACGCCGTACAAAGGTCCGATGAAGCTGCCGAGCACGTCGAGCGTGTAGTGAATCACGGCCGGATTGTTGAACAGGTTCCACGGCGTGATGAACACCGACGCGACCGCCGCGAGCATGCCGCCCGCACGCCAGCTGATCAGACGCGGCGCGACGTTCGAGAAGTCGAAGGCCGGCGACACGAAGTTCGCGACGATGTTGATGCCGATCGTCGCGATCGTGAAGGTCAGCGCGCCGAGAATCACGGCCATCGGATAGTCGATGCGGCCCACCGTTTCGACCGGGTCCGTGATCAGCTCGCCGAACACCGGCAGCGTGGCCGCGGTCGTGATCACCGTCACCAGAGAGAACGCGAGGAAGTTGACCGGCAAGCCCCAGAAGTTGCCGCGCTTGACGCTGCGAAAGCTCTTGCCGTAGCGCGAGAAGTCGCCGAAATTCAGCATCGGTCCGGAGAAGTACGACACCACCAGCGAGATTGCCGTGATCATCACCGGCACCACTTCCATGCCGTGATATTTGACGCCGCCGAGGTTGATGCCGATGTTGCGCCAGCCCGCGCGATACACCATGTAGCCGGCGAGAATGAACATCACGACGTAGACGGCCGGACCGGCGAAATCGATGAACTTCTTGATGGTCTCCATGCCATGCCAGAACACCAGCGCCTGCAGTACCCACAGCAGCATGAAGCCGGCCCAGCCGAGCGTCGACAGACCGAGCAGGCCATGCCGATGCACGTCCGCATATGGCAGCAGTTGCGGCACGAACTTCAGCACGACGATCACGAGCGCGCTCGACGCGAGATAGGTCTGGATGCCATACCACGCGACCGCGATCAGGCCGCGGATCACCGCGGGAACGTTCGCGCCGAGCACGCCGAAGGTCGCGCGGCACGCGACCGGATACGGCACGCCGTTCAGCTGGCTTGGCTTCGCAATCAGGTTGCACAGCACGTTTACGAGCGTGATGCCGACGAGCAACGCGACCAGCACCTGCCAGCTCGTCAGGCCGAGCGCGAAGAGACTCCCCGCGAAGACATAGCCACCCACGCTATGCACGTCCGACATCCAGAACGCGAAGATGTTGTACGCGGTCCAGTTCTGCGCGCGCAGCGGCGCGAGGTCCGCGTTGTAGAGCCGCTCGCTGTAGCCGGCCGGCATCGACGGATCGGTCTGGGTCGTGCCGTCCGGGTAGTTGGAGATGGGGTGACTGCCTGGCGCTGCACTGAACTGAGCCATGATTCCTCCTTTGGATAGGGACCGTCGAAAGCGCATCGACGGACATTGCACCGGCCATGCCAGTTGCTCGCTTCTTGCCCTGTATGGGGCGTAGAAGTCGGCGTCGTGGTCCCGGACCGTGCCGCGCGTGTCTCCGTACTGACGTACTTGTGGTTGTCGCATCGCCGGCCGCAGCGGATTTCCGGCGATGCGTCGCTACCCTAAGGTCCGTCGTCTCGCGACGGACGTGCGTGTTCAGGCCGGCGGCGCTCACGCGAGGCCGCCCTGCCGTGCATCTAGCGGTTCAGTTCAATTCAGTGCGGCGCGCACCAGCAACGGGAGCTCGCCTGCTACTTGCCTCAGCCTGGGTGGAGTCGGCTTCGGCTCTTTACGTGGATGTTTCTTTCGGTGCGAGCGCACCGAATACTTCGTGCAGATCCGCTGCACCGCGCGCGGGGCGCTCCAGCATCTTCAACTCGACGCTTTGCAGATGGCGCGACATCAGCGCGGCCGCCTGCTTCGCATCGCCGGCGTCGAGCGCGGCGAGAATCGCTTCGTGGTCCTCGAACGAGCACGGGCTGCGTCCGAGCGACTCGTACAGCGCGGAAATCAGCGTGGAACGCGCGACCAGCCCGTTCAGGCAATCGCACAGCACCGAGTTGCCGGTCAGGCTCGCGAGCTCCGTATGAAACTCGCCCGACAAGCGGATCCATGCCGGAAAATCCCGCGTTTCGAATGCCTTGCGTTCCCGGCCGATCATGCCGCCGATGTTCTTCAGACGCCGCATGCCGTGTCCGCTACAGATCTTTTCGACGACGGCCAGCTCGATGATGCGGCGCATTTCGAACACCTCGTGCACCTCCTGCAACGACGGACTCGCGACGAACGCGCCACGGTTCGGCTCGAGATCGACGAGCCGCTCACCCGCCAGCTGCGACAGCGCCTGACGGATCGGGCCGCGCTTCACGCCGAATACTTCGCATAGCTGAGCTTCGGTGAGCTTCGCGCCGGGTGCCAGCCGATGCTCGAGGATCGCCGCGCGGATGCGCTCGGCGATTGCTTCGGGCTTCGAACTGTTCGCGACTGATTCGGTGTCGGACATGATTGGCGTCTCGGTATGTTGGTCATCATAGGACGGACACAAATATTGTCAACAATTTTTGCGTCAATTTTCGACAGCTCTCGTGCTGCGTTGCGTCAGGAAAGCCTGCAAGTCAAGCTGCGCGGCTGTCTGACGGAAATATTCCCCGTTGTCACGGCGCCAAGCCGACTGTTGGCGGCCGGGTTTTTGTCAACAAAAACTGAAAACATTGGCGACGGGTTTGGGTCGTGGTGAGCTGCATAATGCAGACAGTTAGTTGCGTTAATAACGCGAAAAAAAGCGGGCTATCCGCCCGCCTCTGCCCCACCCTCGCGGGCTTCAGCCAAGGCTCGGATAGCCCGATGCCGTCAGCCTGAAGCCATGCGCATTCGCGACCAGATGCGCATTAGCGCCGACCGGCAGCGTCACCATGTTGTGGACATGCCCGAACTGCAACCCCGTCACGACTGGAATGCCGATCAGCGAGCGCACTTGCTCGACCATCGCCTGCAGGTCGTAGCCATTGTCGTAGTCGTAGGGCTTGCCGCCCGTGAAGTCGCCGAGCACGAGCGCCTGCTGCTGCGCGAGGATGCCGGCCAGATGCAGCTGATAGATCATCCGCTCGATGCGGAACGGCTGCTCGTTGACGTCTTCGACGAACAGGATGCCGCCCTGCACCGGCGGCATGTACGGCGTGCCGACCAGCGACGCCACCACCGCCAGATTGCCGCCCCACAGCGTGCCCGTCACATCGACGTTCTGCGCTTGCGGCGTGTTGCTCGCGATCGTGAGGGTCGGCTGCGTCAATGCCGACCAGAAATGCCGCATCGTGAATTCGCTGAGCTCCTCGGCGCCGAAATCGCTCATCAGCATCGGGCCGCCAAAGGTCTTCAAGCCGGCGCGCGCGAGCAGCGCCAGTTGGATCGCGGTGAAGTCGCTGTGACCGACGAGCGCGATCGGCTGATCGGTGAGCCGCCGCTGCAGGCCTTCGTAGTCGAGACCGTGCAGAATCCGCACCGCGCCGTAGCCGCCGCGCACGGCCAGCACGACATCGGGCAACTCGCGCGATGGATCGGCGAGCCGGTTCAGATCGGCCGCGCGCTCACCGTCGGTGCCGGCGAAGCGCTGGTAGCGGCGCTTCGCGGCCGCCTCGCCGTCGACACGATGCCCCTGCGCCCGCAGCCGATGCAACGCGCGATGCAACACCTCCGGATCATGCGGATAGCCGGATGGCGCAATCAATTCGATGGTGCGGTGAGCGGTCATGGCGAGACCCGTTGGGTGTTGTTCTTTTAGAGCGGCGTGGTTGGGGGCGGTTCGCTGCTCGGGGGTGTTGCGGGGTCAGTGGCGGTGCCAACGGACCCTTCAGCCACTTCACCACGAGCCGCCGCGCGCGCTGCGCGGCTCGCGCGACGCCGCTCGGCAAAAAACGACCTGAGCGCGGCACCGCATTCGGCTTCGAGGACACCGCCGCTGACCGTCGTGTGATGGTTCAGCTGGGGATTCGCGAACGCATCGACCACGCTGCCGCACGCGCCGGTTTTCGGATCGCGCGCACCGAACACGACACGCGCGATGCGCGCGTGCATGATCGCGCCGGCGCACATCAGGCAAGGCTCGAGCGTCACATAGAGCTCGCAAGCCGGCAGACGATAGTTTTCGAGCGACTGCGCGGCGGCGCGCAGCGCAACCATTTCGGCGTGCGCGGACGGATCGTGCGCGCCGATCGGATGATTGAAGCCCGTGGCGATGACTTGGTCACCGCGCACCAGCACCGCGCCGACCGGTACTTCGCCGACCGCGCGCGCTTCTTCGGCGGCGGCCTGAGCGAGCGCCATGAAGCGCAAGTCGCGTTCCGAGATGATGGGAGCTTCGGAATTTCCGGGAGGGATGGCAGGACCGGCCACAGGTCCATCAGCCGCCGGCGCGGACACTGCGCCGATGCTAGCGTCAACGGATTTCTCGCCGTCCTCGGTTTGCGCCGAAGAGCCGATCGAGGCGGGACACGCGAGCGGCTCGTTCACTGTGAACCTGCTCCCGCCACATCGACATTGCCCACGCGTTCCGACAGACGTTCGGCGATGCGGCGGCAATATTCGCGCGGCAGGACCATCGGGCCGCCGCGCAGCGATTCGAGCGCCATATCGAGCGCGAGCATGCGGGCCTGGAGACGGCAACGGGTCGCCTGATCGCTCACGGCATTCAGCTCCGTTTGCAGGTCGCGCAACGCGCGAAGCTGCTCGACGGCGGGCGGCACGAAGCCCGCGTTTTTCAGAATCCGGTTGGCGACGCGCACCTCTTCCGGCACTAACGCATCATCATCGAGGGCCAGCGGCGCGCCCGCGCCCGGCAAGTCGTCGAACTCTCCGCGCGCGGCGGCGGCGGCAATACGCTGTTCGACAAGCGCATCAAGCAATTTCATCTGCAATCCACTACGTTGCGGCCCGAGCATTCTATCAGGGAGTGCACGGGCGTTCAGTGCTCCCCCGACGGCATAAAAGCGCCGATTTGCCGGCTATTCGGCGTTTGACGGTGCTTCAGCGTCGACTTAGAGTAAGTCATCGAGCCGTACGACGCGCGCAGCGCTTGACTGGCGCGGCAAACCAGGATTTTTCCTCTCGTCGAAGTCGATGCCGCGATGTCATTCAAACCGATCAGCCGTCCCAGTACTTTTCCCGTTGCGCATCCGCGTCCTGTCGGCGCCGTGCAGCCGGTGCGAGGGAGCCCGCTCACGTGTCGGCGCATCGGCGTGGGTACCGCGCTGACGGCGATTGCCGCGGCCTTGCTGCTTTCCGGCTGCGGCGTCTTTTGCGCCGGCGCCGCGGCAAGCGGTGCCGCCTATGCCGGAGGCTGCGGAACAAGCGTGCGGTTCTAGCGGTTGCCAGGCGATACACCCGCGCATGCGACGCCGCGGTGGCCGGCGCGCCCCCCGCTCCTCAGCTTCGCCCCACCAACGGCCAGCGCGCGAGAACGATATGTTTGGTTCGTCCCAGCAGGCTGTGCATCAGCGCAAACTCGCGCACGTTCCAGCATGCCGGCTCGGCCGGACGGCGCTCGATCCACGGCATCCCGTACGCCAGCGTCACGTGCGGCGTAAAACGTGCATCGGGCTCGATGCCGTCGTCCCGCAAGCTCGCTTCGAGCGCATCGTGAAGCGCCTGCAGTCCGCGCACACCGTGCTCGCCGACCAGCACCGCCGGCCCGAGCCGCGGCTTTTTCGCGAAGCTGGCGATCGCGTCGAATTCGACCGTAAACGGCGCCATGCTGACCGCGGCGGCCGCCCGTTTCGCCGCCTCGACCACATTCGCCGGCAAGCCGCCCGCGAAATTGCCGAGATGCCTCAGCGTCACGTGCAAACGGTTCGCCGCGAGCGCCTTGCCGCGCACGCCGCTGCGCCCGCGTACCTCCGCGCAAAGCTGTTGCGCCAACTTCGCCATGCCGGCCGCGTTATTGGCATCGGGATAAACCGCGAAAAAGAGCCCGTCGGTGGGCGGGGGCGGCGCCTCTAGCCCGGGCAACCACAGTTGTTCAGGCATCGCGCCTCGTTCCCTAGCTGAATTTTTCCGCCAATTCGCATACCGCCGCACAAGCGGCCCATTGCAGCCATGTTACTGTATATTCATACAGTATGACAGGCCATGCGCAATCACAGCGCGCCACTGGCCGGCCGGGTTGCCGATGCGCTTGTACCAAAGCTCGATGAAGGACTCAGCGGCCGGCGACAACGAATGCTCGGCGCGTCGGATCAGATTCAGTCGCGCGTAACGAGCGGCGCTTCGAGCCGGCGCGCGATCAAATCGCGGTGCGGAAACGACGCCAGCGGAACGCCCGGAAAAATCGCGATGCCAAGACCGCCCACCTGGGGTTACCGCCGAATCGTGTCGTCGAGATGGGGCGCGGCTCGATCTGGTCTGACATGCCGGCGTCAATCGCGGCGCCGTTCACAACCTGCAAATCCAGCGGCCCAAAACAAAAAAACCCGCGAAAACGCGGGCTTTGATGTGTTGTGTTGCCAGGTCGTGCCGGTACGGTCGGGACGGCTGATCACTCCCACTCAATTGACAACAACCCGCCGCAAACCCAACGCTGGGCCTGACGCGGGTCCCCTAGCGCCCGCCGATACCGTCAGCGATACCGGCATTCCCGCCCGGCACTCAACGGCCTTAGGTGGGCCGCATCGGAAAATCAGCGCAGCCTGCTTAAGAAAGATCGTCTAAGCCATGCATCTCCAGATGACTTCGGAGGTTGATACCGTCCGTGATACCGTCAGGTCACAGCCGCCTAACTAAGTCTGCCGGCGGCTGGTCTTTAGGTTTGTTCGACGCCTGCCCATGTCCGCAGGCTCGCAAGCGCGCTTCAGCGCATGCGGGCAGGCGTTGGACAAACCAGAAGGGAGGAAACCGCGGAGTGCTCCGATGTGGTGTAAGTCGTGAAGGCTATGGTGATTGATAGCCCGCAATGTTCAGGGGCGTTACCCGATGAGTGATCGAACCGTCTGGCAGATGGGCCGTGACGCGGTGACGAAGCGGCGCAGTCCGGCAATCTGGCAGACGGAGCAGATGTGTGTGAGTCTGCGCGAAGTGCCAGGGGCAAACGTCCGCCCGCGGACCGCATTGCCACCGGGCCGATGGTCGGGTTGCACGTTCGGGAACAGTTGTCTTCATGGCATGCTCCGGGGCGTGGGTGGCGCGCGAATCGGCGCGGTCCGCGCAAGGATACCGGTGATGATCATCGGGGCGCCGCAGTGCCGGCAGATGAAGGCCGGTCTCGTTTCGATGACCGTGTCTTCGGGTGATGCGCTGATCTCTGGCGTGACGTGCAGCAGTTCACGCACCTTCGCGAGACTGGCGCGGCGCACCGGGTTCGCAAGCAGTCCATAGTGACGGATGCGGTGGAAGCCACCGGGCAGCACATGCAGCAGGGAATGAAATGAACGCGTCCCACCCGTGAATGTGAGCGCAAAGGGAGGTGGATCCTCACGGGCCAACGGCATCGATGTGCCCACGTGGAAAATACGAAGTTTCCAGGCAAACCGGAGGATCCGTCGTGAAGCTTACGCCAGTGGGGATTGACATTGCAAAGTCGGTTTTTCAGGTCCACTA
>NZ_JBFPKN010000029.1:0-86246 GCF_040948805.1 Paraburkholderia sp. BR13439 | reverse complement strand
TCCGCGTTTCAATCTCAGCCCGGTAACCAGCCTGCATCGTCTGTCCTCCAGAATGACCGCATCTTACCAGCGTCGCTTTGCACCGGCCAGGGTCACTTCGAGAAGTTATTTCTCACCCGTTCCTAAGCGCTCTTCGTAGCGAATAAAAAGGCCGCTTGCAGCGAAGCCGATGTCTGAATGTCGGAGCAACGGTGCGAGCCAATGACGTTTTATCGCCGACTGCACGCATTCAACCATCCGTCACTGTAACCAGCCGCTCGCCCATTCTGTCTGCAGAGCGCAGATCGTTGCGAAGGCGAGTTGCGCGCATGCTCGACGCGTAGTCGTTGATCAAGGCGACGATACACATGCGCACGGTACCTTCCACTTCAAGCGCGTTCATGACGGTCATTGCGAACACATCCGGTCAGGAAACAAGGTCAGCGGCCCATTACTTCTGATTATTGGCACTGAGCGGATTTGCTGCATATCAATAGCTACTACATGCGGCGGCACCGCTCTTGACGTTCGCTTCTTGCCGAATGATCATAACCTCTGCTGCCTGCATCGAACTTCTTCAGTCGCAGCTTCAGGAATGTTGATACCCGTGCGTAGTCATTGTTGGGAGACGTGTAATGACCTACCCGTCCCAATCCATTGTTCAATGGACGAAAGACAACGCGAAACAGCTTCTTCCCGATGCGGTTTTCCTCAGCTTGCTACACTGGAAGCGTATCGGGCGCTTCCCTAAACTATTTCGCCCCACAACCTACAACGAGAAAATCCTGCTACGTTGCTTGCGGCCGGACTCGCGATACAGCGCATTGACCGACAAACTGACCGTGCGCGATTACGTCAGAGAAAAGATCGGTGAGAAATACCTAATCCCCATCATCTCCGCACCCTCGGACTTTACGCAGAATATTTTCGACATGTTGCCGAATTCCTTTGTCATGAAGGCAAATCATGGAAACAATTTTGTAGAAATCGTCCGGGACAAGTCGCAGCAGAGTTTCGAACATCTCCAGCATCTCGCCAGCCAATGGCTATCCACCAATTTCTACAGAAATGCGCGGGAACGGCACTACCGAGGAATTCAGCCACGCATTTACTTCGAGAGTCTGCTGCTCGACGAGCACGGCATGATTCCAGCCGACTACAAGGTTCACTGCTTTGCGAACGGATCGGGGCGACCTGTGATGTTTATCTTCGTGATCTCAGACCGTTTCGGAAGTAATACGCGCGGCGACACATACGACGCACAATGGAACCGTATCGACCTCGAGTTCGCTCCCTACGTTCGCAGCACGAGACCGGCACCGCGGCCGAACAATCTGGAGTTGTTGCTTGATACGGCGGCGCATTTGTCCGAGGGTTTCGATTATGTACGCGTCGACCTGTACTCACCATCTGACCGGGTGTTCTTCGGCGAACTCACTTTTACGCCCGGGGCCGGCGTAAGTCCCATGCTACCTGATCGTGTCGATTATGAATGGGGACGTCTTCTGACATGATGTATGTGCGCTAGCCGGAACCGCGCCCTGATCTCCGGCTGGTACAACGGTCACCCGGCTGCCGAAGATGCGCGGCAGCTGATGGTCGTGACGGCGTTCCTCTTCATTCGCCTGGCGGGCGGCTGTGACTGCCAGGCCCATTAGCGGCATTCAGCTCTGTTAGTCGATGGACGCGCCCCCTTCACGGGCCAATTTTCGCCGCGGGCGTCCTTCCTCCCTCAAGCCTTTGTAACTCGATCGGCGCCATGGGTTGCCGGGTGGTCTGTCAGTTTCGCCCACTTGTTCCATAAGCTCATATTACAATGCCGGGCTAAAAACGCCGCCCGGTACGGCGGCACCCAGACCATCACGCTCAATGTCGACCCAGCTTTCGAATCCTCCGTCGCTCGCCTCGGCCTCCGACCAACCTGCCGCCGCAGGCATCGCATCACTCGGCTGGCTGCTACCCTTCCACGCAGTCGTCTGGACTCTCGCCGCCTGGCTCGCGCGCGGCAATCTGGACATCCAGGGCGACATGGTCGAGACCTACGTCTGGGGCATCGAGTGGCAGGCCGGTTACGCAAAACACCCGCCGCTTTCGTCGTGGGTCGCAGCGGCCTGGTTCAGCGTGTTCCCGCATACAGATCTCGCGTATTTCGCGCTGTCGGCGGTGAACGTGCTGGTCGGCCTGGCCGGGATCGTCGCGCTCGCCGGCCGCTTCGTGCCGCGCCAGATCGCGATCTTCGCCGGACTTGCGATGGCGGTATCGCCGCTTTACTCGAATCTCGCCATCAAATTCAATCCGAACTCGATCCTGTTGTCGGTCTGGCCGTGGACCGCCTACTTTTTCGTCCGCTACGTGCAACCGGGCAGCCGCCTCGCGCGCAGCGGCGCGGCGCTCGGTCTCGGGGCGTGCGCGGCGCTTGCGGTGCTGGGCAAGTACTTCACGATCGTGCTGCTGCTCGGGCTGTTGCTGGCATTGCTCGCGCGCCCCGCATGGCGTGCGCGCCTCGTGAGCGTCGATTCGCTGCTCGCGGTGGCGGCCGGCGTCGCCGTGCTGGCCCCGCACGTCCACTGGATGATGGTCAATCATTTCCCGACGCTCGAGTATGCCGCGCAACGCACCGGCGGCACCCTGCTCGCCGCGGTCGGACGCTTTGGCATCTACACGCTCGCGCAGATCGGCTATCTCGCGCTCAGTTTCGTTTTCGTGCTATTGATGGTGCGCACCCGCGGGACTGCGCGGCTGATGGCGCTGAGCGTCGTTCGGCCCGCGTCGCACCCGGATCTCTGGTGGCTCGCGCTGGGGCCGCTGTTCGCCGTGGGCGTGCTGTCCGTGACCGGCAAGACGCAGATGGCCTCGGTCTGGGGCATGGCGCAGTGGTTCGCGATCGTGCCGCTCTGGCTTGCCGTGCTTGCGCAGGCCCGCGTCGAGTTCGCGCCGCGGCGCGCGATACGCGCGATGGCGGTGTACTGGGCGCTGGTGCTCGCGGTGTCGGCAGTGGTCGGCTACACGGGGGCGCGGCGCAATACCGACGACGCGGCCGAGCCGCGCGCGGAACTCGCGGCGGCCGCGCAGGCGGTGTGGCACGAACGCACCAGCCGGCCGCTGTCGATCGTGGCGGGCTCGACGCATGAGGCCGCTTCGATGGTGTTCTATGACGGCGGCCGCGCCCGCTTCTGGGATCTCCACTGGCCGGCGGCAACGCCCAGGATCACACCCGCCGATTTCGCGCGCCAGGGTACGCTGATCGTGTGCCGTGGCGACGACTCGGACTGCATCGCGACTGCATCGTCGCTAAGCCATGCAGCGCCGGTTGCGCTCGAGGTGGGCAAGACCGCATGGGGACAGGAGTTGCCCGCGCGTCCCTACCAGCTGTTCGTGATCGTGCCGCAGTCGTGAACCACGCGCCGATCACGCCGGACCGGGGCCAACCGCTCGTCGTCGATCCCGATGGCAATACGCTCGCAACCCAACCGGGCATATGGAAAGAGGTACCATGAGCACACCATCGGACGCCAGGTTCATCTGTGCCTGAGCGTGTAACGTCTCTCTCGCCAGGGGGTCCTGCCATGATCGTGTATCACACCGTACCCGATTCACCGGTCATCGAAATAACCGTCGAAGGCAAAATCACCGACCACGAACTGCGCGAAGCCATCGAGCGCATGCGTGGTGATCTTGAACTGAACGGTAAGACCCGCGTGCTTGAACGCATCGAGCATTTCAGCGGCATCGAACCGAAGGCGCTGTGGACCGATCTGACGCTCGGCGTCTCCGTCGCCCGCAAAGTCACGCGCGCCGCCGTGGTGGCCGACGCGGGCTGGATTCACGCGTCGATGCATTTGGCGCGGTTCTTTACAAAGGCCGAAATGAAGGCGTTTCGCGTCAACGAGTTGGAACAGGCGCGAGCCTGGATCAACGCCTGAACGTCGTCTCAGCCGAACGCATTGAGCAGAGACCAGCACTGCCGCATCAGGGACACGCAGCGCCACCGGAACAAGAAGGACAACAGGAGAAGAGGAGCACATGACGAAGCGAGTGATTGTGACCGGCGGCAGCGGCCTGGCCGGGAAATGGGTCGTCCAGGACCTGATCGAGCACGGCTACGAGGTGATGAACGTCGATCGCGTGCCGATGGCAGCGCGCACCGCGCGCACGTTGATTACGGACATCACCGATGCGGGCCAGGTATTCAATGCGCTGGCATCGAGCACGGCGCCGGGGGAGTTCGCCAACGACCTCGAACCCAAGCCGATCGACGCGATCGTTCATTTCGCGGCGATCCCTCGCATCATGATCACGCCCGACAACGAGGTTTACCGAATCAACGTGATGGGCACGTACAACATCCTCGACGCGGCGTCGAAGCTTGGCATCCGCAAGGTGATCGTGGCATCGAGCGAGACCACCTACGGCATCGTGTTCGCGCACCGCGACCGCAGTCCGGAATACTTCCCGCTCGACGAGCAATATCCGGTGGACCCGATGGACAGCTACGCGACGTCCAAGGTGATCAACGAAGTGACGGCGAAGGCGTTTCACGCGCGCACCGGCTCCGACATTTACTGCTTGCGTATCGGCAATGTGCTCGAACCCAGCGACTACGCGAAGTTTCCGGAGTGGCTCAAAGACCCGGCACTGCGCAAGAGGATTGCGTGGAGCTATATCGACGGCCGCGATCTCGCGAGCGCGTGCCGGCTCGCCATCGAAAAGGATGGCCTCGGCTTTCAGGTCATGAACGTCGCGGCCGACGACGTATCGTCCGACGTACCCACAGCGGAACTGCTTCGGCGCTACTACCCGGGCGTGCCGCTCAGAAAGCAACTCGGCGAGTTCGAGACTCTGCTCAGCAATGAGAAACTCAAGCGCCTTCTTGGGTGGAAACAGCAACACTACTGGCGCGACGAAGCGAAGAAGATCGCCTAGCAGGCATGGCGGGCCGGTACCCTGCCGGCCCGATCATGCCGTGCGAGTCTCGATGGCCCACCTTGCAACGACGCGGCCCGGTGCAATGGCGTCGTTTCTCGATCCCGCGCGGATCAGTGCTTGTGCACCTTCTCCAGACTGTCCGCCCGATGCACCGCATGCTGACCGCTTTTCTCGCTTTCGACCTCGTAATGGGGGTCGTCCTTCGACGCGCTGACACCGTCCAGTTCCGTATCCCTGATGATCTTGCGGACGATCGTGCCTGTCGTCACGCCTTGCGCAGTGTTCCACGTAACGACCGTGCAATACACTTGATCAACGGTTGAAATCGCGGCCCGAGGTCACGGCATCGACATAACCTGCGCGAATGACGAAGTCACCGAAGTGCTCGTGCTCGACGCGTTCGCTGGCGAAATGGCCGAGCGTCGTGTCGAGCGACTCGAGGATCGTCTGTTCGCCGACGTTCTCGCGATACAGCCGATTGAGTCTTTCCCCGTGAAAGCCGCCACCGAGATAAAGGTTGTACTTGCCCGGCGCGCGTCCCGACAGTCCGATCTCTGCGATATAGGGCCGCGAGCAACCGTTCGGGCACCCGCTCATGCGCATCGTGATCGGGACATCCGTCAGCCCGTGCTTTTCGAGCAAGGCTTCGATCTTCGTCACGAGAGACGGCAGGTAGCGCTCGCTTTCGGCCATCGCCAGACCACAGGTCGGCATCGCCACGCAGGCCATCGAGTTCAGGCGCAACGCGCTGTCACGAACGTGAGCGAGCAGGCCGTGTTCTTCGGCGAGCCGCTCGATTTGCTCGCGGTTCGCGTCGGCCACCTGAGCAATCACGATGTTCTGATTTGGCGTCAGGCGAAACGTGCCGACGTGCACGCGCGCGATTGCACGCAGACCGTCGAGCAGCGCATGGTCCGGCCCGTTGCTCAGGCGGCCGTTCTCGATGAATAGCGTCAGGTGATGCGCGCCGTCGTCGCCCGTCTGCCAGCCCAGTGCGTCGCCGTTGGTTGTAAAGCCAAACCGTTGCGCATCTCCGAGTGCGAAGCCTAGCCGCCGCTCGATCTCGGCTTTGACCCAGTCGAGACCGAGATCGTCGATCGTGTACTTGAAGCGCGCGTGCGCGCGTTCCTTGCGGTCGCCGTAATCGCGCTGAACGCTCATCACGGCTTCGCAGGTGGCAAGCACCTGATCCGGCGTGACGAAGCCGACTACGTCGGCGAGCCGCGGATAGGTCGCCGCCGATTGATCGCTGCGGCCCATTCCGCCGCCGATCGCGACGTTGAATCCCTTCAGTTCGCCGTGCTCGGCAATGGCGATAAATCCGAGGTCCTGTGTGTAGACATCGATGTCGTTGACGGGTGGAACCGCGAAGCCAATCTTGAACTTGCGCGGCATGTAGGTCTTGCCGTAGAACGGCTCCTCGGGTTCCGGGCCCTCGATGCGTGTCTCGCCATACCAGGTCTCGCGATAAGCGTGCATGCGTGGAATCGCCTGGTCGCTGGCGCGGCGTGCGAGGTCATAGACAGCGGCATGGAGTGACGACAGATGCGGATTGATCGAGCACATCACGCCGCGGGCGTCGTCGCCGCAGGCAGAGATCGTATCGAGCTGCGCTTCGCGCAGGCCCTGGATGAGGGGTCGCAGGTCGTCCTTGAGCACCCAATGGAATTGGACCGTTTGCCGCGTCGTCAGCCGCAGTGTTTCGCCGCCGTTCGCACGCGCGAGCTCGTCGAGTTTGAGCCATTGCGCAGGCGTGCAGACGCCACCTGGCATCCGCACGCGAATCATGAACTGAAACGCCGGTTCTAGCTTTTGCCGCCGGCGCTCGTCGCGCAAATCGCGGTCGTCCTGCTGATAGATGCCGTGGAATTTCAGCAGCTTCGTGTCGGTATCGGCTACGGCGCCCGTCAGCGGATCGGCCAGGCTTGCGCCTATCGTGCCGCGCAACTGGTCGCTCGCGGCCTTCAGACGTTCGTCCGCGCTCAAGCGTTCGACGGGCTGTGACAGGTCGCGGCTGCGATCCGGTTCGGTATGTGGGTTGCTCATCATGTCGCTCAGTAGACATCGCGCTGGTAGCGCCCGTCACGTTGAAGCTGTTGAAGGTACGCTTGCGCGCATTCGGTATCGAGCGCGCCCTCGCTGCCGATGATCTCGAGAAGCGTGTGATGGACATCGGGCGCGAGGCGGCTTGCATCGCCGCAGACGTACAGGTGCGCGCCTTCTTCCAGCCACGCGAAAAGGTCATGGCCCTGCGCCTGCATCCGGTGCTGCACGTAGGTCTTGCCTTCGCCGTTGATGCGCCGGTCTCGCGAGAAGGCAACGTCCATCCGAGTCAACGCGTTCTCTTTCAGCAGCCGTTGCCACTCCGTCTGATAGAGAAAGTCGGTGCGGAAGTTGCGTTCACCGAAGAAAAGCCACGACCGTCCGTTGGCCCCGCGTGCTTCGCGTTCCTGCATGAAGGCGCGAAACGGCGCAATGCCGGTGCCGGCGCCGATCATGATGATCGGCACGTCGCCTCCGGGCAGCCGGAAGTTCGAATTCCGGTGTATGTACACAGGCAATTGAGCATCGAGCTCGATGCGCTCGGACAATTGGCCCGACGCTACGCCTGCGCGCGGTTCGCCGTGCAGTTCGTAGCGCAGCGCCGAAACGGTCAGGTGCACTTCATCGGGTGCCGCGGCGAGGCTCGATGCAATCGAATAGAGGCGCGGCTGCAAAGGTCTTAGCGCAGCGAGGAAGTGTTGCGGGTCGATGCCCTTGACGGGAAACCGCCGGAGCACGTCGATGATGTGGTGACCGCGCATGTAGGCGGTTCGCTCGCCCGCATGCGCGTTGTCGACGAGACGTTCGAGCTCTGCCGCACCGGAAAGCCGTGCCCAATGCTCGAGAAAGCGTGGCGTGAGCGCAGTGACTTCGAAGCCCGCGCCGAGCGCATCGCCGAGTGTGGTGTCGTTGCCCTTCACGTCGACGGCTTGCGAGTCATCGAGATCGAGTTCCTGCAGTACCGCGCGAACTACTGATGGGTCATTCATAGGCACCACGCCCAACGCGTCGCCCGGTTCGAAGCTAAGGCCCGAGCCTTCGAGCGACAGCTCGATATGCCGGGTTTCCTTCGATGATCCACGCCCCGTCAGCGCAATGTTTTCAATGACGCGGGCGTGAAATGGATGTTGCCTGTCGATGGCGGCCCGCCGTTGCGGCAACGCGCCTGCGGGCGCGCGCGGCTCGGCGCTGGGCGGATGACCGCCTGCGGATAAATTGCTGCCCAGAAGCGCAAGGGTCTGCTCGATCCAGGCGTTCGCCGGTTCTTCGTAATCGACGTCACAATCGACCCTCTGCGCGAGGCGCTCGGCGCCGAGCTCCTCGAAACGGCGGTCGAGCCGCTTGCCCGCCTCGCAATAGTGTTCATAGGTCGAGTCTCCCAACGCCAGCACGGCAAAACGCATGCCGCCGAGCTTCGGCGCCTTGCGTCCTTCGATGAACTCGAAGAAGTCGGTGGCTGACTGCGGCGGATCGCCCTCGCCATAGGTGCTCACGACTACGAGGACATCCTGCTCGTCCTTCAACTGGCGAACCTTGTAGCTCGCCATGTCATGCAGCGATGCGACGAGACCGCGTTGCGCCGCCTGCTCGGCGAGCGTGCGGGCGAGCGCCGCGCTGTTGCCGGTTTCGCTGCCGTAGAGCACGGCGAGCCGGCGTGCCGAAGTGCCGCCGAGGTCGGCTTCCGCAGCCGGGGCGCGCGCTTCGGCTCGCAGTGCGCTGGCTTGATCGAACCCCGCCAGATATCCGCTGACCCAGACGAGTTGCCGGGAGTCGAGCGAGGTCGTGAGGGCCTTGATGTGTTCCCACTGGGCCTCGGTCAGCCCCGGGTCCCGAAATTCCGCAACAGCCATGTCTCTATCGACTCCAGACGTACGCTGCCCCGGGGTGTCCGCGTGAGCGTGTCGCGCGGGCCTCGACAGGTCAGCGTGGTGATGAACCAACAACCATTTTCCGGCACCGGTTATCCACAGGCAAATGGATTATCAATGCAATTGAAAGCAAAAATTTTGATCTAAAACGATGGATATCACGCTAGCTCGCACCTTTCTCGAAGTCTCGGCAAGTGGCAGCTTCATATCGGCCGCGGAGCGTTTGCACCTGACGCGGACGGCAGTGCGCGCGCGCATCCGCACCCTGGAGGAACAGCTGGGACGCCGGCTGTTCGTGCGCAACAAGGCTGGCGCCCGTCTGACGACGGCTGGGGAACGCTTCGTCCGGCATGCAACGACCCTCGTGCAGGTGTGGGAACAAGCTCGTCAGCATGTGGCGCTCCCGCCTGGACGCGAAGAGGGTGTCAGTCTGGGCGGCGAACTCAGCCTGTGGCATCCGCTCCTCGCCGACTGGCTCATCTGGATGCATCGCGAATGCCCGCAGATCGCCCTGCGCGCGGAGGTCGACAGTCCGATGCGTTTGCTCGACCGTGTGCATGAAGGATCGCTCGACATCGCTGTTCTTTACAACCTCCGCAACGTCCTGACCTGGTTTCGGAACTGCTCGTCGAAGAAAAGCTGGTGATGGTGACGAGCGCGCCAGATGGCGCGATGGAGCCCGCCCAGTATGTCTATGTCGACTGGGGGCCGAGCTTTCAGGCAAACCATCAGGCGGCCTTCCCTGAACTCGGTAGTCCACCTGTGTCCATTTCGCTCGGACCGTTGGCGCTGACTTATCTGCTGTCAGTTGGCGGATCGGGCTACTTTCGCATCGGCACCGCCGAGCCGTTTTTGCGGGACGGCCGTCTGCGCCTCGTCACGGGCGCGCCGGAATTCTCATGGTCGGCCTACGTGGTGTACGCGAGACGACAGGAAGGCAACGTGATCGACCGTGTCCGGCAGGGGCTGCGGGCCGTCGCCACTGCGTATGACGAACCGCGCGCGGACCAGGAAGTGGGCTCACGGCCGACCGTTCGCGGTAGCACGCGGCGGACGGATCGGGGCGAATCCGTGTCACAGCGGTGACGGCGCCTGTAGGTTCGACCGAAATGTTCAACCTGAACGTAGGATTAAACCAGCCACAAAAGACAACTTCTCCAATCGCTATGACGTCGCTATTGCTGTCGCGAGTGGACTCCAGTCAATCGCAATATCGAGCGAAGGTCTGCGAGTCTATTTGCGGCCAATCATTCGCAAAAACCGAAAGGCAATAGAGATCCCATCGACATTCACCTGAGCGAGCGAATGTGAAAGTCGCCGCACCCCTCGTTCCGCGTCAACCGCACTCTTCCACATAAGCCGGAACGGAAAATGTTCGTTCGGCGCAGATCAAGCGACCTACACTGCAATTCAACGAAAACAAAAAAGATCGCCAGACCTGGCTGGACCTGAACGATCGTATTCCGATTTCGCTTTGATCAGGCGGAGTCAGCACCTGCTCCCCTTTCTGTGTGGAGGCGCTCATGAAAAAGGAGAGGAAGACAGCACGGCAAATTCTGTCCGCGAACCCGCGGGAGCTGGTTTCGGTCGGACCCGACGACACGGTGCTCAGCGCGCTGCAGCTAATGGCCGACGAGGATGTGACGACGGTGCTGGTGCTGCAAGGCAGCAATCTGGTTGGCGTGCTGTCCCAGCGCGACTACGCGCGCAAAGTCGACGTGCTCGGCCGCAACGCCGCCGACACCAAGGTTGGCGACATCATGACCACTCAGGTGTTTTATGTGACGCCCGAGCATACCTGCGATCAATGCCTCGCGTCGATGCACACGAAGCGGATCCGGCACCTGCCTGTTATCGAATCGGGGCGCGTCATCGGCGTGCTTTCCAACAGTGACGTGCTGGAGGAACTCCTGCAGGAGGACGAGCATTTCATCCGGGTTCTCGAGGACGACATGCTCCATCTGACCATCGATACCGGCGGCGCCTACTAGACAGTCGCGCTCGAATCAGACGAGGTGAAACGTGAGCACGCAATCAACCGGGGGTACGCCTGCACCGGCCATTCTTTCCCGCTCGTCCGGCAAAGTGGCGTCCGCGCGCGATGCCGTGCGCCTGATCCGCGCCGGCGATACGGTCGCGACAGGCGGTTTCGTCGGCATCGGCTTCGCCGAAGACATCGCTATCGCCATCGAGGAACTCTGTACGACCCGTGACGAGGATGCGTTAGTCACCCTCCCAAAGCCCCGCGACCTGACGCTGGTCTATGCGGCCGGTCAGGGAGACGGCAAGGATCGGGGACTGAACCACCTGGCGGCGCCGGGACTCGTCAAACGCGTCATCGGCGGACACTGGGGTCTGGTGCCGAAGCTACAGCGGCTTGCGGTGGATAACCAGATCGAAGCCTATAACCTGCCGCAGGGCGTGATCAGTCACCTGTTTCGCGACATTGCAGCCGGAAAACCCGGCCATCTTTCACGAGTCGGCCTCGGTACCTTCGTCGATCCGCGCTTCGGTGGCGGCAAACTGAACGAACGCACCACCGAGAACCTGGTCGAGTTGATGCAGATCGGCAACGAGGAATATCTGTTCTACAAGTCCTTCCCGATCAACGTCGCGATCGTGCGCGGCACCACCGCCGATCCCGACGGCAATGTGACGATGGAGCGCGAAGCGCTGACCCTGGAGGCTCTAGCGATCGCCATGGCCGCGCACAACTGCCACGGTCTGGTGATCGTCCAGGTGGAGCGAATCGCCGAAAGCGGCTCGCTCAATCCGCGACAGGTCAAGATCCCCGGCGTGCTGGTCGATTGCGTCGTGCTGGCGCCGCCCGAGAACCATCAGCAGACCTTTGCCACACCGTACAGCGCGGCGTTCGCCGGCGAAATCCGGGTGCCCGCGAGCAGTGTGGCGCCGATGCCGATGAGTGAGCGCAAGGTGGTCGCGCGGCGCGCGGCAATGGAACTCCAGCCAAACAGCGTGGTGAATCTCGGAATCGGCATGCCCGAGGGCATCGCCAGCGTCGCCAACGAGGAAAGAATCCTCGACCTGCTGACGCTGACCACCGAGCCCGGCGTGATCGGCGGCATTCCGGCGGGAGGCTTGAACTTCGGCGCGGCGACGAATCCGCAGGCGATCATCGATCAGCCCGCCCAGTTCGATTTCTATGACGGCGGCGGGCTCGACGTCGCGTTTCTCGGCCTCGCGCAGGCCGATCGGATGGGTAACCTCAACGTGTCGAGATTCGGGCCGCGCCTGGCTGGTGCCGGAGGCTTCATCAACATCAGCCAGAATGCCAGGAAGGTCGTGTTTGTCGGCACGTTCATGGCGGGCCAAAGCCAGATTTCCGTCGTCGACGGCAAGCTGCGCATCCACCGTGACGGCACGGCCAGGAAGTTCATCGAGGAAGTCGAGCATCGCACGTTTTCTGGCCCGTATGCGGCGGCAGCGGGACAACCGGTCCTCTACATCACCGAGCGTTGCGTGTTCGAACTGGGCGCCGAGGGCATGGAACTCATCGAGATCGCACCTGGCGTCGATCTGGAGCGCGATATTCTGGCCAGGATGGACTTCGCACCAATCCTGCGTTCGCCGAAGCAGATGGACGAGCGGATTTTCCTGCCGGAACCGATGGGCCTGCGCTCGAATGTTTTGCGGCTGCCGCTGGAAGCGCGCTTCATCTACGACGACGACAAGAACATCATGTTTCTCAACTTCTCGCGTCTCGAGGTGAAGCGTCCCGACGACATCGCCGCGATCCGGGCTCAGGTATGCCGCGTCTGCGAACCACTGGACCACAAGGTTTATGCGGTGGTGAACTACGAGGGTTTCGTGTTGGACCCCGCGCTGGAAGACGCGTATGTCGAAATGGTCGAGGATATGGTGCAGCGCTACTACCTCGGCGTGACGCGCTTTACTACCAGCGCTTTCATGCGCGCCAAGCTGGGTGGCGCACTGACGCGGCGCGGGCTGTCACCTTATGTCTATGAGACGGAGGCGGAAGCGCAGGCCTTCCTGCGCGAGCAGTCGTCGGAGCGCTAGCGAAGCTGAAATCGACATCACATCGGCTTGTTGTCGCCACCCTGCAAGTGGAGCGGGTCCGGGCTCTTCTGGGTTGAGCGCAGCACGCCGGTGTCGTCGAAATAGAAATTAAACAGCAGGTACCACACGTTGTCTTCCAGATAGCGATAGCTCCAGACTTCGCGTTTCATCACCGGAAAGTAAGTCGTTTCCTCCGGGCGGCCGAAGTTGATCAGAACGTCATTCTTCGTCCACTTGTCAGGCTCCGCGCGGTAAAACTCGTTCGGCTGCAGCACTTGCCGGACGCGGATCACCTTGCCGGTCGGGTCGATGTCCGCGGCGACGGTGACTTCCCCCATGGGCTGCGTCGGCCACATCAGCCGCCGGGAACCGTCGGGCAGCTCGTAGACCTCGCGCGGCTGCCCCAATCGGGCGACGACGGCCGATTCCGGTTCGCCTGCATGGAACGCCTCCCACGGCTGCGCGCAGGCCCCGAGCGCGAATAACGCCGCGTAGAACAGCGCGGCGCGTGTGTGACAGGCACGACCGAATGCCGATCGGGATGAGTTCGATTGCCGGGAAGTCATTTGGGACTCTACCCGCCAGGCTCCGGAGTCAGTGCCTGTGATGTAGCCAACCCATGTGATGGGCGTCGAGCCACTGGGTCATGGTCTCTTGCCGATGCGCGTGCCTGTATCGCCGCGCGAACACGAACGCGATGACCAGCAGGGCCGCCACCGCCACTACCAGGCCGATCATTGACTGAGTCATGGCAGCCTCCTTTCTAGGTTGCGACCATGGTTATATGGTAGCCGATGCGCTCGATGTCAGGGCCCCGCCAGCCAGCGCAACTCCGGCCCCGGATAGCCCGCGACCCACGTGCCGTTCGCGCTGAAATCCCACGTCGGACCGAAGCTCGCCGGCTCGAGCAGCTGTTGATCGGTGAGTCCGCTCGAGTTGGCGATCGCCGTGCCCGAGCCGACACCCGCCGCCGCTCCGGACGATTCGCGGTTCCAGAACACGTTCGCGGCGATGCGGCCGCTGTTCGTGCCCGCGATACCGCCTGTCGTCGCGTTCGCGCCGGCCGTGAGCCTGGACGCGGCATACGACTCGCGGATGAAGCCCGCATTGCTGCCGACAAGCCCTCCGACAGTCGCGCCGCCGCTCAGGAATTCGTCTGCATACGATTGGGCGATCGCGCCACGGTTGGTGCCGACGAGTCCGCCGACTATGCTTTGCGCACCGGCTGTTGCCCGGCCGATCGCGAAAGACTGACCGATGCGGCCATCGTTCAGGCCGACGAGTCCACCGATCTGATCCGCGCCATTGATGGTCACGCCAGCCCACGAGCGCTCGATACGTCCAAAGTTCTCGCCCACCAGGCCGCCGGTCACCGTACTCGTGTTGCCTGTTACATTGATGGTCCCCGTTGCGCCGACGTTCACCATGGACCCGTAGTTGACGCCGGCCAGCAAGCCGACCGTTCGTCCCGATGAGGTCGCGGCGCCGTCCGCCAGCGTGAAGTTGCGCACGACGCCGCCCTTGCCGATCACGCCGAAGAGTCCGGTATCGGCCGCGGTCGAGAGATGCAGGTCCGCGGGCAGATGCCCCATGCCGTCGAACTGACCGGTGAACGGATTCGCCGCGGTGCCGATGCCGCCGAAGTCCGGCCCACCCGCGAATTCCAGCCCCCTGCTGCCCAGCGCATAGTTGCCGGACAGGTTGTTGTTCACGCCGCTCAGGTCCGCCATCGAGTTGACGAGCTGATAGGCCGTGAACTGCGTGACGAGCCCACTGAACCGCGCAGGGTGCCAGGATGCGTTGGTGCGCACGGTGCCGGGCGTGTAGCTGCCGTTCATGTCGTACAGGCCACTGACGACGCCCATGCTGCGTGACCAGTCGATCGTGCCCAGATTGGTCAGGCTGCCGCCGTTGTCGAATCCATAGGTATCGGCGGACAGCGTGAGCGACCCTGCGCCCCTATTGGCGATGGTCGCCCGCGGTGCGATCGTCAGCGAGTGAGCCGCATCGAGCGTCAGCGAGGAGGCCCCGTGCCAGCGCACGCTCGCTTCGATCGCGATGTCCCCTTCACCGGTTGCACCGAGCTTGCCGTCCCCGCCATTCGCGATCACGGAGATGGTCGTGCCGTTGTTCAGGCTTGCGCCGAGCGTGTTGGCGGTCGGGACGTCCGCGATGAAGTCCCCAGTTGTGATGTTCCATGCTTTCGCTCGCACGTTGGCGCCGCCGAGCTTGACGTCTTTGCCTGACATATCGACCGTGCCACCGCTGCCGTCCGCATTGCGCGCGCTGATTTGCGCGCCGCGCGCATCGACGTTGCCGGAGTTGACGAGGACCCCGTTGACGGTCGTGTTCGCGACGAGCCATACGTGGCCGTCGCGCGTCGCGGTGCCGGTGGCGCGCAGCGCACCCGAATGACCCGCGAGCGCGAAGATGTTGCCGTCGGCCGCCTGCACGTTGACGATCGCCGCCCGCACCGTGCCCGAGTTCGTCACCGTGCCGCCGCTGCCCACGTCCACGAAGACTTGTTGATAGTTGCCGTCGTATAGACGCACCTGACGGCCCGTGGCGAGTTCGGCATTGCCGTTCGGCGCAACGATCGTCCCTGCGTTCGTGACCTTGCTGGCCGATATCAGGAACACGTCTCCACCCGACGAACTGATCTTGCCGAGATTGACGACATCCGCCGTAGAACCGCCTGTATAGGCTGACCCACCGATCACGGGCGGGTTGAGAAAGACATCGTTGGAGACGTCGAGGGTCGAGGCGACGAAGCGCCCGCCCGTCGACACCACGCCGCCAGGCCCGATGAGCACGCCATGCGGGTTGATCAGGTAGATGCTGCCGGTGCCTTTCAGCGTGCCGTAGATCGCCGACACATCGTTACCCGTCACGCGATTGAGCGTCGCGCCGGTGCCGTTGTCGATCGACACCGTGCGGCACGATCCGATCGAAAAACTGTTCCATTCGATGATGCCGCGCGAGCCCGCTTGCGTGATGCTGATGCCAGCGTCGTTCTGAGCTATGCTTCCGGAGCCGGCGACGAAATGGCCGCCCTGTGGCAGCGTCCCCGCCGCGCACGCGACGTGCGTCGTGAAAAGTCCGGTGAGCGAAACAACGATGGCGAGCGAAATTCGCCCGCTTGAATGACGACGTTGCGATGCACGTCGCCACAGCAGAGGTGGCCTTCGAGTTCTCATACATCCCCCTTCCACGCTCGCGCGAAACGGCTGCGCCCCGTATGAAGACTAGCAGTTCGCCTCCTCGCCAGTTGCGGGCAATCTCAACGATTTGCGCCTTCGTGTAAGGCTTTTATTACCACCACCTTCCACGTTGATGACGATTTCAATGCAAGTTTGAAATACCGTTATTACGACAGGTTATTAAACGACGGACCTCCAACCACCGTCGATCTCCGCCAAAACCCCGTCCGGCGGGCATTGCAGGCTCGCAACACCGCACGCGCCCCGACTTGCCGTCGAGTAGCGCGAACCTTGGCAGGCAGCGGCCGCGACCTGACATTTCGGTATACTCCCGGGCTTTCCCGAAACGATTATGCGCGGCCCCTCCCGCGCAGCGACCGCCGTTTGACCGGCGCGCCGCCTTCGCGCGACAAGCGCGTCCGCTCCACTCATCATGTCCGATCTCTCCACGCCATTCGGCGCGCCTCGCCGTGTCGTCAATATCAATCCGAAGCCGCTCGGCGTCGCGCTCGCGCTGGTCGTGCTCGGCGCGATCTATCTCGCGCAGACGGTCAGCGTGAAGCAGGCCGCGCTGTACGTCCTCGGCGCGCTGCTCGGCATCACGCTCTATCACGCCGCGTTCGGCTTCACGTCCGCATGGCGCGTGTTCATCGCCGACGGCCGCGGCGCCGGTCTGCGCGCGCAGATGCTGATGCTCGCGGTCGGCGTGCTGCTGTTCTTCCCGGCGCTGTCCGCCGGCACGCTGTTCGGGCATCCGGTGGTCGGCGAAGTGTCGCCCGTCGGCACCTCGGTCGTGGTCGGCGCGTTCATGTTCGGCATCGGCATGCAGCTCGGCGGCGGCTGCGCGTCCGGCACGCTGTACACGGTCGGCGGCGGCAGCACGCGGATGGTGGTCACGCTGATCGCGTTCATCATCGGTTCGGTGATCGGCACGGCGCACATGCCGTTCTGGTCCGCGATGCCGCATCTGCCGCCGATCTCGCTCGTGCAAACGCTCGGCGTGGTTCCGGGGATCGCGCTGAACCTCGTGGTGTTCGCGGCGATCGCCGCGCTCACCGTGCTGATCGAGAAGCGTCGTCACGGCCGTCTGGTCAGCGAGGTGGAGCGCGCACCGGACGCATCGCCGTGGCTGCATGGCCCGTGGCCGCTCCTCGCCGGCGGCGTCGTGCTCGCCATCCTCAACTTCGTGACGCTCGCGCTGTCGGGTCGTCCGTGGGGCATCACGTCGGCGTTCGCGCTGTGGGGCGCCAAGGCGTTTTCCGCAATGGGCGTCGACGTCGCAAGCTGGCCGGTGTGGAGCACCGGCCCGAACGCGGCCGCCCTCGCCGCACCGATCAGCCACGACATGAAGTCGGTGATGGACATCGGCATCGTGATCGGCGCAATGCTCGCCGCTTCGTTGGCCGGCCGCTATGCGCCGGTTTGGCGTCTGCCGCTGCGCTCGCTGATCGCGGCGATCGTCGGCGGTCTGATTCTCGGCTACGGCGCGCGTCTCGCGTACGGCTGCAATATCGGCGCGTACTTCAGCGGCATCGTGTCGGGCAGCCTGCACGGCTGGCTGTGGCTCGTCGCGGCATTTTTCGGCAACGTGGTCGGCACCAAGCTGCGTCCGCTGTTCGGCCTCCCGGTCGAGCGCGTCAAGCCGACGGGCTGCTGATCAGGCGGCTTCGGCCGCCTATCGGGCGGGGGCTGCGCTGTTGCTCCGCCCGCGCAGTTCCGGTCGAAAGCCGTCGCAACGAAGTCGAGTCTTCTACCTGGCGCCAGTCTGAAGCCGTCGCGCGAGCTCGTCGGCTATCTGCTGCGCGCTGTTTCTGACCGCCGCCTTTTCATCGCGACCGGACAGAACGACCTTCGCGGCGATCACGTACGGATTGAGCTTGATCACCGCGCCCGGCATATCCCTGCTCTTGCCCTCTTCAACACTTTCATAAAGCGGCGGCAACTCCGGCGCAGCCAGGTTATCGCAGGAAACCGCGACCTGAAACTGGCTTTGGCCCGCGCCCATGCCCACCATCGCGCGACGCAGCCGGTTACCCTCGTCGACGCTGAGAAAAACACCGCGCACCTGCCAGCCGTCGTGAGGCAGCGGCTCACCCGGCGCGACCCGGCGCGCGTCTACTCCGTCCTTCTTCAGATCGGCTGTCAAGGATTGCGCCATCAGCGCGACGATCTCTCGCGCCCGCGCCTGCGGATCCTGCTGCTGGCGCAACGGACCCGCCGGCACCAGATTGCCCACGATGCCCCGCGCGCGGTGGCCCGGCCCGCTGTCAGGGGCGATATTCGCGGCGTCGAGATCGAAATCGGCGACATAGACAACCGGCGGCACGGCAGCAGCCGCGAGCGCTGCCGACGCATCCGCCGCCAGACATCCGTCCGCGCTGGCACACACATACGTCGCCAGACCGACCATTCGCATCCATCGAAACATCATTGCGCACCTCCGCGCTGATCGCCTGGTACTGGTTGCATGGCAACGACGAAATACGCCACTCGCATCTTGGCTCTTCACCCATCTTAGGACTTTCGATCGTCTGCACCGCGATCCGTAAATCCTATGCTGGGCGCGCGTTATACGCGGTGCTGTCGGGCAAGATGGAAGTCATCAAGACGTTCGACGGCATCGAGCGGACCTTGGGCTGGCGTCTGCCCGGCACGATCTTCGGCGAAGTGCCGCTTGCGCTGAGTTCGCCGTTTCCGGGCGCCTATCGAGCAGCCGAGCCTTCGCGCGTGATGCGCGTCGACGCGCCGCAATACTATGCGCTCGCGGCGGCGTCGCCCGAGGTGGCGTTCAAGATGGGGGCGCTCGCGCGCGAACGCATCGGCGGGCTGCAAAGCCTTTCCGCCGAGCCGCCGAAAGCGCGTGTGACGATCGTCGGCAACCGTTGGGACGATGCGTGCGCGCTGCTGCGCCAGTTTCTCGCGCGCAATCAGATCAGCGCCGAGTGGCTGGCGCCGGATGCGCCCGAACTGGCCGCGCGCTGGCCTGGCACCTGTCCAACGGAACGCGAGTGCCCCGCGTTGCGCCTCGTCGACGGCACGGTGCTGAGCCGGCCCGCGACCCGCGAACTGGCGGGACTGCTCGGCTTTCAGACGCAGCCGCGTCTGGACGGATACGACACGGCGATCATCGGCGGCGGCCCCGCGGGGCTGGCTGCTGCGGTGTACGGCGCGTCGGAAGGCCTGCGCACGCTGGTGCTGGAGCGCGAGGCGCCGGGCGGACAGGCGGGCACGTCGTCGCGCATCGAGAACTATCTCGGCTTTCCCAATGGCGTTTCCGGCGACGAACTGGCGAGCCGCGCGCTGCAACAGGCACGGCGGCTCGGCGCGGAAATCCTCGTGACGCGCTCGGTCGAGCGCATCGATGTAAAGACGCGGCGGATTCATCTCGACGGCGGCGACGCCGTGCACGCTGGATCCATCATTCTCGCGACGGGCGTCACGTGGCGGCGGCTTGCCATCGACGGCTTCGACCGCTTTATCGGCAAGGGGATCTACTACGGCGCGGCGCGCAGCGAGGCGAGCGCGACCCACGGCCTCGATGTCCATCTGATCGGCGGCGGCAATTCGGCCGGCCAGGCGGCGTTGTTCTTCGCCAATCATGCGCGCAGCGTGACGCTCGTCGTGCGCGGGGATTCGCTCGAAAAGGGCATGTCGCGCTATCTGGTCGAACAGCTTGCGGGCAAATCGAATGTCGCGGTGCGCTTGCGCTCGGAAGTCGTCGGCGCGCATGGCGATACGCATCTGACGGCCATCGACATTCGCGATTCGACGACGGACGCAGTAAGCCGGCACGACTGCGGCGGCCTGTTCGTCTCCATCGGAGCCGATGCGCAGACGGAGTGGCTGCCGTCCGAAATCGCGCGCGACGTACGCGGCTATGTTCTGACCGGCGACGACGTCGTCAAGGCCGCACGCTGGCCTCATCATCACCGCGATCCTTATCTGCTCGAATCGAGTGTGCCTGGCGTGTTCGCGTGTGGGGACGTGAGGCTGAGCCCTGTGAAGCGCGTCGCTTCGGCCGTCGGCGAAGGCAGCATGGCGATTGCTTTCGCGCACAGGTATTTGCACTCGGACGGTGCGTGAGTTCGTTGCCCGGTCGCTATGTATTCGCAGGCAGCGCGGCGCGTTCCAATACCGTCATCGGGCCTAGCCTTTCGATCACGTCCAGTTGAGCCGCGTCACGCACGAACAGCGAACCCGCAAAGCCGAGCGCGTTGACCGACACGCCTTCGACACGCTCTCGCGATCTCGGCACGAGCAGCATCCAGCACCGTGTGACCAGCAGGTTGTAGGGCGCCGCATGACACCACGCACGATCGATTTCGAGCGCGCCGACACCCGCCGCTTCGAGCAGCGTGCGATAGCGGGACAGCGCCAGCTTCGGCGCATCCGCGCGCGTCAGATCATCCGCCTCGAAGCGCACAAACGCATGCCAAAACGGCAGCTCCGGCACGCGGTCCTGCGCACCCAACAAGGGCTCGATTGGCACGGGCGGATCGGCGTCCCCGAGCGGCAGCGGCACGATCTGCAGATGCTTGTGCGGCTGGCTCGAACCCGCCTCCGTGCCGGCGTTGTAAAAGCCGATGCCGTCGAATTCGGCCATGCACGCGAGCAGCGCTTCGAAATCGGCAAGATCGAGCAGCGCTTCCTGCGGTTCGAATTCGCGCGTGACGATCAGCAAATGATGATCGATCACGTTGAACTTGTTCAGCAACGCGAGATGCGTGTCGGAGATATCGGCGACGAACAGATCCGGGTCGGGGGGAAGAAATGGGTTCGCTTGCGGGCGCTTTGCAGTCTGCAGCTTGTGCGCTTGATCGCGCTGTTGTTCCTTATGCGTCAGGCTCGACACCTGACGCACGAGAAAGCGGATGCCGCCGCTGTCGATCCTGCACTGTTGCGTGTCGATCGGCCGCAGCGCGCCGCAACCGAGCGCATGGTCGGTCTGTCGCAGAATGGCGGGCCACAGCGTGCCCGGAATCAGGCGTCGTTGTCGTTCCATAGCATGTCGGCAGGTAGGGCGGCGCGTGTAAAGCGAGTGAAAGCGCAGCGGCTACAGCTTGTAGCCTATCGTGCGCAAAAGATCCTTGCGCCATTGAACGTCTTCCGCGCTTTCGGTGCCGACGGGTGGAAAGCCATCGATCACGCCGACGATCCCGCGCCCCTGATCCGTTTCAGCGATCAGCACTTCGACGGGATTCGCCGTTGCGCAGAAGATGCGGCAGACCTCGGGCACGGCCTTGATCGTGTTCAGCACGTTGACGGGGAAAAAGCCGTCGCCGAGAAATACGAAGAAGCTATGGCCCGCGCCGACGTTGGTCGCGTTCTGGCATGCGATTTCGACGAGGCTGTCGTCCGTGCCGGAGCGTCGCACGAGGCGCTTGCCGGAGGCCTCGCAAAACGCGAGCCCGAACTTGATGCCTGGCACCGTGCCGACCATCGCTTCGTGAATATCCTCGACGGATTTGATGAAGTGGCTTTGCCCGAGGATGAAGTTGGTCGCTTCGGGCTTGACGACCTTGACGGCGGACAATTGCATGGTGGACCTCGCTCCATTGCGGCAACACGCCGATGAAAACACGTCGAACACCGGCCAGCCCGACTGCGGATGGTTCGCGCGTCAGCCGGTCTTCGTCGATCCGGCTTCTAGCCTAGTACGAAAACCGGGCCTCCGGCGAAAGACGCCACGAATTCCCCAATTCCGGAGCCCGCCGCGTACCGCGCGTGGCTCGTTGCGGGTCTATCCTGAAGCGATCCCGGCATCCAGGAAACCTGCGCCGTCGCGGCGCACGGTGCGCGCCGCGGCTGCCCGGAAAGCCGTATCCGGCTAGCATAAGACCTACGTCGAACAGGCAGAGATAGCCTGACTTATGGCGGCATTGATCGACCACAAGCCGCGTCTCCGTCATAGCGTTTTGACCCGCTTTAAGCCCCCATCGCGCCGCAGTAGCCTGTCCGGGTCAACAAGGTCAAGCGCCGGTTTACGCCCCCGACCGAGTGTGCAAGTATCTTCACCAAGCCGCATCCCGCACACTCTTGCGAGGTCCACGATGGCCTGGAAACTTTGGAAGACCGAGAAGCAGAACGACGAGACGCGAAGCTGGCCGAGCGGGACGCATGAGTCGTTGAAGCAGCTTCTGGACATGTACCTGGTCAGCGACTCGCCACCGTTTGCGAACTGGGCCGCGCCCGGGATCACCTTCACGCCCGAAGTCGAAACGCTCGCCCGAAACGGAGTGCGGGGCTATCAGCTTGCCCTCTGGCTTTGGCTTTTCGCCGAGAAGCACGGCACCATCGCGGCAAAAATGGTGCGCGAATCTTTTTGCCTGCTCGCCGACGCGATGCAGCCGTCGTCCGGCGACAAGATCGACATGCTCCTCGAACTCGAAAACCGCCTCGCGCATTCTGTCGAAGACCTTTCCGCTCAACAGCGCACCTTCCGCCTCGAGGGACTGTCCGTCGAGCTGCCGATGGAGTTTTTCCTCGCTACCGCCTTCCTGCGGCTCGCGCCGGATTCTCCGTATGCGGGGACCGAAGGCACTCACGTGCAAGGCAATGACTTCAAGCTGGCCGACTGCTTCCGCCATGCAACCGAAGAGGGGCTGGCGGTATTCCGGCCGATGGTAGACGCGGTCGAGTTCGACGCGAAATCGCTGCCCAACTGGCGATGGAGCGCTCATCCCGGCGCTGCCGAGCGACACCTGCAACGCCGCCACAAGAATCCGCTGTTCGCGCTTCATCGCCAGATGGTGACCGCTCACGAGGTCTATGAGGCACGACTTGCCGATGCGCGGGCCATCGAGGAGGTCAGGAGCGAGCTCAATGAGATCAGCCGCTCGTTCTCCGAGACGACCGAATTGCCGTTGAACTGGCAGCCCTTCCTCGAACGATACCGGGACCACGTCGACAGGCTCGATGAACGCCGGCTCGTGGTTGGCGGACAGAGCACGTCTCTCGGCAATGCAATTGCGGAGTTGCGCGCCGACATACTTGCAACCTGGCGCGCTTCGATTCACAAGAATCGGCACAGTCTCGCGACCCTGGAGCAGGACGAAGCGAAACGGACCGAGCGGCGCACGCTGCTGTATGGATGCGACTGGACGGCTCAGCTTTTGAGCCACGGGTCGCTGATTCCGCCAGAAGAGGTGGTGCCCGCGCTGCTGAGCGAGCCCCCCTCCGAGCTGGAAAAGGTGGTGGCGGGTCTGCGGGGCGAACCGCGACTGCACGAGACGCTGGCGCAGTGTCGTGCAACCGCGCATCGGCTCGTCAACGAGCTTCGCGCGGCCGGCCATCAGCTTCCCGATATCGACGACAAGCTTCGCATTCTGGAGGGTGCGCCCGGGCAGTTGCCGGATTGATCGTCTTGCTGGTATGCGATGTCTTGTAACCCGTGGATGCCACGCCCGACCACAAAGGCCACTTATGAATTCTTCCTCTCGCGCCCCGCTCGATGTAGCGACCGAGGCGGCATCCACGCTTTCGGAGTACCTGGAGCTTTCGCTAGACAAAGGACAGAGCCTGATTTTCGTGCTCTCTCACGGCGAAAATAGCGAAGTCTATCTTGGCGACCCCGGCGAGCCAGACGCGGACTGGACAAGCTGCGCGGCCATTCCGAACACGATGGTCCACGCGCTTCTGGAGGCCACCCGGTCGGGATTCAACCAGTTGGTCATCGAAGGACAGGCCTACCGCTTCGCCCGGACCTTCGCGCAAGTTGCCGGGCATGGCGCTGTCGTCTTCACGCCCGCATAGACGCGGTAGCCAATCACGTTGCTGCGTTTGAGCATGGATGATCATAGCGATTTCGTTGTGCGCAACATGTCGTCCAGCGAGGTCGATCTGGCGATCGAATGGGCTGCGGCAGAGGGATGGAATCCGGGCCTCGACGACGCGCGATGCTTCTGGAATGCAGACCCCAATGGCTTTTTCGTCGGTATCTGGCGCGGCGAGCCGGTGGCATGCATCTCGGCAGTCGCCTACGACGAGCGCTTCGGTTTCATTGGCCTCTACATCGTCAAGCCGGCATTTCGCGCCAGGGGTTTCGGTCTGCGCACGTGGCAGCACGCGATGCGCTATCTGGGAGATCGGACGATCGGCCTCGATGGTGTCGTTGCCCAGCAGCAGAACTATAAGAAATCCGGCTTCCAGTTCGCGTATCGCAACATCCGCTTCCAGGGCGTCGTGCGAGCCGCGTCGACGCCCAGGCTGACGCACGCGCGGGAGGTACCCTTCGCGCAACTGCTTGCCTACGACAGCGCATGTTTTTCGACCAACCGTTCCCGCTTCCTCGCGGACTGGATCGCGCAATCACAGGCGCTGGCTCTGGCGGACGTGCGCAACGATCAGATTAGAGGGTACGGTGTGCTGCGCCGCTGCAGGAGCGGCTACAAGATCGGTCCGCTCTTTGCCGACGACGCCCGGATTGCCAACGATCTATTCGACGGGCTGGTCGCGAGGGCCGCAGGCGAAGTCATCGCGCTCGATGTCCCGGAAGTCAACGCGGCTGCGGTCGCGCTCGCTGAACGCTACGGCATGGTGAGCGCATTCGAAACGGCGCGCATGTACACGCGCGCCGCGCCGGCCATTCCCGTGCAACGCGTGTTCGGGGTGAGTACGTTCGAACTAGGTTGACTGCAAAACAACAGACCGATCATCGAGCGGCCGAGAGCGACGACTCACGCTGACCGGAAATGGTGAAAAGGCGCACGGTCTCATCCAGCACCTGAGCGGAGTCGATCAGCCGTTGCGCAGTGGCCGTCGCTTGCTCCACCAGCGCGGCGTTTTGCTGGGTCGCGCTGTCGAGGTGCGTGATTGCCTGATTCACCTGCATGATGCCTTTGGCCTGCTCGTCGCTTGCGTTTGACACATCGTCGATGATGGTCAGTACGCGTCTGACCGTCTCGTCGATCACTTTCATCTGCGACGCGGTGCGGTCGATCAGTTCCGTTCCTTGCGAGACTTCCGCGACGGTCAGATCCACCACGGACTTGATTTGCCGGGCGGACTCCGCGCAACGTTGCGCGAGCATGCGCACTTCGGTGGCGACGACCGCGAACGATCGGCCGGCGTCGCCGGCACGGGCGGCTTCGACCGCCGCGTTCAAAGCAATGATGTTGGTCTGAAAGGCGATCCCATCGATCACGCCCGTGATATCGGCGATACGCTGAGACGCCGACGTAATGCCGGACATGGTCCGCTCAACCTGACCGACGATCTCGCCGCCAAGCGCCGCGGCATCCTGTGCTTCCCGCGCAAGTCCGAGCGCGGACGCGGCGGCGTCGGCATTGGCCTTCACGCTGGTGGTGAATTGCTCCATGGTCGCAGCGGTTTCCTCGAGCGACGCCGCTTGCGATTCAGTGCGGCGCGCCAGATCTTCATTGCCGCTCGACATTTCACGAGCGGAGTCCACCACCCCGCCGATCTGGCCACGCACGTCCAGCACGATCGCGCCTAGGTTCGCCTTCAGTTGGTTCAGCGCGCTCAGTACGTCGCCGATATCGCCGTTCCTCGAGATGCTCATTTCGGCGGTCAGGTCACCGGCAGCCATACGGGTGGCGAAACTGGAGAGCCCCGCGAGCGGCGCACCCAATTGCTTTCGCAACGCCAGCCAGGCCAGGCCGGCCAGCATCGCGGTGACGCCAGTCGCGCTCCAGTACGGCAGCGGCGGCATCCCGCCGTACAGCGCCGCACCGACGAGCGGGAAGACCAGCGGCGCGATCGCATAGCCGATACCGATGCGCGCCACGACGGACAAGTGCGTCAGTGCCTGCAGCTTGCCGGCTATCCCGGTACGCACCAGCTTCCCGCGGCGCAACTTGTGCGAGCGCAACGTGCCTTCGCGCATCCGCGCATAGGTTGACTCGGCAAGCCTCACTTCGTTGCGAGAAGGCTTGCTGCGAACGCTCAGATAGCCGACGGTCTGACCGCTTTCGATCACCGGCGTGACGTTCGCGCATACCCAGTAGTGGTCGCCATTCTTGCGGCGGTTTTTCACGAGCGCCGTCCAGGGCTGACCCGCGCGGATCGTCTCCCACATGTCGGCGTACGCGTCGCGCGGCATGTCGGGATGCCGGACGATGTTATGTGGCGCGCCGAGCAACTCTTCTCGCGTGAAGCCTGAGATCGCAATGAATGCGGGGTTGCAGTACTGAATCCTTCCTTTCAGGTCGGTTGCCGAGACAAGCATCTCCGAGGCGGGGAAATCGAATTCGCGTTGTGTTACAGGCTGGTTATTGCGCATGAAGGTCGTTAGCGAGGCACCGCGCTCTGCTCAAGGCGCCGGAATGTCGGTCAATGGACGTTCTAACGGCAATACCTTCCAAATATTGAGGTTATCTGACTAGCTTGGTCGGGTAATCGAAAGCTTGGTGCCATCAAGTGCTATGCACCTGCCGCGGCGACGCCTGGCGGCATCAACGTCACTTGCGCGAGCCCCTCTTCTTCCTTTCCGGAGCTTCGACGCTCGTGTCGACCGGCGTGAACGGCGCCTGAAAATGATCGACAAGGAAATCGATGAAGGCTCGCGCCCGCGCCGTCTGATTGCGCTGCCTCGGGTAGTAGACGAACAGATCCGCCGAAGGCAGCACGGTATTCGGCAGCACCAGCTTGAGGCGCCCGCTCTGTACGTACTTGGCCAGATCCCATTCGGAGCGAATCAGAATCCCGTGACCGTCGAGCGCCCACCGAAGCGCAATGTCGCCATCGTTGCTCGAAAGCACGCCTTTGACCTTGATCGCCTCGATGTGGTCGTTCACGATGTAGCGCCACACGCCATAAGCATCATCGTTCTGCCGATGAATGATGCAGCGATGCTGATGCAGGTCCTCCACGCGCTCGGGCGCTCCAAAACGCTCCTGATACTTCGGCGACGCGCAAAGAAAACGGCGATTGCTCATGATGCGCCTCGCGCTCAGCCGACTGTCCGGCAGCTCGCCGAACCGTATCGCCATGTCGAAGGCGCCTTCGACGAGATCGACCGGCCGGTCCGTCACCTCGAACTGCACTTCGACGTTCGGAAAACGCCTGGCGAAGTCGGAGACGAGCGGCGCGATGGTCGTCCTGCCGAAACCCAGCGTCGCGTTGATGCGCAACGGCCCATGCGGATCGCGCCGGGCGCCGGAGATGGCCTCCTCCATCTCGCGGACCTGCCCGACGATCTGGGACGCGTAGCGCAGATACGTCTCTCCCTCGGGCGTCAGGCTGACGCTGCGCGTAGTCCGGTTGACCAGACGGGCGCCGAGCCGCTGCTCGATGATCCCCAGCCGCTTGGTCGCCGCTGGCGGACTGAGATCGAGCGCCCGGGCGGCGCCGGACATGCTCCTGAGTTTCGCAAGAAGAATGAAGAACTCGAAGTCGGATGCGGGTGCAGTACTCACTTTTGGTGAAATATGTAGTGAACACAAGTGAATTTTAGCAAGCTCTTTCGCGGCTAAGCTATGCACCACATTGCAGCCAGGATGGCTCAATAACCGTTCAAATCTCTGGAGACAGTGGCGTGAGAATCGTTGAAATCCGCGAAAAGACCGTTCCGATCAGTTCCCCGATCCGGAACGCCTACATCGACTTCAGCAAAATGACCTTGAGTCTCGTCGCGGTCGTCACGGACGTGATCCGCGACGGTAAGCCGGTGATCGGCTATGGCTTCAACTCGAACGGCCGCTACGGTCAGGGCAAACTGATGCGCGAGCGCTTCATCCCGCGCCTGCTCGAGGCCGACCCGGCCGCGCTCGTCGACGACTCCGGCGACAACCTCAATCCCCACAAGATCTGGGCGACGATGTTCATCAACGAGAAGCCCGGCGGCCACGGTGAGCGCTCCGTCGCGATCGGCACGATCGATATGGCCGTCTGGGACGCGGTGGCGAAAATCGCGGGCAAACCGCTGTTCCAGTTGCTCGCCGAGCGGTACGGCAATGGCGAGGCCAACCGCAAGATCTTCGTCTACGCGGCGGGCGGCTACTACTATCCGGGCCAGGACCACGAGAAGCTCAAGGATGAGATGCGCAGCTACATCGACCGGGGCTACACGGTCGTGAAGAAGAAAATCGGCGGTGCGTCGCTCGACGAAGACCTGCGGCGCATCGACTCGATCCTCAGCGTGCTGCAGGACGGCCAGAAGCTCGCGGTCGATGCCAACGGCCGCTTCGATCTCGATACCGCGATCAGCTATGCGAAGGCGCTGTCGCAGTACGACCTGTTCTGGTACGAGGAGGCGGGCGACCCGCTCGACTTCGAGTTGCAGGCGACGCTGCGCAACTACTATGACAAGCCGATGGCGACCGGCGAAAACCTGTTCTCGATGCAGGATGCCCGCAACCTGATCCGCTACGGAGGTATGCGCCCCGATCGCGATTGGCTGCAATTCGATTGCGCATTGAGCTACGGTCTCGTCGAATATCTGCGAACGCTCGATATGCTGCATCAGCATGGCTGGTCGAGAAGCCGTTGCATTCCCCACGGCGGGCACCAGATGTCGCTGAACATCGCGGCGGGCCTCGGACTCGGCGGCAACGAATCGTACCCGGACCTGTTCCAGCCATACGGCGGTTTCCCGGACGACGTTCGCGTCGAGAACGGCTATATCACGATGCCGGAGCTGCCCGGCATCGGCTTCGAAGGCAAATCCGACCTGATCGCCGAGATGCGCAAGCTGGCTGAATAACGCGCGCTCGCAACAAAACGACAAACATTCCCGCTTGAATGGTTCATAAAAAGACGGAACGAAGCCGGCTCAATGCGGCCTTCCCACGCTGCTCGCGTGGGAAGGCCGCATTTTCCCTTTGAAGACGCCACGCACAGGAGACAGACATGCCAGTATCGAAAGTAAGAAGAGCGCTTTCCAAGCTGTACGTTCAGGTCCTCATCGGGATCGTGGCCGGTGTCCTGCTGGGCCACTTCTACCCCGATCTCGCGTCGCAGATGAAGCCGCTGGGCGACCTGTTCATCAAGCTGATCCGGATGCTGCTTGCGCCGATCATCTTCGCGTCGGTCGTGGTCGGGATCGCGCGCATGAACGACCTCCATCAGGCGGGCCGGGTAGGCGTGAAAGCCCTTCTCTATTTCGAACTGGCATCGACGGTCGCGCTGATTGCGGGGATGGTGGTCGTCAATGTCATCGAACCCGGCAGCGGCATGAACATCGATCCCTCGCAGATCGATGCGGCCGCGATTTCGACCTATACGCACGCAGCAGAGCAACACGGGATGCTCGACTTCTTCATGAGCATCGTTCCGAATAGCATTGTCGGGGCATTCGCCAAGGGCGAGATGCTCCCGATAATTTTCTTTTCAGTTCTGCTTGCTATCTCGCTGGCGAAGCTCGGACCCCGTACCGCACCATTCGTCGACATGCTCGACATGTTCCTTCAAGGTATGTTCGGCGTGGTGCGGATCGTCATGTACGTTGCTCCGATCGGCGCATTCGGCGGCATGGCCTTCACGATCGGCAAATACGGCATCGGCACGTTGGCATCGTTCGGCGAGTTGATGCTTTGTCTGTATCTGACCTCGTTGTTCTTCGTGTTCGTCGTGCTTGGCCTTGTCATGAAGATGTGCGGGCTTTCACTATGGAAGTTTCTTCGCTACATCAGGGACGAGATTCTGATTACGCTTGGCACCGCATCGACAGAAGCGGTGTTGCCGCAGATGCTGATCAAGATGGAGGCGATGGGCTGCGCTCGCCCGGTGGTTGGCATGGTCTTGCCCACCGGCTATACGTTCAATGCCGACGGAACGGCGATTTATCTGACGATGGCGGCATTGTTCATCGCCCAGGCGATGAACGTCCACCTCAGTATCTGGGACCAGTTGCTCGTGCTCGGCGTGCTGCTGCTCACGTCGAAAGGCTCCGCAGGCGTGGCCGGGGCGGGATTCGTCGCACTGGCTGCGACGCTGGCCTCGATGCACAAGATTCCCGTCGAAGGCCTCGTGCTGCTGCTCGGCGTAGACCGCTTTCTGAACGAGGCGCGTGCGGTCACGAACCTGATCGGCAATGGCGTTGCGACCGTCGTCGTCGCTCGCTGGGAGGGCCAACTCGATAGGAACCTGGCGCGCGCGGTGCTGAATCGCGACAACACGGCTCGCTTCCAAACACCTGGTCCTGCCACGCAACCCGCAGTCTCGCCGACATTGCCGATTGAAGCGCAGGCGCTCCTCGATGGCTCAGCGAACCATAAATAGAACTGAACTTTTCGGAATGTGTGCCGTTAACTCAGCGGTATCTCACTCCTTCCGAATTCAGCATGAAACTGACCATCAAGTTCCGTCTTCTCGCCACCCTCACCCTGCTCGGGTTCTTGCTGACGGTGACTGGCGTACTGGGTATCGCCGGCATGCGCGGTTCGAACCATGCGGTTGCGCAGGCGTATACCAACGACGTGGCCGCCGCGACCGCGCTCGGCAAGTCCAACCTGAACCTGACCGTAGTGCGCACTACGCTCGATCGCGTGCTGCTGCACCCGGAGGCGGCGGATAGAGCCGCCCTCATCGATAAGGCGCGCAACTATCTAGCGGTCTCCGACAAAGCCTGGAAAGAGTACCGCGCACTGCCCGTCTCCGATGCGGAAGCGGCCTTGTCGAAGGCTGTCGCCGACGCCCGCGAAGCGATGCTGCATGGCGCACTCGAGCCGATGATGGACGCGATGAGCCGTGGCGACCACGAGGGTGCCGACCAGATCGCGATGGTCGTTATGCCGCCGTTTGCCGCGGCTCTAACGCAGAAATCCGCGGAGCTGGACAAGTTTCGCAACGCGCAAGGCAACGCTCGCTACGACACGGCACAGCATAGCTACCAGACACTTTCAACCATTACCGCAATCGCGATCGCCGTCGGTCTTCTGACCTGCGTCACCTGCGGCTTCACGCTGCTTCGCGCAATCGCGCGCCCGCTCGACATGACGGTGCGCCATGTCGAGCGACTCGCTCAGGGCGACATGTCGCAGCACCTGCGGTTCGACAGTAATGACGAAATGGGTCGCCTCGTCAGAAGCGTTGGGCAGATGCAGAAGGACATCGGCACGATGATCGAACAGATCGCTCGCGGCAGCGAGTCGATCGCGTCCGCGACCCAGCAAATTTCGGCCGGCAACGCGGACCTGTCGGCGCGCACCGAGGCGCAGGCGGCGTCCATCGAGGAAACGGCGGCGAGTATGGAACAACTGACCAACGCCGTCACGGAGAACGCGGCGCACGCGCGTGAAGCGCGCGAGCTGGCCGACGCGACGAAGGCGACGGCCGGTGCGGGCGCGGACGTCGTCCGTCAGGTCATCGACGCGATGCGCGACATTCACGACGGCGCGAAAAGAATGGGCGAGATCATCGGGGTGATCGAAGGCATCGCCTTTCAGACCAACATCCTCGCGTTGAATGCGGCTGTCGAGGCCGCGCGCGCCGGAGAGGAAGGACGCGGCTTTGCCGTCGTCGCCGGCGAGGTACGCAATCTCGCTCAGCGCTCGGCGACCGCGGCGAAGGAAATCAAGGAGCTGATCGACGCGTCGACCGCGCGCGTCGCCGACGGTTCGCGCCTCGTCGGCCGGGCCGGTGAGACGATGGGCGAAGTACAGACGGCCGTCGGTCGCGTCACGTCGATCATGAGCGACATCGCGACGGCTTCGGCCGAACAGAGCGATGGCATCGAGGAGGTCAATCGCGCGATTACGCAGATGGATCAGATGTCGCAGCAAAATGCCGCGCTGGTCGAACAGGCAGCCGCCGCGGCCGCGTCGCTCACCGAGCAGACTGGCCTATTGACCCGGGCGGCTGGCCGATTCCGCTTTGCGTCCCTGTCCTGATGCCGCGCTATAGGCTCGCGTGCCGCGACACGCCTTAGGTTCGCGAGCCGCCGGAGGTCGTGGTGTCGGCGTCATTGGCAGGCACCGCCTCGAGAAAACCGCGCCCCATCTCCGCCTCGAAGCGCGCAGCGCTGCCCTCCCAGATGATGCGCGCGTGTTCGAGAACGTAAACGCGATCGGCATGCGGCAGCGCAAACCTGACGTTCTGCTCGCCCAGCAGCACCGTAATGGGCGTGGATTTCTGCAGCGAATCCAGCGCTTTCGACAATTGCTCGAGAATCACGGGCGCGAGGCCGAGTGTCGGCTCGTCGAGAATCAGCAGCTTCGGTTGGGTCATTAGCGCGCGCGCGATCGCGAGCATTTGCTGCTCGCCGCCGGACAGCGTACGCGCGGTTTGGCCCTGGCGCGACTTCAGGATCGGAAACAGATCGAACAGCCACGACAGCTGTTTAGCGCGCGCCGAATCAGCAAGATGATATCCGCCAAGTTCGAGATTCTCGCGTACCGTCATGTCGCCGAATAGCTCGCGCGTTTCCGGGCATTGCACGAGGCCGGCGCGCGAGATCGCGGCACCGCTGATACCGCGCAGATCGCGGCCGTCGAAGCGGATCGTCCCCTTGTACGGCACTAGGCCCGAGAGCGCGTTGAACAGCGTCGTCTTGCCCGCGCCGTTCAGGCCGACAACCGAGACGAATTCGCCCTCGCGCACTTGCAGACTGACGTCGTCGAGTGCGCACGCCTTGTCGTAGAGCACGCGCACACCGCTCACCTCGAGGATCGTGGGCTTCGCATTGCCCGCGGCTCCGGTGCGCTGGCGCAGCTCCAGCTTGCCGCCCAGATAGACTCGGCGCACCGTGTCGTTCTGCATCACCTGTTCGGCGGTGCCCTCGGCGACACGCTCGCCAAGGTACATCGCCAGCACGCGGTCGGCGAGCGCGGACAGACTCTTCACGTTGTGATCGACCAGCAGCACCGCGCGGCCTTCGGCGCGAAAGCCTCGAATCAGCTCGGAAAACGCGTGCGATTCCGCCACCGTCAGTCCCGCGAACGGCTCGTCCACCAGCACGACCTGCGGGTCGCGCGCAATCGCCTTGGCCATCTCCATGCGGCGCAGATCCGCAAACGGCAGCGTCGCGGGATGCCGATGCACGACGCCGGCAAGGCCCACGCGCTCGGCGATTTCCTGCGCGCGCTGGTGCACGTGGGGTTCGGCAGCGAGCTTGACGAGCGAATCAGGCAGCAGCGCGAGCTTGATATGTTCCAGCACCGTTTGCCGATGCAGCGGCCGCGAATGCTGAAACACGATGCCCACGCCCGCGCGCGCGATGCGGTGCGGCGCCCAGCCGGCCATCTCCACGCCGTTCACCTTGACCGACCCCGCATTGGGCCGCTCGATGCCCATGATCAGCTTCATGACCGTGGACTTGCCCGAACCGTTCGGTCCAATCAGACCGAGGATCTCGCCGGGCCGGATCTCGAAGCCGATATCCTTGACTGCGACGAGACCGCCAAAGCGCTTGGTCAGCCCGCGTACGGAGAGCAGCGGCGTGTCGTTCATTGGCGCTCCCTCGCACGTAGCAGATTGCCGAGCAGACCATCTGGAAAGAACAGCAGCGCAGCCAGCGCGACCGCCGCGACGACGAACGTGTTGAGCTGCCCGAGCGGTCGCAGGAACTCGCCGGCGACGATCAGGAAGATCGAGCCGAGCACCGCTCCGAGTATCGTCCGGCGTCCGCCGAGCACGGCCGCGATGATGATCTGCACGCCCACGCTGAGATCCACCACCGTGCTCACGGAAGCCGTGCCCTGGTAGAACACCAGCATCGCGCCGGCCACGCCCGAGAAAACGGCGCTGATGCAGAAGGCCACGAGCTTGTGCCGCGTGACATTGAAACCCAACGCCTGCGCGCCGGTCGCGTCCTGGCCGCTCGCCTGCAGGATCAGACCGACTGCCGAACGCGACAGGCCGAACAGCAGGATCGCGCAAACGATCAGGAACGCGAGCGCGATCCAGTAGTTATGGTTCGCATCGACCGACATCACGTCCGGCACCATCATGCCGATCTCGCCGCCCGTTATGCCCGCGAAGATCACGATGGCGTTTTGCAGCAGCAGTACGGCCACGAGCGTAACCAGCCCGAAATAAGGACCGCGCAGCCGCAGCGCGGGCACCGCGAGCAGCAAGCCGCCCACTAGCGCGACGCCGCCGCCTGAGAGCACGCAAACGGGTATGGGCAGGTCCCACCTGGCGTTGAGGATCGCAGCCGAATAGGCGCCGAGTCCGATCAGGAACGTCGGCCCGAAGTTGACCTCGCCGGCAAAGCCGAACAACAGGTCCCACGACATCGCGAACACGCCGAAGTAAAACGCAACCGTGAGCACGCCGAGGATGTAGCCAGAAAGCCACCACGGCAACGTCGCGGCGATCACGGCGAGCGCAACGGCGATCCATGCGCCACGCGAACGGAGAAGAACGGACATAGGGGTACGCTCCATTCGCACTGTTAGCGGCGTCCCAGGAAGCCCTGGGGCCGTACATACACGACCAGCACCAGCAGCAGCAACGCGGGCAGCGGGCGCAGCGTCGGCGCGATCAGATAGGCCGTGACCGTCTCCAGATAACCCACGACATACGCGGCCATCAACGAGCCCGACACACTGCCGAGTCCGCCCAGCACGACGATCGAGAACGCGCTGGCCGTGAGCTGCCCCGCATTGTTCGTGCTCACGCCAAGGAACGAAGCGAGCAGCACGCCCGCAATGCCGGCCAGCACGCCGTAGATGCTCCACGCGAGAAGATAGATCCTGGAGAGTTCGAAGCCGAGCAGCGTGAGACCGCGCGGATTCATCGAAGCCGCGAGCAGCGCTTTGCCTGCACGCGTGCGGTTCACGAACAGCCACAGCATGCCGATCACGGCCCAGCAGACCACCGCGATCATGATTTCGTTGTACGGCACGCGCACGCTGCCCACCATCGCCACCCCGGTGATCAGCGGGCGCATCGTCACCGGGTTGTCGGTGAAGAGCCACGCCATGCCCTGCTGGATCATGATGCCCCACAGCAGCGTGCCGGTGAGCACGAAGATTTCCTTCTCTTCGCCGGGAATCGCAGCCGAGCGTTGAATGGGCCGCACCACCATCAAGTAGGTGACGAAGGCCGTCACCAGACCCGCGATCACGCCGAGCAGCGTGCCGAGATAGGTGCCAAGACCCGCCTCGCCCGCGAGCATCCAGCCCATCAGCGCCGCGACCAGCATCACGCCGCCGTGCGCGAGATTCAGAATGCCGGAGACGCCGAAGATCAACGTGAAGCCGATCGCGCCCAGCGCATAGAGGGAGCTGATTGCAAAGCCGTCGACGAGAATCTGCAGTAGCAACATGCCCGGCCTTTCATGTTGGTTAGGGTGTCGATTCGTGCGGTGTCCGGGCCTTCGCCCGGACAGTCGCGATCGTCGTACGGCTAGTTCGCGCTTGCCTGCTTCACCTTGATGAAGGTCGGGAATTTCACCGCGCCGTTGGCGATCGACTTGGGCCAGATCGCGACCTGCTTGCCGTTCTGCCATTGCAGGTTGATACCCGTGATATAGCCGGGCCCGTACTTCAGCGCGTGCGTGAACTGATCGCTCTTACCATAGAACTGCCAGCGTCCGATCGTGCCCACGTAGTCGGTTTTCTCGAGCGCGTCGACCATCTGGTCCGGATCGGTCGAGCCCTTGTTGCGCCTGATCGCGTCCGCGATGATGTAGACGAGGTCGTAACTGGTGAAGCCGCAATACGCCGGAGAGACGCCGAACTTCTTCTGGTACTCATCCGTGAAGGGGACCGTTTTCGGCGTGATCGCCACGCCCGGTGCGGCGGCCGAGGCCGTGATCACGCCCTCGGTCGCGCCGTTCGTGTCCTTCCAGAAGCTGGTGGTCGTGGCCTGCGAGCTTTGGCCCGACATCGGGATCGGCACTTGCTGGTCGTGCCATTGCACGGTCGGCTGCACGCCCACGTGGCTGATGCCGGTGGTGATCGTATCGGGGTGCTTCGCCTCGATCTGGTTGAAGATCGGCGTGAAGTCGGAGGTATCAGGATTGAAGCGGATGTGATCGAGCACCTGAAGGCCCGCTTTGGGCAGGCATTCGAGGTAACGTTCGTCGAGCGGCTTGGTCCACGCCGCGTCCTCGCTCATGACGACGGTCGTTTTCATCTTGAACTGGCCGACCAGAACGTCGTGCGAGAAGTCGCAGATAGATTGCGCGATGAATGCCGACGTCATCCAGCCGTGGAATGTGTATTTGTAGTGGTCGTAGTCGTCGTGAACGTGCTTCGAGATGTCGTTGCTAGCCGCGCCCGGGGTGATGAAGGGCACCTTCAGGCGCCCGGACCACGGTTCCATCGCGAGCGCCACTTCGCTGATGTAGCTGCCGATCACAGCGACCACCTTGTCCTGGGTCGCCGCGCGCTGGAAGGCGCGCACGCCGTCCGAGGCCGATGAATGGTCGTCGTACGCGACGATCTGGATGGGCCGGCCATCGACGCCGCCGCTAGCGTTGATCTGGTCCGCGGCGAGCTGCGCCGCCTTGCTGATCGAAGCGCCCGCCACCGAGGATTCTTCGCTGATCACGCCGATCTTGATCGGCTCGGCCGCCGCATGAGCGCCTGCCGCCAAACCTAGCCCCGCCGCTACCATCCCCGTCGCGACGACGCAATGAAGGTTTCGCCACACATTGTTACTGGACATCATGCATCTCCGATTCGAATGGATCGTTGAGCAACAATTGCCCGCCACATTGCAGCATCTTAAGAATGCGCACACAACAATATTCACCCGTGTTGCGCCGCTCAATCGGTACAAACGATGACCGGGTCCGTACGGACTTCATGGTGCAGAGCGGAAAAATCTTGCCGCTCGGGCCGCGGGAAGCGGTTTTTTCTTGGTGAGCTAGCGCTGTGTAGTGTGAGATTAGCGGCCTTCTTCCTCTAGCTTATTCGTCATCCGAAGCATTGTGTCGGCGGTTCAATGGACCAACGTCCTGCCGCCTTGCAACCGCCCGCGACGCAGCGCATCAACCCGCGCCACGATCAGCTCGAGGGTGGCACGCGTGCCTGCGTGCGGGTCCGAACATTACGCGGCAACCCTGCTTGCTGACATATGTACGTCATGATAGGTTGCTGCAATTCCCGCTGCCGAACCTGGCATCTGTTTTTGCAACGCTACACGCCCGATAAAAAAAAGCGGGATGGGTTGATCTGGACTCATCGCACGCATACGCCTTTCCCCAACAGGAATTCAAGAGCCATGGCTTCAATGATCCAGCGAACGACCCTGTTCGCCTGTCTTCGCGCGGCTTGCGTCGCGGCTTCCCTGTCCATCGCCGCACTTGGCGCGCACGCCGCCGATCTCGTGATCGCAGGCCGGGACGACATCTACGGCCGCGGACTCGCGCAGGCGGTGGACGGCTACAAGAAACAGCACCCGGGCGTCGATATCGAATTGCTGAAGCTGCCGAATAACGACCTGTATCAGAAGCTGAAGCTGTCGTTACGCGAAAACACGCGCGCTTATGACCTGGTGATGATGGACGACACCTGGTCGCCCGAATTCATCGCCAGCGGATGGCTTCAGCCGCTGCCCGCCACGCTCGCGGATGCCGATATGGTGACGTCGACGATCTCCCTCGGACGCGCGTCGACCGGAACCTTGTATGCGATGCCGATCGTCGGCAATGTCGAGATGTTCGCCTATCGCAAGGATCTGCTCGCGAGTCGCGGCCTGCAGCCGCCGCGCAGCTGGGACGACGTGCTAAAGATCGCACAGACCATCGGGACCGCCGACAAGGACGTTTCCGCTGTCGTGTTTCGTGGCGTGAAGGGCAACCCCGTCGTCACCGGTTTTCTGCCGATCCTTTGGGCCTATGGCGGAGAAGTCGTCGACACGAACGGCAAGGTCACGATCGATTCGCCCGAAGCGCTGGCCGCGCTGAAGATGCTGCTCGCGCTGAAGAAGTGGGCACCGAAGGATGTCGACGTGTATGGCGCCGGTGAAGTGCGCGACGCATTGCAGGGCGGCACGGCCGCGCAGGCCATCGAAGTGTGGCCCGCCTGGCTGCCAGCGCTCGACGATCCAACGAAGTCGCGCGTCGTCGGCCAGGTCGCGCTGCAACCGCCGCCTGGCCAGGTCAAGGGGCCGGCGCCGATGCTGGGCATCTGGCAAATGGGCATTGCGAAAGATGCCGCGCATGCGAAAGTGGCGGCGGACTTCCTCGCCTACCTGACTTCGTCGGCGACGCAAACGCAACTGGCCGTGCTCGGCATTCCGCCGACGCGCAAGAGCGTCTTCGTCAATCCGGCACTCGTCAAGCAATATCGCTGGTACCCGGACCAGCTGAAGGCGCTCGAAGCGGGCCGTGCGCGGCCTCGCGTAAAAGATTGGCAGCAGATCGAGGCGATTCTCGGCGACGCATTGCAACTCGCGCTGACGGGGCAGGCCACGCCCGACGCAGCGTTGCATCAGGCTGCACAGAAGATCGGCCAGGCCAACGCGGCAGTGCAGTGATAGCGGCAGTGACAGCGCAGGCTAGCGTGGGAACGGTTCGATGAGCCGCTTGCGACGTTATCTGCCGCTGCTCGTCCTGATGAGCCCAGCCGCGCTCGTGCTCGGCGTGCTGGCGCTCTATCCGGTCGCGCGCGTGCTGATCGATTCGTTTTTCTCGGTCGATTACGCATCGGGGCATCGCTCGTTCATCGGGCTCGCCAACTATCGATCGGTCATTGCGGACGGCGAGTTCGGCACGAGCTTCGTCAATACGATCCAGTTCATGATCGTGGCCTCGCTCGCTGAAGTCCTGTTCGGACTCGCGCTCGCGCTGCTGTTCGTCCGCGCGTTTGCGGGCCGGCGCATCGCGTTGCCGCTTGCGGTGCTGCCGATGATGCTCTCGACGCTGGTTTGCTCCGCCATCTGGCGCAACTGGCTCAACTACCGAGGCTTTCTGAATGCGCTGCTCAAGGCGATAGATCTACCGGCGGTGCCCTGGCTATCCGATCCGCACCTCGCGCTGTGGTCACTGATGCTGGTCGATGTCTGGCAATGGACGCCGATGGCATTCCTGATCATTCTCGCGGGGCTACAGTCGATTCCGCCTGAAATCGCCGAGGCGGCACGCACCGACGGCGCGAACGAATGGCAGTGCCTGCGCTACATCACGCTTCCGCTCGTTGCACCGCACGTCGCTCTCGCGATGCTGCTGCGCTCGATCGATACCTTCAAGCTGTTCGACAAGGTGTACGCGTTGACGGGCGGCGGCCCGGGCAATGCCACGCAGACGCTGTCGACGTATATCTACGACACGGGTTTCCGCTTCTTCAACGTAGGACCCGCCAGCGCGGCTTCGGTATTGATGCTGGTCACGTGCGCGGTGCTGGTCTCGGGATACATATGGAAATCGGCAGTCAGGCGCGACCGTTGATGCCGCTCGCGCGCTTGCAGGGTTTCGCGCGACGCTCGTCCGGTGCCGCGGTGCGAGGTCTGTTGCGGGTCGTAGCGCTGGCGGTGTTGCTGCTGCCGTGCATATGGATGGCTGGCGCGGCCTTCACGCCGACGCTGGAACGCCTCGCCCATCCGCTTGCGTTGTGGCCTTCGGCGCCCACGTTCGAGCATTTCGCGGCGGTGTGGGAAAGCGGCATTGCCCAGTCGGTGCTGAACTCCGTGTGGGTCGCAGTGGGCGCCACGTTGCTCGCACTCGCGCTGGCTTTTCCGGCCGCCTATGCGCTCGCGCGACTGGCGTTTCCGGCGCGACTCGATCTGCTGTTCCTGATGCTCGTGCTGGCACTGAAGCTGATGCCGCCGATCACCGTGGCGGTACCGCTGTTTTCGCTGGCCAAGTGGCTCCATCTGCTCGATTCGCTGTTTGGGCTGGTACTCGCCTATCAGCTGTACGCGTTGCCGATGGCGATCTGGATGTTGCTGCCATTCGTCCGTGACGTGCCGATCGAATTCGAGGAGGCCGCGGCGCTCGACGGCGCGAACCTCGCGCAGCGCATCGTCTTCATCGTCGTGCCGCTGTGCGCGCCGGGTCTCGTTGCCACCGCGATCTTCGTGTTCATCATCGCGTGGAACGAGTTTCTGCTGGCGCTCTTGTTCGTCTCGTCACCGAGTCATTTCACCCTGCCGCTCACGATGGCGGGTTATGTGACCGAGAACGGCATCGACTGGGGCGAACTGATGAGCGCAGGGCTGATTTCGTCGGTGCCGACGCTTCTGCTCGCGGGCTATGTGCAGCGCTATCTGCTGCAGGGCTTTTCGGGCGGCTTGAAGTAACGGACTCCAACTCTGCGTCGACGTTGCAGCAGACGCTTTGCTTATCCAGAGGTTTTCTTGCGCCCTGCCCTGACCCATCCCAATGTTTCGCCCGCTGACTGGATGTCGGCCATCGATGGCAGCCGCTTGCTGTCTGCACTGACCTTGCCAGGCAGCCATGACACCTGCGCCTACACGGTCGATGACCGGCTCGCGCGCACGCAACATGCCACGCTCGACGATCAGTTGCACCATGGGGTGCGGGTTCTCGACATCCGCTGCCGTCATCAGCGCGATCGCTTTGCGATTCATCACGGCGGCATCTCGCTGGGTCTGAGTTTCGACGATGTGGTACGGACATGCGCTCAGTTTCTCGCGCGTCACCCCGGCGAATGCATCGTCATGTCGATCAAGGACGAATGGCCCGCGCGTGACTGCGCCCGCGCGTTCTCTGCGACCTTCGAATGGTATGTCGAACGACACGCGGATGTGCACTGGCACCTTGCCTCCGACCTGCCGCTGCTGGAGGCGGTACGCGGGAGCATCGTGCTACTGCGGCGCTTCGCGAATGAAAAGCCGCTCGGCATCGACCTGACGGCCTGGCCTGACAACGTAACGTTCGACATCGACGACCTGCCGGCGCCGTTCACCATCCAGGACGAATATCGCGTGCCGGTGCCGACATCGATCGCTTACAAGTGGCGCGCCATCGATTTGCTGTTGAACCGCACCCCCGGTGTGTGCGACGAGCGTTGGGTCATCAACTTTTGCAGCGGCACGGGGATGGCGGCGCCGCCGGTCGTCGTGGCGTGCGGCGATACACAGCATCGCGGTATTCACGAGCAGCTTGCCGAACGGCTCGCGGCTCGTCCGCAACCATGCGGCACCATGCTGCTCGACTTTTGCGACTGGCAGGATTGGCGCCTCGTTGATGCGTTGATCGATTGCAACTGGAGCCGATAACGCATCGCTGCGGGCATCACGTTGACCGCGAATCTCAGCGTGATTCCTTTGCTCGAGGTTGCCGCGGTGGCGGCCTCGATTCCGGTCCGCGCCTCGCCGGTTCACGCGTGCAGGCGTCTGGCGGCGTGACATAAGGAACGTCGTCGCGACAACACGCATAGATCGGAAATCCGTACGCGTTCGTACCGACGATGGTCGTTGGCCCGTGCAGCGGGCACACCGCCTTCATCGCGCCTCCTCGTAACTCATCGATCAATCGCTTCCATCTTACGCTCGCTCGCGACAGATGTTCTATGTGCGCCTGCATTGCCCTTTGCACCGCCTGGTCCCGCTCCCACCACCGACGCGCATTCGCCATCCGTGCCGCGCCGCACCCTCACGTACTGTGTCGGCGGACCGGCACCTCGTGCAGCGACTCTCCCGGGCGACAGCGGCGGTGCAAGGGAGCGTCGGTTGAATTGTCATTTCTTGCACAACATGCAATGATTCATCCCAATGCATGATCCTGTCATTCCGGCCATTTCTATGACATTTCGGGAATGCTCTGCGAGGCAGTCGAAGAGCCGACTCATGGGGGTCGCCGTTCCAGTCCGTTGTCCGGACGATCAAACAGCGCCTTGGCTCGACAGCCACCCCTCAAGGCGGAGCATTTGGTATCAGGGTATTTACCTAGTCCTTCTTCCCGAAAATTTAACATTTTGAAGTTAGAATGAACCCTCTAAAATCGATTGTTATGTCATCTGATGACAATTGAAATAGAGATCGAAGCGTCGGGTCGGCCGCACGACCTACCGTCGCGGGCCATGGCCGATTGAGCGGCTGTGACTCGATGAAGAAACACCATGTTGTATGTCGACTGACGAATACAGACATCAGAAGTGCGATCCGGGCACATTTTTGGCAGCGTTCATTTAGTCTTACTAATAATACTTTTGCTCCGGAATCTTCACCGACGATATTCCGCATACTGATTGCGGATATGGTCTCCGGGGCAGGCGGGTTCGAAATTCAATCCAGGAGAAGCAATGAAAGACCTTTCGTCCGAAGATTTGCTGAAATTCTGCCGAGCGAATCCGTCGACGTTCTTTTCGCCCGCCACCGAAGCGTTTGAAGGAACAGGGAAACTCGCCGGCCTGGACCGGCAGGCGGGGAGCACCGTTCGGGGCACCTGGAATCTTTGAGCAGTGCGCCGGCGCGGCATGTCGCCGCTAGCTGATGCACCAGCTCCATTCGCGCAATACCACAAGCCTATAAAAACCCGCGCAGTTCAATCAATGCGGAAGCCGTTCCTCCCGTGACGCTGGAGGCGGCCGCGCGTTGTGGCAAAGCAATGGCGGGTTGTGCGAGACGGCCATTGGGCGTTCACGATCCTCGCAGACATTTCGATCACGGATGGAAAGGATGACGAAACGAATCGTAGTAGTAACGGGCGGCATGGGCGGACTCGGAGAAGCGATCAGTACGAAACTGCACGACGCAGGGTATGCAGTGGTAGTCACGCACTCGCCGAGCAACACCGGTGCGGACAAATGGTTGGCTGACATGGAAGCTCAGGGTCGGAGCTTTCGCGCTTACCCGGTCGACGTGGCCGATTACGACTCATGCCAGCGTTGCGCGGACAAGATTCGGGCGGAAGTCGGCCCGGTCGACATCCTGATCAACAACGCAGGCATCACCCAGGACATGACCCTCAGGAAGATGGACAAGGTGAATTGGGATGCGGTCATCCGCACCAACCTCGACTCTGTCTTCAACATGACCAAGCCGCTGTGCGAAGAGATGGTCGCACGAGGCTGGGGGCGCATCGTCAATATCTCGTCCGTCAACGGCTCGAAAGGCTCGGTCGGCCAGACCAACTACGCCGCGGCCAAGGCCGGCATGCACGGCTTTACCAAGTCACTGGCGCTGGAAGTGGCGCGCAAAGGGGTCACGGTAAACACGATTTCGCCGGGCTACCTGGCCACCAAGATGGTCACCGCGATTCCGCAGGAGATCCTCGACACGAAGGTCCTGCCGCATATCCCGATGGGACGTCTCGGCAAGCCCGACGAAGTCGCGGCGCTCGTGCTCTATCTGTGCTCGGAAGATGCCGGCTTCGTGACCGGCTCCAATATCGCGATCAACGGCGGCCAGCACATGCAGTGACGCAACATACCGCGCCGGTACGTGCCGCAACACCGGACGAATCGGCGTGAACCATTCACGCAACACCCCTGTGCTTCCATGAGAGAGGAACGTGTCATGAGTGAGACCTGGATGGGCCTGATCATTGGGGGCACGGCCCTCAGCATCGCAATGCTCATGGTGATTGATCACTATCGCCGTGAGCGCAGAAGGGCAAGACTGCTACGACATCTGGATCATCATGAGTGGTGGCATCAACCGCACGGGCGAATGTAAGTGCGTCGACCGCGCCAATAAAAAATCAGATACATCGAGAGGGCTGAAGAATGACACCGGAAATCACCGGACAACAAAAGGCCACAGGCCATCAGATCACGGTTCGTACGAGGCGCGGCGGCATGAGGGTCGCCGCAGTGTGGCAGGTATTGATGCCGGTCGCCGATGCCATCGAGGACGTACGGATTACGAGCAACCGCAAACATGATGTCGAAGACATGACGATCGCGTTTGCAGACAGGTTCTCCGGATCGCTGCACACCGTTCTCAAGAAGTTCGAGACGATGCCGTGGGTGGCCGCCGCGGAGCTTTGCTGAACACCGAGGGCCGTGCCGCTTGCGATGGATCGCGTCGCTGCGAGGACCGGCGCGCGTTACGCTGCCTGGCTCGCCAGGCAGCTGACGGGCGCGCGCGCCTCACAGGGGTTGTATGGCACAAATGGACCAATTGAAGTCCGGGGTACACGGCCGGACCCAGCCGGTCACCACCTGAGAGAAGTGGATGAAAACAACAATCAAGAGAGGGCCCCCGGACAGGGAGAGTCCCTATACACCCCTGACCGCTGGCGAGGCAATTTCGCATCTGGAACGGATCCTGTCCCACGATGGCGTGGATTCGTTGTTCAGCCGGACCTACTGGCGCGCGCGCGTCCAGCAGGTGAGCGCTACTCAAGGACTGACTCCGCAGCAGCAGGCAAGGCTGGTGAAGCTGCTCGAGTCGCTGCATCCCCCGGTCCCAAGCGAGGAAGCGTGCTAGTCACTCCTCGACGCGGACGTACGTCGTCCGCGTCGATCAGAGCTGATCGTCGACATCCAGCAGCCGATCCTCCACATGCAGATCTTCGGCGCACTCTCCCTGCAAGCTCAGTTCCCTGCCTTCCGCTCGGAGGTGATCGCGGACCATCCGGCACAGGCGTTCGCGCACGAGGATACGTTGTGCCGTATCCATCTGCGCGTATCGCTGAATCTGCGAAGCCGAAAAGTGCAGTGTCAACACGCACCGCGCATCCAGCGTCGTGTCGCCATGTGACTCGATCACCCAGGAAGCCTGGATGAGGAAGTTGCGGCCGTCGTCGTAACCGCTGATCGCGGGCGCTTTCGGCGACTCGAATAGCGTGGAAAGAGCCAGTTCGATTTCTTCGATGCGCTGATTCAGATCGATGTCTTTCATAGAAAGTCCTCCTTGTGGTCGAGGCCCCGCCCCCCGCCTGCAGGCGAGCAAAAACCGTGTCCGGCCGTCGCTGTCTGTCCAGTGCTTCGACTGGAGCCGGACTCGCAATCCTGTTGCCGCTCATCAGGCAATATGTGCCGATGAAACCGGTCAGCAGATATTCACGAGCGTAAGGAGCGATTCGCAAGCTTCATACAGCGACGAAACGACGCTGCCGCGCACATATCGCCGGTTCAAATCGCACTTCAGTTCTTTAAACAGAAGCCGACATAAGGAATAGGCCGAACAACCGGTCAAGCCCAGGTCGACGAATCGGGCCGCACCATCGACGAAGTCGTGCCGCGGTGCGTCGCCTGACCGACCTGATGGGCGAGATTACCGCTGCGTCCCGTGAGCAGCATCAGGGCATCGAGCAGGTCAATCAGGCGATCGTGCAGATGGACAAGGTCACCCAACAGAACGCCGCGCTGGTCGAGCAGGCTGCCGCCGCGGCGAGCTCGCTCCAGGAGCAATCAGGCACGCTGGTGCAACAGGTAGCAGTATTCGCCGTCGACTGAGGTCGGCACGCTTTCAAGGGTTGCGATTTTCTTCCAGGGTCATCGAATCTGTTTATCGCGCCCGACGCGAGACCAGGCCAGGCAAGGCCAGGATGCGTCACTCGCGACGTCCGTCGACTCCTGCCGGGAAGAAGCTCCGCGCAACGTAGATCATCGCCGCGCGCGGGCGGGCCCGGCAATGCGCGATGGATGCAGAACAATGCGTATGTGGTTAACCCGCTCTTTCAACCCGTGGTGCGCGTGCTTATTGTGCTGGGTGCGAACGGCAAGCGGGCAGGCTTAAAACTTCAAGCCGCATGCCGTTATTGGTTGGATCGGGAAGTCGACGGCGGACGCAGTCAGCGCAGCTTCGCCATCCCCTACCATCGCACACGCGCGCAAGACGGCGCACAACGGCTTCTGCGGCGCGGGGGCGACCGCCACATCGGCGAGTCGAAAAGCGCACGCAGAAGCGAACAGATACCTGCACCGCCGGCATGGCCGGACGGGTTCGCAGCCGAGCGGGCCACAATCGAGAGGCCTCCGTAGAGGGGACAAAAGATGTTCGGATGCAAGCTGATCGACGTCAACGCATTATCCGCCCGACCCGCCCGAGCGCCGGTCCAGCGGCACGCGCGCCGATCCAATGACGGCCACGTCCATCCCGTGCCCACGCCCCACGACAAGACACAGTGCGGTCATTAGCCACTAGCAGGCTCACCGCCGCATTTCATGACCGCCGCCACTCCCAACCGATCAGTCAATCCCTCGGCTTCGGGTGTGCAAACCGTTACGCCGGACCCCGCTCACAGCGCTCGCCCAGCAATGAACAAGGGGTCCGATTTTCAACGTTGTTTACGTGGTTCGTTAGCAAGGAAATCGAATGCAAAACAAAAAGCGCACTTTGCTTAAGGCCGCCGCCGCACTCGTGCTGGCAGGTTCGAGCGTGGTCGCCCATGCGGACGATGTGGTCAAGGTCGGGCTCATCGTTCCGATGAGCGGACCGTTCGCGTCCACGGGTCGTCAGGTCGACGCGGCGGTCAAGCTGTATATGGCCCAGCATGGCGACACGGTCGCGGGCAAGAAAATCCAGGTCTTCCTGAAGGACGACACCGACGTCCCGGATACCACCAAGCGCCTCGCACAGGAGCTGATCGTCAAGGATCACGTGTCGGTGCTGGCCGGCTTCGGGCTCACGCCGCTGGCGCTCGCCGCCGCGCCGCTCGCGACCCAGGCGAAGGTGCCGATGATCGTGATGAACGCGGCCACCGCGATGATCACCGAGCAGTCGCCTTACATCGTGCGCTCGGGCTTCACGCTGCCGCAGAACACGTTGGGCATCGCGCGTTGGGCGCCGAAGAACGGCATCAAGAAGGTGGTCACGCTGGTCGCCGACTACGGTCCCGGCATCGACGCGCAGAACTCCTTCAAGAAGGTCTTTGAATCGGAAGGCGGCAGCGTCGTCGAGCAACTGCGCGTGCCGGTCGCCAATCCGGACTTTTCGCCGTTCCTGCAGAAGGTCGCCGACCTGAAGCCTGACGCGCTGTTCATCTTCGTGCCATCGGGTGCCGGCACCGCGTTCATGAAGCAGTTCGCCGAGCGCGGCCTGAGCAAGCAGGGCATCAAACTGATCGGTACCGGCGACGTGGTGGATGACGACATCCTGAACGCCATGGGTGACGTGGCGCTGGGCGCGGTGACATCGATGCACTACTCGGCCGCTCTCGACAATCCCGAGAACCGCGCCTACGTGGCCGCCTTCGAAAAAGCCAACCCCGGCATGCGCCCGAACTTCCACAGCGTCGGCGCCTATGACGGCATGCACCTGATCTACGCGGCGCTGCAAGCCACCAAGGGCGACACCAACGGCGACAAGCTGCTGGCAGCCATGAAGGGCCAGAAATGGAACAGCCCCCGCGGCCCGGTGGAACTCGATCCGCAGACGCGTGAAATGGTCCAGAACGTGTACATCACCCGGACGGAACGCGTGAATGGCCAGCTGTTCAACGTGTCGTTCGACAAGGTCGACGCCGTCAAGGATCCGGCCAAGATCAAATAAGCTCGCGAAAGCGGGGCACGCCGTATCCGGATGATTCGATTTGCCCGCCGCGCCCCTCGCACTGCCAGGGGCGCGGCGTTTCGGCGGTAAAAACTCATGCTAACCATTCTCTTCGACGGTATTGCCTACGGCATGCTTCTGTTCGTGCTGGCGAGCGGTCTGGCCATCACGCTGGGATTGATGAACTTCGTCAATCTCGCTCACGGCGCCTTCGCCATGGTGGGCGGCTACGCCACCGTGCTCGCGATGTCGCGTCTGGGCATCCCTTTCCTGTGCGCCTTGCCGATTGCGTTCGTCGCGTCCGCGGTGCTTGGCGGCATTCTCGAACGCACGCTGTATAAGCACGTGTACGGGCAGTCCGAACTCAATCAGGTGCTGTTTACGATCGGCCTGACCTTCATGGCCATCGCGACGGTCGACTACTTCATGGGCTCGACCCAGCAGTTCCTGAACCTGCCGCAATGGCTGCAGGGCCGCACGGTGTTCGCCGGCATCGGCATCGGTTACTACCGGTTGTTCGTGATCCTGGTCTGCGTGGTACTCGTCGTCGCGCTCCAACTGATCCTGACCAAAACCCGTTTTGGCAGCCGCCTGCGCGCATCGGTGGATGATCCGCGCGCGGCGAGCGGCCTCGGCATCAACATCAACTTCGTGTTTCTGACCACCTTCGCGTTCGGCTCGGGCCTCGCCGGCCTCGGCGGCGCGCTCGGCGCAAACATGCTCGGCCTCGATCCGATCTTTCCGCTCAAGTTCATGATCTATTTCCTGGTCGTGGTCGCGGTGGGCGGCACGACCTCGCTGACCGGTCCGCTGCTGGCTTCGCTGCTGCTCGGCATCGCGGACGTGGCGGGCAAGTACTACATCCCCGATCTGGGGGCATTCATCATCTACGGCGTCATGATCATCACCCTGATGTGGCGACCACAGGGTCTATTCGTCAGGGCGGGGGGCAAATGACGTCGGCAACTTCTAGCGAAATGCGTGCATCGACGATCGTGCCCGAAGTCCGCAGCATGGGCAGGCAGTGGTCGCGCTGGCGCCCAGTGGAAATCATCTTCTGGATCGTGGCGCTGGGCATCTGCGTGACGCCGCTCAATAACTTCCTGCTGCTCAACGAGATGGCGATCCTCGCGTTGTTCGCGGTATCGCTGGACCTGATCCTCGGCTATACCGGCATCGTGTCGCTGGGCCATGCGGCCTTTTTCGGTCTCGGTGCTTATTCGGCTGCGTTGCTGGCCAAGTACTTCAATGTCGATCCGCTGCTGGGCATGCTGCTCTCGTGCGGAGCGGCGGTGCTGGCGGGCCTCGTCACCAGCGTGCTGGTGATGCGCGGTTCGGACCTCACGCGCCTGATGGTGACGCTCGGCGTGGCCTCGATCCTGCACGAACTGGCCAACAAGCTCGGCTGGCTCACCGGCGGGGCCGACGGCATGACTGGCGTGCCGATGGTGCCGCTCTTTGGTCACATCGAGTTCGATCTGTTCGGCAAGGTGGCCTACACCTATTCGATCGTCACGCTGTTCGTGCTGTTCGTGATCGCGCGCGCGGTGGTCAAGTCGCCGTTCGGCATGTCGCTACAGGTGATCCGCCAGAATCCGCTTCGCGCGGCGGCCATGGGCGTGCCGGTCAACCTGCGCCGAACTGCCGTCTACACGTTGAGCGCGGCCTACGCGGGCGTGGCCGGCGCTCTGCTCGCGCAGACCACCGGCTTCGCGTCGCTCGACGTGCTCGACTTCCACCGCTCGGCCGACGTGCTGCTGATGCTGATGATCGGCGGCGCGGGTTATCTGTATGGCGGTATCATCGGCGCGGTCGTATTCAGGTTCATGCAGGACCGGCTGGCGGACATCACGCCGCAATACTGGCAGTTCTGGATCGGCTTGCTGCTGGTGATCATCGTGATCGTCGGTCACGAGCGGCTCGTGCGTCCGTGGACGTGGTTCCGTCGCAGCGGGAGCAAAGCATGACGATCGCACTGCAAACATTCAATCTGATCAAGCGCTTCGGCGGCCTCGTCGCCACCAATGACGTGTCGATCGCGGTCGAGAAAGGCGCCCGCCAGGCGCTGATCGGCCCCAACGGCGCCGGCAAGACGACGCTGATCAATCAGCTGACGGGCGTGCTGTCGCCGACTTCGGGCCGCATCGAGCTCGAAGGCTACGACATCACGTCGCTGTCCGTGCACAAGCGGGCTCGCGCCGGGCTCGTCCGCACGTTCCAGATCAATCAGCTTTTCAAGCACATGACGCCGGCCGAATCGCTGTCCGTCGCGATCTCCGAGCGCGACGGCCTGGGCGCACGCTTCTGGCGTGCGCTCGGCCAGCGCGGCGAAATCATGGACGAGGTCGCTTCGCTGCTCGAACAGTGCAAGTTGCTCGACGTGATGAGTCGCGAAACGCGCGTGCTGCCTTACGGCAAGCAGCGCCTGCTCGAAATCGCGCTGGCGCTGGCGGCAAAGCCGCGCGTGCTGCTGCTGGACGAGCCGGTGGCCGGCGTTCCCGACGGCGAACGCCGCGAGATTCTCAATACGGTCGCCGCATTGCCCGACGATGTGACCATTCTGCTGATCGAGCACGACATGGACCTCGTGTTCAGCTTTGCCAACCGCATCTCTGTGCTGGTGAGCGGCGGTCTGCTTACCGAGGGCGCATGCGCGGACATCGCCCGCGATCCTCGCGTGAAGGCCGTGTATCTGGGCGAGGAGCTGGTTGGAGGTGAATATGTCTGAATTGCTGAAGCTGGAAGGAGTCGTAGCGGGCTACGGCGAAGCCAGGATCCTGACGGGCATCGATCTGGCCTTGGATCACGGCCAGGCTCTCGCGCTGCTTGGCCGCAACGGCACGGGTAAAACCACGCTGATCAACAGCATCGTCGGTCACACGCGTCGCTTTAGCGGGCGGATCTGGCTCGATGGCAAGGACGTCACCGCATTCAAGCCGCACCAGCGCGCGCTGGCCGGCATCGGCTGGGTGCCGCAGGAACGCAATATCTTCAAGTCGTTGACGGTCGAAGAGAACCTGACCGCGATCGCGGTGTCCGGTCCCTGGGACCTGGCGCGCATCTACAGGATGTTCCCGCGCCTGGAGGAGCGCCGCGCCAATATGGGCAACCAGCTTTCCGGCGGCGAGCAGCAGATGCTGGCAATCGGCCGCGCGCTGATGCTCAATCCCAGGGTGCTGCTGCTCGACGAACCGCTCGAAGGCCTCGCGCCGATCATCGTGCAGGACTTGATGCGCATCCTGTCGGAGATCATCCGCGACGAAGGCCTGTCGGTGATTCTGGTCGAGCAGAACGCGCGCAAGGCGCTGAGCATTACGCACAACGCCGTGGTGCTGGAGCGCGGCTCGGTGATTCATTCGAGCACGGCGGCCGAGCTGCTGGCCCAGGATCACAAGATCGATACCTTGCTGGCCGTGTCTCAACACTGAGCGGCGCGCGATGCGTGGCCGGGCTACGCGACGAAGGTCGTGACCGCCCGGTTGAACGCATCCGGTCTCGCGACATTCATCCCATGCGACGCACCGTCGATCGTTTCGCGTTCGGCAAACTCGATCCACTGTTCGAGCTTGTCGACCGTATTGCGGAACATGCGGGGACTTCTTTGGCCGTCGATCAACAACGTACGGCACTTGATATCGCGCGCGGCTTCCGGCGTATAGGCCGGAAGCGGATCGAGCAACTGCTTCGGCAGCGTGAGCGCGTTGTCGAGCGCCATGCGACGAAAGCTCTCCGGGCTTTTGTTCCAGTACCCCGGCATGCTCACGGAGTCGACGAACATCGACAAGCCGGCGTCGTACTCGCCCCGTTCGATCAGTTCCGCGACCCGGGCACGCAACACGTTGGTCGCCGGCGGCATGAACGCGGGCTGACCCCGCGGTTCGGTTTGCAGCGGGCCACCGGGATCGGCTAGCGTCAGCGTTTTCACGAGGCGCGGATAGGCGCGCGCGAGATGGAAAGCCACGCACCCACCCCGGGAGTGACCGACCAGATGAACCGGAGCCAGGTCGAGCGCCGTGATGAATCCGGCCATTTCCTCGACGTGCGCCTCCCAGCTGAAGTCGCCGTGTCCAAACGCATCGATCTCGGGCCAGTAATGGCTCAAGCTCGGCGCGAAGCAGCGAAACCGGCCAGACAGCGAAGCCATCTGGGCATCCCAGTAGCGATAGTCGCAAAGCGAGCCGTGCACGAACACCATCGGCTCGCCGCTCCCGGACTCGACATACGGTATGGCAACACTCGATGCGGTGGTCACGAACGATGGCGCGGACGCGCCATAGGCTGAGGCCAGGATCGATGGGCTGGTACGTGCATTCATCAAAGGGCTCCTTTGGCGACACTATCGATGGTGTGCTGGCAAAAGAAAATCGCATAATATTGATGGAATCGATCTATTTTTCTGATACGAACCATCATGGCAACGGAAATGAAAGCGCTCGATCTGGACGTGCTGTCGATGATCATCGCGGTGGCGGACGCCGGCACGATCAGTCGCGCGGCGCAGGTCGTGCATCGCTCGCAATCGGCGGTGAGCATGCAGATCAAGACGCTCGAGACGGCGCTCGGCAAGGCGCTGTTCGTGCGCAAGCCTCGCAGCGTCGTGCCGACGCAGGACGGCGAAATGCTGTTGACCTACGCGCGACGGATGATCGCGCTGCGCGATGAAGCGTGGGCAGCGGTGGTTCGGCCCGACGTGACCGGGCGCGTGGTGATCGGCGTGCCGGACGACTATGCGACGTCACTGTTCCCGCCGATCCTCAAGAAATTTTCGGCGACCTATCCGAAGGTGGAGATTCAGGTGGTGGGGCTGCCAAGCGTCGCGCTCGAGCCGATGTTGAAGGACGGCACGGTCGATCTCGTCTGCGCGACGCGCGTGAAAGGATTGCACGGCGAGTTCCTGCGTCACGAACCGATGGTGTGGGCCGCCGCCCCGGGCGCGACCGATATCTGGCGCGAAAGGCCCTTGCCCATCGCCGTGTTTTTGCCCGGCAGCGTCGCGCGCGAGAAGGCCATCCGGAGCCTCGAGCGTGCGCGCATCACGTATCGAACGTCGTATGAGAGTCCGAGTCTCCTGGGTCTGCTGACGATGGCCGAGGCCGGACTCGCGGTGACCCCTTTGGCCAAGTGCGCGGTACCGGCTCACTTCTCACTGCTGGGGGCCGCGAATGGCCTGCCGGAAATCGGCACGCTCGAAGTCGTGCTGGCGCGAAGCGCGGCTTCGAAGCGACCTGTGTGCGATTTTCTCGCGGAGCACATTCTCGCCGACCTGAAGAATTAACCCGGAAGACGTCAGGAAGACTCCTCCGCGCCGGCTCGGCACGACGCACACATCCACCACGCAGCCTTCGGCGCAGCGACGGTTTCCGCAACCCCGCGCCACCAGCGATCACCGCGATGCACCGCAGTCAGATCGAGCCGCTCGCCCATGCGCGGTGTCGACAGCGCGACGCCGCGCGCGAGCGCCAGCCCCGTCACCCTCTCGAACGGCTCCTGCCAGCGATGCATCGCGAGGTCGAAGGTGCCGTTATGAATCGGCACGAGCCAGCGGCCGCGCAGGTCGATATGCGCCTGCACGGTTTCTTCGGGCTGCATGTGGACGTATGGCCACATCGCGTCGTACGCGCCGGTCTCGATCAACGTGACGTCGAATGGTCCGAGGCGCTCGCCGATCGCGCTGAAACCATCGAAGTAGGCGGTGTCGCCGCTGAAGAACACGCGCAAATCGTTATCGACGATCACCCAGGACGCCCACAACGTGCGGTTGCCATCGAACAGGCTGCGCCCCGAGAAGTGCTGCGCCGGCGTCGCGGTGAACTCGATGCCCTCGACCACCGTGCCCTGCCACCAGTCGAACTGGCGGACCTTCGCCGCGTCGATACCCCATTCGATGAGCCGGTCGCCGACCCCGAGCGGCGTCAAGAACACCTCGGTACGCTGCGCCAGGATCAGGACGGTCTCGCGGTCCAGATGGTCGTAGTGATCGTGCGACAGGATCACGCCATGCAGCGGCGGCAAATCCTCGAGCGAGATCGGCGGCGCATGAAAGCGCTTCGGACCGAGATTGCTGAACGGCGACGCCCGCTCGGCGAAGACGGGATCGGTCAGCCAGAACTTGCCGCGCAACTTCAGCAGCATCGTCGAGTGACCGAGCCGGTACAGGCTGCGATCGGGCGCCGCCTCGAGTTGCGCGCGTGTCAGCGTTTCGACGGGCAACGCGTCGGCCGGCACGGTGCCGCGCGGCTTGTTGAACAGCACCGTCCACGCGAGCCCGAGCGTTTTGCGCAGGCTTTGCGCCGGACGCGGCTTGACGTTGCGAAAGCGCTCGCCGTCATGCTGCGGCGACAGGCCGAACTTCGCGCGGCTGCGTTGCGCGGCGTTCACACCGAGCATTTGGCGGACATAGGCGGGAAGCGACGTCATGAAGTTGACCTTTCGAAGAAAATGTACACCCGGCAGTGTAGTTTATTTTCAAGAAAAGTAAACTGACCAGTGTAAAATTAGGGGATGGAATCGCCTGCCCGCACCCAACGTCTGACTGACCGAAAGCGCGTCGCGATCGTCACCGCCGCGATCGAGGAATTCCTCGCGGCCGGATACGACGCAACCAGCATGGACCGCATCGCCACCCGCGCGAGCGTCTCGAAGCGCACGGTCTATAACCATTTCCCGAGCAAGGAAGCACTTTTCGCGGCGATTCTCCAGCAACTGTGGGACGCGAGCCACGATGGCGATGCGCCCTGCTACCGCGCCGATCGACCGTTGCGCGCGCAGTTGCTCGATCTGCTGGAGCGCAAGCTGAAGCTGCTTAACGACGAGTCTTTCTTGTCGCTGGCACGGGTGGCGATCGCGGCTGGCATCCATTCGCCGGAGCGCGCGCGCGATATGGTCGCACGCATGGGGGAGCGCGAGGAGGATCTGACCGCGTGGGTCCGGGCGGCTGCCGCAGACGACCGCATCAAGACCGAGGACCCCGTTTTCGCCGCACTGCAGTTGCAGGGGCTCGTGAAGGCTTTTGCCTTCTGGCCGCAAGTGGCGATGGGTCAAGTGCCGCTCGATGCCAGCGAGCAGAAGCGGATCGCGCAAGCGGCGGCGGATATGTTTCTCGCGCGTTATGCGTGAGTCGGTTTGTCAGGTTAGGTTTGCTTTGGCTCTGCCCGTATAAGCAAGAAGTTCTTTGCTCGAGGGCCGCCGCACGCGTAGCGAACTTCCGCGAAGCCGCACTTCAAGAGCGAACTCTTCCTTTTTCGCAAACGTTTGCCTCCGGGTATCAAGTCTCAGCTTCCGAAGCCGAAAACGCGTACATCGCCTCGAAACTTTGGAGACCCGATGTGACGCGCGTTGTGCTCTTACTTGCCGTAATGTTCATAACAGGCTGCGCACAAGTGCAGCAGCCCACTACGGCTCAAGCCGAGAAACCTGCGGTGTCGAACGTGATCATGAAGTTCGACATTCCCGCCGATGCACTCGGCGCGCGCGATCCGCAACTGGCTACGGTGCTCGCCAAGGCAGGCGCGCTCGCCGCCGCGCAGAAGCGGCCCACGGTGATCCGCGTGACGGCGCTGGGCCAGGACTTCAAGTACATCAACGAGGCGATCTGGCGGGGCGTGCCGCAGCAGGGGCTCAAACCCGCGCTCGAAAACCTGACGACCGGCGCGAACCAGACGTACAGCGTGTCGATCCAGCCGCTACGTGCGGGGAGCTGACACGATGCGCCTGATCGCTTTCGCCGCGGCATCGCTATGCTTGAGTTCGGCCGCGTGGGCGGGCCAGCCCGCCGCCAGCGCGCCCGCAACCGCCGCCCCCCCTGCCACCCTGGCCTCCGCGGACAAGGTCTACCCGCCGCTGCCCACGCTCGCGATGCTGCCGCCCTCCACCGGCGACGATGACGACCTCCCCGCGCCGCGCTCGACGTCGCGCAACAAGAAGAAGACGCAAAAGCGCGATTGCCACTGCGCGATGCCGACGCCGCGCCTCGTCGTCTCCGATGAATCGCGCGCCTATCTGAAAGACATCGAGCAGCAGCTCGATTCCGCGCTGGCGCAGTAAACCAGGACCCGGAGCCCCGACCCATGGACCAGCCCAAGACCAACGCCTTCCGCCCTTTGCGATCGTGGGCCATCTGCGCCTGGGCGGCGCTGGTGGTCCTCGGCAGTTCGTCCGCGCACGCCGCGCCGAGCGCCGATGATTGCTTCGACAAGGCTGGCGCTTACCAGGGCGTCAATCCGCACGTGCTGCGCGCCGTGGCATGGCGCGAATCGAAAGGCGACGCGACCGCCATCAACCGCAATGCCAACGGGTCGATCGACGTGGGCCAGTTGCAGATCAATTCGATCCACTTTCCGGAACTGGCGAGCCAGGGCATTCCGCACCGCGCGCTCGCCGACCCATGCGTGAATATCTTCGTGGCCGCCTGGCTGCTCAAGCAGAAGATGGTGCGCTACGGCAACACATGGCGCGCGATCGGCGCGTATCACTCGGAATCGCCGCGCGAGCGCGACAGCTACGCGCGCAGCATTCAGGCGATTCTCGTTGGCTGGGGGCTGTTGCAGCCGGAGCGATGAGGTTCAGGCGCGGGCGCGGCGGGTCGTTGCCAGCGCACCGCGCTCCGCTAACTCCCCGCTGATGCAAGCTCCATCCGCTTGCGCTGCAGGAACCAGCGCACGGCCGGGTCACGCTCGAGACCGACCGCCAGATCGTACGCACTGAGGGCTTGTGCCGTCGCGCCGGCACGCGCGAGCAGATTGGCGCGCGCAGCCCAGTAGGGCTGGTAGTCGGTGAGCCTCGGATCGTCCGCATAAGGCGCCAGCGCATCGAGCGCCGCCAGCGGGCCGTCACGCTCCGCCACCGCGAGGGCGCGGTTCACTGCGACTACCGGCGACGCCGCAATCGAAAGCAGCCCATCGTAGAGCTGCACGATCTCGTCCCAGTTCGGGCGCCCCGTCCGGCAGCGATCCACATGCGCCGATTGCAGCGCGGCCTCGAGCTGAAAGCGGCCGATTGCGTTGAACGCGTTCGCGCGCCGCAGCAGTGCGTTCGCCGTTTCGATCATCGGCGCGTTCCAGGTTGCAGGGTCTTGTGCCGACAGCGGCACGTAGTCGCCAGCCGCATCGCGTCGCGCATCACGCCGGGCCTGTGCAAACAGCATCAGCGCGAGCAGGCCCAGCGTCTCCGGTTCTTCCGGAAGCAGCTCGACGAGCAGTTGCGCGAGATACAGCGCCTCGTCGGCGAGCTCGCGCCGCTCGGTGTCGCCGCCGATCGGGTCCGTCCACCCTTCCGCGTACGCCGCATAGACCGCTTCGAGCACCGCGTCGAGCCGGCCGGGCAGCTCCTCGCGCTCGGGCACGCTGAACGGAATGCCCGCTTCGCGGATCTTGGTCTTCGCCCGCACGAGGCGCTTGCTCATCGCGGCGGGCGACATCAGGAACGCCGACGCAATCGTCTTCGCTTCCAGCCCCAACACCACTTGCAGCATCAGCGGCGTGCGAATCGGGGCCTCGAGCGCAGGGTGCGTGCACGCGAACAGCAGCGCCAGCCGCCGGTCGGGCAACGCGTCTGTCGAGCACTCGTCGATTTCGTCGGCGAGAATCAGCAGCTGGTTCGCCACGTCGTCGCCGACCTGGCGATGACGCGCGCCGTCGATCGCCCGGCGGCGCGCAACCGTCATCAGCCACGCTTCAGGACTCGCCGGACAGCCGTGCTCCGGCCAGTCCGCGAGCGCCGCCGCAAATGCGTCGGCGAGCGCGTCCTCGGCCGCGGCGACGTCGCGCGTGCGCATTGCCAGCAGCGCGACGAGCTTGCCGTAGCTGCGGCGAGCGACCGCCTCGGCGATCGACCGCGCGACGCCGTCATCGCCTCGGGCGTCGCGGGACGAGCTCATGCAGACGGCGCTTCGTACGGAGCGGTCCAGACCGGGCGCACCTCCATCACGCCGTGCGCCGCGCCGGGACAGCGCGACGCCCACGTCATCGCCGCGTCGAGGTTAGGCACGTCGATCAGGTAGTAGCCGGCGAGTTGCTCCTTCGAATCGGAAAACGGGCCATCGAGCACCTGCGGCTTGCCGTCGACGAGCCGCACCGTGGTGGCCGTGTTCGAGTGCTGCAGCCGGTTGGCGCCCACCAGAGCGCCCGATTTCTTCAACGATTCGGTGTACGCGTGATAGGCGGCAACGCCTTGCTGCCGCTCGCTGTCGGTCATCTTGTTCCAGCTGTTTTCTTCCGAGTAGATCATCAACAGGTATTCCATTTGAGCCTCCGTCATGGGGTTGAGGCGGATGAATTGCATCGGCCGCCATCACAATGACGCGCAGGCCGCATGCTGATGGACAACGTGCATCAAATAATCGCGCATCGGCGCCCGCAGCCACGCTGCGGTGGGAAAAAACGACTGGATTGCAGCCCGTTCGACCGTGTTTCGTGAAACATTGTCGGGCGCTCGACGCGCGTTGTCGACTCGGGATTAGCTTGCGGCGCAGCGATGTGGAACCGCTGTCCCTTGCCGTTCGATCATCACGGATTGAGCGTATTCCTGCATGCATCGTCGCGTTCGACAATCCGAGGATCAGGCGGCACTGAAACGACCAGCGCGCAGCGCGCCAACCGGGCGATCTCCGCCAGGGCATCAGGCCGGCCCGGTCCGTCTGCGATGTCGCGGATCAGGTGAAGCACCGTATGCAAGCGCGGTATCTCATGCATCATGAACGCATGTCGCATGACATTGCCACTCCGATTCGTCTCGCCTGTTTGATTCACGCAGTTCTCCCTGTTGACGGACCTCGGCCGGGTATCGATCCTTGGTGGACAGTTCAATCAGAACCGATGCCGGATTCCCGCGCCAATGAGCAGCTGGTTACCGCCGGATGACGGCTCCGCGCTGTTGATCACTGCCGGCGCGTCCGTCGAGGCCCGCTGGTAGACCGTCTCGACGTATGTATCGGTACGCCTCGATAGCAGGTAAGCCGCCTGCAGGCCGGCCTGGTGCCAGTGCTGGTTCGAACCGTTCGTATAGTTGTACATGCCGGCAAGCGACAGCGTCGGCATCAGCTGATATTGCGCGTTGACCTCGTAGTTGTTGAACTGCGCCGAAGGAGCAGGGTTGCCGGTGTCCGCATCGACCAGACCGCTGAATGTGGAGCGCGACCAGGCTGCTCCGAGCGTAAGGTCGCCGATCGCGTAGTTCGCCCCCGCACCATATGTATTCTGCGTCTGCGCGAACGCGTCAAACGTGCGGCGAGCACCGCCTGGCACAATGACCGCATCGTATGCACCGGTGCTGGTGGCGCCACGCCCGCTCGCATGCAGCCACGCTGCCCCGGCGTTGAACGGACCATTCTGGTAGCTGATGCCCAGGCTATACGCGCGGTTGTTTGCGAACCGACCGGCAGCATTCGATAGTGAGTACATACCGCCAACGGTCAAACCGCCGAATGACGGGCTCGTGTACTTCACCGAGTTGCGTGCCAAGTACGAGTTGTTGGCGTTGTCGTTGTCGAACGGATGAGCGAACGCGGTGCCGCCCGCTCCGCCCGTCAGTGTTACCGGAGCGAAGAAGTCGTGGACCGAATCGTACTGATGGCCGAGCGTTACCGTCCCCCACGCGTCGCTGCTCAGCCCGACGTAGGACGGGTGATCATCGAATTGCTCCCCTGTCGTGATCGAGAAGCCGCGTTCGAGCATAAAAATGGCCTTGTTGCCGCCGCCGAGATCTTCGCTGCCCTGGAGTGCCCAGAAGCTGCCGTCGATTAGACCGCTCGTTGCCTTGTACTGCGCATGACCGCCCACGTTGTTCAGCCATGCGAGGCCAGTGTCGAGTTCACCGTACATCGTCACGCTGCTCTGGGCTTGTGCGTTGGTTGTCAAAGCCGCAAGCGCCATTGCGCCAGCTGTGAAACCGTCCAGGACTGCTTTTGTTGTTGTCGACATGCAACCATCTTCCTGAAAGTTGTGAATGGAACGGGCGGGCAGGCGGGTGCCGCCGCGCCCTGCATCAACCGCTGACGCGCCCGGACGTCAGCGGAATCGCCGTGTCAGTACCACCGGCCATAGCGCCGGATATAGACGGTCTTGACGAGTTGGGTAAGCAGCATGTAGCTGGCGATGGTCGCGACGAGCCATCCCCAGTAGCGGTGATCCAGCGCCTGGAAGCCAAGCGCCGATGCGAATGGCGAGAACGGCAGCCAGCAGCCAACGAGAATCGCAATGGTCGTCGACAGCGTGACCGGCAGTGCTGCCATGCTCTGCAGGAACGGAATCCGATGCGTGCGCAGCATGTGCACGACCAGCGTCTGCGACACGAGGCCTTCGATGAACCAGCCGGAATTCATGATGATCTGGCCGCCGCCATCGGCGTGATAAGCGGCGCCGGCGCCGAACACCGTCCACATCAGCCAAAAGGTCGTGATGTCGAATACGGACGACGTCGGCCCGAGCCAGATCATGAAACGTTTGATGTTGCCGGCATCCCACTTGCGGGGCTTCCTGAGGAACTCCGGGTCCATCCTGTCCCAGGGCAGGAACATTTGCGACAGGTCGTAGATCAGGTTCTGGACCAGCAGTTGCATTGCGAGCATCGGCTCCCATGGCAGGAACGCACTCGCCACCAGCAACGAGAACACATTGCCGAAGTTCGAGCTGGCAGTCATGTTCAGGTACTTGAGGATATTGCCGAACGTTTCCCGGCCCTTGATGACGCCTTCTTCGAGCACCATCAGGCTCTTTTCGAGCAGGATGATGTCGGCGGTTTCCTTGGCGATGTCGGTGCCCGTGTCGACCGAAATGCCCACGTCCGCGTCGCGCAGCGCGGGCGCGTCGTTGATGCCGTCGCCGAGGAAGCCCACCGTATGGTCGTTGGTCTGCAAAGCCTTGACCACGCGGGCCTTCTGCAACGGCGTGAGCTTCGCGAAGACTGTCGTGCACTCGACCGCCGCACAGAGTTCGTCGTCGTTCATCTGCTCGACGTCGCGCCCAAGCACCGGGATGCCGGGATCAAGGCCGACGTCCCGGCAGACCTTCGCCGTCACGATCGGGTTGTCGCCCGTGAGCACCTTGATCGTCACGCCATGTTCGTTCAGCGCGCGGATCGCTTGTGCCGCCGAGTCCTTCGGTGGATCGAAAAAGGTCAGGAAACCGCGAACCACGAGGCGCTCTTCGTCGGCGTTCCGGTACTGCGGTTTCGCTTCGGCTCGCGAGATTTCGCGCGTGGCGACGACCAGTACCCGGTAGCCTTCCGCGTTGTATTCCTGCGATCTGGCAATCATCGCACTGCGCGCGGCCTCGTCGAGCTCGCAAACGACATCGCCCTGCTGCACCTGCGTGCAGGCTGCAAGCATCTCCTCCACTGCGCCTTTGGACACCATCAGTTGGCTGCCGTCGGCGCGCTCGACGACCACGGACAGACGTCGGCGCACGAAGTCGAACGGCAGTTCGTCGACCTTCGCGAAGTGGGCCTGCGTGGGTGGCACGCCGGCCGCCTCCGCATGGCTCACGATCGCAATGTCCATCAGATTCTTCTGCCCGCTTTGATGGAAGCTGTTGAGCCATGCCAGCTCGAGGATATGGTCGTCGCGGCGGCCCTCGATGTCCAGATGATGTTCGAGGATGATCCGGTCCTGCGTGAGAGTGCCGGTCTTGTCGGTGCACAACACGTCCATCGCGCCGAAGTTCTGGACAGAGTTCAGGCGCTTGACCACCACCTTGCGTCGTGCCATAGCCACAGCGCCTTTCGCAAGATTCGCCGAAACGATCATCGGCAGCATTTCCGGCGTAAGGCCAACTGCGACGGCAAGCGCGAACGTCAGAGCGGAAAGCCAGTCACCTTTGAGCAGCCCATTGATCAGGAATACGACGGGCACCATGACGAGCATGAAGCGGATCAGTAGCCACGAAACGCTGTTCACGCCGCGATCGAAGCTCGTTTCAATCCGCTTCCGGCTAGTCACGTTCTTCGCGAGTGCGCCGAAGTAAGTATCGGCACCGGTCGCGACGACAACTGCCGTTGCCGTGCCGCTGACCACATTGGTGCCCATGAAACAGACGTTCGCCAGTTCGAGCGGATCGGCCGGGCCCGCATCGGCGACATCGGCCGACTTCTGCATCACGGCGCCGAGCGTGTCGTACTTCTCGACCGGCAGTGCTTCGCCCGTAAGCGCGGCCTGGCTGATGAACAGATCGCGCGACTTGATGAGGCGAATATCGGCGGGAATCATGTCGCCCGCTTGCAGCGTAACGATATCGCCGACCACGAGATTGGACATCGGAATCTCGCGCTTCACCGACTTCCCGGCCTTCGACGCACGGCGCACGACGGTAGCCGTGGTCCGCACCATCGACTTGAGCCGTTCCGCTGCCTTGTTCGACCGGTATTCCTGGAAGAAGCGCAGCAGGCTGCTCACCGTGACCATCGTGAGCAGGATGCTCACGCCGGTCCAGTCGCGATCTCCTGCCGCGGCAAAGTAAACGTCTGTGCAATAGCTGATGCCGGCGAGCACGAGCAGCACGATCACAAACGGGTTGTAGAAAGCATGCAGCACCTGGATCAGCGCGTGTGGCGGCTTGTCGTGCGCGACCTCGTTCGGACCCGTGCTGCGCAGGCGCTGTTCGGCATCGGCGTCGACCAGGCCGTCAACGGAGCTTTGCGTATGCAGCAAGGTGGCTTCGATGCTGTTTCCGGCTTCGCTGGCAATCTGCGCGGAAATCCTGTTGCGATCCCCGGACGAGGATCCACTTAGAAATCCCTTCTGTCTGAGACGAGATTCGTGATGATGCGAGGGTTGTTTTTGCATGGATTATCCCGGGCAGGGGCGAGCGCTAGCCGACCCCTGTCGCGGCCTCAAAAAGTTGATGTTTAACGCAGAAAGTCAGCGGAAGCGGGCGCGGACTGCGGCCCAACACTTTCCGATCAATGTGATGTTTTGATGCTCGCCGGTACGCAGAGTGAGCAGCGAGTCATAGTACGGGCGTGCCTCTTGAATATGAGGCAGGTTCGATACAAGAAGAGCGAAGTGCATGATGTTTCTCCGTCCGGGCTATGGCCCGGAGCGTCGTTCCGGTTTGCCTGCCCGAAGGCCTGAACCATGACGTCAATGCTCAATGTTCGAGTGACGGGAAACGGTGCAGCCTCCGCTCAGGCGGAAGAAAAACTGGATGGAGGTAAGGGACAAGAGTCACCGTCGGGCATAGGGGCTCCTTCCTCGTGCCAGATGCACGAGCGCGTTTATTCAATCAAGACCCGTACTGTTCACAAGGACCGTACGGACGTGAACGGACAACGCTGCGCGAATCGAAGTGCGCAACGCGGGAAGCACGAACGAGCGCAATCGCGCCGGTTTGTGCGTAGCTATTTGAAGGTGCGAGGGGAGTATTGCGACGAATACTGCGACGCGCACCGTCCCGCCTGATGGCGGGACGGCGGCTTGATGGGGCGGACGTCCTGCCGGTCAGGCGGTCAAACTGCTCGAAGATCGACTACTACAGGGTTCCAAGGCATTAGCCCCAATCGTTGAAAACGAACGAATCGTAAACACCACGAAAGGCTATGTCAAGCAGACCGAAGGAAAATCTGCGAGGAGATGGTTTGGGGAATTTTGAGAGAGTCTCAACCCATGCGCGAGTTCTATTGATTCCCATAGCGACGCACAAAAAAATGGCGCCGCAGGCATTCAGCCCGCGGCGCCATTTCGTGGCGCTACGACGCGAACAACACGCCGTAGCCCGACAGCACACTTACATCGTTACGGTGTCGGCAACTTCCTTGAAGTCTTCGATCTGGTCGAAGTTCATGTATTGATAGATCTTGTCGCCGTTGGCGTTGAGCACGCCCATGTCGGCCATGTACTCTTCCCTGGTCGGGATCTTGCCCAGACGCGAGCAGATCGCCGCCAGTTCCGCCGAGCCGAGGTACACGTTCGTGTTCTTGCCGAGGCGGTTCGGGAAGTTGCGGGTCGAAGTCGACATGACCGTCGCACCTTCGCGCACCTGGGCCTGGTTACCCATGCACAGCGAGCAGCCCGGCATTTCGGTACGCGCACCAGCCGTGCCGAACACGCCGTAGTGGCCTTCCTCGGTCAGTTGCTTCTGATCCATCTTGGTCGGCGGAGCCACCCACAGCTTGACCGGAATGTCGCGCTTGCCTTCGAGCAGCTTCGACGCGGCGCGGAAGTGACCGATGTTGGTCATGCACGAGCCGATGAACACTTCGTCGATCTTGGCACCCGCCACGTCCGACAGCGTCTTCACGTCGTCCGGATCGTTCGGGCAAGCCACGATCGGCTCGTGGATGTCGGCGAGATCGATCTCGATGACGGCTGCGTACTCGGCGTCGGCATCCGGCGACAGCAGTTGCGGGTCGGCCAGCCACTGCTCCATCGCCTTGATGCGGCGCTGCAGGCTGCGCGGGTCCTGGTAGCCCTGGGCGATCATCCACTTCAGCAGCGTGACGTTGCTGTTCAGGTATTCGATGATCGGTTCCTTGTTCAGGTGCACCGTGCAACCGGCGGCCGAACGCTCGGCGGAAGCATCCGACAGTTCGAACGCTTGCTCGACCTTAAGATCGGGCAGGCCTTCGATTTCGAGAATGCGGCCGGAGAAGATGTTCTTCTTGCCTTGCTTGGCAACCGTCAGCGTGCCTTGCTTGATCGCGTACAGCGGAATCGCGTTGACGAGATCACGCAGCGTCACGCCCGGCTGCATCTTGCCCTTGAAGCGGACCAGCACCGATTCAGGCATGTCCAGCGGCATCGTGCCGGTGGCGGCCGCGAAGGCGACCAGACCCGAACCTGCCGGGAAGCTGATACCGATCGGGAAGCGCGTGTGCGAGTCGCCGCCGGTGCCGACGGTGTCGGGCAGCAGCATGCGATTCAGCCACGAGTGGATCACGCCGTCGCCCGGGCGCAGCGCGATGCCGCCACGGTTGCTGATGAAGTTCGGCAGCGTCTGGTGGGTCTTCACGTCCACCGGCTTCGGATAAGCGGCGGTGTGGCAGAACGACTGCATCACGAGATCGGCCGAGAAGCCGAGGCACGCCAGGTCCTTCAGTTCGTCGCGCGTCATCGGGCCCGTGGTGTCCTGCGAGCCGACCGAGGTCATCTTCGGTTCGCAGTACGTGCCCGGGCGGACGCCCTGGCCTTCCGGCAGACCGCAAGCACGGCCGACCATCTTCTGCGCCAGCGAGAAGCCCTTGCCGCTGTTGGCCGGCTGCTGCGGCAGGCGGAACAGCGTCGACGGAGCGAGACCCAGCGCTTCACGCGCCTTGGCGGTCAGGCCGCGGCCGACGATCAGCGGAATGCGGCCGCCGGCGCGCACTTCGTCGAACAGCACGTCGGACTTGACCTGGAACTCGGCGATCACTTCGCCGTTCTTCAGGGCTTTGCCTTCGTACGGGCGCAGTTCGACCACGTCGCCCATTTCCATCTTCGACACGTCGAGTTCGATCGGCAGCGCGCCGGCGTCTTCCATCGTGTTGTAGAAGATCGGAGCGATCTTGCCGCCGAGGCACACGCCACCGAAGCGCTTGTTCGGGATGAAGGGGATGTCTTCGCCCGTGAACCACAGCACCGAGTTGGTGGCCGACTTGCGCGAAGAGCCGGTGCCAACCACGTCGCCCACGTATGCGACCAGGTGGCCCTTTTCCTTCAGCGACTCGATGAACTTGACCGGGCCGCGCTTGCCGTCTTCTTCCGGCGTGATGCCGGGGCGCGCGTTCTTCAGCATCGCCAGCGCGTGCAGCGGGATGTCCGGGCGGGTGGTCGCGTCCGGGGCCGGGGACAGGTCGTCGGTATTGGTTTCGCCCGTCACCTTGAACACGGTGATGGTCAGGCTTTGCGGCACTTCGGGACGGCTCGTGAACCATTCGGCGTCGGCCCAGCTTTGCATCACGGCCTTCGCGTTGGCGTTGCCCTTGTCGGCCAGTTCCTTGACGTCGTGGAACTGGTCGAACATCAGCAGGGTCTTCTTCAGCGCGTCGGCGGCCACGGTGCCCACTTCGGCGTCGGACAGCAGTTCGATCAGCGGCTGGATGTTGTAGCCGCCCAGCATCGTGCCGAGCAGTTCGGTGGCACGGGCGCGCGAGATCAGCGCGCAGGCGGTCTCGCCTTTGGCCACGGCGGCGAGGAAACCTGCCTTCACGCGGGCGGCTTCGTCCACGCCGGCGGGCACGCGATTGGTGATCAGGTCGAGCAGCGTCTGCTCTTCGCCAGCGGGCGGGTTGGTCAGGAGTTCGACCAGCTCGGCGGTCTGCTGAGCCGTCAGCGGCAGGGGAGGAATGCCGAGCGCGGCGCGTGCGGCCACGTGAGCACGAAAGTTTTCAAGCATGGGGGACCTGCTGGTATTTGCGTTTCAGGGAAAGGCTTTTTAGGCACTCCAAGCTGTGCCGGGCACTGCTTCGATCGCGATTTTAATTGCAATACCCCTCCACGGTCAAATGTCTTATGTCTTATATAAGAGTTGGGCCTGTAAACCGGCGAGGCGCGATGCGCTTCGGGTGCTGTGCGCACGCCTGCCCCGCCACCGCAAAAGCACCGACTGTGTAAGCCGTTTCAATCATTCGCCGTCGCTCGAATGCTTTGATTACTGCCCCCTTAACGCCTACAACAGAGGATGTCCGGCGATGTTCTTCCCGGCCGGATTCAACCGGCAGCGGAGGCGCAAATGAGCTATCAACTGATGGGCAGCATCCTCGAAGTGTGCGAATGCAAGGTGCTGTGTCCGTGCTGGATCGGAGAAGATCCCGACAACGGCGTTTGCCGCAGCGCGCTTGCATACCACTACGAGCGAGGCACGATCGACGGCGTCGATGTGTCGGGCCTGACTATCGCGTTCGCGGCGTTCATTCCGGGCAATGTGCTCAAAGGTGGCTGGCGCGTCGCGATGTTCGTCGACGAGCGCGCGAGCGACGCGCAATTCGACGCTCTGGTGAGCGTGCACCGTGGCGAGCGCGGTGGCCCCCTCGCGGATCTCGTGCAGTTGATCGGGGAAGTCGTGTCGGTGGAACGCGTGCCGATCGAATACACGGTCGTCGACGGCAAGGGCAGGATGAAAGTCGGCGAAGCAATCGATGCCGAGTTGGAGCCCTATCGCGGCCCGACCGGCGAGCCGACCAAGCTGGTCGAAAGCATCTTTTCGACGATACCGGGCTCCCCTGCTTTCGTCGGCAAGGCGAACTCTTTCCGCCTGCGGCACGAAAAGCTCGATCTCGACCTCGCCTTGAGCGGACATAACGCCATTCAGGGATCGTTCAACTTCGCGTCGTGAAGATGCAAGCACGCTCGCGGCTGTTCGCGCCGCTCTTCGTCGCATTGACGAGCAGCGCGTGGATCGCGTTATGGGTGTGGGACGCGGGGCCCTATGCGCGTTACCTGCGTCACGCGAGCTGGGCCGACCTGCCGCTCGTCGGCCCGATATGCCGCGAGGTGCCCGGCGCTAGCGTCACCATCGCGGCGCTGCTGCACAGCGCCGCATGGCTGCTGATGATCGCGGCGATGATGCTGCCGAGCGCCTTCCCGCTGTTCGACACCTTCCGGCGGATGACCGCCGCGCGCGAAAACCGGCGCACGCTGATAGCGCTTCTGATCGCCGGTTATGCGACGACGTGGGCGCTGTTCGGCGTAGTCGCGCACGGCTTCGACGCGGCGCTCCATCTGGTCGCCGAGCAAGTTCCGAGCTTGCTTGCCAACGGCTGGCTGATCGGCGCCGCGATCGTCGCGCTCGCGGGTCTCTATCAGTTCAGCAGCCTCAAACATCGATGTCTCGACAAATGCCGCTCGCCGCTGATGTTCATCACCGGGCATTGGCGGGGCAAAAGCGCGCGCCGCGAGAGCTTCGTGCTCGGCATCAGTCACGGCGCGTTCTGCGTCGGCTGCTGTTGGGCGCTGATGTTGCTGATGTTCGCGGTCGGCACCGGCAGCGTCGGCTGGATGCTGGCGCTGGGCGGGATCATGTCGGCCGAGAAGAACTTCCGCTGGGGCAGGTCCATCGGCAAGCCGCTCGGCGTTGCGTTGCTTGCGTGGTCCGCGTGGATCGTCGTACAGCACGCCCGCATCGCCTGAGCCGTGCCCGGCGGCCCGCGTCCACCTGCCCCGTTACCCCTATGCGCTCCCAAAGAATGCCGTGAGTTCGTCGGCGACCGCGCGCGGTTGTTCTTCTGGAATGAAGTGCCCGCAGTGACTAATGGTGCGGCCTTGGACGTCAGTGAAAAACGCTCGCAGAGGGGTCGCCATATCGGCGATGGACCCTTCATCGGAGCCGAGCGTCAGCAGTGGCAAATCGAGCATGCCTCGCTGCTTCAATTCCGCGTTCTGTCGGGCGGACACGTGCGCGGCGCGGTAATACGCAAGGCCGGCGCGTAAGCCGCCGTCTTTCTTCAGAATGCGCAGATATTCATCGATATCGGCTTCAGTGAAAGTATCGGGATTGGCCGTCTTTCGCCGCAAAAACCAGTCGAGGTATTCGCGTTCCTTGCCGGCCAGCAGCACTTCCGGCAGGTCAGGTAGGACGTGAAACGCAAAATGCCAGGTACGCCATGCACGCTCGGGCGCGGTCGGCAACGCATCGGGCAACGTCACGCCGGGGATCCCCGCATCCAGCAGCGCAAGTCGACGGACCTCGTCGGCGAACATCACGGCGTACGGAAAAGCCACCCACGCTCCAATGTCGTGTCCGGCGAGAAAATACCGGGTCACTCCGAGTTGCTGGAGCAAACCGTGGACATGGCTCGCAAGGGTCTGTGTGTCGTAGCCGTCCATCGGACGTTCCGAATCACCTTGTCCGGGCAGGTCCGGTGCGACGATCCGGTAGGTCTTTGCAAGCAGCGCCATCACGTTGCGCCACGCGAACCAGCTCTGCGGAAAGCCCGCGAGCAACACGATCACATCGCCCTGCGGGTTTCCACCGGTGACGTAGTGCAGTCTCAGCCCGTCTACGGTCGCGAACTTGTGCTCGAATCCTTCTAACCCCGGAACGGGCCTTGATGCTGGCAGCGTGCTTACGATTTCGGAACTCCCAGATGGCATGGGCGAGTGAAGTGCTTTCACGAACGAGACTCCTTTGGGTTGAGTGATTACATCGTTGAACGGCTGTTTCTCATCGGCGGATTACGTTAGGAAATAGTCATTTCCTAATTTGGCGAGCAGCCCTGGTAACTGATGCGATGCTATATCTTGCTGTGCTTAGTCCAGCAGACGCATGGCCTGCTCCGCCGCCGCCATTATGTGCGCCCGGGGCCGCCCAACTTTGCCGACGACCCTCAAACCTTGCGTCAAACTCAGCAGGGCGCGGCCGGTAGCGTCCGCATCCACGGCGGACGCGATCGAACCGTCTGTCTGGCCCAGCCGGATCAGACGGCACAACAAACGCTCCGTTCGCTGCAAAGAGGCGGCGACATGACCCGCGACCTCATCATCGAAAGCGAGCAGATCGATTGCGCTTCCGACTACGAGACAGCCCCGCTTGCCCTCGTCGCCAACCGCGGACTCGGCATAAAACCGCAGAACGGCCCGCACCTTGTCGCGGCCGGTTTGCTCCGCGTCGAGCAGGCTTTGCAACTGGCCATTTCGTAGACGGATGTAGCGCTCGAGCGCGGCAAGGAACACCGCTCGCTTGTCGGTGAACGCCTTGTAGATACTGCCGGCCGTGAGGCCCATCGCGGCACCGAGGTCGCCAAGAGACGTCCCTTGATAGCCGCGTTCGCGAAAAATCTGGATTGCGCCGTCCAGCGCGATGTCCATATCGAATTCGCGAGGACGACCTGGAGCTCGAGGCTGTCTGGCAGGATGGTGGCGTGTGGTCATGGCGCGATTATAGGAAATGATCATTTCCTAATCAAGATGTCCCCGTGTGGATGGTTTTGAGAATCGCGAACTCGGGGTGCGTCGAGCCGTGCAAACTCTAGGGCAAGGCGCTGCCTTCGGGCGAGTTTTGTACGGCATTCTTACTGTATGGCGTGAGGTGAGACCTTATCGACAGCAGGCCGCAATGACTCCCGTTGGCGGTCACTCCCTGGGCGACGCGCTTCGCGCTTCCGATACGCGTTGGCTGTCCCACACGCCTAGCTCAATCGCACGCTGCAGCATTCCGACTGTAATTGGCTCTTTATTTTTGTAGTCCTTCACGCCTCTGAGTTTTAGAACATACCGGGTAAGAATCGAAAATGGCCAAACGCTGAATCCTTCCATATTAAAATATCTAGGAAATTCGAAATCGCCGGGTTGAACGTTAAATGTTATTGCGAACGTGTTGATAAGCTTGCTCGCATCGTCGCCCGTGACGCCAAAATCGTCTTCTAAAGAACTGGATGGCTTTATTGATATTTTTGGCGGAATTCCGATTTTCTCCCGCAAGAATTCCTCGAGCTCAGCCGAAACTTCCGGTGGTGGCATCATTTACAATTCCAAAGTGTTTGCAAGCTTCTTCGGTTGCGATGCAAATGAAAAGTGTTTCGTTATCGACGGCCCGTCCGTCATAGATATATGTATTTATCTTCTTTGTTGAATCATTGCTTATGAGCTGCTCGTATTCGTTCACCTGTTTGGTGCTCCGCTTGCGTTACGTGCATCGCCTGGTGGCGCGTTGCATCACATCGATTAATGTCGTTGCCGCGCCATGAGAGTGATCGTTTTTACTCTGTGCGGCATATGATTCCCCTACTCTTTCGAAGAATTGGGGTAATGCGCTCTAGTGTCATTTCTGAAAATATTTTTGGGCCCGACTTCTGGGAGTTTATTGAGTCTTTTTTCAGCATACCCCATATCCTCGGGGGAATTTGCAAAATGCTGTCAAGATTTGCACATCCTCATTCCGACTCGAATGGCGTCGACCAGAAATGCGGGCCGTTAGCCTGGCGGTTCCAACATGTCGGTCCATAGTTGCGCATACCGTTTTCCCCGATTTACTTTGGGAACACTCGCTATTTGTCGTTGTGAGCTTGTATCGGGTCGACGTGCATCACCGTTTTAAGCACGACGAAAGTTGTGCACAGAAGAGGTGACTAAGACGGTGGACAAGTTTTGCACGAATGCCTGCTTGCGCTGCTAACCCACCCCGTCTCCAGGAAACGTCGGGTTCGGAGCGGCCACTTGGGACGATCGGCTGCGACGCAGCCCACCGAATCCGGTGTAGTCTGACGGTATGGTGCTCATTTCGGAGGCGGCATGGAACGGGAGCTAAAGCTGCGCGTTGCGAACGAAGATCTGGGCAAGTTGCGTAACGCGTCGATACTGGCGCAATCGGAAGCCACAGCGGGGGCGCCTCGCCTGCTGACGAGCACCTATTTCGATACGCCCGAGTTTTCATTTCACTGGTGCGGGGCTTCGCTGCGCGTGCGCAGCGTCGGCAAGGAGAAAATCCAGACGCTGAAGCTCGAAGGATCGGCCAAGGCGGGGCTGTTCGACCGGGACGAGTTCGAGATGCCCGTGAATAGCGACACGCCCGATCTGAAGCTGCTGTGGGACCAGATCCCCGAGGACAGCGACTGCGGGAAGCTGATTCGCGACGAGACCGTTCCCGCCCAACTGAAGCCAGTGTTCGTCACGCGGATCAACCGCTCGGCGTTTGAACTGCGCCAGCCGTCCGGAGACGAACTCGAGCTTGCTCTCGACGAAGGAACCATCGAGGCGCAGTCGGGTTCGGTGCAGATCGCCGCCGTGGAACTGGAATTGAAACAGGGCGATCCGGACATGCTGTACCGCGTCGCGCTGGAAATGCTCGAAACCGTGCCACTCCATATCGATCGTCGCAGCAAGGCCGATATCGGGTATGCACTGCTGGTAGCCGAGCACAGAGAGGCGGTGAAAGCGCAACCGGTGCAACTGGACAGGCGCGAGTCGATCGAGGATGCATTCTGCGTCATTGTGCGCAACTGTCTGGACCAGGTCCACGCGAATGAACTGGGCGTCGTGTCGGGCCACGATCCATCGAGCGTCCATCAGATGCGCGTGGGGCTTCGCCGCTTGCGTTCGGCTCTCGACCTGTTTGCGAAGGTCATCCCCGCCGCTCCGGGCTTCGACGAGGAGTTGCGCTGGATTGCCTCGGAGCTCGGCACCGCGCGCGACTGGGAAGTGCTCGCGGGATCGACGCTCGAACATGCCGGCGCCGACGGCAATACGGACGAGATCCGCCCCGTCAGAGAGGCCTGCGAGCAGAATGCCGTCGACAACCGGCAGCGCGCGGCGGCCGCGGTCGAATCGGTTCGCTATACGCGGCTCGCGCTCCAGTTGGCGCTCTGGTTGAGCCGCAAGGGTTGGCGAGATGAGATGTCCGACGAACAGCGCGACGTGATCGGCAGCCCAGTGAAGCCGTTCGCCGCCGATGTTCTGCGCCGTCGGCACAAGAAACTGATCAAACGTGGCAAGGGTTTGGCCGATCTCGACGATCACAGCCGTCACCGCGCCCGCATCGCGGCGAAGAAGGTTCGATACGCCACCGAGTTCTTCGCGTCGTTATGCCCGAGGCGGGTCGTCCGCCACTATGTCGAAGCGCTCACCGCGCTTCAGGACGATCTCGGCTGGCGCAACGATGCCGTCGTCGCCGATCAGCTGCTGAAGTCGCTGCTGACGACGGCGCCCGAGGCCGCCTCGGGCGCGGCCTTCGCACGCGGCTTTCTCGCGTCACGGGTCGCTGCCGATCATCGGACATTGAAGAAGCTGTGGAAGCGCTTCAAGCTGCTTTCGTCACCGCACTGATTGTCCGAACAAACGCGACCAGACCGCGCGCACGCGGCGCGCGCGATCCTCGAACAGGTACGACGCAGCGAGCGCAAACAGGCCGGACATGATCCCCGTCGCGATGTGTTCGAGAGCGTGAAAGCGGTAATGGCTCAGATGAGAGTAGGCATCGCCGATGGCGGTCAGGCAACCGACGAGCAGTGCGTTGCTATAGCGATTCCCGTACCACTTCGCCGCCGGCGTGAAGGTGAGCAGCAGCGCGAGCACACCGGTGAGCAGCCCGGTCTTGAATGCGATCGCCCAGTGCGTGAGGCTCATGACGTTGCCCCAGCTCCCCGGCATACAGGTCATGCACGCGCTGGTTGGCTGCCAGAAACGCTGGACAAGCAGTTTGAAGCGGCGTTTCCATGCGCTTCCCATGATGTACTCCACGATGTCCGGCGTGAGACTCCACGCGGAAATGGTACATCGCGAGCGTGCCGTAGCGTACCTGAGCGCCGTGGCGCACGAGGGAACTTCGCTATGACGACCGATCTCGATTACGCGCTCGCGTAGCGCCCGTAATCACCGCGATGCCGAGCAGAATCACGGCCACGATGGCAATGATGTGCTGCGCGACATGCAGCGCCATCAATCCCCACGCGACGCCGCCAATGAAAATGATCCATCCGACCAGATAGATGAGCAGGGTCATCGTTCTTCTCCTTGATCCACGGGTCTATCTGCAAGCACATTGCGCGCCTGATGCCATGCGTCTCTCTGTCTGGCATAGTCTGTGCTCCCCACACCACCGTTTGCGCGGCCCTCCAGGCAGCGCGAAGGAAAGCCGCACGGCCGTGTATCTGCGGCAACACCTCGTCGCTTGAGCTGGGGACGCGTCTGCCTGGGCATTGCAGACAGCAAGTTGGCCGACGTGCGACGGCGGCTGCTGATTCAATATCTCACCTCGTTCGCGGACATTCAGCCATACGACGTGCCGGCGCTGCGTTTGACGTGGGTACTCGCCCGACGGCAAGGAACGCACTGCCCCTCGCATGCATAAGCCAGATCAAATGTTCTAATCTTTCTCTGCAGCCCGTAAGCTAGCAAGCATTGACCGGGCAGCAAAATGCGCGACGCCCATGGACCTCTGACATGCCGCTATCCAGTCCAGCCCGGAATGTGTCGACCAGACCGCCCGCCCCTCGCCTGACGACGCTCAGTCACATACAGATCGCGTCACTGTGGTTTGCGCTGTTTACCCAATGGATGACGGTCGTTCCGGTGCTGGTGCCGTCACAGGTCGCCGAAATGCTCGGACGCGATGCCGCATTGAAGGAAGGTGTGGCCGGCTCCGTCATTGCGTCCGGCGCATTCGTTGCAATGATCGTGGCGCCGCTGGCCGGCGCCCTGTCAGATCGCTCCATCGCAAAACATGGACGTCGGCGATCGTTTCTCGTCACCGGCGTGTTCGGCACTGCGGTTGCCCTGGTATGGCTTGCTTCATTCAACAGAGGGGCGAGCGTATGGCTTTATGCACTCGCGTTCTTGCATCTGCAGTTCTGGTGGAACTGGGCGGCGGGTCCGTATGCCGGGCTGGTGCCCGATGTCGTGCCAAAACGGGAAACCAACCGCGCGAGCGCGTGGCTCAACGTGATGTCCGTGCTCGGCACCATCAGTGGCAACGTGGTGCTCGTCGTGCTCTATTCGCCGGGCCGCCTGTATCCGACGGTGGCCACGTTCATAGCGATCATGCTGCTCTGCCTTTGGCTGACGATTCGCGGCTCGCGCGAGCCGACGCCTGTCAGATCCCATGAACGGTTCGAACTCCTCGCGTTCATGCGTTCGTTCTATCTCGATCCGCGCCTCCACCGAAACTTTTACTGGGTGCTGGTAACCCGTCTGTTCGGCAACATGGGAATCTGGTCGATCTTCACCTTCATGTTGTACTACCTGCAGGACGTGATCGGCATTCGTCATCCGACCGGTGTGATGAACGGGCTTCTTGGTGTCGGCGTGGTGCTGGCGATCCCGGCCAGTCTCTTGGGCGCACGGCTCGCCGACCGCCACGGCGCCGTCCCCCTCGTCCGCCTGACAAGCTGGATTATGGCCGGAGCCGCAATCGGCTTTGTCATGCTGGCGTTGCGTCCGAACCTGGTGCTGGTGATCGCAGTCGGACTCGTTTTCTGCGCCGCTTACGGGACCTATCAAGCCGTCGACTGGGCGCTCGCGCTGCAAGTGTTGCCAGACGATGCATCCAGCGGCAAGGACATGGGCATCTGGCAAGTGTCGATGGTGCTGCCGCAGATCCTCGGCCCCGCGGCGACCGGGTGGATGCTGTCGTGGGTCAAGGCGCTTGCTGGTGCCGGAACCGCCTATGTCGTCGCGTTCGTCGTCGCAGCGGGGTGGTTCGTGCTCGCGGCGTGGTTCGTCTCGCACATCAGGATTGCTTCGCAGCAACACGTATCCACCGGGCTCGCCGGGCGATCGTCATAGAGCGACGCCCCGCCTGTTGCAGGTTCATCCGGTCGTAACGGAGGCAGAAATGGCTCTCGCAGACGGCGATGTCGCGGAACAAAAACGCTTGAACGACGCGCGTGCGGCGCAGGTGCCGTGGAAGCAGTGGGGGCCGTACTTGAGCGAGCGGCAATGGGGAACGGTCCGCGAAGACTACAGCGAAGATGGCGACGCCTGGAACTATTTCACCCACGATCAGGCGCGCTCACGCGCCTACAGGTGGGGAGAAGACGGGCTCGGCGGACTATCCGACGACCAGCAGCGACTCAGCTTCGCGCTCGCACTCTGGAACGGGCGCGACCCGATTCTGAAGGAACGCCTGTTCGGGCTCACCAATAGCGAAGGCAATCATGGCGAGGACGTGAAGGAGTATTACTTCTATGTCGACAGCACGCCCACGCACTCGTACATGAAGTATCTGTACAAGTACCCGCAGCAGGAATATCCGTACCTCGACCTGATCGAGACGAACCGCAAGCGATCGCGAGAAGACCTCGAGTACGAACTGCTCGATACCGGCGTGTTCGATGACGACCGCTATTTCGATGTATTCGTCGAATACGCGAAGCGCGATCCACGAGACATCCTGGTGCGCATTTGCATGCACAACCGCGGTCGGGACGCGGCGCAGCTTCGAATCCTGCCAACGCTATGGTTTCGCAATACATGGTCGGAGAACCACGACGATCCCAGGCCGTCGCTGTGCGAAGAGGCGCCGGGCGTCATTCGAGCGCGGCATCATGAACTGGGTGACTACTGGCTCTATTGCGAAGGCGCGACGGAACTGCTGTTCACGGAGAACGAAAGCAATGCACGGCGTCTGTGGAATCAACCCAATGCTTCGCCCTATGTGAAAGACGCATTCCACGCGTATGTGATCGGCGGACAACGCGAGGCGGTGAATCCGGCCAAAACGGGAACCAAGGCGGCGGCCCATTACGTATGCAACATACCCGGCGGCGACAGCGTGACGATCCGGCTGCGCCTGAGCGCGATAAGCCGCGACAACGCGTTCGACGGCTTCGAGAACACCTTCAACGAACGCATTGCCGATGCTGACGAGTTCTACGAGCGCATCGCGCCGAAATCGCTGACGGAAGACCAGCGCCGGGTGCACCGTCAGGCGCTGGCGGGCATGTTGTGGGGCAAGCAGTACTACTACTTCGATCTCGAACTGTGGCTGCGCGAGCATGGGAGCCATCCGTTGCTGGACGGCGAGCGGCTCGATGTGCGCAACACCGGGTGGTTCCACATGCTGAACGCGGACGTGATCTCGATGCCGGACAAATGGGAGTACCCGTGGTACGCGGCCTGGGATCTGGCGTTCCACACGATCTCTCTGGCGCTCGTCGACTTCGATTTCGCGCAGGAGCAATTGCTGCTGATGTTGCGCACCCTGTATGTCCATCCGAGCGGCCAGATCCCGGCCTACGAGTGGAACTTCAGCGACGTCAATCCTCCCGTGCATGCGGCTGCCACGCTTTGGCTCTACCGGTACGGCAAAGAGCTGGGACGGGCCGACCCGCGCTTTCTTGAGCGCTCGTTTCAGGGGCTGATGCTCAATTTCAACTGGTGGGTGAATCGCAAGGACCCGTCGGGACGCAACGTGTTCGCCGGCGGCTTTCTGGGGCTGGACAACATCGGGGTATTCGATCGCAGCTCGCATCTGCCGACGGGTGGATCGCTGGAACAGGCGGACGGAACCGCGTGGATGGCGTTTTATTGCCAGTGCATGCTGGAGATGGCGATCATCCTGACGGAATACGATCCGATGTACGAGGAGATCGCCTTCAGGTTCGTCCAGCACTTCATGTGGATCGCCTATGCGATGGATCGGCGGGGCGAACATCCGGACGACATGTGGGACGAGCATGACGGCTTCTTCTATGATCTGCTGCGGCTTCCCGACGGCCAGACCATGCGTCTGAAGATCAGGTCGATGGTGGGGCTGCTGCCGCTGTGCGCGACCACCGTATTCGAAGCAGATTCGGTGACGCGGTATCCGAAACTGATGGAGCTGATCGCCCAATTCCGCAAACGCTACCCGGAGCTGCTCGCCCACGTGGCTCCGACGGATACGGGCTTCATCGGCCATCGGGAGCGCAGGCTCCTGTCGATCCTGAACAGACGCAAGCTCGAACGCGTGCTCGGATACCTGCTCGACGAGAACGAGTTCCTCGGACCGCATGGCATCCGTTCGCTCTCCCGCTATCACCTCGAGCATCCGTATGTGCTCAATATCGGTGGGACCGATTACAAAGTGCAGTACCTGCCGGCCGAATCGAATACGGGCATGTTCGGCGGGAACTCCAATTGGCGAGGTCCGGTATGGATGCCGGTGAACCTGCTCGTTCTCAGGGCCCTGATGAACCTCTACAGCTTTTTCGGCGACGAATTCAAGGTTCAATGCCCGAGCGGGTCCGGGCATTACATGACGCTTTTCGAGGTGACACAGGAAATCGTCCGGCGACTGACGGGTACCTTCCTGCGCGATGCGGATGGAAGACGTCCCGTCTACGGCGGAACCAGCAAATTTCAGGACGATCCGCACTGGCGCGACCTGATCCTGTTCTACGAGTATTTCCACGGCGACAACGGTGCAGGGCTCGGGGCCAGTCATCAGACGGGCTGGACGGGCCTCGTCGCACCTCTGTTGGACATGTTCGGGCGGATCGACGCTCGAGCCGTGCTCGACAGCGACCGCTGGCGCGTGATGGCCGGCGCTTCCGCGCATGAGGCAGGCGGCGGCGACAATGCTCTCAACGCGCACCGTCCGTGACCATCGATCCGGACGTCTTGAGGCCAATGACTATGCTCAGGAGGCTCAAAAGCGTCACAGTAGCGGCCAGGATCGCGGCCAGATGCAGACCTTCGGCAAGATGGTCGAACTCCGGCCGCACAAGGGCGCCGAACAACCCCACGCCGAGCACGCCGCCAATCTGACGCGCGGTGTTCAACACGCCGGACGCAATGCCCATGTACGACGGTTCCACGTGCGCCAGCACCGCGGTGTTGATCGACGGCACCGCGAGCGCCACACCGACGCCAACACTCAGCAGAGGCAATGCGACTGCTAGCGCGCTGCTATCCACCCGCACGAACGCAAGCGAAACATAGCCGAGCGCCGCCAGTGCCTGGCCGACAAGCATCGGCAGGCGATAACCGAAGCGCGCCGTCAGCGAGCCCGACGCGACGTTTGCGACCGCGACCACCGCCGTCATCGGCAGGAACGCGAGGCCGGTTTCGAGCGGCGTGTCGTGACGCGCGCTCTGGAAAAACAGACTCATCGCAAACATCAGTCCGTAGTAGCCGAAATTCAGCGACAGCCCCGTTAGCGCGCTGACGTTCACCACGGCATGGCGGAACAGCGCGAGCGGTAAAAGCGGCTGCGCCTGCCGCGCCTCGACGATGACGAACAGCCCGCCCGCAACGGCCGCGACGGCCATTCCCGTCAATACGGTCATGCCAGTCCAGCCCAGTCTGCCGCTTTCGACAACCGCATACGTCAGCCCGACCAACGCAACGACGGCAAGCGTCTGGCCGGCCAGGTCGATGCGACGGGTCGCATGACCCTGCGTGTCGGGTGCATGAGCGATGGTCAGCCAGATGCCCGCGACGCCAATGGGCACGTTGATCAGAAAAATGGCCGGCCAGCCGAAGCGGTCGACGAGCACGCCGCCGACCAGCGGACCCGCCCCGAGCGCGAGCGCCGCCGTGCCCGCCCAGACGCTGACCGCCCTGGCCCGTGCATGCGGGTCCGGAAACGCCGCGCCGAGCAGCGCCAGCGACGACGGCACGCACAGCGCCGCGCCGATGCCCTGCACCATCCGCGACCCAACCAGCAGCGCCGCGCCATCCGACAGCCCGCACCCCACCGATGCGCAGGTAAACACCACGAACCCGGCGACAAACATGCGGCGCGCGCCGAACCGGTCGGCCAACGCGCCGGCGGTCAGCAGGAGGCTCGCGAACGCCAGCGTGTACGCGTTGACGACCCATTCCAGCGCCGTCGAATCGAGGCCGAGGCCATCGCGGATTCGTGCGAGCGCGACGTTTACCACCGTGACGTCGAGACAGATGATGACGAAGCCGAGGCTCGTCGCGAGCAAGGCAAGACGTGGTGACCGGGCCGGTGAGCTGAGCTGTTTGCGCATGATGTCCGTGCATGAAGTCGGGCGATGCGGAACCGGGATGGGCCGCAAGCGCCGTGTACGCGGACTGTATTCCCACAGCGAAGATTGATAAACGGACGGCAAATAGCAACAGAACCAATTATTATTGGGGAATGGATCTCCTCAAAGCGATGACCGTGTTCGTGCGCGTAGTCGAAAGCGGCAGCCTGACGGCGGCGGCGGTGGCATGCGATCTGTCGCCGACGATGGTCGGCAATCACCTTCAGGCGCTGGAAACGCGGCTAGGCGCGACACTCATCCATCGCACCACGCGCAAGCAGCAGATCAGCGCGTTTGGGCAGGCCTACTATGAACGATGCATCGAGATTCTGGGGCTGATCGACGATTCGGAACGGCTCGCGCTCGATCACCTCGCGACGCCACGCGGACGGCTGCGCGTAACCGCGCCCGTCGTGTTCAGCAACGAATGCCTGATGCCGGTGATCGCGGACTACTGCGAGCGCTATCCCGATGTGAAGCTCGATATCGTCGCCACCGATGCGCTGTCGGACCTGCTCGACGACGGCTTCGAGGCGGCGGTTCGGATCGGCGCGCTGGGCAATCCGGATCTCGTCGCGCGGCCTCTGCAGCCGTACCGTCTGGTGTTGTGCGCGTCACGCGCGTATCTGGCAACGCATGGCACGCCGTCATCGCCCGACGCGCTGCGCGCGCATCAGTGCCTGACGTACGCGTATCCGCCGCGCTCGGAATGGCACGCGGCGCAGGCCGAATGGAGTTTGGAGGGTCCTGACGGCCGCCTGAGCGTGCCCGTCGACGGCAGGCTGAGGATAGACAATGCGGAAGCGCTGCGACGAGCGGTGTTGCGCGGCCTGGGCATCGCAATGCTGCCCGAGGTCCTGGTGGCCGCGGATCTGCGAGCGAAGCGGTTGGTCGAAGTGCTGCCGGCGTTTGCCGCGCCCGAGCGGCCGCTGAACCTGCTGTATCTGCGTGAGCGGCGGACGTCGCCGAAGCTTCGGAGCTTTATTGAATTTATGGTCGAGCGCTTCGGCGCGGAAGCGGCATCGCACAACGGCGCTTGACCAACCCACTCTCAATGCGAATCCTGTTGTCGCCTGCGTAGGTTGTCGCGCACACGACGAGCGACCAGAACCGTCAGGTAGTCCGTGATTCGTGCCCCTTCGCTGTATTCGATCCACGTCTGCGCGTACATTTGCGAGACCGTTTCCTCTGGCGTGTTGGTAGCGGCGGCAATCTGCTTGATGACTTCCTCGACGTTGCGCGTGACCATTGCCTGGCTCCCAGCGTGCGGTGATAAAAGACCGTCACGCGCACGTTACCCGCCTCGATGCGGCCTTTACTTGATCTAAGTCAATTGATTTCGCCCATGGCCGACCACGAGCTGTTCGAGGCGGGTCGCAACGAGGCCTTCACTGAAACACCGGTTTTCCCGACGCATCCTTGACCTTGGTCTTCCACTGCTCGCGGATTTCCGACACGACCGAATCCGGCAGCGAGATGTAGTCGAGATCGCTGGCAGCCTGCCCGCCGTTCTTGAACGCCCAGTCGAAGAACTTCAGCGTTGCCGCGCCCTGCGCCGGCTTGTCTTGTATCGCGTGCAGCAGCACGAAGGTCGCGCCGACGACCGGCCATGCGTCCTTGCCGGGCTCGTTGGTCAGGATCTGGTAGAACGACGTCTTCCAGTCCGCGCCCGAGGCGGCCGCCTTGAAGGTCTCGGTTTTCGGCGCAACCACCGCACCGGCCGAGTTCTTCAGGCTGGCGTAGACCATGTTGTTCTGCTTCGCATACGCCCACTCGACATAGCCGACCGCGCCCGGCAGCCGTTGCACGAAGGCGGCAACACCGTCATTGCCCTTGCCGCCCGTACCGGTCGGCCAGTTCACCGTCGTGCCTTCGCCGACCTTCGACTTCCACTCCGGGTTCACCTTCGACAGAAAGTTCGTCCAGATGAAGCTCGTGCCCGAACCGTCTGCGCGGCGTACCACGGCGATGTCCGTATCCGGCAGTTTCATGCCCGAATTCAGCGCGGCGATCGCCGGATCGTTCCATTTCTTGATCTTGTTCAGATAGATGTCGCCGAGCACCGCACCCGACAGAACCAGTTGACCCGGCTTCACGCCAGGCAGGTTCACGACCGGCACCACGCCGCCCACCACCGTCGGGAACTGGAACAGGCCAGTCTTCGCCAGTTCGTCGTCCTTCATCGGTGCGTCGGAGCCTGCGAAATCCACGGTCTTCGCGAGGATCTGCTTGATGCCGCCCGCTGACCCGATGCCCTGGTAGTTGACCTTGCCGCCCCCCGCCTTATGGTAGGCATCCGCCCACTTGTTATAGATCGGGGCTGCAAAAGTGCTGCCTGCACCGGTGATGTCGACGGTTTGCGCTTGCGCGGCCGCGAGGGGTAGAGCAACGGCAAGAACTGCAATTCCTCGTTTGAACAGCATGGTTTGCCTCCACGAGATTGACTGACCGGATCATTGGTTGCAGCAAGCTTCGCTCCGCGACGCAATTTCTCAACTACGCATCCTGCGGGCCCAGGGTACTTCCGCTGGACACCCGCAACTTGCGCGGGCGCGCGGTGTTCTTGCGATGATGCATTTCAATTCGCCCCAGCACGTCCGTGTCTGTATTGAGCGTTTCCAGAAGGTACGCCCTTTGTTCGGCTTTACGCATCCGGCACGGCTGCCCATCGCTCGAACCTTCAAACTTAAGCACTTCAGGTTACATTCCGTTGACAGCCGCCGCGCTGTGTTCAGTGCGGTCGGAGCGCGGCATCGTTCGATATCAGGGAGAATTGCTCGCTGCTCGCCGCCCACTACACCGCCTGAGCCGAGCGAGCCCTGCCAAGCGGGTTACTGCGTATCGGTCGGTAGTGGAATGTCGGTGAGACTGTCCTCGATCGCAGCCAACACAGCGGGCATCAGCGGCTCCCTGCCGATCCCCGCCCCTCCCAGCGCTTGCAGCACAGTGACGATCTTGTTTGCGTCATATCTACGGCCACTGCCCACTACCTCTTCGAAGTCGTTGGCCCGCTGGTTCGCCTCATCCGGATCGGCACTGACAAGCAATACGGCATGCGCGAGCACCAGATGGCCCCGTCCATCGCTCGTCCGCATCGCAGCTGGCGCCTGTCGCCAATACTGCGCCGTGCCAGCAATCTTGCGAGCGTCAGTATCGACTCCCCAAGCCAAATTGAAGCGACCGTCGCAAAATGAACCGTCCACTGCCTGGTAATGGGTCGTGACGCCGATCACGCGCAGCGCGCTCCCGATGACTTCGCATAAGTGCAGGTACACCGCCTCGCTCATTTTGCTCGGCTGCTGCTCGACGAAATAAGCCAGACTCAAATTTAGAATCCCGGGGCCCTGCGGTACGAGGCCGCCGCCCGACATGCGTAGCCAGACGGGGCATCCGCCGCGAAGGAAAGCACAGCGTGCAGATTCGAACTGCGGATAGCGCAGATAGCTGCGCGGTACCACCAAAGACTTCGGCGCTTCCCATAATTGAGCAACAGTGCGGCCACGCGCCGCTAAGTCCAGCAGTGTGTGCTCTGCCTGAAGGGGGTCGTGGACGGTCGGGTCAGGTTCGATGAATTCGAATGACATAGTCGAAACGCGAAACAGAGCAACTCTCAGGATCGGTTGCAAGACGGAATGGCCGAAGCCTCGCCGTTTCCAACGAGGAATGTGACATCAGTTTCCGAGCCGGTCAACGTTGACGTCGAACGGGCGCGCGATGCTTCACCGACTTTGAACGTCAGCAACGGTGTCTTCTTCTCACGACCGTGGAAATCAAAATCGGCATTGACAGGTTGCGTCAGGCGTGTTCATATTTATGCACCATATTCTAATTTTCGCACCAAGTGCATCGATCCCGGCATCTACGTAAAGCGATCTGCACCCAGCAAGACGCGCAATGTCCACAGCCTGAGCCCAATGTCTTCCACGAAACCACAACCCGAGCCCGGCCCGCTTCGCTATCGCCCGTTTCGCGCAATATGGATGGCAATGTTGGCGGCGAGCCTTGGCGCCTGGGTGCAGAACGTTGGGGCAGCATGGTTGATGACTTCGCTCACGACGTCCCCGGTGATGATTGCACTGACCCAGGCTGCGACCACGATGCCGGCCTTCCTGCTCGGGATGCCGGCAGGAGTACTCGCCGATTCGATGGATAAGCGCCGCCTCTTGCTAGCCGCGCACTGTTGGATGCTGGTCTCGTCGATCTTTTTTTATGTTCTGTTGATGCTGGATGCAATCGATCCAGTCAGACTGCTGATCTTCACCTTTTTGCTCGGTTCAGGCAGTGCCGTATCAGTTCCGGCCTGGCAATCCTCAACCGCGGAAGCAGTGCCTCGAGCGGCGTTGCTCTCTGCGATCGCTCTCAATGGAGTCGCTTTCAATGGCGCGCGCGCAGTGGGCCCCGCGTTGGCAGGGGCAGTCATCGCTGGGATAGGATCGTATGCAGTGTTCGCATTAACGACCGGGCTATTTGCGGTCGCAGTGACCATCTTTTTGCTTTGGTACAAGCCGAAAAAAGAACAAGTCGTTTCAAAGCAGGAGCGTCTGGTAAGCGCGATGTGCGTGGGCGTACGCTATGTGCTTGGTTGCGGTGTTTTGCGCGGACATCTGGTTCGCACATTCACCTTTGTAGTTAGCGCAAGCGCGTTGTGGGCGCTACTGCCGATCGTAGCGAAAAATAACCCAGGTTTAGGCGGCGGCGGGTACGGTACGATGCTGGGGAGTATGGGAGCAGGCGCCGTGGCTGGTGGAATTGCACTTGGTCGGGTACGCCGCTATCTGGCGCTCAATAGTCTGGTCTGCGGTGCGTCTGTGTTGTTCGGCATTTCGACGCTTATCGCCGCCTATGTGCAGTACAGCGCACCTGTATATCTGTCCCTGCTCGTCGGGGGTGCCGCGTGGATCACATTCAACTCCACCGTCTCCTCGGCCTTCCAGGCGACTCTTCCCGCTTGGGTGCGAGCTCGGGCGTTAGCAGTTTTTTTGCTCACGTTCCAAGGCTCAATGGCATTGGGTGCATTGATATGGGGCGTTTGTGCGGATCAATTTGGTGTCTCGAAGACGCTAACTGCCGCTGCGTTGCTGATGCTCACCGGACCGCTGCTCTTGCGGCGACACCCAGTGCACATGGAGGCCGAGTTGATGCCTCCATCCACAATGATTGAATCGCAAGGCGGTAGTTGAAACCCGCAGCAAAATCAGTAGCGGTTATCCGTATTCGGCCGCAAAATCCCTGTTGCCGCTCAGCTCACGCTGCCAGGCGGCTTCAGTACTTATAGACCCCGCAACCGGCTTTTCGCCCTAGCCGTCCCGCCGCAACCAGCTCCCGCAATAGCGGGCATGCGCGATACTTGGAATCGCCGAAGTCTTTCAGATAAACATCCATGACAGAAAGACAAACGTCTAGCCCGACCAGGTCGGCGAGCGCGAGTGGCCCGATCGGGTGATTCGCACCGAGCTTCATTCCGGCGTCGATTTCTTCCGCGGTGGCGACGCCTTCCGCTAGCACGAAAAACGCCTCATTGATCATTGGCACGAGGATACGGTTCACTACGAAGCCTGGCGAGTTGGTCACGCCTATCGGCGTCTTGCCGAGCCGTTCAGTCAACTTGCGCACCGCATTGACAGTGGAGTCGGTGGTTTGCAGCCCACGGATGACCTCCACGAGCGTCATTAGCGGTACAGGGTTGAAGAAATGCATGCCGATGAAACGTGTCGGATCAGTAAGCACCGCACCGAGCGCGGTGATTGAAATCGACGACGTGTTCGACGTAATGATCGCATCGGCACGCGCCACCGACTCGATTTGCTTCAGGATGCGGATCTTCAGATCAACGTTCTCGGTTGCCGCTTCGATAATGATGTCTGCAGTCGAGAGGCGCTGATAGTCAGTGGAAGTTTCGATACGGGTTAGCGCAGAATCACGTGACGCCGCGTCCAGCTTTCCCTTGTCGACGAGACGCCCGAGATTCGCCGTCAAGGTTGACAGGCCCCTTGAGAGGGCCGTCTCGTTGACATCGGTCATGACCACGTGGAGACCCGCCACGGCGGCGACCTGAGCGATGCCATTGCCCATTGTTCCGGCACCGACTACAGCTAGCGTCTTGAAAATCATATGTTCTCTCCTTGCAAGATCGAGGTTATCTTGTTCCTTTTCATCGACGAATGCCGGCTTCGGACGCCAGCCCGCCGCGAGCCGCGAACAACGAGGGGCTCTCTATAAACCATGATGACAAGGCCTTTCGCACGATCTTTCCGGCAAGCAGCTTTTCGGCTCCTGCAGGAGGCGGAATGATCAAGCTGCGGCGGAAGTATCCTGTCAGGCAAGCATGAATAAAAGTTGCCTCGAACGCGTAGTCGAGATCCTCAGATGTACCTGGCGGCTTTGCGATGCGTGCCAAGGTCGTCTCGATCGAGTACTGTGCAAGAAGCGCCGACTCCCTGAACATCGATGCCGGCAACGTGCAATCGCCATCAATTTCCGTAGTGGACAGCGCGATCGAATACAACCGCCGCTTCGTCCCTATTCGTAGCACATCGACCAACCGCTGCTCGAGCTCGACACGCAACGCATCGATGGTTGCGATCGCGGCTTCTGCGCGGCACACAGTGAATGCATCCAGCGGCAGTTCCGAGCGTTCGAACAGCGCGCTTACGAGCGACCACTTGTTCGTGAAGTGACCATAGATGGCGCCACGAGTCATACCGCTCGCACGAGCAATGTCCTCGAGGGTCGTCGACGCGACACCACGTTCGAAAAAAAGGCATTCCGCGCTATCGAGTAGCTTCTCGCGTGTAGCGAGTCCTTGCAATTTCCGCTTCATTACTTGCCCTCGACGGTCGGCGGATGCACATTTTCTTCGCCATCAGTGATTCACTGACGGTCTGCGAAGAGACACTCAGCAGCAGCGCGGCCTTTCGACACCGAGTCCATGAACATTACGTCACGGCTGCTCGATACAAGATGCTGACCTCCGTCAACGACCAATGTCGTCCCCGTGACGCCATGGGCATTGACGAGATACGACGCCGCTTCGACGATATCCTCCGGTCGCGAACCGCGCAGAAGCGGCGTCATCTTATGGACTGTGTCGAATTGCGCCTGTGTTTGATCGCCCGACACTAACGTCAATCCCGGAGCCAGCCCCACGACTCTGATTTTCGGAGCGAGAGCCTGCGCGAGTGCGACGGTCGCGTTGGCCAGCGCAGCCTTGGTCGCGGTGTAGGAGATGTAGTCGGGGTTCATGTTGAACAGCTTCTGGTCGAGCACGTTCACCACTACACCGCGCTTCGCTTCGTCCGATACCGCGCCGTCCGGCACCACGTCGAAGAGTCCTCGCGCCAACGCCAGCGGTGCGGCGACGTTGATCGCCATCAGTTCGAGCAACCGCGCATAACCGAAGGTTTGGGCGGTATCTTCATCGAACCGTGACGCACAGTTCAGCACGCAGTCGAGTCGACCGAAGGTCTCCACGCACGCTGGTACCAGTTGCTCGACCTGTTTCTCGACCGCCAGGTCAGCGCATAGGGCGACCGATCTGCGCCCCTGCGACTCTATGTGGTCCGGTCTGAATAATTCGCTTTCGGCGGCACCGCTCACGGTGTCGACGCGAAAGCGGCGCAGAGGTTTAGCCACGACACAAGCACAAGGACGCAAAAACGCCGCAGTTTTCTGAGGATCATGCGCA
>NZ_JBFPKN010000028.1:0-88664 GCF_040948805.1 Paraburkholderia sp. BR13439 | reverse complement strand
TCCTGCTGGACCAGACCCACCGTGCCTTCGGACAACTGGTTCTGCACGTTCGTGATGCTGGACGCGTTCTGCGCGATGTTGCTCGTGTTCTTTGCGATGTCAGTTGCATTCAGCGCGATATCGCCCGTGTTCTGCGTCGTGCGACCGTCGAGGTTCGTCACGGCTTCGGCCACGCTGTACGCCGTCGTGCCGCCCACGCTGAACTTCGGCGCGCTGATCGAGCCATCCGCAAGCACGATCGAACCACCACCCAGCGCCCGGGCCGTGCTCGACGCCGTGCCGTACAACTGGCCACCGTTGACCGCGTCCACGCTCGATGCCCGCACTGCGCCCGCAGCCACACCCGTCACCGTACGGTTGCCCGCCGTGCCCGCCACGTTGATCACCGAACCGTCAGCGTCTTTTGCCACCGTGATGTCACGACTGGTTGCATCCTGCTGCACCAGACCGATCGTGCCGTTGTCCAGCCCGTTCGTGATGTTCATAACGTCACCGGCAATGTTCTGAATGTTGGCCGTGTTCTGCGTGGTACGGGCATCGACGTTGGCGAACGCGTCACCCACGTTGTCGACCGTCGTACCGCCCACGCTGTACGCAGGCGCCTTGACGGAACCGTCGGCATCGACCGCAGCACCGCCGCCGAGCGCGCTCGTCACGCCCTTGAGCTGCGACACGACGACCGCGTCCGAGTCTTGCGTGCCGGCCGCAACATTCGTGATCTGGCGCATGGCCATCGCACTGCCAACCGACACCGTATTTTCGCGGTCGGCGATCGAACCCGAGCCCAGCGCCACGGAGTTTGCCGCGGTCGCACTCGTACCGGTACCGAAGGCGATCGAGTCGGAACCTGAAGCGATCGAGTTCGAACCCATCACCACCGCACCAGCAGCGGAGGCGGTATTGTTCAGACCGATCGCAATGCCAGCGGTCGCGCCGTACATGACAGTCGACCGGCCCAGCGCCACCGACCAGTCCGCCATTGCGATTGCACCAGGGGTCGAGCCGTCGTGGCTGCCGCCACCAGCGGCGAACGAACCCGTGCCGACCGCGGTAGTGTCGTTACCGAAGGCCGCGCTGCCCACACCCGTCGCGGCCGCGTTCGAGCCGACCGCAGTAGAGCTATCGCCTAAAGCGAATGCAGCATTGCCGGAATCCGCACCGATTGCCACGGAGGACGGGCCCTCCGCAAAGCCGCTGCCCGCCGCGTACTGCGCATGCGCGAGAGGCGCAATTGCGCTCGTCGCCAGCAACGCTGCACCCATCAGACTGACTGCTTTCGACTTGCCGCGCTTGCCACGAGTCTTCGAGTTTTCACACGCAGCTACCCACGAACCCAGGGCTTCGTTCCAGACGCTGATATACGACTTGTTCATGATCCTATCCCTATCAAGGTAATGAAAATAGATTTGCGGCGAATCGCCACCCGAAAATCACGGAAATTAACCAGATACGATTAAATCGTTACCATTAAATACAGAACACACAAAATTCCCGTTGCCTTCGAAACTTTGAAACTGATTTCATCTTAGATTTTTGGGATAGGATAAAAATAGGACCGATCCGATTCGTCGATCGAGTTCAGCTATTAGATATATTTGAAAAATCAATTTAATACCAAGCACCCTAAAAATCGCTTGGCGGCTGCGCAGAAGCGGTTTTAAGAGGAAACTGCGATTTTTTCGAAAACCGGTAACTGGTGCTTTTTTGATAACCTGCGATAGACACGCAGGCTTAGACAAGCCTGCGTGTCCGCTGCCCTGAAGAAACGCCGGATCGCCCGACAGCTCGGGCCGAGACGCCATCCGCGAAAGCACTCGGTTCGCCCTGCATGAAAAAATGGCGGGACGACGCTCATGCGGTTGACGGTACTGGCGCCGAGCCTATCTCAAAATTCGGATTCTCCCGATATTGATAACCCGCCGCGCCCCATAGACTGAAAGCTCCTTATACCGGGGTTGTGTAGCGAGAAAGAGAATCCCTTGTTCGATTTATTGGGTTCCCGTGGCATTTCAAGCGACGTCATTTCATGCCTGCAGCCCTTTTATTCCGACTGCGAGGTTTTGAAATGATGCGCTTACGCCATTTACGTCACGCCTGCTCTCGCGCTCAGGTTATTTCCGAGAATGTGGTTCATTCGGTCTATTGCCGATTTAAATCTCCGGCAGCCGCCGTGTTTCTGTTTGGCATGGTTGCGATGCTAGGAACGTCGAATGAGGTTACGGAAGCGGAGATCGTCAGTCGCGGGCACGGATCAACTGCACGCCAATTGTCCCGAGCCTTGGAAGTGACGGCGCCGGCTGTCAATGACTCTGGCAGCAAAACCAGCAATGGTCAGCTATCCCACGCTGCACCGCTTGTCATGTCGGATCTCGACAGCGGTTTTTACGCAGGGAAGATCGAAGCAACGTTGCGCGACACGCTGGCGCGGGACAGCGTGCCGGCGGAGATACAGGAGCAGATCGCGCATATTTTTGCTCCTCGACTGGACCTCGCCGCGCCCGCGCACAAGGGCGACACTTATCATGTTCTCTACGAAAGCGACGATACGAACGCACAGCGCAAGCGTCTAACGGCGGTCGAGCTCCGCTCGGGCGGTGAGGTCTACCAGGCCGTTTGGTTTGTCGCACCGGGGCGCACCGATGGAGACTACTATTCATTCGACGGGCGTGGACTCGCCGCGAAGCCGTTCTCCATGCCCCTCAACTACGTGCGGCTCAGTTCGCCATTCGGTTACCGAACCCATCCGGTCAAGGGCAAACACCAGATGCACACAGGTGTGGACTTTGCCGCACCGAAGGGGACACTCGTCGTCGCGGCCGCCGCAGGAACCGTGCGGTTCATCGGCTTCAAACCCGGATACGGCAACATCGTCATACTCAGTCATCCGCGAGGTTTCACGACGCACTACGCACACCTGTCCGCCTTTTCCCGCGATTTGCGTGTCGGCAAACCGATCGCCGAAGGACAACCGCTCGGCGCGGTGGGCAGCACCGGTACGGCTACGGGCGACCATCTGCATTTTGAGGTGCGTGAGTACGATCAACCGATCGATCCGCTCACTTTGACAGGCCGAACTGGCGCTTCGCCGCTCACGACCACTGAGCGGATCGCGTTCAACAGCATGACGGGCGCCCTGCGTGAACAACTCGCTGCATTGCCCGTCGATGCTCCGGCAAACAGGATGGCGTCAAATGCCGCAGGCACGCCGAATTCGCCTGCATAGCGGAACAGCTCGCTGACTTGAGACGCGAGCTCAAAGACCGCGAGCGTTGCAACGCGTGCGATTGCGAGCGAGCACGCGCCGCCCACTATTGACAATCAAAAAAACCATCTCTAGTTTACTAGACAAATAATCTCTTAAACTGGATAGCATGGACATCAACGCCCTGATCGCTCGTCGAGTCAAAGCGCTACGGGACGCTCAGAACTGGTCGCTGGACGCACTGGCCGAGCGCAGCAAGGTCAGCCGCTCGAATATCTCGCTCATCGAGCGCGGGCAAAGCAGCCCCACCGCGACCGTGCTCGATAAACTTGCCACCGCGTTGAACGTGCCGCTCGCATCGCTGTTCGAGCAGGATGGCGCAGCGGTGGCCGAGCCGTCGCCGGTCAGTCGCGCGTCCGAACAGGCGGTGTGGACCGATCCGGGTTCCGGTTATGTGCGGCGTCATCTGTCGCCTACCGCGCGCTCGGCGATCCAGTTGGTCGAAGTCGACTTTCCTGCCGGTCAGCGCGTTAGCTACGAAACCGGCACGCGCGACGCGGACATTCATCAACAGGTGTGGATGCTCGACGGGTCGATGGAAATCACGGTCGGCGACACCAGTTGGCGGCTCAAGTCAGGCGACTGCCTGGCGATGCGGCTCGACAGCCCTATCGTGTTTCGCAACCCCACTCGCAAACGCGCGCGCTATCTGGTCGCGCTGAGCACGTCACCCATCAATGAACGGAGAAGCGGATGAGCGATAACGTGACCATTCGGCGCGTCGGCGCGAACGAAGCGGCGGCCTGCATCGAAGCGCTCGCCGATGTGCTGATCGACTGCGTGGAAGGCGGAGCATCGGTCAGCTTCATGCTGCCGATTTCGCGCAACACAGCCCTCGCGTTCTGGCGCAACGTCGCGGAAAGCGTCGCACGCGGCGATCGCGCATTGCTGATCGCCGAAGATCGAGACGGCAGCATCGTCGGCACCGTGCAGTTGATCATCGCGCAACCCGAAAATCAGCCGCATCGAGCCGACGTGGCGAAGATGCTCGTACACAGAAGAGCACGCCGGCACGGCGTCGCGCACGCTCTGATGAGCGAACTCGATCGCCTTGCGCGGGAAGAGAAAAAATCGGTCCTCGTGCTCGACACCGTAACTGGCGGCGATGCGGAGCGGCTCTATCAGCGCGCCGGCTGGCAACGCGTCGGCAGCGTGCCGAACTACGCGCTGATGCCCGACGGCGCGTTGTGCGCCACCACTTTCTATTGCAAACAGCTTTGACCGCACACGCAGTCCACGCGGCGCAAGTATTTGAAAGTTTCAACTACTTGCCTATAATGCCTGCACGACGGATAACGGTCGACAGCGGAGCAAATTCTTGTACTCGGACTTCCTGACTTTCAGGCTCGATCTGACCAGCGCGTTGCTGATCAACCGCGCGAATCTGGTCTACCGCGAGCGCTGGGATCTCGACGTGCGCGCGCTGCGCGTGCTGCGCCTCGTATGCGCGGAGCCAGACATCACGCCCAAGGCCGTTTCGCAGCGCGCGTTGATCGAAAAGACGCTGCTTTCCAAAGTTCTCGCCGAGCTTGAATCACGTGGCCTGATCACGCGCAACGTGCATGCATCGGACCGTCGAAGCATCGCGTTACGCGCCACCCATCACGGCCTCGAAGTTGCGAAGGCGTCCGAAGCGGTAGGCGCCGAGCTTGAAGTCGAGCTCGCGAAGGCGCTGAGCGCGAGCGAACGTAAAACGCTCGAACGTCTGCTTAGCAAGCTTTCGCATAGCCTGCTCGAAAGCGAGTCCGCAAGCGCGCCGCCCGCGAGCTCCTGACCGACGGTCGCATTTCGCAGCGCCCTCCCTGCGCTCGCCCAACACGAAACCACTCAGTGAATTTACACGCCGTCTATACCATTCTCGATCTGATCGGCACCTTCGTCTTCGCGATCAGCGGCGCGGTCGCCGCGCGTCAACGACGGCTCGACCTGTTCGGCATCGTGGTGATCGCCTTTATGGTCGCGAGCGGCGGTGGCATCGTGCGCGACGTGTGCATCGGCGCGATCCCACCGGCGGGGCTGTCGAACTGGCGCTATCTGGCCACCGCGCTCGCCGCGTCCGCGGTGACGATTCTCGCGTATCCGCAGGTGCGCAGGCTGCGTCAGCCGGTGCTGTTCTTCGATGCGATCGGGCTCGGTCTGTTCGCGGTGTCGGGCGCGCAGAAAGCGCTCACGTATGGCCACAATGCCGAACTCGCGATTCTGCTCGGCGTCGTCAGCGCAGTGGGAGGCGGCGTGATGCGCGACGTCGTGCTCTCGCGCGTGCCCGCGATTCTCGAGCGCGAGATCTATGCGTCTGCCGCGCTGTTCGGCGCGGCGGTGCAGGTCGGCTTTTCGTATGCGGGCTGGACGGACTGGTGGACGCCGTGGTTCGCGACGTTGGCTTGCATGTTGGTGCGGCTTGCGTCGCTGCGCTACGGCTGGCGGCTCCCAGTCTTCCAGGGCAGACGCGCGGCCGAGACGCGCGACAATTCATAGCGGGCTCTGGTCATGCGCCGCCCGCCATGCTCGGCAGCAGATCGCGATAGATATGAATCATCGCGGGCCCCATCAGCACGACGAGCAGCGCCGGAAAGATGCAGAACATCAGCGGAAACAGCAGCTTCAGCGCAATCTTCGCGGCCCGCTCCTCGGCGCGCATCCGGCGGCGCGTGCGCAGCGTATCGGACAGCACGCGCAACGACGCGCCGATGCTGGTGCCGAAGCGCTCGGCCTGGATCAGCATTGCACTGAACGAGTCGATGTCTTCCACACCGGTGCGCAGCGAAAAATTGCGCAGTGCCTTTTCCTTCGAGAAACCCGAGCGCATTTCGAGCAGCATCAGTTCGAGCTCGCTCGCGACCACCGCGCTGCGCAGGCGGATTTCCTCGCCGACTTTCATCAGCGACGCATCAAGGCCCAGCCCCGCTTCCACACACACGGTCAGCAGGTCGAGCGCATCGGGAAAGTCCTCGACGATGCTGCGCTGGCGCGTTGCCGTGCGGCGCGACAGCACGACGTTCGGCAGGTAGTAGCCGAGCGCGGCCAGCACGACGAGCACGATCGCGCGTTCGAGCAGCGAGCTCGCGAACGACGAGCCGTACAGCGCGAGCATCGCCAGGAGCGGCAACGTCAGCGCGAGCGCGGTCTTCGCGGCCAGATAGATCGGCACGGCGTTGGCCGAGCGCCAGCCGGCGTTCATCAACTGCACGCGCAGCGCGGATTGCTCCCAGCCGTCCTTCGGCACCGACAGCTTCGAGATCGGCTGCGAGATCTCGACGAGCTTTTCGTACCACGGCGTCTGCGCGGCGGCGTCGAGTTGCTCCGGCGCCGGCACGGCATTCGCACCGCCCGCCTGCTCGATGCGGCGGCTCATGTCGCGCGGCGTGCTCAGATGCATAGCGCCGAACACGGCCGCGAAAACGATCGCGAATACGCCGGCGAGCAACAGAATCTGCGTGATGTTCAGTGTTTGCATGGTCCTTCTCCGATGACCTCGAGCCGCTCAAACGCGAATCTTCACGATGTGCCGCATCCACAGAATCCCGAACAGCATGGCGACGCTCGCCACCGCGATCATCCTGACGCCCGCCGGGTCCCGCCACAGCACGTTGAGGAACCCGGGGTTGATCGCCATCATCGCGCCGCCGACGCCGAACGGCAGCAGGCCGAGCACCCATGCGGACATCCTGCCTTCGGCGGAGAGCACGCGAACCTTGTCGAACAGCTTGAAGCGGTCGCGGATCAGCGCGGTGATGCCGTCGAGCACTTCGGCGAGATTGCCGCCGGTCTCGCGCTGGATCACGACGGCGATCACGAAGTAGCGCAGATCGCGAATCGGCACACGGGTCGCGAGATTCGTCAGCGCCTCGCTGATCGACACGCCGTAGTTGATCTCATCGAACACGATGCGGAACTCGCCGCTCATCGGCTCGGCGAACTCGGCGCCGACCATATCGATCGCGCCGGTGAACGCATGGCCCGAGCGCAATGCTCGCGAGAGCATGTCGCAAACGTCCGGCAGTTGCCGTTCGAGCTGACGAATGCGCCGGTGGCGGCGCCGCTGCACGTAGACGATCGGCAGCAACGCGCACAGAGCGGCGGCGCCGGCCGTGAAGACCCACGGCACTCTGAGGCTCGCGCCCACGATCAGCACGAAAGGCGGAAGCACCGCGCAGGTGCCGAAGAATCGGCCAACCGACCACGACAGCCCCGACTGCTGCAGAAACAGATCGAGCGCATGCACGCGCGGAATACGCAGCAGCAGTCGCGCGAGCACCGCCGACTCGGCCATCGTGCGTGTCTTCAGAATCGACAGACGCTGCCGGCTCGTCGGGCCGCCGGCAGATACCGCGCGAATCCGCGAATCGACGCGGCGCGCGACCGGACCGTACCGGCTGTTCCAATACTCGTAGACGCCACCCGTCGCGAGCACCACGGCCGCGAACAGCAGAATGATGGACGCGTAGAAAATCGGGCTCATGCAAGTCTCCTGAAACAGCGGGCAAGCGGTCTGTGCGCGTTGGCCGTGCACGTCATGTCGTTTCGAAGCGCCGCGCCGGATCGTAGATCTGCTCCGACGGCGCCACGCCGAATGCCTGCAAGCGCTCGGCGAATTTCGGCCGCACGCCGGTCGCGCAGAAATGGCCGCGCACGTTGCCCTTCGCATCGACGCCGGAGCGGCGGAACACGAAGATCTCCTGCATGTTGATCATGTCGCCCTCCATGCCGGTCAGCTCCGAAATGCTGACGATCTTGCGGCGGCCGTCGGTCAGACGCGTGGCTTGCACGACCACCGAAATCGCCGACGAAATCTGCTGGCGCATCGTGCGTGTCGGCAGCGACAGGCCGCCGAGCGTCATCATGTTTTCGAGGCGCGTCAGCGCATCGCGCGGTGTGTTCGCGTGGATCGTCGACAGCGAGCCTTCGTGGCCGGTGTTCATCGCGTTCAGCATGTCTAGCGCTTCGGCGCCGCGCACCTCGCCGAGAATGATGCGGTCGGGGCGCATCCGCAGCGCGTTGCGCACCAGCGTGCGCTGCGTTATCTCGCCGCGTCCCTCGATGTTCGGCGAACGCGTCTCCAGCCGCAGCACGTGGTGCTGGCGCAGCTGCAGCTCGGCCGCGTCCTCGATCGTGACGATGCGCTCGTCGCCCGGAATGAATCCCGACAGCACGTTCAGCAGCGTGGTCTTGCCGCTGCCCGTGCCGCCCGACACGAGGATGTTCACCTTCGCGCGCGCGAGCGCGTCGAGCACTTCGGCCATCGGCGGCGTCAGGCTCTGCAATTCGATCAGGTCGGCAACCTGCAACGGATTCGCGGCGAAACGGCGAATCGACAGCAACGGACCGTCGATCGCGCAGGGCCGGATGATTGCGTTCACGCGCGAGCCGTCCGGCAGGCGTGCGTCGACCATCGGGCTCGATTCGTCGATATGGCGGCCGACGCCGGAGACGATCTTCTCGATGACCTTCATCAGATGCGCGTCGTCGTAGAAGGTCACCTCGGTCGCCTCCAGCCGACCACGGCGCTCGACGTAGGTATGACGATGCGTGTTCACCAGGATGTCGGACACGGTCGGGTCGCGCAGCAGCACTTCGAGCGGACCGAAGCCGAACATTTCGTCGTGCACGTCGCCGACGAGTTGCCGGCGTTCGAGATCGTTGGCGGGCGCCTTCTGGTCTTCGAGAATGCGGCCGATCAGCGTCGCGATCTCCTGGCGGACCTGCTCGGGCGGCAACCTCGACAGCCGTTCGAGCTCGACGCGTTCGAGCACCGCCTGATGAATCTCGCGTTTCAGTTTCTGGTATGCGCCGCGCAACATGCCGGCGGCCGCCGGGTCCTGGCATTCGCCCAGCGGCTGCACGCGTTGCGCGGAAATCTGCTCACGAAGCGACATGACGTTCCCCTGTTCTGATCGTGTGACGTTCGAGCACGCTTAAAGCGTTTCGAGTTTCGGCGCCGGCGGACGCCCGAGCAGCCGCCCGAACAGCGACTCACCCTTCGCGCGCGAGCGCCCCGGTTTGGTCGCGCGTGCCGCGATGTTTTCGGCGAGCGTCTGCAGGCTGCGCGCAACCCCGCTGCCGCGCGCGGTCTTCGACACCGGTAGTCCCTGGTTCATCGCGTCGGTCACCGTTTCGGCATCCTCGGGGATCACCTGATACGCGCTCATGCCGAGCACGGATTCGAGCGCCCCGCGCGGCCGCTCGCCGTGCCGCGTATAGCGGTTCAGGATCAGCCGCATCTGCTCCTGCGCGTAGCCGAGCGAGCACAGAATCTCCTGCAGCCGGCGGCCGGCGCGCACGTGCGGCATGCTCGCCTGCAGCACGAGATGAATCTGGTCGCTGCGATCCAGCGCGAGCATCGACAGCCGGTTCAGCGTCTGGCCGAGATCGAACAGCACGAAGTCGTAATGCGGCGCGGCGACGCCGAGCAGCCACTCGAGACGGTCTTCCTTGACCTCGGCCGCCTTCACCGGGTCGCCCGCGCCGGCGAGGATATGAAAGCTGTCGCTCACATGCACGACGCTCGTGTCGAAGAACGCCGCATCCATGCGCTCGATCTGCGCGCAGATTTGCGGCAACGTCGACGGCGGCGTCTGGTCGGAGACCAGGAACGCGGCATCGGCGAACTGCTGATTCAGATCGATCAGCAGCACGCGCTTTTTCTGCGGCAGACTCGCGATCGCATGTGCGACGTTCGCGGCGATGAAGCTGGTGCCCGCGCCGCCCTTGCACGACACGAACGACAGAATCCGCGTGTCGCGCGTGCCGCCTTGCAGGCTCTGCGCCTGCGCGCGCTGCAACGCGTCGCTGAACTGGCGCGAATCGAGCGGCCAGTTCAGCACGTCGCGAAAGCCCGCGCGCATCGCGGCGATCAGCGTCTGCGGCGACGCGTCGGGAATCAGCAGGATGCAGGTGAGCCGCCCGTGCTGGCGATGCAGCCGCTCCACCACCGCGAGCTCCGCATCCTTCAGCGACGCGGCGTCGACGATCAGCACGTCGAACGCATCGAGCGTGTCGCCGCGCTCGCCGAGCAGCGACGGCGTGCCCATCGCGCGCGTGATCCGGTAGTCGCCGGCTTCGCCGCTCAGATGCGCGATCTGAGCGAGCCGTGCGCCGTCTTCAGAGAGAGCCAGGATGTTGATCATGATGTTCCCCCGCGTCCGCCATCACTGACTGCCGCCGCTGCTGCCGATCCCGATCACGAACGGATTGAACGTCGTGGCCGGCGTCTGGAACGACTTGTCGTACTGCTGCTGCGCGGCGACCGCGGCCTTGCCGTCGACCCCTGGTGTCGACGGCGTGTGCTCGCCCGCATGCGGATCGATGATCTGCATCTGCGTTACGGTGCGCACGGCGTCGCCGACGTGCGCGTCCCAGATCGGCGAGCTCGACATGCAGCCGCTCAACGAACCGCCCAGCGTGGCGCACATCGTCAGCAGCAACGCTGCGCGGCGCGTGATCAGAAGATGTTCGAGTTTCATGAGAGTCTCCTTCGCGGCGCGTTACGGGTTGGGCTTGGTGGCGTTGAGCGTCGGGTTGCCTGGACTCGCGGCGTCGGCTTTGACGAGCGCGGGTTCGGCGTTGGTTTGCACTAGCGCTAGCGTCGCTGCCGACGCTGTCGTAGTTGCCGTTTTGTCGGCCGGCTGCATCGCGGCCGACGGTGCTGGCCGGTCCCCGTGGGTGTCGCGCGGCAGCAGCGCGGCGGGTGCGACCGAGCCTTCGGTCGGTGCCGGCGTCGGAACCGGTGCGGGCGCCGCGGGTTGCGGTCGCGGTTGCGCGGGCATCTGCGGCGCGTTCGGCTGCGCGGCGGGCCGGCGGCCTTCCATGTTGCCGGTCGCGTAGACCGTGCCGTCCGACACGCCGGTGAAGCTATCGGTCGGCAGCGGGTAGTCGCCCGGCGGCAGCGGCTTCACCAGATGAACGGTGACGATGAAGATCAGCTCCGTGCGATCCTGCTGGAACGACGTGCTGCGAAACAGCGCGCCGAGCACCGGCACTTCGCCGATGCCGGGCAGCGCCTTCAACGCGCCGGTGATGTTGTTCTGAATCAGCCCGCCGATCGCGAAGCTCTCGCCGTCGTTCATCTGCACCGTCGTCGACGCGCGCCGTGTCGTGATCAGCGGCAGGATCGTCGTGTTGCTCGTGCCGCTCGCCGTTACGGTGACGCCGGTCGGCGACAGTTCCGACACTTCCGGCGCGACCTTCAGATTCACGCGGCTGCCGGCCAGCACGGTCGGCGTGAACTTGAGGCCGACGCCGAACTCTTCTTCCTGCAGCGTGATCGTCGAGCCGCCCGTGCCGTTGCTTTGCGGCACTGGAATGAAGACCCGGCCGCCGGCGAGGAACGACGCCTCCTGGCCGCTCAGCGTGACGAGGTTCGGCTCCGCGAGAATCTTGCCGAGGCTGTCGCTCTTCTGTGCGTCGACGGCGATGTTGAACGGCCTGTTGTTCGCCTTGCTCACCGCGACACCGCTGCTGACACCGGCGAGCAGGCTGCTCACCAGCGCGCCGGTCCACGAACCGAAGCCGCCCTGGATGTTGACCGCCGCGCCCAACTGATTGAGCAGCGTCTTCGACACCTCGGCGACCTTCACTTCGAGCATCACCTGTTGCGGCGAATCGACCGTCATCATGTTGATGACTTCGGAGCCCTTGCTAACGCTCGAACTCTGCTGCGAGATCGAGCCACCGTTACCAAAGCTCGCGGTGCTCGACTGGTCTTGCTGGGTGGGTTGCGCGCCCGCGTAAGCGCCGGCGATGCCCATCGCCTGCTGCGCGGCCTGCCCGCTCGATACGCGGCCTGCGAGCACGAGGTTGCCGGCCGCGCTCGACACGCGGATGCCGCGCTCGTTCGGCAGCAGTTGCGCGAGTGTGCGTTGCAGCCCATCGGCATCGACGCCGACGCTCACGTCGATGATCTGACATGCGCCGCTGCGGCCCTGCACGATCATGTTCGTGGTGCCGACGCTCATGCCCACCACGTACAGCGTGCGCTGCGACACGAGCGTCGCCTGCGCGACGACCGGATTGCCGAGCGTGCGATTGCGCGCGGGCTCGACGAGCGGAACCAGGATCGACTTGCCGACCGCCACCGACACGCTCGACTCGTCGCGAATCTCGCCGGTGCAGTTCGGCCCGGTCAGCTGCGCGGGGGCGACCATCCGGCCGCTCGTCGCGCCGGTCAGCATCGGCGTGTTGCTGACCAGCATCGGCACGGCGCCCCGGCCGACCGGCAGCGGCGCGGCCTGCGCGCCCCAGCCCGGCGGCATTTGCGCGGCGGCCATCGTTTGTGCCGCGCTGTCGTGCGCAGCCGTTAGCCCGGCGCATAGCGCGGCGGCGAGCACCGTGCCGCCGAGCGTGCGGCAATGCTTGCCGCCACCGGATGAGTACCGTTGTTGTGTTTTCATGTTGCTGCCCCCGTCGCTCGATAGGTGAACCGAGACGTCTCTTGATTGCCTTCTGATTCAGGTCGCGGCTTCAGTCAAAAACCGGCGCGCCGCGACCGCGCTAGAAACATTCGACGCTCCCCGTCACCCCCGACAGCACGCCGACGCAATCGCGCCTGGGCGCCGGACGTGCCGCATAGTGCGCGCGCACCGGATGCACTTCGGGTGCGGCCGGAGCCGAAGCCGGCACCGGCACGTCGAGCAAGGTCAGCTTGGTCGCGCCGCCGGTGCTCGGGGTCTGCTTGTCGACCTGGTTGCGCAGCACCAGCGACAGCGTGCCGACGCTGCGTGCGAGGTCGAGCTTCTCGGCCTGCTCGGGGGTCACCTCGAGCGTCACCGCGTTGACGACTTTCGGCGCGGTGTCGTCGCGGCTCACCTGCTGCGCGACCGCGAGCACGAGGATCTTTTCGAGCACGATCTTCGAGATGCTTTGCGACGCGTCGGTCTTGTTCGCCTGCTGCGTGTTGACGATCACGTCGACGTAGTTGCCCGGCAGCGCGAAGCCGGCGACGCCGACCACGTCGTTCACCCGCACCGTGATCGCGCGATGGCCTTCGCCGATCACCGCGGACAGGCCACCCTTCGTGCCCTGCGGCGCGAGCTTCGATTCGAGCACCGGCTCGCCGGGCGCGAGACTCGTCAGCAGCACGCGCCCTTCGAGCGCCTTGCCGTCGGCGAACGCACCGGGCGGCACGCTCGAAGTCGGCCAGCTGACCATGTGAATCAGGTTCTGGTTCAGCGGCTGGCCGAGACTGATGTCCGAAGACGCCACCGCAACGGACGTCACCGCGGCCGACGAGGTCTGCAGCAACCAGCGCGACGCGAAACTCACGGCCGCGAGGCCCGCCAGCACGGCGATCGTCAGCATCACTAAAGCCCGACTGTTTTTCATGGCAACACTCCCGCATCGTTCAGTGGAAACGTCCGGCTACCGCGCGGCCGCGAACAGCATTCCGAGGGTTCCGGCCGCGATCGCAACGCCGTAGGGAATCGACCCGACCGATCCGGTCCGCGCATCGATCAGGCTCGGTCGTGTGAGCGGCGCGACGACGAGCCCGCCGATCAGTTGCCGCAGATTCGCGAGCAAGCGCGCGAATCTGCCGCGGCGCAGCACGATCAGCAGCGACCAGAGTCCGCCGATCAGAAAAGCGGCGAGCGCGATCCGCCAGGTCAGCGCGGGTCCGACCCATGCGCCGATCATCATCAGCAGCTTCACGTCGCCGGCGGCCATGCCGCGCAGCAGATAGAACGGCAACAGCAAAGCGAAGCCGCATGCGGCGCCGCTCAGCCAGTCGAGCGCGCCGGGGAGCGGCCCGTGAATCGACATCTGCACGGCAAGCGCGACGGCGAGCCCGGGTACGATCAGGCAATTCGGAATGCGCCGCGCGGTGAGATCCGTGCTCGCTGCCACGATCGCCAGTACGATCACGCACAGCGGTACAGGATGTGGCGGCAGAAGCGGCAGCGTCATGATGACCTCGTGATGGATGATCGCGCCGCGTCAGATCGAGTCGGCGAGATTGTTGAAGATCGCGCTGAGGTTGGTGCCGAGCGTGGTCACACCGCCGATGATCAGCAGTGCGATCAGGCCGGCGAGCAGACCGTATTCGATGGCGGTCACGCCGTCTTCGTCGTGTGCGAAACGTACCGCGCGCGCAATCAGGTTCTTCATGACAGGCCCCCGTATTCAGTTGAAAAGTGACGGACGAATCGTGAGGTTCGTCCGTCGGCAAGACGACTTAAACCGAGTCCGCGAGGTTGTTGAAAATCGTCTGCAGATGCTGGCCGAGCAGGGTCACGCCGCCGATAATCAACAGCGCGATCAGGCCGGCGAGCAGCCCATATTCGATGGCGGTCACGCCGTCTTCGTCACGAACGAAACGGGCTGCGGTAGCAATGATGTTCTTCATGATTCGACTCCTGTGGATGACTAACTAATGGAACCCGTTACCAGGATTGGCGTGGGGCGATGGCACTACGGGCACTGCTGGGAACTGCGGAAGACTGCGGGCTAGTCTCGCCGCCCGGTCAGCGTCGCGCGGTGTTTGATCCGCATGGGCGTAACGCTGGGCGACACGAACTGGAGGAAACGGGGGAAGTGAAGCGGCAGCTGCCGGGCAAGCCGCAGCATTGCGGCCGTGTGCCGCTGACGCAGCATGGCCGCACGATGTGCGCCGCGCATGGGCTTGTTATCGCCGCGCAGCCGCGTGAACTTGTTGTGCATACATCCCCCGTCGTTCGTGATTTTTTCTTGGCGCCGGCTCGAGGCCAGCACCAACTGGTCAATCGACGTTGGCTCTCTATCGCGCCATGGTGTGCTGTCAGTTCGGGTCCGCAGCATCGTGTCGTCGACTTCCGTGCACTCCCCATTGCAAAGACGGGACCAGCTTTGCGAAAACAGCGTAACGACGCGGGTTCGAGCCGACTGGCCTCCCGCCTCGCGCCCGATTCGCGTCCGGAATGTCCGAATCCGCAACGTTTCGCATGCGCCGCCGAACACTTCGCGGAACGCGTAAAGCGCCGCCGGGCAACGCTCGGCATTTTTTGTCCAGGACTTTCCCTGAGCCGGTAAAAACGGAATATCGCTGGGAAATCGGCCTTCCCGAATGGCGCGCCGGTCCAAAGCGTCTCATCGATGAGACGGCTTGGTGCGTTGGCGCACACAACGCTGACCGTTTGGCCCGGTATTTGGGTGAATCGGCAGGGCACGACTCGCGGCCAGGAAAACGCGAGCTTGAAAGTCGCATGAATTTCCGCCAACAATGATCTGACCGGTTCAGCGCAAAGACACGGGTTTTGATTCGATGTCACGCGCAGACACATACAAGACGGAATCAATAAACAGAACGAACGGAGGGTCGACAGACCTGATCCGGATCACACGGGGGCGGGGATCATGTACGCATCACAGCTACGCATGCGCAGCGGCGACAGCGAGATTCGCGGCTGGCTCACGCACGAGCGCATCGTCTTCTACTGCAGCGGGATGTGCGTGCTGTACGTGGTGATCATCGGGCTGTGGGCCTATGCGAGCCACGGCTTCACCGACCAACGCCTCACGCGTCCCGGTGAGGACTTTTCGATTTTCTGGTCGGCCTCGTATGGACTGCTGCACGGTTCGGCGATGCAGGTCTACGACCATGCGTCGTTCGACAAGCTCCAGCGGCTGCTCTTCACGAACGTCAGCCACGAAAGCGTGATGCCCTGGCTCTATCCGCCGACGTTCCTCGTGTTGATCTCGCCGCTCGCGCTCTTGCCGCGGCTCGTCATGTACTTCGTATTCGTCGGCGGCGGCATCGCGCTGCTCAGCGCGGGCACGTTGCGTGTGTCGGGTCTTGTCGACAGCTTCAGGGGATCGCGCTTCGCATGGTTCGTGGTCGCGGCCTCGCCGTGCGTGTTCGTGACAGCCCTGTTCGGTCAGAACTCGCTGCTGACCGCCGGCATCGCCGCGCTGACGCTGCATTGGCTGCGCCGGCATCCGGTACGCGCGGGGCTGTGCCTCGGCCTGCTCGCGATCAAGCCACAAATGGCCGTGCTGTTTCCGCTCGTGCTGATTGCCGCGCGCGCATGGCGCACGCTGGCCGCCGCCGCGTTCAGCGCGGCGCTGTTCAGCGTGATCAGCGTGCTGGCCTGCGGTGTGCAATCGGTGCGGCTCTTCTTCGTCAACACCGGCATTGCCCGCGAGACGCTGCTCGAGCAATGCCGCGGCTACTGGCTCGCGTCGCCGACCGTGTTCGCCGTGCTGCGCGAAGGCGGCACGCCGATCGTCGCGGCCTTTGCGGCCCAGACCTGCGTTGCGCTGATCGCCGCGGCAGCCGCATGGCACGTGTGGCGAAACACGCGCGACACGCGGCTGCGCGCGGCGAGCCTCGTCGTCGCCACGCTGCTGACGAACCCATACGTGTGGCACTACGAACTGGCGTGGCTCGGCATCGCGACGGCCAGCCTGACCGCGCTCGGCCTCGACAAAGGCTGGCTGCGCGGCGAGCAGAGCGTGATTGCGCTTGCGTGGCTGCTGCCGGCCTATGAACTCTTCAACCGCACGGCCGAGTTGCCGCAGATCGGCCCGATCGTTCTGCTGCTGGTGCTGCTGCTCGTCATGCGCCGCGTGCGCGTAATGGACGAAGAACGCGACGAGCGCGCCGCCCTCGCCTATTCGCACGCGGCTCGAATCATTCGATAAACGGGGAAGCGTCATGCCAACTCATGCAACCACGCCACTGATTTCACTCGTCGTGCCGTTCTACAACGAGCAGGACGCGGTGGAACGCTTCTTCGCGGCAGTCGTGCCGGTGCTCGAATCGATCGACGGCACGCGCTTCGAGATCGTCTGCATCAACGACGGCAGCAGCGACGCGACGCTCGATCGGCTGATCGCGCAGAGCAGCCGAGACCGGCGCATTCGGGTGATCGAGCTGACGCGCAACTTCGGCAAGGAAGCGGCACTGACCGCCGGCATCGACGAAGCATTCGGCGATGCGGTGATTCCGATCGACGCGGACCTGCAGGACCCGCCGAGCCTGATCCCGGTGATGGTCGAGCATTGGCGCGCGGGCGCCGAAGTAGTCGCGGCCAAACGCACGAACCGCCTGTGCGATACGCTCGCCAAACGCACGGCGGCCGCGCTCTACTATCGCGTGCACAATGCGCTGTCCGAAGTGAAGCTGCCGGAGAATGTCGGCGACTTCCGGCTGATCGATCGCCAGGTGGTCAACGCGCTGCGCAGCCTGCCGGAGCGCCGTCGCTTCATGAAGGGCCTGTTCGCGTGGGTCGGCTACCGCACCGTGATCGTCGAATACGAACGCGAGCCGCGCAGCGCCGGCCACTCGAAGTTCTCGGGCTGGCGGCTGTGGAACTTCGCGCTCGAAGGCATCACGAGCTTCAGCACGGTACCGTTGCGCAGCTGGACTTATATCGGACTGTCCATCGCGTCGCTCGCGTTCGTCTACGGCGGGTTCGTCATCGGCCGCACGCTGTGGTCGGGCAATCCGGTGCCCGGTTACGCGTCGACGATCTCGGTGATGCTGTTCATGGGCGGCATCGAGCTGATCGGCATCGGCGTGATCGGCGAATACGTCGGCCGCATTTACTACGAGTCGAAGGAACGGCCCGTTTATCTGGTGCGGCGTCGCTATCAGGCGAAGAGCAAGGTCAGCACGTTGCCGGGCGTGCGCGAGGATGCGCGTGCGGCGCATGTGGGGCGTGTCGAACCGACACGCAGGCGGGCCGCGCCGCGGTTTCGCGTAGTCGGACACTGAAAGCCGAGGAGTTGACCATGTCTCCCGATGCATACCTCGAAATGGCCGAGACCGAAGCCGGGCACTGGTGGTTTCGCGCGCGGCGCGACGTGCTGCGCACGCTGCTCGAACGGCTCGCGTTACCGCACTGCGCGCGCGTGCTCGAAGTGGGCTCCGGCACCGGCGGCAACCTCGACATGCTGGCCGGCTTCGGCACCGTCAGCGGCCTCGAGATGGACCCGACCGCTCGGGCGCTGAGCGCGCGCGAGACCGGCAAGCAGTTCGACATCCGCGCGGGCCACTGCCCCGACGACGTGCCGTTCGACGGCGAACGCTTCGACCTGATCTGCTTCTTCGACTGCCTCGAACATATCGCCGACGACGCCGGCTCGCTCGCAGGCATGCGCGATCTGCTGACACCGGGGGGTCGCATCGTCGTGACGGTGCCGGCCGGACAACATCTGTGGAGCGCGCACGATGTTTTCCTGCATCACTACCGCCGCTATAGCCGCACTTCGCTGATGCGCTGCGCGGCCGTGGCCGGCTACGAAGTCGAACGCGTCAGCTATTTCAACACGCTGCTCTATCCGGTCGCGGTGGTCGCGCGTTGGGCCGATCGGCTGCTGCATCGCCAGCATTCGAGCGGCGACGCGATTCCGCCGTGGCCGCTCAACGCGGCGCTGTACCGCATTTTCAGCGCCGAGCGCCACTGGCTCGCGCATGCGCCGCTGCCTTATGGCGTATCGCTGTTCGCGGTCCTGCGCAAGCGCGAAGGAGCGCCGCGATGATGCTGGTCGATCGAGTCAAGCTGATGCGCTTTGGCGCGAGTGGCGTCATCGCGACCGGCCTGCATGTGTGCATTGCGCTGACGCTGATCGCGGACGTCGGCATGTCGCCGCCGTGGGCCAACGCGATCGCGTTCACGTGGGCGACGGCGGCCTCGTATCTGTTGAACACGTTCTGGAGTTTTTCGGCGCTGCCCGCGTTGATGAACGCTGGGCGGTTCGTGCTCGTATCGCTGGGCGGCCTGACGTTGACCGCGCTCGTATCGCGCCTGACGCAGCTCGCGGGCGGCCCGCCCGCGCTCGGTATCGGGCTCGTCGTGTGCGTGGTGCCGCCGCTCACGTTCATCGCGCATCGGTGCTGGACCTATCGCTGAACACGAAGTACGCGTAACGCGGCTCACGCCGCGCGCAACGCCTTCTGACACGCCGCGAATACCGCGCCGCCCGCCAGCAGCAGCGCCGAATACACGAGCCCGCGCGCGAGCCCGGCGCCATCCGACACCCAGCCGATCACCACCGGCCCGACGATCTGCCCGAATGCGAACACGATCGTGAAGGCGCTGATGCCCTTCGCCCAGTGGCTCGCGGGCAGATTGTGGCGCACGAACGCGGTCGTCGATGCGACCGCCGACAGGAACGTCGCGCCGAACAGCGTGCCCGAAACGAACGCGACCCACGGCTGCGTGAACAGCGCGGGCAGCAGCGTCGCGATCGCCAGCAGCGCGTTGAGCACGGCGAGCGCCTGGCCGCCGCGCATGCGATCGAGCAGCGTCGACCAGATCCGCGCCGACACCACGGTCGCGGCGCCGAGCAGCAGATAGAAGCCGGTGACGACCGCCGCGCTCATGCCGGCGTTGCGCAGCAGCGCGACGATGAACGTCATGTAGCCGATATAGCCGACGCCGAACAGTCCGTAGCCCGCGAGCGCGGCCGCGAAGTGCGGCCAACCGGGCGCGGACGTGGCGCCGGCTGCATGCGCGGCAGCCGCCGCGCTCGTATGCGCGCGCTCGATTCTGCGCGACGCGCCGATCGCGACCGCGGCGAACAGCGCGCAGGCCGCCGCGAGCGCGAACCACGCGAACTGCCAGCCGTGGGCGGCGTCAAGGATCGTCACCGGCACCAGCAACGACGACGCGACGATCCCCCAGCCGGTGCCCCCGTAATACAGACCGAGCACGAGCCCCGCGTCGCGCGGGCGCGCCGACGCGAGCCGCGCCGCGAGCACGCCGCCGCCGATGAAGATCGCCGCGCTGCTCGCGCCAGTGATTACGCGCAGTGTCAGCAGCGCATCCGTGCTGGCGGTGAGGCCGCTGCCGGCCATCAACAGCGCGGTCAGCACGCAACCGCCCGCGAACAGCGCGCCCGCCGACCAGCGGCGCGCGAGGCGCGGAAACACCAGCGCGCCGAGCAGATAGCCGAGCGCGTTCGCGGTGTTCATCGCGCCGGCCTGCGCGAAGCTCCAGCCGAGGTCGAGCTTCATCGACGGCAACAGCAGCGCGTAGGCGAAGCGCGCGAGGCCGAGCGCTGTTGCGCTGCCGAGCGATAGCGCGGCGGCCAGCAGCAGTGTCGGCAGACGGCGGGCGGTGATCGTGGTTGAAGCGTGCGATGCGGTGTCGGCGGAACGGAGGGACATGGGCGGACGGACCTGAACGAGAACGCTGCGAGCCGGTTCTGATTGGATGATGAGTCGGACGAATGCGGCAGATTGCCATGATAGCCGGGAGAGACGTTTCGGCTTGACGGTTAGTTGCAGAGCAACGCGAGTTGCAGTTGTGGCCGAGCGCGAGCGCGCGCGGCTGCATCCGAACACGACGCTGCGCAAGCGCCTGCGTAGCGCGTTGCGCGATACGTCGGTCGATATCGATGAGCGGTTGCTATGGTCAGATGAAGCCGCGAGCTTCTCGCTCGAACTCGCGAGGCATGGCAAGTGGCAGGTGCTCGATCTGCCGATGGGCGGCAAGGTTCGCGCGGCGGCTACGGTCGCGCAGCCGGTGAACAAGGTGTCGATGATCGACTGGAAGAAGAGGACGGTGCGCCAGCGCTTCGAGCGCTCTACCCGCCCGCGCCTTCCGGCTCATGCGGCACGAGCCGAGCTTTCGCGTGGCGCATCTTTTCCAGCGTCTCGGGCCCGGCCTTCAGCGCGACGCCGATCGCGAGCGCATCCATGATGCACAGATGCACGAGCCGCGATACGCCCGGCGTATTCGGATCGATCGGGCTCGCCACGCGCAGCAGCAGCGGAATATCGACGAGCCATGCGAGCCGCGAGCCGACGTTGGTCAGCGCGATCGTCGTCGCGCCGCGCTCCTTCGCGATCTGGATGCTTTCGTTGACTTCGACGCTGCGCCCCGAATGCGAGATCGCAAACGCGACGTCGCCCGGCTCCATCAGGCCGGCGTAAAGACGCTGCAAATGACCATCTGTGAACGCGGCCGCCGCGATGTCGATGCGCAAGAACCGCAGCGCCGCATCCTGCGCGACGAGCCCGGAACCTGAACCCACGCCGAAGAAAAACACGCGCCGGGCGCTCACGAGCGCCGCGATCGCGCTTTCGACCACCGCAGGATCGAGCGCGCCGCGCGCATGCGTGATGCCGTCGATCGCCGCTTCCCCGACCTTGTCCATCAAGGTCTGCACGTCGTCACCGCGCGCGACCGCGGTCGACGCATACGGCAAGCCGCCCGCCACGCTTTGCGCGAGCTGCATCTTGAAGTCGCGCAGACCGTGCGCACCGATCGCGCGGCAAAAACGCGTGACGGAAGGCTCGGAGACGTCGGCGCGCTGCGCGAGATCGGTGATGCTCGCGCGCATCGCGAAGTCGACGTCGGCAAGCACCATGTCGGCGACCTTGCGCTCGGCGGGCCGCAGACTCGCGAGTGCATTGCGGATATGGGGAATCAAGTTCGGTGCGGACACCCGGTGTTCCTTAGGGGCTGTTTCATATGGTTCCGCGTCGCTCGCAGCTTCTTCGCTCCAATCGGCCTGATCAAACCAGCCTGCGTCCACTCTCCGTATCGAACAAATGAATGTGTTCGGCCGGCAGACGCAGCGCAACTCGCTGACCGGGCTCGATCTTCGAGCGTTCGCGCGTTGTCACGCACCACGCGGAGCCGCCTATTTTCCCGTACAAGTGCGTCTCGGCGCCAGTTGGCTCGATCACTTCGACGTCGAGCGCGGCATCCGGTATCTGCGCCGTGATCTCGATGTGCTCGGGCCGCACGCCGAGCGTGGCCTGCGCACCGACCACGGCCGACGCAGGCGTGCTTTCGAGCGCGACCTCGCTGCCGTCCGCGAGCTTCAACGCGAGGCCCGCACCCTGGGCGCGAGTGACGATCACGCCCTCCACGAAATTCATCGACGGCGAGCCGAGGAAGCTCGCGACGAACAGATTTGCCGGGCGGTCATAGAGTTCGAGCGGACGGCCGATCTGCTCGATCCGTCCCGCGTTCATCACGACGATGCGATCGGCCATCGTCATTGCTTCGATCTGATCGTGCGTGACGTAGATCACCGTGTTCTTCAAGCGCTGATGCAGCGCCTTGATTTCGGTGCGCATCTGCACGCGCAGCTTTGCGTCGAGATTCGACAGCGGCTCGTCGAACAGGAACAGCGACGGCTCGCGCACCACCGCGCGGCCCATCGCGACACGTTGCCGCTGACCACCCGACAGCGCGCGCGGCAAACGGTCCAGATAGCCGCTGAGGTTCAGCATCTTCGCGGCCGCATCGATGCGCGGCTTGTATTTCTCCGACGACTCTTTGCGGATTCTCGGACCGAACGCGATGTTTTCATACACCGACAGATGCGGATACAGCGCGTAGCTCTGGAACACCATCGAGATATTGCGCTGCTGCGGCGCGAGCGTATTCGCGCGCGTGCCGCCGATCATCAGATCGCCGCCGCTGATTTCCTCAAGCCCGGCCACCATCCGCATCAGCGTGCTCTTGCCGCAGCCCGACGGACCGACCAGCACGACGAACTCGCCGTCGTCGATGTCGAGATCGATGCCGTGCACGACCTGGGTGTCGCCATAGCGTTTGAAGATGCCGCTCAGTTGCACTGCTGCCATGCTGTCCTCATCGTCTTGCTGCGTGTTGTATTGCGGGTGTCGTAATGCGCGCGCCGTGCGCGGTTCAGAACGACTCGAGCGTCAACTCCTGCGCCATTAGCCGGTTGCCCGCCATCAAGCCGCCGTCGACCGGCAACGCGACTCCGGTGATCACGCGCGCTTGCGGCGACGCGAGAAACAGCACCGCGTCGGCGATGTCGTCGGGCGTCGCGAAGTCGCACAACGGGTACCACTTCTTCAGTTCCTCGAACACCTGCGGATTCTTGTCGACGCGGGCCTGCCACGCCTGCGTCTTCACAGTGCCCGGGCATACGATGTTCGCGCGAATGCCATAGCGGCCCAGCTCGATCGCGAGCGCCTTCGTATAGCTGATCAGGCCGGCCTTCGCCGCGCTATATGCTGGATGACCGAGCGCCGCAAGACCGTTCACGGAGCCGATCAGCACGAGCGCGCCGCGCTGCCGTTCGATCATCGACGCGCGCACCGCCTCGACCGTGTGATACGTGCCGTTCAGATTCAGATGGATGTCGCGCTGCCAGCTTGCGGCGTCGGTAGTCGCGAGCGACGCGCCGAGCGCCGCGCCCGCGTTCGCGACCAGCACGTCGACCGGTCCGCGCCGCGCGACCGCCGCGGCCACCGCTTGCTGCACCGCGGCGGCGTCGCCGAGATCAACCGCGACCGGCACGATTTTGTCTGCGCCCTGGTGTGCGCCGAGTCGCGCGCTCAGCGCTTGCAGCGCTGCCGCGTCGATGTCGAGCGCGAGCACGGTGTCGCCCGCCGCCACGAAGCGCTCGCATAACACGCTGCCGATACCGCCGCATGCGCCGGTTACCAATACGACACGATCCATGTGTTCCTCGCTCGTTCGCCCGGCCGATTCGGCCGTCTTGCCGTCGCCTTCCGCCACCCGGCTCCCGCCGCGCGCCTCGCTGTAAATTTCTTACAAAAAGCGTTTGCGACGACTGCCCGCTTATCCCGAAGAGTGGGTTTCCGTAACATGGCGCAGGGCAGAATACCCCATGCTTTCCAGCATCTTATGCACAAAATCACCGAGGAAAAAATATCGCAGACCCTACGTGACAAGCTATTTTGCGTCATGTAGGATTTTTTCAAACAATTTACCCAAGGCGGCCGGCGACGGCAGCAAACCACCCACAGGAGAGAGAAAAATGTCGTTGCATGCCCGTGCTTCCCTCGCGCTAGGCAAAGTCGCCGTGGCGCTCGCGTTTGCAGGTATCGCCGTGTCGGCCCACGCCGAAACGGTCCGCGTGACGGTCGCCCACTACAGCGACGCGACCGCGCCGTACTTCGAGAAAATGGCCCGCAATTTCGAGAAGGCCAACCCCGGCACGACCATCAAGATCGAAGACGTGAACTGGGACACGCTGCAACAGAAGCTGCAAACGGACATCTCCGGCGGCGCCAACGCGGACCTCGCGATCGTCGGCACGCGGTGGCTGCTCGACTTCGTGAAGGACGACGTCGCCGAGCCGCTCGACGGCTATATGGACGCGAACTTCAAGGCCCGCTTCATCGGTCCGTTCCTCGCGCCCGGCCAGATCAACGGCAAGACCTACGGGCTGCCGATCGCCGCTTCCGCACGCGCGCTGTACTACAACAAGGACATGCTCGCGAAGGTCGGCTACCCCGACGGCCCGAAGACCTGGAACGACGTGATCGATGCATCGAAGAAGCTGAAGGCGCAAGGCATCGCCGGCTTCGGCCTGCAAGGCAAGGAAATCGAAACCGACGTCTACTATTACTACGCGCTGTGGACGATGGGCGGCGACGTGGTGGGCAAGGACGGCAAGGCCGCGTTCAATTCGCCGGCGGGCGTGAAGGCCGCGACGATGTACAAGCAGATGATCGACCAGGGTCTCACGCAACCGGGCGTCACCGGCTATAGCCGCGAAGACGTGCAGAACCTGTTCAAGCAGGGCCGCGTCGCGATGGTGATCTCCGCGCCGTTCCTCGCGAAGCAGATCAAGAAGGAAGCGCCGAACCTGAAGTACGGCATCGATCCGGTGCCGATGGGCACGACGCACGCCACCTACGCGGTCACCGACTCGATCGTGATGTTCAAGAACTCGAAGGCGAAGAAGACCGCGTGGAAGTTCCTCGACTATCTGTTCACGAAGGAACCGCGCGTCGAGTTCACGACGACCGAAGGCTTCCTGCCGACCACGAAGGCCGAAGCGGCGGACCCGGCGTTCAACGATCCGGACATCAAGGCATTCATCGCGTTGCTGCCCACGGCTCACTTCGCGCCGACCGTGACCGGCTGGGAAGACACCGCGAAGGCCGTGACCGACTCGATGCAAGCGATATATCTGAACAAGGCGCAACCGGCTGACGCGTTGAATGCGGCGGCTGCGCAGGCGAACAAGTCGCTCGGTCATTGATACGCGGTTTCCGGCAGTAACGAGACGAACAGGGGACGCGCGGCGCCGTAGCTGAAGCGCCGCGCGTTGCGCACACCCCCCAATATTCGAGCCTATGCAGCACGACGCACCCACCGGCCCATTCCGTCGCGCCCGCCGCCAGAAAGCGGGCGCGTCTTACGATCGAGCACGCATGAGCCGCTCCGTTTCTCCGCGCGCGCACGCGCCCTGGTTGCTGATTGCGCCTAGCCTCGTGCTGGCGCTGTTCATCATCAGCTATCCGATTTTCAACATCGTGTGGCAATCGCTGCATGAGGTGTCGCGCTTCGGCGCGATTCGCGACTTCACCGGCGCGCAGAATTTCATCAACGTATTCCAGGACCCGGTGTTTCTCGCTTCGGTACGCCGCACGATCATCTGGACCGTGTGCGTGGTGGGCGGCACAGTGCTGATCTCGGTACCTGTCGCACTGATTCTGAATCAGGACTTCCACGGCCGCGGTGTCGCGCGCACGATCGTGATGCTGCCGTGGTCCGTCTCGTTGACGATGACCGCCGTCGTCTGGCGCTGGGCCTTCAACGACGACTACGGCATGGTCAACGTGACGCTGCAGCGGCTCGGCCTGATCAGCGGCCCGATTCACTGGCTCGCGACGCCCGAGTTCGCGTTCCCCGTCGAAATCGCGGTCGGCATTCTGGTGTCGATTCCGTTCACGGTGACGATTTTTCTTGGCGGCCTGTCGTCGGTGCCGAGCGATATCTACGAAGCTGCGCGGATCGACGGCGCGAGCGCGTGGCAGCAGTTCCGTCAATTGACGATGCCGCTGCTGCGCCCGTTCATCAACATGGCGATCCTGCTGAACGTGATCTACGTGTTCAACTCGTTTCCGATCATCTGGGTGATGACGCAAGGCGGCCCCGACAACAGCACGCACATCCTCGTCACCTATCTGTACGAACTCGGCTTCCGGCTCGGACGCCCCGGCGAAGCGGCCGCCGTTTCGCTGATCATGCTCGTCATGCTGTTCGCGTTCTCGATCGCTTATCTGCGTCTGCAACGGACGAAAGAAGGAGTGCCGTCATGAGTCTGAGCGCGAAGACCAAACGCTCGCTGTGGTGCTGGATCGCGCTGACGCCGCTCGTGATCGTCATACTGTTTCCGTTCGCGGTGATGTTCTTCACTTCGGTAAAGCCCGCGTCGGAGATCTTCGTCTATCCGGCGCGCTGGCTGCCGGTGCAGTGGCAGTGGCGCAATTTCGTCGACATGTGGGACGCGGCCAACTTCGGCGTCGCGCTGCGCAACAGCGCGATCATCAGTTGCCTGTCCACCGCGCTCGCACTCGCGGTGAGCCTGCCCGCCGCTTACGCGCTCGCGCGCTTTCCGTTTCGTGGACGCGGTCTGTACAGGCAGTTCCTGCTCGTCACGCAGATGCTGTCGCCGATCCTGCTGGTGGTCGGCCTGTTCCGGCTCGCGGCGATGATTCCGTGGGGCGACGGCAACCTGGTCGATTCGAGGATCGGCGTGATCGTGTCGTACGCGGCGTTCAATATCGCGTTCGCGGTGTGGATGCTGTCGTCGTACTTTCAGACCGTGCCGCAGGATCTCGAGGAATCCGCGTGGCTCGAAGGCTGCAGCCGTACGCGCGCGGTGTTCAAGGTGTTTCTGCCGCTCGCGGTGCCGGCGATCGTCGTAACTGCGATCTTCACGTTCATCAATGCGTGGAACGAGTTCGCGGTGGTCTATACGTTGATCCGTTCGCCGGAAAACAAGACGCTGACCGTGCAGGTGACCGATATGGTGGCGGGCAAGTATGTGGTCGAATGGCATCTGGTGATGGCCGCGACCTTGGGCGCGACGCTGCCGGTTTCGATCGTGTTTGCGTGGTTGCAGCGTTATATGGTGAAGGGGCTCGCGCTCGGCGCGGTGAAGTAAGCGGCTGCGCGGCGAGCGCCGCGCAGTGTAGACATGCGGCTCGCGTTAGTCGGCGCCGCGCACGATGCGCAGATCGCGCTCGACGCCATCGCCCAATGCGGCCAGCGCCTTCTTGTACTCGTCGCTTTCGTAAGCGGCGACGGCCGCCTCGTAGGTCGGGAATTCGATCACGACCGTGCGCTCCTTGAGGCCCTGCTCGCGCGCCTCGTCCGCCACGCCTCGCACGATGAACTTGCCGCCTGCCGCCGCCACCGCGGCCGGGGCGAGTTGCGCGTACGCGGCCAGTTTCTGCGGATCGTTCGTCTTGCGGTACGACGTCACCCAATAACCTTTGCTCATTCGAATCTCCTTGTGTGATGGACCAACGCGGGATGAAAGCGGACCATGGCGGTCGCTGTCTTGCATGGTAGCAAAGCGGGCTGGCTCGCGATGCCCTGCCCTCACCGCACATTCCATCTGACTGTGAGCCGGTCGCGAAAGAGCATGTGACGCCCATAACGGAAGTGTCTCTTCCAGCATCGCAAAACGACTTAGCTATTAAGCGTTTTGTGCACTAGGCTTGCCTTTGCACACTTCAAGCGATGGATCACAAAGGAGACAACGAATGAGCGAGCGATACGAGTCGTTTTGTGCGTGCTGCGGCAGTCCCGACCATCGGGCGATGAGCCGCCGGACTTTCATGAGCCTGCTTGCGGGCAGCGCCGCCGGACTCGCGATGCCGTCCGCGTTCGCCGCGGACGCACCCGACGTGCCCACGATTGCTTATGACTCGATTGCCAACCCCGTACGTTTGCCGAACGACACGTACTTCGGCGAATGCTCGGGCGTCGCGCTCAATTCGCGTGGCCATATCTTCGTGCTGTCGCGCGGCAACACCACCGGCCCCGCGTATGGCGCGGCCGCCGCGCAACTGCTCGAGTTCGCGCCCGATGGACGCTTCGTGCGTGAGATCGGCCACAACCTGTATGCGTGGTCGTTCGCGCACACGGTGAAGGTGGATCGGCATGACAACATCTGGGTCACCGACAAGGGCTCGGACATGGTGATCAAGTTCACGCCGGAAGGACGCGTCGCGATGGTGTTCGGCCGCAAGCAGGAAGCATCGGACGAAGAGACCGCGCCGCTCAAGCATCCGAATCCGCCGCTGCCGTCCGAACCCGGACGCTTTCGCCAGGTGACCGACGTCGCGTGGGACAAGGCGGGCAACACCTATATCAGCGACGGATACATCAACTCGCGCGTCGCGAAGGTCGATCGCGACGGCAACTGGCTGAAGTCATGGGGTGATCGCGGCACGGGACCGGGGCAGTTCCACACGCCGCATAGCATTGCAGTCGATGCGCACGACCACGTGTACGTGGCCGATCGGAGCAACCGGCGCATCCAGGTGTTCGATACCGAGGGCACGTTCCTGCGGCAGTTCACGATCGACGTACCGGTGCCGCCGGACGCGCGTCCCGCGATCGGCAACATGCCGAGCGAAGCGGAACTCGCCGCGGGCACGTTCGCGCCGGGCTCACCCTGGGCGATCTGCATTTCGCCGGGACCGAATCAGGTGCTCTATAGCGCCGACGCGTTTCCGGGCCGCATCTACAAGATGACGCTCGATGGCAAAGTGCTCGGCGTACTCGGCAAAGCGGGCAAACAGCCGAAACAGTTCGGCTGGATTCACGAGATGGCGTGCCCTTCGGAAAACGTCTTATTCGTTGCCGAGTTGCTGAACTGGCGCATTCAGAAACTGGTCTTGCATGCGTGATGGACGAGGGCCGCCGCGTTCGCCTGTGATGCGCACGCGGACCAGCCCCGTCCATGTCAAGCCATCTCAGTCGTAGTGACGATACTTGTGATGGCGCTTGCCCGAATGGTAGCCGCGCGAGTAGTCGTCGGCGTACGAGTTCGAGCGCGAGATGTTGCCGCCGAGCGCCGAACCCGCGCCGCCGCCCAGCGCCGCGCCGACGAGGCCGCCAGCGCGGCCGCCCATCGCGTTGCCGGCCGCGGTGCCCGCGCCGCCACCGAGCGCGCCGCCGATGATCGCGCCGGTACGTTCGCGACGATTCGACGTGACCGCGCCGCCCGCACCACCGCCCACCGCGCCACCGATCACCGCGCCGGTGCTGCCACCCACCGCGCCGCCGACTGCCGCGCCGGCCACGCCGCCGAGCGCTCCGCCGAGCATGTTGTTCATATCACCGGCGAGGGCCGGCAACGACGCCGCGGCGCTCAATGCAGCCACAGCAACCATCTGGATGATCTTCTTGGACATATCGGGTCTTTGTTTTAGTGAGACGGCGCCGAGTATAGCGGGGCTTGCGAAAGGCCTTTGTAACTGCGACAGTCGATCCCGGTAAGACGTGTAACAAAATGAATGGGGTATTGTTTTTTGCGGTGACCGCGAAAAACCAGGGCCGCTCGTCGTGAGCGGCCCCTGGAGTGAATGCCGGTTAGCGGTCTGAATCTACTCTTCTACCCGCGCCGCTTCTTCTTCAATTCGATCGTCTCGAACAGCGCATATTCCGGTGTCGGCGTCTGATCCGCGCCCGGCGCATGGTAGTAGTTCATCGTGATCGTCGTGTCGCCGCCGGGCTGTCCCGGATCGTAGTCGAACACCGCGATGCCGTAGCCGGTGCCGGTGTCGCGTTGCGCGGACCAGATCGCGTCTTCGACCGCGTCGGCGCTCGCACGCGCGAACGTGCCCGCGGTCGTCGCCGGCACCGGGCGATTCGGCTTCGTGAAGATGCGCGCCTGCGGCAGGCCCGTGCCGGCATCGACGCCATACACGTCGAGCGGCGCGCTCGTGCCGCCGCCGCCGAGAATCAGGTGGATCGTGCCGTGACTCGTATCGAACGTCGATGCACCCGCCGATACCGCCGACATGATCGGCTTGGGCTGCAACGTATCGACCGGGCGCCCCGTCGCGATGTCGGTGCCCCGGTTGTGATTGCAACCGCGCACCGGATAGCTGCGCTCGTAGTCGTGATCGTGACCGCACAGCACGAGGTCCACGCCATAGCGATCGAACAGCGGCAGCCACGCTTCGCGAATGCCCTTGTCGGAACCGTTGCCGGTCTTCGACGAACTGAGCGCGTCCTGATGCATCTGCACGATGATCCAGTCCACGTCGTTATCGTGCGACGCATGCTGCAGCACTTTCTCTAGCCAGCGCGTCTGCTCGCCATTGCTATAGCCGCGCACGTACAGCGAGGTGCCCGCCGGAATCGGCGGATTGCCGGTACTCGCGACCGGCGTCAACGGCGCGGGCCCGGCGACGAACGCGGCGGCATCCTGATAGACGACGTCGTCCGCATCGAGCGAAATGAACTGCACCGAGCCGACCCGGAAGCTGTACCAGCGGCCGGGAAAACGCGTGTGATTGTCCGGCAGCATGTAGCGCGACAGATACGACGCAAGCCCTTGCTCGCCGTTGTTGAATTCGAGCTCGTGATTGCCCGGACACGGCATCCACGGCCGGTTCGACGCCGAGGTCTGCGCGTTGTTGCCGAAGTCGCGCCACACCTCGGGCTGCTGCATCGGGTTCAGATTCGCATAGCAGAGGTCGCCGTTCAGCAGATGGAACAGCGGCTGGAAGCTCTCGACGGCCGCCACCGCGAAGCGGCTTTGCGGCGACGACAGCACCCAGTTCGTATTGGGCGTCGCGAGATCGCCGTAGCTCGTGAAGCGAAACGGCGCGCGGCCGCGCGGCGCGGTGCGAAAACTCGCGGCGAAGGGTTGCGATGCGTTGCTGTCGTTATCGGCCGTCACTTCGTATTGATAGGTCGCGTCGGCCTTCAGTTCGCGCAGGCGCGCGTGATAGTTGAACACCACCTCGCCGTTGAGGCCGTCGGTGTAAGTGCTTTGCACCGCGTGCACCGTATGTTTCGCGTGGTCGCCGTGATGGGCGCCGCTGATGCGCACCTGCGGATTGACCGCCGGCGCGAGCGACGACCACGACACGGTAACTTCGCTCGTCGGGTCGCTGCCCCAGGTCAGATGGATCTGCTCGGGCGTGCCATCGGGCGTGCCGCTATTGGCGCCGTGCGCGGTCGATGCGAGCGCGCCCGCCGCCGTCGCGAGACTCGATACGCCGGCGAACTTCAGAAAGCCGCGACGCGAGACGATCGATGCGCCGTGCTCATTGGCAGGCGTTGTCTTGACGATTTTTCTGTTCGACATGTCCGGTATGGTTGTTCAGGTGGAAGAACGCCAGCGCAAAACAACACCCCGCGGGGCGAGCGCGGAAGGAAAGTGACGGACGATCGTAGCCGGACGGCGATGACAGCCCGATGAAAACATCGGGAGAACAGCGGAAGGTGGGGATTGAGATCGAAACGCTCAGAAAAACGAATTGCCGGTGCAGCGCGCAATTCGATCACGCGCATGCATCCGGCAATCCGCCCGAGCGCCGCTCAGGTTTGCGAACTCGTATCGTCCGCGGCTTGAGCGTTGTCGGCGTCGTCCTGCTTCTCTTCTTCTTTCTTTTCCACCAGCTCTTCGAGCTTGCCGGCGCCTTCGAATCCAGCGACAGCGGCGATGCCTTTGGTCAGCAGACCCGCTTGCGGATCGACTTTCTCCGCGGCTTCAACGGCGGCGACCGCGCCGGCGATCTTGCCCACTTCGTCCAGAAGTCCCATGTCGCACTCCCACAAAAATAAGTGAAATTGCATCGTCTCACGAACTTGGTCGCGTGTCGTCAAATGTTAAGCCGCTTGACCGTGAAGCTTTCAGAGTGAAATTTAATTGGCCGCCTCACATGCGGGCGGGCGGCTGTGGATTGTTTGCGGGATTCGTGTCGAACCTCGACACACGAACAATGCCGTTCGCGTCGATCAGCTTCGACAAGCCGACTTCGAGCGCATCGGCGACATCCTTGCCATACACCTCGTCGCCATTCACGTAGAGCGTGAACGACTGAAGGTATTTCGCTTTCTTCTCCGGGTTCTCGATGGTCTGCCGCGTCCATTGATAAAGCGGGTAGTTCTCGGCGCCCATTCTTTCCGCTTCGCTCACGTAGTCGGCGAATGCATCGAACTGGCATTTGAGCGTGGCGTGTTGCGTTTGCAAAAGGGCGCGAAGTGCTGGATGCGCGGCGCAAGAAGGGTCCGCGCGCAGCGAGTTGGCGAGTTCCGCCGACGCGGTGATCCGCAATTGGAATTGCAGGGGAGATGACATCAGAACCTCGATCGCATCGGTAACGGTTATCAAAAGTCCGCGGGCGCCGCCTTGTCGGCGACACGCGCGTCGAGCGCGGCTTCGCACTGCTCGATTTCTTCGCTGCTCATCGGCTTGCCCAGCAGATAACCCTGGGCATGCGTGCAACCGCATACGCGCACGAAATTGAGCTGCTCCTGGTTTTCGATGCCCTCGGCCGTGGTCGGCATGCCGATCTCGCGCGCAAGTGCGACGATGCCGCGCACCACGGCCGCGGATTCACGCCCATGCACGGCCTCGCGCACGAACGAACTGTCGATCTTCAGCTTGTCGAACGAGAAGCGCACCAGCGTTGACATCGTCGAAAAGCCGGTGCCGAAGTCGTCGAGCGCCAGCCCGATGCCCAATGCGCGCAACCGGGTGATGTTGCGGCGGGTCACTTCATCGTCGTTCAGCAGTGCCGTTTCCGTGACCTCGAGATTGAGCCGCGTCGGCGGCAGCCTCGTTTTCCGAAGTATGGCCGTCACCGTCGATGCGAACGATTCCTCGCGCAATTGCACCGGCGATACGTTGACCGCGACGATCACCTTGTCGCGCCACGTCGACGCCGCCATGCACGATTGCAGCAGCACCCATTCGCCCAACAGGAGAATCAGGCCGGTGCGCTCGGCGGTCGGAATGAACGCCGACGGCGACAACTCGCCGCGTGTCGGATGAGCCCAGCGAATCAGCGCCTCGCGACCCGCTACCGCGCCGGTGTGAAGATCGATGATCGGCTGATACTCCATGCGCAAACCATCGAACGACTTCAGCGCGCCTTCGAGGTCGCTGCGCAGCAGGCTCAGGCTTTCGTCGGATACGTGCTTCTCGGCATCGAAAATCGCAAACGCGCTTTTGCCGCTGCGCTTGACGCCATACAGCGCGCGGTCGGCGCAGATCAGCAATTGCGGACCGGTATTCGCATGTTCGGGGTACAGCGCGATGCCGACGCTCGCGCCGATATGCACGAGCGCTTCGCTCAGCACGAACGGCCGCGCCAGCGTTCTGACGATGCGATCGGCCAGCACGCGCACGTCGCGAAGCTGCCCGGCGCCGTCCGAAATCGCCACGAACTCGTCGCCCGCGAGGCGGCCAACCTGGTCGCCGCTTGGCAGCACGTCGCGCAAACGCGTCGCCGCTTCCTGCAGAATCCGGTCGCCGGCGGCATGGCCGAGACTGTCGTTGATCGCCTTGAAGCCATCGAGGTCGATCAGCAGCACCGCGAACGCCCCGCCCTGCCCGGTCGAACTCTCGCCGGTGCGCTCGAGCAGCAGCTCGGTGATGCGCGCGCGATTCGGCAAACCGGTCAAGCTGTCCTGGCGCGCGAGGCGATGACTGTTTTCGCGCGCGAGCAGCAACGCGACGGTGTCGCGATTGCTGCGCAGCGCAACCGTGAAAAAGCCGGCCGCGCAAAACGGTGCCTGAAATAGCAACACGAGCTTGCCATTGCCTGGCGACATCGCCGCGCCGATACTCAGAAAGCTCAGAATAAAAACGATCTGCAATAACGCAAGCCGCGGCGTGCTCGCATTACGTCCGGCCAACCCGCCGATTACACCGACCGCGCAAACGTTTCCAAGCAGAAAAAGCGTGGGACTTCCGCTGATATTGCACAGAAATGTGCCGAAGCCGAATAGCGCGCTCCACAACAGACTCGCGAAAAGAAACGGGGAAGTCGGTGTGGGCAGCCCTTTCGCGGCGCGCGTGCGGCATAGCCAGATCAACAGGAGCCGCACGATCAGCAATGCGACGACCGCAATGCCCCACGCGGCATACAGCGGAATCGGATAAAGATAATACGCAGTCGCGCAAACGCTGATTTCGCAAATCGATGCGAATATGATAGAAGCGGTTCGCGTAAACAGGTTGGCGAGCAGAATCTGCCGGTTGTCCGGACTCAGGTTCTGAGCCGAAGACACGAGCCACTTGAAAAATGGAGACCTTGGTTCGGTAAAAGCCATGACCTGCGCATTCGACGGTTAGTGGGTCCGAATCGGCATGCGAAATGGACGGCTCGTGCAACGATTACATAAACATAAAATATCAGATTAATGCGGGCAATGGCGTGAAATGACTATTAGCCCCGCTTTTATGGCAATGGACCGTCGTTAATCCGCAGCCGCTCGACCCGGTGCGAGCGTTTCGGATCGCACGTTGTTGCGGCGCAGCGCCCCGCTCGGTGTGGCGTCATTCCGATGTTGCGCAAAGGCAATAAAAAAGAGGAAGAGCGTGGCTCTTCCTCCTTGACGATTTCCGCGTGCCCGGCTTCCCGAGTCGCGATCGCCGGCCTTGCTTAGTCGTACAGCACGGCTACGATCTTCGGATCGTTGATGTTGGTCTTGTCGTACCAGTAGAAACCGGTATCGATCTTCTTCGGCAGCTTCTCGCCATGCAGCGCCTTGACCGCCGAGTCGACCGTGCACTTGCCGATACCGACCGGGTTCTGCGTAATTGCGCCGGCCATCAAACCCGACATGATGTTGTCCTTCTGCTCCTTGCCGGAGTCGAAGCCGATCAGCACGAGTTTCTTGCCCGACTCCTTGATGCCAATCGCTGCGCCATCCGCGGAACCTTCGTTCGCGCCGAAGATGCCCTTCAGGTTCGGATTCGCCTGGATCATGGCCTTGGCGATTTCCGCCGACTTCAGGTGGTCGCCGGCGCCGTATTGCACGGACACGATCTTGATGTTCGGATGCTTCGACTTGATCTGATTGACGAAGCCGTCGCGACGATCGACACCGGTGCGGCTGGTCTGGTCGTGCACGATGACGCCGACTTCGCCGGAATTGCCGATGAACTCGGCCATCTTGTCGGCGGCGAGCGCGGCGGCGGCGAGGTTGTCCGTTGCGCAGGTCGTCAACGGAATATCGCTGTCGACGCCAGAGTCGAATGCGATCACCGGAATCTTGTCGTTCTGCGCGCGCTTGAGCAAGGGGATAGCCGCCTTGCTGTCGAGTGCCGCAATACCGATCGCCTGCGGTTTCTTCGCGAGCGCGGCCGACAGCATATCGATCTGCTTGTCGACCATCGCTTCGGTTTCCGGTCCCTCGAACGTGATCCTGACGTTGTTCGCTTTCGCGGACTGCTCGGCACCCGATTTGACGGCTTGCCAGAACTGATGCTGGAAGCCTTTCGAAATAAGCGGAATATACTGCTCATCCGCATACGCGACACTGCTTCCGCCAACGAGCGCACCGACACCGACCACGATACCGATTAGTCTTCTCTTCAACATGGGGCCTCCTCCAATGGTTGGGCTATCAAGCCGCTATCGAGCTTTCGAGGGAGCCTTCACGTGCCCTCTCTCTGCTGCTCCTGCGTTCCCTGCTTATTTGCTGCTTCCTTGCTCCTACATCAACTTCCCCGGCTGCGCCGCAGAATGTCCGCATACACCGCCAGAATGATGATCAAACCCGTCACGACGATCTGCCACTCCTGCGCGACCGACATGATGCGCAGCCCGTTGGTCAGTACGCTCATGATGAAAGCGCCGATGATGGTGCCGAGTATCGTGCCCGAACCGCCGCTCAACGACGTGCCGCCGATCACGACCGCCGCGATCGCATCGAGCTCGTAGCCCTGACCGAGCGCCGGCTGCGCGGAATTGAGCCGCGACGCGATCAGGAGACCCGCGATGCCGCAGATCGCGCCGCCCACGCCGTAAATCGCGATCTTCCAGCGATCGACATTGACGCCCGAAAGCCGTACCGCTTCTTCGTTGCTGCCGAGTGCGAATGTGTAGCGGCCGAGCGCAGTGCGATTGAGCGTAATGGAACTGACGATCGCGAGAAAGAACAAAATAAGTACCGCATTCGGAATCGGCACGCTCGGCAGGAAATAGCCGATCAGCGAGTCCTGGGAAATACGGTAGAAGTTCTCGGTATCGGTGAAATAGATCGGCTTGTCGGCCGACACGACGAGCGAAAGCCCTTTGAGCAGCATCATCATGCCGAGCGTCGCGATGAATGGCGGAATCTTCATTTTCGCGGTCAAGGTGCCCGATATCGTGCCGCATACCGCGCCAGTCGCCAGTGCCGCGAGTACGCCCATCCACATCGGCAGATGCCAGTAAGTGAGAAATACACCGCAAATCACGGCGGTGAACGTCATCAACGTACCAACCGACAGATCGATACCCCCAGTGATGATCACGAACGTGGCCGCGATCGCCAGCACGCCGTTCACAGCGGTCGCCTGCAAAATGCCGAGGATGTTGTCCATCTGCATGAAGGCCGGTGACGCGAAGCTGAAGAACACCAGTAGCAGAATGAGGCTCGCGAACGCGAGCATCTTTTGCACGGCGGTCGGCGCAAAAATTCGCGCTTTCAGCCCGGAAGTGCGCCGTTCGTTGTCCAGCGCCGCGGTATCCGTTTGCATTGTCATGTCATAGACCTCTTCAGGCTTGTGCCGTTTTCAGGGATTCGCGCTGCGTCGCGAGATGCATGATGCGCTCCTGCGTCGCTTCGCTGGCGGACAGCTCGCCGGTAATGCGGCCCTCGCACATCACGACGATGCGGTCGCTCATGCGCAGAACTTCGGGCAGCTCGGAGGAGATCATCACGATCGCCTTGCCTTGCGCCGCCAGCGAGCGCAGCAGCTTGTAGATTTCGCTTTTCGCGCCGACGTCGATACCGCGCGTCGGTTCGTCGAAGAACAGGACATCGCAATCGCGCTCGAGCCATTTCGCAATCACGATCTTTTGCTGATTGCCGCCCGACAGGAGCCGAACCTGCTGCGTCGCCGAAGGCGTGCGAATCGCAAGCAGCTTGATGAAGTGCTGCGCTCTTTTACGAATCTGCCCGCTGCGCAGGAACATATTGAGCGACAGGAACTTGCCGAGATCGGACATTACGATGTTCGATTCGACATCCATTCCGGTGGCCAGACCGAAGCGCTTGCGATCTTCCGACAGATAGCCGATGCCGCGCTTGACCGCATCACTGGGCCTTTTGATCGACGCCTTCACGCCCTTCACAAAAATCTCGCCCGATTCGACCGGATCGGCGCCGAACACCGCACGCGCGAGCTCCGTGCGGCCCGCGCCCATCAAGCCGGCGAAGCCGAGTATTTCGCCCTTGCGCAATTCGAAACTGACGTCGCGCACGAGCGGACCCGCGACGAGATTTTTCACTTCGAGCGCGAGTTCGCCTTTCGCCGGCGCGCTCTCCACCGGCGCGATGTCGCTGAGCGTGCGCCCGACCATCATGCCGATGATCGTCTGGACGCTGGTGCCCTCGGTCGGAACGGTGGCCACATACTCGCCGTCGCGCATCACCGTGACGCGGTCGGTGATCTGCTTCAACTCGTCCATCTTGTGCGAGATATAGACGACGCCGACGCCGCGCTCTTTCAATTGACGGATGATCCGGAACAACTCGGCAATCTCGGCATCGTTGAGCGCGGAGGTGGGCTCGTCCATGATTAGCACACGCGAATCGAAAGACAGGGCTTTCGCGATCTCGACCATCTGCTGACTCGCGACGGTCAACGTGCCGACTATCGTGCGCGGATCGAGCTTCACGTGCATGCGGGCGAGGATCTCGCGTGCCTGCGCATTCAGCTTGTCTTCGTCGAGGAATAGACCCAGACCCTTGCGCGGCTCACGGCCGATAAAGATGTTCTGCGCGATGCTCAGATGATTCATCAGTTGCAGTTCCTGATGAATGATGCCGATGCCGACGGCTTGCGCGTCGCGCGGGCCTTGAAAGTCGACGGGTTTGCCGTCGAACAGAATTTCGCCGGAATCGCGCGTATAGACGCCGGCAAGAATCTTCATCAGCGTCGACTTGCCGGCGCCGTTCTCGCCCATCAGCGCGTGGACCTCGCCGGCCATGAGTTCGAAGCGGACGTCATGAAGTGCTCTAACGCCCGGAAAGCTCTTGCAAAGCTTGTTGACGGAAATGAGTGGGTTCATGTGCTGATCTGTCGACGGCTGCCTATATCACCAACGCTTTTACGGTGGAGCTTTTTACGACTCGACAACGGCTTTCATTGCAGCTTTCATTCAAGGCGCGAACAGGTCGGGCCGCTCTTTCGCGGACCGGTGCAATTCGGCGACGACCTGGTCGAGATGATCGTGCATCGCTTTCGCGGCCGCGTCGCCGTCGCCGGCGCAAAGAGCCTTGAAGATGCTCTCGTGCTCTTCCAGCGTATGCACGAGCCGTTCCGGACTTGCGAGCAATTGCCGCGCGCGGTCAAGCGCATTGCGCGACACCGCGACGATTTCCTTCACGCGCGGCAGGTTGACCGCGTCGAGCAGGATTTCATGGAAAGCCAGATCGAGCGCATGAAACGCCAGACGTTCGCCACTTCCAGCCAGAGTGCGCTGCTGGTCGAGATTGCTGGCCAATGCGTCGAGCGTGGCCCGGTCGTGCATTCGCGCCACGCCGCGCACCGTCTCAACTTCCAGTGCGCTGCGGATGAATAGATGCTGGCGGATGTCGTCGAGCGCGATCGGTTTGACGCGCGTGCCGCGCTGCGGCAATACCTCGACGAGACCCGCATGCGCAAGCCTTGCCAACGCGGACGACACCGGAAAGCGCGACACCCCCATCCGTTCGCACACGGCCATCTTGTCGATCATCATGCCGGGTTCCAACGCCAACGTAACGATCGCTTCTCGCAACGCCGCCTCAACCGCGTCGGTCAAACTGCCGCGCTCGCCACCGCCAACTTTTTGCAGTGCGACATAAGGATTGCCAGCGGCATTCTCCAGTTCGGCTGACGAGTTCACGGAGGCCTTGATTTCGAGAGAACATGCTAGCATGCTAGAAAGGGAATGCCGTGTTGTCAACGCGTACAAATGCCTGGGGAATACCTAGGGATGCCTGGTATCTGGGAACCAAGGGCTTACCCGTACACGCGGCAGGAACGCGCACATGGAGAACGTGCGCATGTAGCCGATGTCGTCTGCGGACGCAGACGACAAGCCGATAGCCATAGCCCCGGAGGGTGCGCAGATGACGACGATCACAAGGCTGTCCGTTCGGGACATCCGGTTTCCCACCTCACGTTCACTGGACGGCTCCGACGCGATGAATGCCGCGCCGGACTACTCCGCCACCTACGTCACGCTCGAAACCGACACGCCGACCCTGATCGGCCACGGTCTCACGTTCACGATTGGCCGCGGCAATGAAATCTGCGTGACTGCCGTGAATGCACTCACGCCATTGATCGTCGGCAAGAAGCTCGAAGATATCGCCGCGAATATGGGTGCTTTCTGGCGCGCATTCACTTCGGATAGCCAACTACGCTGGATTGGTCCGGACAAGGGCGCGATTCATCTTGCCACCGCGGCGGTCGTCAACGCTGTGTGGGACCTGTGGGCGAAATCCGTCGGCAAGCCGGTCTGGAAGCTGCTGGTCGACATGAGTCCGGAAGAACTCGTGCGCTGCCTCGACTTTCGTTACGTGACCGATGCGATCACGCCGCACGAAGCACTCGCGATGCTGCATCGTCATGCGAAGACCAAAGGCGAGCGAGAAAAGGAAATGCTCGCGCACGGCTATCCGGCCTATACGACATCCGCAGGATGGCTCGGTTACGACGACGACAAGATTCGCCGGCTCGCGCGCGAAGGCGTCGCGCAGGGATGGACGCATTTCAAGCAGAAGGTCGGTGGCGACCTGGAAGAAGACGTGCGGCGTGCGCGCATTCTGCGCGAAGAGATCGGCGAGAACCTGAAGCTCATGATGGACGCCAACCAGGTGTGGGACGTCGACGAGGCGATCGCGAACATGCGTCGTCTCGCCGAGTTCGACCCGTGGTGGATCGAGGAGCCCACCAGTCCCGACGACATCCTCGGTCATGCGGCGATTCGCCGGCGGCTCGGTTCGATTGGCGTCGCAACCGGCGAGCATTGCCACAATCGCGTGATGTTCAAGCAACTGCTGCAGGCGCAAGCCATCGACTTTTGCCAGATCGACAGTTGTCGGCTCGGTGGACTCAACGAAGTGATCGTCGTACTGCTGATGGCCGCGAAGTTCGGTGTGCCGGTGTGCCCGCATGCGGGTGGCGTCGGCTTGTGCGAGTACGTGCAGCATATTTCGCTGTTCGACTATATCTGCGTGTCGGCGTCGCTCGAAAATCGCGTGCTCGAATATGTCGATCATCTGCACGAGCATTTCGTGGACCCCGTGGTGATCCGCAACGGGCACTACATGCCGCCACAACGGCCGGGCTATAGCATCGAGATGCTGGAAGGGACATTGGACAAGTACTGGTATCCGGAAGGAGCGGCGTGGCAGGAATGAAGCCGGACGGTAAGGGTTTTATTTGCGTCCCTTCAGGCGTATAACGGCAGACTTCGCTCACGCTGTTATCGCCCGATTCGATGCGCACCGCCCGCCCCTTACCGTCTCTGCTTTCGCTGCGCGCCTTCGAAGCCGCCGCGCGCCATCTGAGTTTCAGCCGCGCGGCGCAAGAACTGTTCGTCACGCAAAGCGCGGTCAGCCACCATATCCAGAAGCTCGAAGCCGATCTGGGTATCGCGCTATTCGAGCGCCAAACGCGCGCGATTGAACTCACCGGGACAGGCCGCGCGTACTATGCGAAAGTCCACGCCGCTTTCGAACTGCTGCGGCTCGGCACCAGCGAAGTGCGAGCATTCTCCACCGAACGCAAAACGCTGAACGTGGGCCTCCTGTCTTCATTCGCGAGTCGCTGGCTCGCATCGCGTCTGCATACGTTCCCGCTCGCGCATCCGGATATCGAATTGCAATTGCGGCCCGACATCGCGCTCGCCGATGTGCCGGGCGGCGAAGTCGACGTGGCGATTCGCTATGGACGCGGCGGCTGGCCGGGTGTCGCTTCGCAAAGGCTCATGTCCGAGCGTCTTTCGCCGGTGTGCAGTCCGTCGCTGCTTGCCGGCAGAAAGCGTCTGCGCAAAGCACTGGACCTGCTGCGTTTCCCATTGCTGATTTCTTACTCGACGCATTCGTTCGAATGGGAAGCATGGTCGCGTCATGCCGGCCTCGACCTCGGCGACGCCCAACGCGTGCAACTGCACGACTACAACATCGTCGTCGAAGCGGCGCTGGCCGGACAGGGCATCGCAATGGGCCGCCATCGGCTGATCGCGCAGCAGCTCGCGCAAGGCTCGCTGGTGCCTGCGTTGCCCGACGCGGTGCTCGACGATCCCCGCATCGGGTGGTGGCTCGTCACGCGCAAGGGCAAGCTCGACGCCGCCGCGACCGCATTCCGCTCATGGATCGTGCAAACGGCGCAGCAGGATCGGCTCGGCTGAACGCATTAGTTTTGCTCATGCGTCGGGCACGAAAAATCGTTGGTCGCGTGCAGCGCGAATCAATAGCATCGAAGCTTTCCCGTCACTAAAACGGTACCCTTCCGATGACCTCCTCGATTACCTCCCGCGCCGCCAGCCTCGGCCTGACGCTTGAATCCGCGTCCGCACCCGCTGCCAATTACGTACCATTCGTGCAAGAAGGCAATCTGCTTCACATTTCTGGTCAGATTTCGCGCAACAACGGACAGCCTGCATATCTCGGGCGTCTCGGCGACAATATCAGCGACGCCGAAGGCGCTCAGGCCGCGCGACTGTCGGCGCTCGGTGTCGTCGCGCAGATCGTCGCGGCGACAGGCGACCGGCTCGAGCGCGTGGCACGCGTCGTGCGCCTGAACGTGTTCATCGCGAGCACGCCGGCGTTCAGTGCGCAGAGCACGGTCGCCAATGGCGCGTCGGACGTGATGGTGCAGATCTTCGGCGACGCCGGCCGTCACGCGCGCAGCGCGGTCGGTGTCGCGTCGCTTCCGGCGGGAGTCGCCGTCGAAGTCGAAGCGGTTGTCGCATTGAAGAACGCCTGAATTCCACTCATACACTCGGAGCCGCCAATGTCTTCTCCGCTGTCGCCCGCAGTCATCGATGCATTACGTGCCCGCACACCCGGTGTTCTCCGTACCACGCATTTCAATCATGCGGGCGCGTCGCTGCCGTCGGCCGCCACGCTCGAAGCGATTCACGCGCATCTGTTGCGCGAAGCGTCGATGGGACCCATGGAAGCGGGCGCGGCTGCTAGCGATCAAACCGAGCGGGCCCGCGCGCTCGCCGCGCGACTGCTGAACGCTCAGCCTGCCGAGATCGCGCTGACCACCGGCAACTCGCCGGGCTGGGGCGCAGCTTTCGCGGCGTTGGGTCCGTGGCGCGAGGGGCAACGCATCCTCGTTGCGCGGCACGAATGGGGCGGCAATCTCGCGACGATGCGTCTTCTGGCGCAGCGCGCGGGTGCATCGATAGAGACGATTCCTTCCGATGCCAGCGGCAGGGTCGATCCTGGCGCACTCGAAGCGATGCTCGACGACAGGGTCCGACTGATTGCACTCACGTGGCTACCGGCCAACGGCGGACTGATCAATCCGGCTGCCGCGGTTGGGCAGATAGCGCGCCGTCACGGCATTCCGTATTTCATCGATGCGGCGCAGGCCATCGGACAACTGCCGATCGACGTCGTCGAACTCGGCTGCGACGTGCTGGCGGGCGTGGGCCGCAAGGCACTGCGCGGACCGCGCGGCACCGGGCTGTTATTCGTGCGGCGGGATTTTCTGCCCCGCTTGATGCCAGCCTTCGTCGACACCTATTCCGCGCCGCTCGACGCCAACGGCGAGCCGGTACTGCGCGACGATGCCGCGCGTCTCGAATCATCGGAAGCGTCGATTGCACTGCATTGCGGATTGGCGAATGCATTGGACGAAGCGCTGGAAATCGGCATCGACAATATCCGCGCGCAGATCGATCGGACCGCGCAGCTATTGCGCGAGCGGTTGGCCGCGATGCCGGGCGTGTCCGTACTCGACCAGGGTGTCGAACGATCCGGTCTGGTGTCGTTCAACGTCGCCGGACTCGACGCCATGTCGGTGCGACGCGCATTGGCGGCACATGGCATCACGATCGGCTCGAATGGCGTCGCATATACACCTTTCGATATGACGATCAGAGGGCTGACGCAGATCGCGCGCGCATCGGTCAGCTATCTAACCACTGACGCCGAAGTTGATAAATTGCTGGCTGGAATACGGACGTTGGCGCATTGAGTACTCAAAGCGAGTTTTGCGTCAATCAAATGAATAGAAGCGTCTCTTTCAACTCTCTCGCCCGCCCACGACCATGAACTCCGCCTTATCGCACCGCCTCGATTTATCAAGGTTTCCGCGGCACGCGCTTCTCGAAGGCCCGACGCCAATTCAGCACCTTGCGCGTCTGAGCGCTCGCCTCGGCGGCGCGGACATCTATGTCAAAAGAGAAGATCTGACGGGATTGGGTGGCGGCGGCAACAAGCTGCGCAAGCTCGAATTCCTGATTGGCGAAGCGCTCGCGCGTGGCGCGGACACCATCATTACCGTCGGCGCACGTCAATCGAACCATGCGCGCCTGACGGCGGCCGCGGCGGCTCGCGTCGGACTTCAATGCGAGCTGGTGCTGACGAGAACCGTACCCCGTTCCGATCACGACTACATGGAGAACGGCAACGTGCTGCTCGATGCGCTATTCGATGCTCGCGTGCACGATCTTCCCGGCACGGCCAACGCACTGCAATTCGCCGAGGAACGCGCGAACGAGTTGCGGGCGCAGGGCCGTAACGTGTATGTGTGTCCGTTGGGCGGTTCGAGCCCTGTCGGCTGCCTCGGCTATGCGGACTGCGCCGCTGAAATCGTCGCGCAATCGCAAGCGCAAAACGTGGCTTTCGATCGCATCGTGGTGCCGAACGGAAGCGGCGGCATGCATGCGGGGCTAGTTGCGGGTTTGGTTGCGCTGGGACTCGATCCGTCACGTATTGCCGCATTCACGGTGTATGGGAATGCCGGGCATGCGCGCACGATTACCCTGGATAAGGCGAATCAGACGGTTCGATTGATCGACCCAAGCCTAAGCGTGAATGATGACTCGATCTCGATCGACGAGGCGCAGCTTGGACCCGGCTACGGTATTCCAACCGATAACATGCGCGCTGCCGTTCGGCTGATGGCATCGACGGAAGGCTTGCTGCTCGATCCCGTGTATAGCGGCAAAGCATTTGCCGGGCTCGTCGAAAACGTGACTACCGGCAAGTATCCGGCCAGACAGAAAATTCTATTCGTGATGAGCGGCGGACTTCCGGGGCTATTTGCCTATCGGAACGAGTTCTGAGCGATGAAGCGCCACGAAAGTGAATCGCAGAAGAAGCGGAGACAACGCGATGGTCTGATACGGGCCGGCGTTGTCTGAAGAAAGCGCGAGGCTCCTGAAGATTCGAATCGACGATTCGAAATGGTGCCCAGGGCGGGATTTGAAAAATGCCCGGAATCGGCTTCCCGGCAAGGGTCTGTTGATTTTTCAGAAGTGACATATCACCCGATATACCACCAGAAACGGCATGTTGATCGAGGTATCCGCTATGAGCTAGCGTTGACAAAAATTCGGCAGGATGACCGGGACCGCCCCATCAACAGGCAACAAATCACACAGACTTTTCTACAACCGCGAGGAAAGCCTGGCCAGGTTCGACTCCTCCGCCGCCCGGCCACCGTAAATCCGACTTGCCAACTCACAGTTCGCGGCTGCGCATAGTGGCCAGTCTCTAACCCACGTCAGCCGTATCTGCCAACCGTTGCCAAGAGACGCCCGACATGGTTTGCTGCAGGCAGCAGGGTCCAACAACCGCCCGGAAAGCCGCGCCAGGTTTGACTCCTGCTTTCCCAGGCCGCCGCCTACCCATTATCCTATCCATACACCACCCGCCGCAAACCCAGCGTTGGGCCTGACAGGGGCCCATAGCGCCGCCGATACCGTCAGCGATACCGGCATTTCCTCCCGGCACTCAACGGCTTTAGGTGGATCGCGTCGGAAGATCAGCGCCGTCTGCCTAAGAAGATCGTGTAAGCGGGACGAAGAACTCGTGCTCGCTGGGAACCTCGAAGAACTGCAAGCGAAAGGGCGAAGCATTGTCCACGGTGGCCATGGTCCGATCGTCGCCATCTGCGACCGCGAGCGTGTCTTCGCGCTCGACGATCGTTGCCCGCACATGGGATTCCCACTCGAGCGAGGCCCTGTCGAAGACGGGATGGCGGATTCAACTGGTGGATGCAACACACTGAAAGCTGCTCAGGCAGTGGGAGTGTTGCAGATGAAACAGCGACGCCGGATCTATTACAGCGAGACGCAGAAAGCGCTGATGTGGGAGCGCTGGCAGAAGGGGGAATCCCTCCAGCATATTGCCCAGCTCTTTGGCCGGAACCATTCGTCCGTTCATCGGATTCTGGCCGAAACGGGCGGCATCCGGCCGGCCCGACGACATCGGTCGCCGTTGGCACTCACGCTCGCCGAACGCGAAGAAATATCGTGGGCGCTCGTTGCTGGCGATTCGATCCAGTTAATAGCCAGTCGGCTTTCACGGACTCCCTCCACCATCTGCCGCGAAATCAAACGCAACAGTGGACCGGACGGCTATCGGGCAAGCCGTGCCGACCAGCTTGCCTGGGATCGGGCACAACGGCCCAAACTCTGCAAACTGGTTGAACACCGGATGTTGGCACGCAACGTTCAGCTATTTCTGGCCGCCGGTACAGGGGCCGTGCTTCATCGTCGGCATGTGGGCGTGGTACGCGTTCCGCTCGCATTTGCTCGGCGCATCCGATGTGACCGGGCGCGTGTCGTGGCTCTATCTGTTGCTTGCGTTGGGCTTCGCGCTCGTCACGGCCGCGCTCGGTGTATGGCTCGACAAGGCAAATGCGCTCGCGCCTGTTTTCGCCGCGTGCAGTGCGGTGGCGTTCCTGCTGTTCGTGTGCTCGCGCCATGCCCGCAAGGAACGCGAGAAAGGGCATGCGGCGCCGAGCATGCCCTTGGTTCGACGCTGCGCCGCGGCCCTCGGGCGCGAAAGTTATGGCATTTATCTCTGGCACTTCATCTGCGTCTATATGACCTTTCATTTCTTCGACGGACTGTTCGGCGAGGAGAGCGGCGAGACGTCGCTCATGCTTTTCGGGGCGACGCTGATTGCAGTGCTGTTCGTGTCCTACGGTCTGTCGCGCGTGTCGGACCGGCTGATTCAGGGGCGCGCCACGCGCCTGTCGAAGCGCCTGCTCGCCACGGTCGACCGGCGCTTTCATTTGACGACCGAGCGCCTATGAAAGCGCCCGGCTTCGATTCATCTCCGCGGGCACGGGCCGCTGAATCGAAGCCGGCCCGCGCGTGAGATAAAGCACGATGCTCGCGGCAAGCGTGATCGCTTCAGTGACGGCCACGGTCATTCAGATGCGACACGGTCCGAGCCATTCGGTCAGCAGCCAGAACATCGTCAGCAGCAACAGCCAGCTGCGCGCAGCAGCGCGACGATCATCGATGCAAGCGGCGCCTCGATGGCCGTCTGATATCCACTCACGGCGACATACTGTGTTCGCTGGGCAATATGGGAAAGTGCGGCTAGCCATGCCAACTCAGCTACCGGACAGGTCACGCAACAAAGCCTCTGTTACGCTGAATGTTGTGCGAAAGGATTGATGGGCTGAACCTTCTCGCGATTTTTAACACGGTCGAGCATCTGACACGTGTCCCAGTCAGCGACCAGCGCTTCGAACCCGCGCACGACGTTCGACTCCATAGCTTGCAGACCGGCGTCTCCCTGAAAGTTCGAGCTAAAGGCAGAGTGAAACCGGTACTGGAAGTATCCAGAGACCTCCTGGATGCGCTGTGGTGTGCCCGAGTCGATGTACATTACCGACTCGGAAGAGAACGGGTCGTAGTAAATCACGTTGGGATAGTCAGTCTTGACTGCGACGCACGGTGTCTCGCTGACAAGGAGTGACCCGACTAGTTGGATGGAGCCCTTCATTCCTCTCGGGGTCTTGAAGACCCAGATACGCTTAGGCAATCGCTGTGTCAGCTCCAGGATTTTTGTATTGTTCGAGCCGAAATACCCGACCGGTCCTTCCTTCAGATTTTGCTCGAGTTTCTGCCAATAGTAAAAAATGTCCATGGAGTGTCTGAGTGGCGAGTTCATTGAAGTTTTTGCAGCTCTCATTTTACTAAACCAGCCTGGAGACGCGATTTGGAGACAGACGTTTCCAGTGCGGCGCGGGCATTCCCGGGGGAAGACCTTGCCGCATGTCTCGAAGTCTCGAAGTCGATGTCGGCGCGCCGCTGCTACTGACGCGGCGGGCGACGCGGCTGGACGACGATCGTGTCTGCGAGGCGACTGTCTTTCACATCCGGCCAGAGCGGCATGAATTCGTCGTGACGAGCGGGGTCGAGGGAAAGCTCGCAAGTTGAACCGGCTAGACCCGGTCAAAAGTTGTCATTCGCCCCTACTGCCGAACAGACGTTCAGACGGTTTCCGCTGCAACGACCGGATGGCGCTCGATGATCACGACTTCCTGGCCATCCTTCTGCACCTGATACGCGGCTGTCACACCGACCAGCCGCCACCGAGCACGATAACTTTCATGATGTCCCTCAGATGCCACAGGACAGCCGGCCATTCACGGCTGGACCGTGTCGCTTCGTTTTTTGTGCTGCGCCACCAACGATTCCTGCGTGGCAGCGGGCACCGGCGCGTAATGGCTGAGTTCGATACTGTAGCTGCCGCGTCCACCGGCGATCGCGTTCAGACGCGACTGATAGTGGTTGAGCTCGGCAAGCGGCACCTGTCCTGCGACGACCACGGCGTTCCCGGCGGACGGGCGGGAGCCATGAACCTGGCCGCGCCGCGACGACAGATCGCCGATTATTTCGCCCATTGCCGGTTCTGGCGTTGTTACCTCGATATCCACGATAGGTTCGAGCACGATGGGCTGGGCTTTGAGCACCGCATCGATGAAGGCTTTGCGCCCGGCGGTGACGAATGCCACCTCTTTTGAGTCGACCGAATGGCTCTTGCCGTCGACGACCGTGACGCGCACGTCCTGCATCGGGACACCGGCAAGAGGCCCGCTTTCTATCACCTGAAGAATACCTTTTTCCACGGCGGGAATGAACTGGCCAGGGATGGCGCCGCCCTTGACAGCGTCGACGAATTCGAACCCCGCGCCTCGCGGCAGCGGCTCCACGCGCAGCATCACTTCACCAAACTGCCCGGCGCCACCGGATTGCTTCTTGTGGCGGCAGTGTCCCTCGGCGCTTGCGCCGATGGTCTCGCGATAGGCGATTTTCGGCGGCCGTGTCACGACTTCGAGCTTGTACTGGTCGGACAGACGCTCCAGCATATAGCGCAAATGCAACTCGCCGAGGCCTCGCACCACGGTCTCGTTGGTGCTCGCCTCGCGTTCGATGTGTAGACACGGGTCTTCCGCGCTCAGCTTCTGCAGTGCTTCCCACAGCCGCTGCTCGTGGCCCGGGCGCGCCGGCTCGATCGCGAGACCATAGATGGGCGTCGGCAAGTCCGGCGGGACGAGGTGAATGTTGCCGTCGTCGGCCGCGTCGTGTAGCACGGCATCGAGGCCGACGTCGTCGGCCTTGGCCACCGCGCAGATATCGCCGGGACCGGCTCGCAGGACCTCGACGTGCTCCTTGCCCTGCAACATCAACAGATGGGCGACCCGGAACGGCTGCCGCCTGTCGCCGATATACAGCAGGCTATCGCGCTCGATCGTCCCCTGATAGATGCGGAACACGGCGATCTTGCCAATGTAAGGGTCGATCACGATCTTGAAGGTGTGGGCCAGCACGTGCTTGTCGGCGGCGGGTTCGGCACGCACGACTTCCTTGTGGGAGCCGGCGTCGCGGTAGAACTGCGGCGGGTTGCCTTCCAGCGGATTGGGCAGGAGCCGGACAAACACATCGAGGAGAGCCTCGATGCCGGCGCCATTGGTCGCTGAGGTGAAACACACCGGCACCAGATGGCCCTCGCGCAGCGCACGCTCGAAAGGCTCGTGCAACTGCTCCGGGCGGATCGCCTCGCCTTGCTCCAGGTATAGCTCCATCAGCTCCGGGTCGAGCTCGATCACCTGATCGACCAGCGCACTGTGCGCAGCTTCAACGGACAGGAAATCGGCGTCTCCAGCAGGGTTGAAAAAGCAGTCCACCACCTGGCGGCCGTGCTGCGCCGGCAGGTTGACAGGCAGGCATTCCCTGCCGAAGGTTTGCTGGATTTGCGCGAGTAGCGCTGGAAGGTCGACCTTTTCTTCATCGATACCATTCACGATGATCATTCTGCAAAGCTTACGTTCGCCCGCCCAATTCATCATGCGCCGGGTGGTCATTCCGATGCCGGTCTGCGCATTGATGACGATGGCGACCGTCTCGACGGCCGGCAGCGCACTGAACGACGGCCCGGAAAAGTCGGGGTAACCGGGCGTATCGAGCAGATAGATGCGAGTGTCGCGGTAATGAAGGTGCGTGACGGTGGAGTTGAGCGAGTGGTGATACTTCCGCTCGAGCGGTTCGAAATCGCAGACCGTAGTCCCTCGCGCGACGCTGCCGGGCGCATGGAGCGCGCCGCCGTGGTATAGCAGCGCTTCCACAAGCGAGGTCTTGCCGCTGCCGGCATGCCCGGCCAGAGCGATGGTACGGATCATATCGGGGCTATAGCGCATGTTCGCCCTCTCGTCGTGGTGAGGCCATTGTTGGCGAAAACCAGCCTGTTCGCCGCGCGCGTTAATCGGACGATTCAGGTTGCCGCAAGCTCACTCCCATTGTGGTTGATTCAACACGATGCCGTGCTGCCCCTTGTAGGCGGCGAGAGCTGGCGGCGACCAACCGTCGAGCATCTTTGGCGCGAGTTGCCAGACTTCGATGCCAAGCGGCCGGCACACTTCCAGCGGATCGCGCGCGTCGGGGCCCCACACTGGCACTGACAGATCGCCACCTGGGCAGGTCGACAGTGCGCACAGCACATCGATCCCCGCGAAGAATTCGAGGTAATCGCCTTTCTTCGCTGGACGTAGCGCTGGCGGACGAACTCGATCGAACCGCCTACGCTGTCATGCAACAAACGGGCGGACCGATTTCGGCGGAGCACGGAATCGGCGTGCTGAAACGCCCCTACCTCGCCTGCACGCGCAGCGATGCTGAAATAAGCCTGATGCGTCGGCTCAAGATAGCTCTCGATCCCAAGCATATCCTGAATCCCGGCGAAGTGCTGTGACGCCGCACAGCACCTCGGATATTGAGCCGCAAAGGCGAGTATCTGGTGAAGCGGTCCTTCGAATGTCCGACAGCATGTCCGGTCGAACGGCTGCAACTGGCCCGAACTGAGTCTCACACCGCTTTGACTTGGGCTGCCGGACGGCGAACCATGCGAAGTGCATGAGTCACCCCTGAACCGCCCGGATCAGAGCAAGGATCACCTAAGAAGTACAGCCGCCGCACGATCCGTCGAGTTGATCGGCGAATAGTCGACCGTAACAGTGGCTTTGAGAAGGCCTAGGGCAAACACTCCTCCTCCAACGCCATCGAGAAAACTATCAAGGAACGCACAACAAGCCGTTGTCGGGTGGGAGCAAATTCTGCTGAAAACCAACTTGCCTGAAGTCCAAGTCGCACTAGACTTGGTGCGTCAATCTCTTGAAGAGTTGATGTGGTGCCAGTGCAACTGAGTTGGCTGCTTCCCGTGGGCACCTAAAGGGCGCGCGGGTTTCGAAATTTCCCGGAATCTTCCTGACATCTGGAGTCGCTCATGCCTTCGCCAATCGCGCTACACCGCGCTCGTGCTTTCAAACGTCAATCCGGTCTTTGCTTCTATTGCGGTTATCCAATGTGGGACGGCAGCGCTGAGCCGTTCATTGAGCGATACAACATCTCCCGCCGTCAAGCGCCGCAACTGCACTGCACAGGCGAGCATCTTCGTGCTCGGGTTGCTGCCGTCGAAGCGTTCAACGGCACCTCAACAGAACCAGCATTGAACTGGTGCTCTCTCGGCCAGGAAAGGACGTTCGACAGAGCCGTATAGATCGTCGACAATGCAATGGTCCTCGGAACGAATGAACTGCATTCGGTTCGAAGCACCGGATCACATTGTTGATTTCCCTCCGTGCCAATATCCCAATTCACGTATGTCCCGTGCAGAACGCCTCCTTCAACTCCTGCAAGTGTTACGTCGTTATCGACGTCCCGTGAGCGGCCAAACCCTCGCCAATGAGCTCTGCGTAAGCACTCGCACCTTGTACCGGGACATCGCCAGTTTGCAGGCCCAGGGCGCAATGATCGAGGGGGCGCCGGGCATTGGCTATGTAATGAAGCCGGGCTTCATGCTACCACCCATCATGTTCCGCTCGGAGGAACTCGATGCTTTGGTGCTTGGCATGCGCTGGGTGGCCGATCGCTGCGACGAGACGCTATCAGGGGGTGCGCTCGGCGCGCTTGCAAAGATAGCGGCCGTGCTGCCCGCCGAACTGCGCCGCGAGCTAGAGGAATCTTCGCTGCTGGTCGGCGCGCCGTTGACGAGACCTGCCCACACGATCTCGCCGGACCTGCTGCGTGCCGCGGTCCGTGCAGAGTTGAAGCTCGAGATTACCTACGTGGACGGCAGCGGCATTCAATCGCGGCGCGTCGTTTGGCCCTTTGCCCTGGTGTATTTCGACCAGGCACGGGTGCTGATGTGTTGGTGCGAGCTTCGAGCCGATTTTCGGAATTTCCGTTCGGATCGGATCTTGAGCGTCGAGCAAAAGATGGAGCGCTATCCCAAGCGGCGTTCCACTCTGCTTCGAGAATGGCGCAAACTCAATCAGGTCGCTAGTCGCACGATACTGCCAGAATCTGACAGCATGGCCCAGTAGACTGAAGCTCTTTTAAAGGAGCTTAAAATGAAGTTTGCATCGGTTCGACTGGTTACCGCAGATATTGAACGGCTGGTCGAGTTTTATCAGAGGCTGTCCGGGATCGAGGCTGTGCGGCTAGCCGATGGGTTTGCCGAAATGCGATTCGCGAGCACGACCCTCGCGATTTCATCCGAGCACCTGATCAAGCTTTTCAATGTCGGAGCGGCCACTGCCGCAGCCAATCAATCGGCAATCCTGGAGTTCGAAGTCGAGGACGTCGACATGGTGTTCGAACGGATGAAAGCGTCCGGTAAAACCATCGTGATGCCGGCGACATTGATGCCTTGGGGCAATCGCTCGCTACTGCTGCGCGACCCGGATGGAAATCTCGTCAATATATTTTGTCGGCCCGTGCGTTGAGAAAGCCCGCCGTCGCAGTGGCCCGGTGCTCGCATGAATGGCCGTTTCTGGAAGACCCGAACGTCTCTTGTGGGTTGAAAAGAGCCGGACTCTGTGGGAGTCAGTACGGCGAGTATGAGACATTCAACAGCGCGCTGAAGATCTAGACAATCCTCGAAGTGCCGCGAAAGCGATTCGAATTGAGGCTTCGTACCGGAAACCTCGGGTTGAAAGCGCACAGAACTAAACCAGCTAGCCGAGACCGCCGTACAACATCGAACAAAGAATAATTACATGAGAAGAAGACTGTCTACTGCATTGGTCGCCACAGTCTCTTTCATTCTCATTTCAACTATCCTTTCTAGCTGCGCTAGACGCAATCATTGACTGACCGCTTTTCGGCGAGCTATGCAGGGTGGTGACCGACCGTTCAGGGTGGAGAGTTTAAGAGTGGATGAGGGAGCGGGTAAAGAATAGATCTGCGCCGTCGCGGGACGGTCCGGCAGCTTTCCGGGCCGAAGCGGTCTCGAGGATGGTTGTCCTGCTGCAGCAGCGGGCCCAAGTCCGCTGGTTTTGTCCCACGAGAACCGCGCCGACCGAGGCCGCACGAATGCCGATGTCGCATCGTTTCGCGCGGCCAGCACTAGCTGCGCTAGATTTCAGTCTGCTCCGAAATCTCAAGCGCGTCGTCGACTTCGATACCCAGGTGTCTGATTGTGCTTTCGATCTTGCTATGGCCGAGAAGCAGTTGCACTGCCCTGAGGTTCTTGGTGCGTTTGTAAATCAGCGTCGCCTTCGTACGGCGCATCGAATGCGTGCCGTACGCTGTCGGATCAAGCCCCGCTGCATTCGCCCATCGACGTATCATCCGGGCGTATTGCCGGGTTGAAAGATGTGGGAACGCCGATAGCCGACTTGGGAACAGGTACTGTTCCGACCTCATGCCAGCCTTCTCAAGCCACGCGCCGACCGCCTTCCGGGTTGACTCGGTCAGTTCAAACTGGACAGGGCGCTGTGTCTTTCGCTGGATGACTTGCGCCCGCGACAGGATCTGATTGCCGTGCGCCACATCGCGGACCCGCAGACTGACAAGATCACAACCACGCAGTTTGCTGTCGAGTGCAAGGTTGAACAGGGCAAGATCGCGGACAGCATGGGCATTTTGAAGGTAGATCCGGATGGCCCAGACGTCTTTCGGCCTCAGCGGTGGTTTCTGCCCGACCAGTTTGCCCTTGTTCCACGCCTCACGGGATTGTTCGGGTTTCATCTCAGTCTCCCATAGGGATGATGGGAGTTCGATTGTGATATCCGACCTCGTCGCCCGCTCTGGCCGGATTTGCCCGGGGTTCATACCTGTCCCGGCGAAGTATTGCCTTTCATCTATCTTACGAAGCCTTCCTCGGGCGGCTGGTCAGCAACTGAATGCTGCCCGATGACCTACAGATTAATTTCGGCCATAGGAGACGCTCGGAGATCGGAGCGGTGCGTCGGCTGCAGGTTGGTTTGCTGCCGCTCGAGACCGGCGTCGGCGAATGACACTTCTCACGTCAATGAACGAGTCTTCGCGACCCACTGCTGCCACTCGAACTCCGCCCTCCGTAATGGCCGCTTGCCAAGCTATGTCGGTGATTCACATAAGCCTTGCCTATCCAGTCCAGGTGCGAGGTGGCGCTCGCATACTCATTACCCCCCGAAATCCGTCATGTACTGGGTAAATGGCTTGGCCGAATCCGATCCGAGCTCTGTGAGGGCCGAAGGCGTTCCTTGACAGTGCGTCCATGCTTCATGATTGGGCGCCGCTGCCCCTGTATCGCCCGCTCGGACAGGCTTGCAACGACCCAAGGTACGCCAGTCCCCGCAACGAATCTCTGGCATGGATATCGCTTAAAGCGTTGCAGAGTATAAGCGGCTAGCGTCGGCGTATCTGACCGGCGTGGGGCATTGCTCTTGGGGCGCATCGCGCGCCTACGTCGACCAGCCTCGACGTTCGAACGGAATCGTCCGGATTCCGTCGACAGGAAGCGTTGCGTGAATCGCCCCGAATCTTCCTCGATCGTCATCCGGCACGCCGAGCGCATAGCGCCCGACACGTTCTTACGTCCGCATGGTCTTCCTACGTTCTAACAGGGGAGCCCTTTTCATGCGTGTATTGAATCGCATCTTGAGCAGCATCGTTCTGGCCGCGAGTATTTGTTCGACGACATCGGCGCACGCCGACGATCACATCACCATCCTGACGAGCTGGTATGCGCAGGCCGAGCACGGCGGCTTCTATCAGGCGCAGGCCACGGGCCTCTACAAGAAAGCCGGGCTCGACATCACGATCAAAATGGGCGGCCCGCAGGTCAACGGTATGCAGTTGCTCGTCGGCGGCCAGGCTGATTTCATTCTCGGCTACGACTTCCAGGTGCTGTCGAGCGTCGAGGCGGGGATTCCGGTGACGACGGTCGCCGCCTCGTTCCAGTTCGACCCGCAAGGCATGCTCACGCACGACGACGTGAAGAGCCTCGCGGACCTCAAAGGCAAGACGATTCTCGTCGCGGGCTCCGGCCGCACGTCGTGGTGGCCTTGGCTCAAGGAGAAGTATGGCTATAGCGACGGTCAGACGCGTCCCTATACGTTCAACATCCAGCCGTTCTTCGCTGATGCGAACGTCGCGATGCAGGCGTATCCGTCATCCGAGACGTTCCAGGCCGATCGCGCGAACGTGAAAACGCACTTTTTCCTTTTTGCCGACGCCGGCTATCCGCCCTACAACACCACCATCGTCGGCATGAAGAAGACTCTTGCCGAGAAGCCCGATGTGGTCGCGCGCTTCGTGAAGGCGTCGATGGAAGGCTGGAAAAGCTATCTCGCCAATCCGGCGCCGGGCAACGCGCTCATCAAGAAGGACAATCCCGAGATGACTGATGCGCAGCTCGCGTTTGGCGTGGCGCAACTGAAAAAGCTGAAGCTCGTGACGGGCGGAGATGCATCGACGCTCGGCATCGGCGCGATGACCGACACGCGCTGGAAGAAGACTTACGACTACATGGTCGGCGCGAAGCTGCTCAAAGCGAGCACCGACTACAAGAGCGCCTATACGCTGCAGTACATCCAGAACGCAAAGGTCATGCCCTGAGCGGGCTTCACGGAATCAAGGAGTCCGATCATGCTGGTCACACGTCAGAAAGTCTTGCGCCGCTTCTGGTACGCGGTCATGCCGATCTCGCAACTGGACGAAGGTCCGCAGCCGTTCACGCTGCTTAACGAACCGATCGTCCTGTGGAAAGGCGCGGGCGGCAAGCCGCATGCGCTGCGCGACCGCTGTTGCCATCGCACGGCGAAGCTGTCGAAGGGTTTCGTCGATGCCGATGGCAACATCGCCTGCGGCTATCACGGCTGGACCTACGACTGCAGCGGCAAGTGCGTGCGCATTCCGCAAAACGCGGGCGGCGAGATTCCCTCGCGCGCGATCGTGCAGTCGTATCGCTGCGAGGAGCGCTACGGTTACGCGTGGGTTGCGCTCGACGATCCGCTGCAGCCGATTCCCGAATTTGCCGAGGAAACCGCACCGGGCTACCGGCGCATCCTGCAGTTCTACGAACAGTGGAACACGAGCCCGCTGCGCATGATGGAGAATTCGTTCGACAACTCGCACTTCAGCTTCGTGCACAAGTCGAACTTCGGTCTCTTCGACAATCCGAAGCCATCGAAGTACGAGTTCCATCCGAACGAATGGGGCTTTGAGGCCGAGACGCGCGTGCCGATCCGCAACCCGCAAGCGAGCTTCCGGATCACGGGCACCACCGACGACATCACCGAGCGCCATCTGATGAACCGATGGTACGTGCCGTTCGCGCGGCGCTTCGGCTGCATGTATCCGGCAAGCGGCGTGCATCACATCATCTACAACTGCGCAACGCCGATCGACGACAGAACGATGATGCTCGTGCAATGGCTCTATCGCAACGACACCGAAGCGCAATGTTCGACCCAGGAGCTGATCGACTGGGACCGGCCGATCACCGATGAAGACCGCGAGATTCTCGAAGCCACCGACTACGACGCGTGCATCGACGTGCGCCGCCAGCAGGAATGCCACATGGCATCCGATCAGCCCGGACTGCTGATGCGCCGCATGCTGCTCGAGCTACTCGAAGAGCATGGCGAGCGCGAAGTGTTCCGCATCGATACAGAGGAGGCATGAGGCCATGAGCGATGACAGCAAAGACACGGCGCTCGCCGGGCAGCGTATCGACAAGGTCTATCCGAACGGCACGATCGCACTGGACGATATACGCCTCACCATCGGCGCGGGAGAATTCGTCTCGCTGCTCGGACCGTCGGGTTGTGGCAAGAGCACGCTGCTCAAGATGTTCGCCGGCATCGAGACACCCACGCACGGTCACATGCGGTGGTGGGGCCAGCCGTTCAGCGTCGTCGGATCGGTCGGGCGGCGCATGTCGATGGTGTTCCAGGAAGCCACGCTGATGCCCTGGGCGTCGATTGCCGACAACGTGCGCCTGCCGCTCGACCTCGCGCACGTACCGCGACGCGAAGCCGACGCGCGTGTCGCCCTTGCGCTCGCGAACGTCGGTCTTGGCGACTTCGGCACGGTGCGTCCGCGCGAGCTGTCGGGCGGGATGCAGATGCGTGCGTCGCTGGCACGGGCGCTCGTCACGGAACCCGACCTGCTGCTGCTCGACGAGCCGTTCGGCGCGCTCGACGAATTCACCCGCAACAAGCTCGATGCTGATCTGCGCGCGCTCTGGAGGAAGCGCGGCATGACCGTGGTGTTCGTCACGCACAGCATCTACGAGGCGGTGTATCTGTCGGGACGCGTGGTTGTGATGCAGGCGCGGCCCGGGCGCATCATCGCCGACGTGCCGATCGGCGGGCCGGCCGAACGCGACGAAGCGTATCGCGTTTCGGCACCCTTCATGCAGCATTGCAAGGCGCTGTCGGACCTGATCACCGACGCGCATCTGGCATCGAATGAAGACAGGCAGGTCGATACCCAGGGAGTGCAATCATGAGTAGTCAGACGCTTGTAACGAAGCCTGCGATGCATTCGAAAGCCGAGCGGCGGCGCAGCCCTGCGCTGTTACAGCGGCCCGGCGTGGCGAAGGCGATGGCGCCCTGGGTCGTCGGCATATTGATGCTGCTGGTCTGGGAAGGCTGGTGCGCGCTCTTCAAGGTGCCGGTGTATCTCGTGCCCGCGCCGCACGACATCGCGCTGCAATTGGTCGCCGATGGTCCGATGCTCGTCATGAGTCTTCTCGCGACGCTCAAGATCACGCTGCTCGCCTTCGCACTCGCAACAGTCCTGGGCGTGGCGGTCGCACTGCTGTTCGCGCAAAGTCCGCTGATCGAGGCGAGCTTTTTTCCTTACGCGATCTTGCTGCAGGTCACGCCAGTTGTCGCGATTGCGCCGCTGATCATCATCTGGGTGAAGGACACGACGTTCGCGCTCGTGATCTGCGCGACGCTCGTCGCGTTGTTCCCTATCATCTCGAACACCGCACTCGGCTTGCGCAGCGTTAATCCGGGCCTTGTCAGCCTGTTTCGCATCAATCGCGCGACACGCTGGCAGACGCTTGTGCGTCTGCGCATCCCGAGCGCGCTGCCGTATTTCTTCGGCGGCTTGCGGATTTCGAGCGGACTTTCGCTGATCGGTGCGGTCGTCGCGGAGTTCGTCGCGGGAACCGGCGGCAGCGGCTCGGGTCTGGCTTATCAGATTCTGCAGGCGGGATTCCAGTTGAACATTCCGCGCCTTTTTGCGGCGCTCTTTCTGATCACGCTCACGGGCGTGGTGCTGTTCGGCATCACCGTGTGGGTCGCGCGCATCGGCTTGCGCGGCTGGCACGAGAGCGAACTCTGAGACCATCAATATGAGCATACTGATTCGCAATGCAGCGGCCATCATGACCGGTGGCGACGGCAGCGCCGAAGAACCGGCGCGCGTGGACGGACCGGACATCCGCATCGAAGGCGAGACGATCGCAGCGATTGGCAGGCTCGCGCCGCGCGAGGGCGAGAGGATCGTCGATGCCTCCGATTGCGTGGTCTATCCGGCGTGGGTGAACACACATCATCATCTTTTCCAGTCGCTGCTCAAGGGCGATCCTGCGGGACTCAACGCCTCCCTCACGCCGTGGCTCGCCGCGACGCCGTATCGTTTTCGCATACTCTTCGATGAGAGGCGCTTCCGCCTCGCTGCCCGCATCGGGTTGATCGAACTGATGCGCTCGGGATGCACGACGGTCGCGGACCACAACTACCTGTACTACCCGGGCATGCCGTTCGACAGTTCGGCGATCCTCTTCGACGAAGCGGACAAGCTCGGCCTGCGCTTCGTGCTGCTGCGCGGCGGTGCGACGCGCACGCGCCAGCTCGAAGCCGAGTTGCCGACCGCGCTGCGGCCCGAGTCGCTCGATGCATATCTCGCCGATATCGAGCGGCTGGCATCGACGTATCACGATGCATCACCGCGCGCGATGCGTCGTGTCGCGATGGCGCCGACCACCGTGCTCTATTCGATTCCGCCGCACGAGATGCGCGAGACCGCCCGCGTCGCGCGCAGGCTCGGCTTGAGGATGCACAGTCATCTGTCGGAGACGGTCGGCTATCAGGACAGCGCGAAGGCGATGCATGGCGCGACGCCCGTCGAGTTCTGCGGCGAATACGACTGGCTCGGCGACGATGTCTGGTTCGCGCATCTCGTCAAGCTCGATGCGCGCGAGATCGCGCTGCTCGCCGAGACTGGGACCGGTGTCGCGCATTGTCCGCAATCAAACGGGCGGCTCGGCAGCGGCATCGCGCCGGTGCGCCAGATGGCGGACGCGGGCGTGCGAGTGTCGATCGGCGTCGATGGCGCGGCGTCCAACGAAGCCGCCGACATGATCTCCGAGGTCCACATGGCGTGGCTCGCGCAGCGCGCGCGGCGCGGCATGGCGGCGCAACCTGTCTATCGCGGCGGCACGTTCGAAGGCGGCGCCGACGCCGCTTCGGTGGAAGAAGTCGTGCACTGGGGGACGGCGGGTGGCGCGCGCGTGCTTGGGCTCGAAGGCGTCGGGCGGATTGCGTCGGGCTACTCGGCCGATATCGCCGTGTACCGGCTCGACGATCCCCGCTACTTCGGGCTGCACGATCCGGCGATCGGACCGGTGGCGTCGGGCGGACGGCCGACGGTCGCGGCACTATTCTCGGCGGGACGCTGCGTGGTGAAGGACGATGCCGTGGCGAATGTCGATCTCGGCGAACTGCGACGGCAAGCGCTGGCCGAGGTCAGCGGCATACTGGCAGAAGTGGCGTAACGGCGGCTTTCGCCCGCCTGTGCATCTCCGGTGGCGAAGTCAGGCCTGCGACGGCGGCCCTCGACTGCATCAGGAACCCCCGGCGCGCGTTGGTGACCTGAGGCAGGCGCCACTCCGAGATATTCGCGACATGCCACGCTCGCTCAATCGGTGTGGACGGCACGGGAAGCCTCGCCAGGAGTCCCGCCTGCATCTCGAGCGCACACGCGTGCAGCGAAAGGAACGCCACGAGTCCCGCTTCGACGAGCGGCTTGATCGCGTCATTGCTCGATAGCTCGGACGCGGCATACAGCTTCAATCAGGCCGCTTTGACAAGACGTCCAATCGCGACACGCGTACCCGAGCCGCGCTCCCTGACGAGCAGGTTCGCCGACTCGAGATCGGTCAGGTGCAAATGCTTTGCGCGCATGAGCGGATCGACCACGCCTTTCATGCGAAACGGAACCACATCCGCTTCGAGCAGACGCGCTACAGAGATCGCGCATAACCGGATGGGTACAACCGGCCATGAACGGTCTGTCGTAATGTGCTCGCGAGCGTCCGCTCAAGAGCCAGGTTCCTGACAATTTGGTGATTGCGTGAGATACGACCGCTGGGGGTAAAGGACGACGGAATCAGTTTGGCGTCACATCTCGGGGCAGGTCGACCCGGTCCTGGTTGAACGCGTTGGTAAAAAACTGCACGAGGTCGTCGCGAGCCTGTTGCCGTGCCTGCGGATCGGGACGCACACGAATAGTGCCTCCATGACGGCGGTTGGCCCCTGGATCGTTGAATTCGCGCGGGCCGTCGAATACGTCGAACTCGTGGGTGGCGCCGGGAAAGCTGCGTATCGACAGATGCATCGCGTCCTTGGGAGGCAGGCTGTGCAGCAAATCCTGGCAGGCGGCATCTCCGCCGTCATAGTCGTCCGCGGTCCCGACGAAAATCCTGACTGGCGCGTCGACGAGATTCCCAAACTCGGCGCCCGGTACGTGGTTGAACAGCCAGCAGACGGGGTAAAAAGCTACCGCGGCCTTCAGGTGTACTTGATCGCCTAGAAGAGCGTCGCTGTGGCGATGGGTCATCATCAGCAAACTCTCTATGGCGCCCATAGAACTGCCCAGAATTCCAATTCGCGACGCGTCGATATTTGGCCGCTCGGCTAGCAGACGGTAAGCGCCGGCGATATCGGGCAGGTTGTCAGAGAGATTTTTGGGGCGGCTGGAAGATCCACCCGGAAGGTTGCGCCCGCCCCATTGATCAATCTCGAGCGTCGCTATTCCGGCGCGATTGAGTGCCGCTGCGTAGTAGACGCCGCGATAACTGAGGCCGGACGTTCCGTGCATCAGGATGACCGCAGGAAGTTTCCCGCTTAGGTCCAGCGGGATCTGCAGACGCGCGGCGATCATGATTGTCTGGCCGTTCCAGATGACCGGGTAGGCGACGTAATTAATCCGCAGGTGCGACGTTTCCTCCCACGCGTTCGTGATGCCGCACGGTATAAGTAGCAAAACCGTAATGAACAAGGTAGCCAGCGAGCGTTTCATCCTGAACCTCCAACGTGTCAGGGGCGCGGTTATCGATCGACGAATCCGCTCCATTTTCATCATAGGCGCGGGCATCAATCGGATATGTTGCATTCGGGTCCTGGCGGCTCTTTGGCGTTTCCCTCGTAGTTACTACTACTCCAGGCTACTGCGCAAGATCAAGCAACGGTTGATGGATGGCAGATTCAGAGGGCTGGCAGTCGTCTTACATGAATCCAGGAACGGACGCTTACAAATCCTGCCCGGATGGCTCAAATGGGTCTCGCTTTCTGCCTTTGGAATTTTACCAAACGCATCGCGTTCAATTTGTCGATGCGTCCCGTCACTGGCGTCAAATAGAGCTGAAAATTTCCAGCCATTTATCGCTGAAGATCACGGTGCGGCGCGTTGGCCGTCAGCCCTCGGAGATCGGCAAGGCAGTGGTGTTTCTCGCCTCCGGCGATGCCAGCTTTGTGAATGGCGCCGAGCTTTTTGACTGAGGGACGGCGCAGGTTTGAGCACTCGTCGCGACGCTTTGCGAAGTATCGCCGCCAGCCGGCGACACAACCCGCGTGTCGCCGGCAAAAAACGAGAAAACAGACTAGTGAATCACCCGCGTCACGCCGCGGCCGCGCGGATCGGCGGCAGCTTCCGGCGTATCGCCGTTGACCTTGATCGCCTGGATGTCGCCGCTGAAATCCTGGCCCTTCAGCACGTAACCCTTGGCTTCGATCTGCTTCGCGAGTTCGCCGTCGATGGGCTTGTACGGCTCCCAGAAGATCGTGTTCGGCGGCAGCAACTGGTGATGGAAGCGCATCGCAGCCACCGCTTCAGGCAACGGCATGTTGAAATCGTAGATGTTGTTGGTCACCTGGAAGATCGACGTGAAGATGCGCGAGCCGCCCGGCGTGCCGATCACGAGCGACACCTTGCCGCCCTTCGTCAGGATCGTCGGGCTCATCGACGACAGCGGACGCTTCTTCGGTTCGATCGAGTTCGCATCGCTGCCCACCACGCCGAACATGTTCGCGACACCCGGCTTCGCGGAGAAGTCATCCATTTCGTCGTTCAGGACAATGCCCGTGCCTTCCGCCACGACGCCCGAGCCAAAATAGCCGTTGATCGTGTATGTGTTCGACACCGCGTTGCCCCACTTGTCGATCACCGAGAAATGCGTCGTCTCAGCCTTCTCCGGCATTGTCGTTCCGAGGCCCGGCTGCACGCTCTTCGTATCAGACGGCGTAGTCGGGTTGACTTCAGCAGCGCGTTTGGCGATGTATGCCTCGTCGATCAGTTGCGTGACCGGCACCTTGTAGAAATCGGGATCGCCCAAATATTGCGCGCGATCGGCAAACACGCGCTTTTCGATTTCCGCGATCAGGTGCACGTACTGCGCCGAATTGAGCGTCACGTCCTTGAAGTCAGGTGCGATGTCAGCCTTCATCTTCAGCAGCTGCACGAGGCCGATGCCACCCGAACTCGGCGGCGGTGCAGTGATCACGCGATAGCCATTCCAGTCGGCCTGAATCGGCTGACGCCAAACCGCCCTGTAGTCCTGCAGGTCGCGCTTCGTGATGAGACCGTGGCCACGCATCGATGCCGCGATCAGATCGGCGGTCTTGCCGTTGTAGAAGTCTTTAGCGCCCTGGTCGGCAATGCGTGTCAGCACGGCGGCGAGATCGGGCTGCTTGAAGTTGACGCCCTGCTTGAGGTTGCCGAAATACGTATCGAAGTTCGTCTTGCCCTCGAACTCTTTCGAGGCCTCTTCGCGACGCTTGTCCAGCTGCTCGTCGACTTCGAAACCGTCGTGGGCATACTTGATGGCGGGCGCCAGTACCTGCTTCCATTTCAACTTGCCGAAGCGGTGTTGTGCCTCCCACATGCCCGCGACCGTGCCCGGCACGCCGACGGCATAGTAGCCGTACAGGCTCTTGCCCTTGATGACATTGCCCTGCTCGTCGAGATACATGTTCTTCGTGGCACCGAGCGGTGCGCGTTCACGATAGTCGATGAAATACGGCTTGCCATCGACGTACAACGTCATAAAGCCGCCGCCGCCGATGTTGCCCGCTTCCGGATACGTCACGGCAAGCGTGAAGGCAATCGCGACCGCGGCATCGACCGCGTTGCCGCCTTCCTTGAAGACCTTCTCGGCAGCATCGGCGCTGTATTTGTCGGCCACGGCGATCGCCGACGCGGTGAGTACGGCCGGCTGCTGTTTCTCAGGAACTTTCGCAAAGGCCGGTGCGCATTCGAGAAAGCCGGTCGAAACGGCTGTGAGTGTGACCAGTGCGAAGCCGCTCGCGGACGATTGCACCCTGTTTAAAAGCTTCATTGAATGTCCCCCATGATAGTTGCTCCCTTGGTGGCAGAAAAGTCTCGCCCTCGGCGAATAACATGCCACTGACCGGTTTGCGAATGCCGCTGCATCCCCTCTGACGCTCGTGCCAGCCGGGTTGACGATTTGTGGAGCGAGTTCCGCGAGGCGGCGGGTCCAGGGCGACTGGCTGCCGGGACTCGAACATGGGCTCCGTGAGCTGCTGCATGACCGACAGCGCGTCCGCCCGCTTCAGCCGTCGTCCCCGTCCCGTTCGAGCCTTGGCTGACAAGGGATTCGCGGGTGCGTATGAAAGGTGTCGCTTATGTCCAGAGACGAGCGAGCGGCCGAACACGCTTTCAATGGAGATGGCGGGATCGCAGCGTTGAAGGACGGCTGTCGTAAAGGGTTGACCCTTTACGGGAGCTGCCGGTCGACGACAGGCGATAGCCACTCGATGTTGCAAGATCATCGTCGGACCGCGTCCGGGCCACAAGCGGTCGCTCATCGATGCGGTCATCTTGCCATTCGAACGTCGCTAGCGACATCGGGAACAGCCCTTGAGATCGACCGGCATGCGCACCGGAGAATCAGATGTCTGTCTGAGCCTTCGGTGAAAGCGTCCGATAGTCATTCTTTGAGCATGGCGGCCGCGGCTCCGAGACTGTTCGCGCCTTGGCGCGGCAGGCGCGCGGTTAATACGGCTTACCTTGGATCCGAAACGCGTCGTAGCACCGCGATGTGAATGCCCTGCTGCGACCAAATTCAGCGCGCAACAGAGCGATGATGGGCGCGACACGTTGAGACTGTTGTCGGCGAAATGGCACAGCAAAGTACTGCGCCGAAGCGCGTGGAGCAGGCAAGCGGGGCGCTCAGTAATGAATTGTCAGCGGCTCGGGATAGTGTTGCGTGAGCGAATAGGAGCTTTCGGGAGCCCAGGCTTCCAACGTCTCCTGACCGGGCGCGCATCGGCCGCTCACCAGGAAAGACATAAAGGTCGTCTGGACTGAGTAAGTGTCGCCCGCAATATATACGGTCGCATCGACTCCTTGTCTGACGATTTGGGATGGCCGTACTTGCGAGGTCGCGGCAGCGTTCGGAGTGATCAGCGGGCTGCCGCTGCAGTCTGGCGTCGGATATGCAGAGAAGTCGCCCGCCCATTGAAATTGCGACGCCGAATGCTGACTACCGCTATTGATGCTTACCCGTTGAATCGGAGCAAAAATCACCGCGCCGTTCACGAGCAGAACAGTGCCAAGTGGTTCATAGCTAACCAGCGGCCCCACCATCTTGCCTTGGCTGTCAAAGACCTTCAGGGTGCGTTGTCCACCCCGTTCGCCGCTTTCCCTACCGCCTGACCCGCTTCCGTCGAAGCCGTAAGACAAAGTCGTCATACTTAGGGCGAGGAGAGCAACCACCAGCACATTGCGCACTTGAACCTCCATTGTCAGTGATGCGGCTAGGGTCGGGACTGAGCCGTTGCGGACCATCACGAACTGAAACGTGCTCCGTCTAAAGAATAGCTGCTGGCCTCGCGCAGGCGCGCCGATGTCTCCGCGTTTCGGCCGTTTCCTCCGCGCTGACACTTCTCGCGAATATCCTGATGGCGTGGAACACCAGCCACATGCAACGCGCGCTTGAGGAAATACAAGCTGCCACGGGCCAGCCACTGGAATCTGAACAGTTAAGGCGAATCGCGTCAACCCACCTCAAGGGGAATATTGCAGGAAAATCAAGGTGACCCCCATAACGGCATCGCCAACGCAGTGCTGGCACAACGTGAAATCGTCTATGCGCGAGCCAAGGCGAGCAACCCGCGCCGCTGGTCCTGCTCGACCCGCAATTGGGAATTGAAGGACGAGGTTTGGCTCAATCCAGAGCGTGTGCCCCGAGCCGAATTAAAGCAGTGCGCGTGAAGCGACGCGACAACTAGGTTGACAAACACCGCCACCGATTTACTACCAACCCTCCAGGCGTAACGTTGCCCGCACGAGCCGCTGCTCCTCCTGTTCGATTTCCCGCAGATTTGCGCATACGCTCGCGATGTGATCTGACGCTGCCTTGCGCGCCTGCTCGGGCAGTTGGCCAGTGACAGCGTTATAAAGCCTTGCATGCTGGCGATCGATGACACGCTTTTGCGGCTCGCGATGATAGAGATTGTTCACCGATGCGAACACCGAGCTGAGCAGCAGGTCAGTCAGCGAACTCAACGTATGCACCAGCACGGGGTTATGGGATGCCTCGCAGATCGCAAGGTGAAATGCGTGGTCGAGCCGCGCATGGGTCGACGCGCTGGTCTCCTTACCGTGGGCCTCCAGCATCTCTTCATAGCGGCGCGTAATCAATACGAAGTCGGCGGGAGTGCCACGCAGCGCCGCAAGACGAGCGGATTCCGCTTCCAGCATCTGGCGAACCTCAAACAGATCGTAAAGCGTGCGCGGTTGCGAGCCGAGCAGATGCATCAGTGGCGTCAGCGCCGGCTGCACACTCAAGTTCGCAACGAAAGAGCCCCTCCCATGCGATGTTTCGATGATGCCGCGAGCTCGTAACAGTTTGAGCCCCTCGCGCAGCGCCGTTCGCGAAACGCCGAGCTTGTCGGTGAGGCGTCGCTCCGACGGCAACGCCTGCCCGGCTTTCAGGACGCCGTCTACGATAAGTCGCTCAATCCGCTCGGCGACCACGTCGGCAACCTGCCTAGCGTTCTCCGTAATCTCTGCCTGCATCGCCGGTATTCCACTGGTAGGACCACATACCAATGCTATCACGGATACTATCGGTATAAGCGACGACGCCTTTACTAATCGCCGCTCTGGCTCAGTCAGCGGAAATTCGTGCCGATAAAAACTGGTAAGACCACCAGATAATGCCATCGACAGCCGCGTGCACACCCGCAACAATGTCATACAGAGAGCCTGCACGCCGCTGACATTGCCCCGCGATCGCACGTCAGGCACAAGGCCAGGAGACCCCTTGAGCTACCACTACGACGAGAAAATCGACGGCCCAATTGCGACACACGACAAAGCCACGGTCATCGCGCAGTTGCGGGCGTTGATCCCCGACCTGCAATTGCTCCACGAGCAGGAAGATCTGCGGCCTTTTGAATGTGACGGCCTTGCCGCCTATCGCGCAACGCCGATGCTGGTTGCGCTGCCGCACACGGTCGACCAGGTCGAGACCTTGCTGAAATTCGCCAACGCCCAGCAAATTCCGGTGGTGGCACGCGGCGCCGGAACAGGTCTGTCAGGGGGCGCGCTGCCGCTCGAGAAAGGCATCCTTCTGGTGATGGCGCGTTTCAATCGGATTGTCGAAATCGATCCCGAAGCTTGCACCGCGCGCGTACAACCGGGCGTGCGCAACCTCGCGATCTCGCAGGCCGCAGCGCCTCACGGCCTTTACTACGCGCCGGACCCGTCATCACAGATCGCATGCTCGATTGGCGGCAACGTCGCAGAGAATGCAGGTGGCGTGCATTGCCTGAAATATGGGCTCACCGTCAACAACATTCTCAAGCTCGAGATCCTTACTATCGACGGCGAACGCATCACGCTCGGCTCGGACGCTCTCGACGCACCGGGGTTTGACTACCTCGCGCTCTTCACTGGCTCCGAAGGCATGCTCGGCATCGTCACAGAAGTCACGGTGAAGCTGTTACCGAAGCCGCAAAGCGCAAAAGTGCTTCTCGCCAGCTTTGACGACGTCGAAAAAGCTGGAGCAGCAGTGGCCCAGATTATCGGCGCGGGTGTCATTCCGGGAGGCCTCGAAATGATGGACAACCTCGCGATCCGCGCGGCCGAGGATTTCATCCATGCCGGTTATCCGGTTGACGCCGCGGCGATCCTATTGTGCGAAGTGGACGGAGTCGATAGCGACGTGCAGGAAGACCTCGCGTGTGTAGAAGCTCTCCTACGTGCGGCGGGCGCTACTGACATCCGGGCCGCGAAGGACGAAGCCGAACGGCAGCGGTTCTGGGCTGGTCGCAAGAATGCGTTCCCTGCTGTGGGCCGTATCTCCCCCGACTACTACTGCATGGACGGGACGATTCCGCGCCGCGAATTGCCGCGCGTACTGAAGGGCATCGAAGCGTTGTCGAACGAATATGGGCTGCAAGTAGCGAACGTCTTCCATGCGGGTGACGGCAATATGCATCCTCTGATTTTGTTCGACGCGAACGCACCTGGCGAAACCGAACGTGCCGAAGTGCTCGGCGCGCGCATTCTCGAGCTGTGCGTTGCAGTGGGCGGCAGCATCACCGGGGAACACGGCGTCGGCCGTGAAAAGATCAACCAGATGTGCGCGCAGTTCAATAGCGACGAACTGACCTTCTTCCATTCGCTGAAAGCCGCATTCGACCCCTCAGGCCTGCTCAACCCAGGCAAGAACATTCCCACCCTGCACCGGTGTGCCGAGTTCGGTTCGATGCACGTCCACCACGGCGTACTGCCCTTTCCCGAACTGGAGCGTTTCTGATGCACACAGAACCCGTCTCTATGGACGACAGCGAACGTCTCGTCGCCGAAGTCGGACAAGCGCTCGCCCGTGGCACTCCGCTCGGGATTCGCGGCGGCAATAGCAAGGGCTTCCTCGGCCGTCCCGTACGCGGCACGCCGATCGACACACGCTCGCATCGCGGTGTAGTGAGCTACGATCCCACTGAGCTAGTAATTACGGCACGCGCTGGCACGCCGCTCATAGAACTTAACGCGACACTCGACGCGGCTGGCCAGATGTTGCCGTGCGAGCCGCCCGGCTTCAATAGCGCCGCCACAGTCGGCGGCATGATGGCCGCCGGCATCTCTGGTCCGCGCAGGCCGTGGGCCGGTTCGGTACGGGACTTCGTGCTCGGATGCCGGTTTATCACAGGCCGCGCGAAGCATCTACGCTTTGGCGGCGAAGTGATGAAGAACGTGGCTGGTTACGACGTATCCCGCTTGCTTGCGGGTAGTCTCGGTTGCCTCGGTCTCGTCACAGAAGTGTCACTCAAGGTGTTGCCGAAACCACGTGCAAGCGCGAGCCTCATGCTCGAACTCAACGCGGACGAAGCACTATGCGAACTATCGGCTTGGCGCCGTGCCGTGCTTCCGATCAGCGCTGCGTGTCACGTTGACGGCCGTCTGCATGTGCGACTCGAAGGAGGCGTAGGCTCTGTGGCGTCGGCGGTGGATCGCATAGGCGGCAGCGAACTGAGTCCGGAATACTGGAACGACCTGCGCGAACATCGTCTGGCTTTCTTTGCGGACCCGCGTCCGCTTTGGCGGCTGTCGTTGCCGAACGCCACGCCGTTGTTCGACCTGCCAGGTGACGCTTTGCTCGACTGGGGCGGCGCACAGCGCTGGTTGAAAAGCGAAGCGCCGGCCGAGATTATTCGGCAGATCGCACGCGCGGCGGGCGGCCATGCCGTCAGCTTCAGCCCCTGGGTCCACGCTGAGCCCTTCACGCCGCTCTCGCCCGCTTTACTGCGCTTTCATCAGCAATTGAAGCAGCGACTCGATCCGTGCGGCCTATTCAATCCCGGTCGCATGTACGCCGGGCTTTGAAAACGTCTAGTCGCTCTACCAAAGGGATTTTCAGCATGCAAACGAATCTCAGCGATGCGGCCAAGACTCTGTCGCGCGCGGACGAAGCCGAACAGATCCTGCGCTCGTGCGTGCACTGCGGCTTCTGCAACGCGACCTGTCCGACTTATCAACTGCTCGGCAATGAACTGGACGGACCACGCGGTCGCATCTATCTGATCAAACAAATGCTCGAAGGGGAGCCAGTCACACGGAAAACGCAGCTGCACCTTGACCGCTGCCTCACCTGCCGCAATTGTGAAACTACGTGCCCCTCCGGAGTCACCTATCACGCGCTGCTAGACATCGGCCGCGCTGAACTGGAACGGCGTGTCCGACGACCAGCCACCGAACGCCTGCTGCGCGAAGGGCTGCGTCGGACGATTCCTCATCCCATGGTCTTCGAAGCGCTGCTAAAAGCCGGTCGAGTGCTTCGGCCGTTCCTACCGGCGCCGCTGAAACGCAAAGTCCCTAAGCGCGTCGTCAGCCCACTGTCCCGGCCTATACCACGGCATCAACGGACCGTGCTGATTCTGGAAGGCTGCGTCCAACCCACTCTATCGCCGAACACCAACGCGGCTGCCGCACGCGTGCTGGACCGGCTCGGCATCAGCATCACCAATGCCAATCAGGTCGGCTGCTGCGGAGCGAGCGATTATCATTTGAATGCTCAAGACGCTGGTCTCGCGCGTGCACGACGCAATATCGATGCGTGGTGGCCCGCCGTCCAGGCCGGCGCCGAAGCGATCGTGCAAACAGCGAGCGGCTGCGGTGCGTTCGTCAAGGAGTATGGACACCTGCTGCGCGAAGACCCGTCCTATGCAGCGAAAGCACAGCGGGTGAGCGAACTGGCACTGGACCTGGTCGAGGTGTTGGCTCGAGAGCCGATCGAGCGCTTGCAGACGGATCTTCCGGAGGACACGCAAGCTTCGTTGACGGATGAACGTCCAAAGCCAGTACCGCGAAGAATCGCGTTTCATTGTCCCTGCACGTTGCAGCATGCGCAGAAACTGGGCGGAGCCGTCGAATCGATCCTGCAACGGTTAGGCTTTGATCTCACCTCTGTGCCTGACGCACATCTGTGCTGCGGCTCGGCGGGCACCTATTCCATTACCCAGCCTGACTTGGCGGAAAGGTTGCGCAACAACCGACTGGATGCGCTGGAGGGCGGTAAGCCGGAGTTGATTGTCACGGCCAACATCGGATGCCAAGTGCATCTGGACGGAGCGGGCCGCACACCAGTGCGTCATTGGATTGAGCTGATAGATGCGTCCTTGCCTTGAAGTCCTCTCGGTTGCGCAACTCTGCGACAATGAAGTGTCCGTTTCGGGGGATGCCGCGGAAACGGACACTTCGTCCTCTGCGTCAGAAGAAAGGTCTTCGGGAAAGCTGAGCACCTGGACGTTGGATTCAGTCCAGTTTTTCGCCTCGCCACGTAAAGTTGGGCAGATATCCGAGAATCCGTTTCGCTTTCTGGATGCTGAGAAGCGAACCGTGTTGACCGAGGTCACCGCGAACCGAAACGTTCGGAAAATGCTCCTTCATGAGATCCACCGTCGACCGACTCATGATAGTGTCAGGGCATTCTCGAAGCCACAATGATCGCAGCGCATGGAGCCCCTCGCTTGCCCGGCCGTCAATCAATTACACGCCTGTCTCGGCTCCGAAGCAAGGCGAAGCCTGCGAACCGTTGCGCTGCTCCTTGAGCCAACCCGCCCGTCGATAACGGGTACGGGACGAGACTTTCGCTCCATCGCGTGAGTCGCGAGGTTCCAGTTATCAAACTGCATTCTGGGTCGTCGCCCGCCGGCCGAGTCGTGCACTTGTAGTGCCGAATCGTTGAGTCCCAAACGTGTCGACCTTGCTGGAGCCGCATCGCATCGGCGCCCTCTGCCGGAGGCGCTAGACGAAGTTGCCCGGAAAATGCCTCTTACGACCGTGGCTACGCGCCGATGAATTTCAGGCGTCGTCAGCTGACCGGTTTCGATGCGTGGACCATGCGACCTAATCAATCAGGCCCCATTCGACTGCTGAAACTCAATGTTGCTGAAAACGCGTTGATCATGATTTAGATGATAACTATCATCTAAACAACACGTCACGGAGTGCCCCGTCATGAGGAGATCGAAACTTGAAACTGCTGAGACCCGCCGTCGAATCGTCGATGTTGCGGCTCGCGCGTTCAGGGCGAACGGCATCCAGACGACAGGTTTGGCGGATCTGATGGCTGACGCGGGACTCTCGCACGGTGGTTTTTATCGGCATTTCGAGTCCAAAGACCATTTAATCGCACAAGCGTGCGAAGCCGCGCTAACCGAGATCATCGGCAAGCTCGAAGCGGCCGCGGGCGAGCGCACCGGCGCTAAAGCTTTCAAGGCCATCATCGAGGCTTACGTGTCGACGTCCCACCGCGACGCACCGGCAGACGGTTGCCCGCTCGCGGGCATGGGCAGCGAGCTCGCGCGCGCCGACGGACAAACGCGGGCAGTTGCCGCGCGCGGGTTCGACGGTCTCGTCGACAGTCTGGCAAGTCGGTCCGGGCGTCGGCACCATGCAGCAGCAAGGTCCGAAGCGATCTTTGCGCTCTCGGCGATGATCGGCGCCCTCACCATGGCGCGTATCGTTGAAGACCCTGACGAGTCCGCGGCAATTCTTCAGACGGTCCAAGAACGCCTCATCAAGATGTAGGTGGTGTGCAAGCCTGAAACTGAGTGCATTGCGCGCGCACCTATATGTGCATATGCACTATATGGTTTCGAAACGATTTTTCGATGGCGGCGAGATCTGGTAGCCCCGCACTCGCGACGAGTGCTCACATCGTTAGACTGGAGAGTTCATCATGCAGCAACGTAAATATCTGATCACTGGCGCCACAGGCAAGACAGGCGTCCGCACCATTCGTCATCTGTTGAACGACGGGCATGCTGTCCGAGCCTTAGTACACCAGGAAGACGAACGCAGTGCAGCGCTTCGTGCCCAGGGCGCCGAAGTCGTCGTCGGCGATCTGCTCGAGCATGACGATGTGCTCCGCGCAATGGACGGCGCGACTGGCGCATACCTGTGCTATCCGGTGCGGCCGGGCTTCATCGAGGCGACAGCGTATTTCGCGGACGCGGCACGGCGTGCGGGGGTGGAAGTCCTCGCAGAAATGTCGCAAATCTCCGCGCGGGAAGACTCGAAGAGTCACGCGGCGCGCAATCATTGGATCGCAGAACGGGTTCTCGACTGGTCGGGCGTGCCAACGGTTCACATCCGACCGACGTTCTTCTCGGAATGGCTGATCTTCCCATGGGTGCTCGATACCATCGTCAACGAAGGGAGAATTACCCTTCCTTACGGAAACGGACGCCATGCACCGATTGCCGCGGAAGACCAGGCGCGTTTCATCGCTACCGTACTGACGAATCCTTCCGGCCATATTGGCAATACCTACGAACTGTGCGGTCCGATCGAACTCGACCATCAGGGCATCGCGGATGAAATCGGCAAGGTTCTCGACCGGGAAATTGTTTATAACCCAGCGACGCTCGACGAATATCGCGAACACCTGCAAAAGTACGGTCTTCCGGAGTTTATGATCCAGCACTTCATTGAGGTTGCCATCGACTACCAGAACGGTGTCTTCGCGGGCAAAGACGGCATCATCGAGCAAGTCACCGGACAGGCGCCGCAAACCGTTGAAGAGTTTGTCCGCGCCAACCGGCAGCTTTTCGAAGGCTGATGGGCGGCGGTCGGCTTGCCTCCGATGCTTTGTCACCGCTTCATATCGGCAAGTCACCTACGCCCCATGATTGCCTGCGGCAGGGTACGATAAACAGCATCGTCCCGTTGGGGAATGCCTGATTGAAGGAGAGACGACATAAGACGTCTTGATTTCCTCGTACCTGACACGACGACGGCGAAGGCGATCGTAGATGACTTGCTGCGGGCGCGGATCACATGGCGACATATCCATGTCCTCGCGAATCACAGTGTCGCACTCGAACAGTTACCCGAGGCATCCTTACTGCAAAGCAGCGACGTCGTGCACTCGCTCGAACGCGGCGTGGCGCTCGGCGGTGCGACCGGCGCGCTGCGCGGTCTCGTGGCGCTGGTCTATCCTCCCGCGGAGCTCGCCATTGCGGGCGGAGCCGTCGTCGTTTTGACGTTGGCAGGTGCCGGCTTCGGGGCCTGGACGGCCACGATGATCGGCGTCGACGACCCGGATACACGACTCGAGCGCTTTCGTGGCGCCATACGCGACGGCCAGATCCTGATCATGGCCGACGTGCCTGGATCGCGCGAACAGGAGATCGAGCAGATGGTCGCGCAGCATTTTCCGAAAGCCGATCTGGAGGGCGCGGAGCCCACGACACCGATCTTCCCCTGAGAAGCAGTCGAGACGAGCGGGGGGGGCAGGGTGCTGGTCTTCGCGTTCGCATGGCTATGGGGGTCTCGGCAGGTGCCTGGCTGCGCGAACTGAAACATGCGGTACTGACCGCATCCTGGGCCGAGTGCGCGCGAACTACAGGTATGGCCAACATCAGGAAACCCTATGGTAGCTGCGGTCGCTCATCGCACTCGGCACCGAACTTCAGCCAAATCAGTTCGCGCCGACCTGGCGCATTTCGTCGCCTCGAGCCCGATCTGTCGATCGGCGCTACAGGGCCGCGATGAACTCGTTCCACGGCGTCGCCTGTAGGGTCTCGGTAGCGGCGTGTCCATAGCCGCGGATAATTAAAACCGCCAGCTCGAGCTGCTTCAGATCGTTCGACTCGACAACGTCCAGGACGTCGAAGCGCCCGAGCGTCAGATAGCTGTCCTTCCAGGTCACGGCAGGGCATTCGGCCCTGATCTTTTCGGCCACTGTGGCGGCGAGCTGCTTCAGTTCACTGGGATCCGTGAATGCGTCAGGAGCGAGACGGCTCAGGATGACGTAGGTAGCCATGGCATACCTCCGAGCAAAGAATTGGCCCGCTATCGGGCACGACAGCCCGAAGGAAACAGGCGGCCGCGCGTCAAGCAGAAGCGTTGCGGTGCGTCTTGAAGCGCAGGTGTAGAAGTGCAACCAGCCCCGGCGGGTTGGACCGGGGCTCCCTGCCAGGTCAGTGCAGTTGTCGCTTCAGGTCGGAAAGTTCAGAATGCATTGAACTGACGGTATCCACGATTCCGTCGGCCAGACCACCGGCCTGTTGGCAAGCGCGTTCCGCACGATCACCGATCCGTTCCAGATCATCTACGCACTGCCGGATGCGATCCTCATCCTTGGACGACATGATCTTCTTCGCCGATTTGCATTCCTTTTCGAGCTCATCCATCCAGTTCATCAGGTGCTTAGGAATCGTCGCGTCGGCGTGCAAGGTACGTGATGCCTCGCTGACGGTTTGCTGAAGATGAGTAAAACGCTTTTGGATTTCACTGGCTTGCAACATGATGCCCCCTTTCTTGAACATCAGATCCAGAGTAATTCAGGCAGCAGATGACGGTGTGTTGCCCGTGCCATCGCCATTCGCCTGATGCAGTCGGCGGCCAGCGATGTTGCATTGCGTCACGGCGGCACCTGGGCACGCGAAAGACGCATTTCCAGTTTAGGTCACAACCGGTCGCCTGCAGCGGTCGGCACAGTGCCCGACGAAATCAGCGTGACAGCCGACGAGCAGCGCACCGACGTGACCTAGGCGCTTGCTGTGTGAAGATCCAGTAGGCCTGACACAGGTTTCGACGAAACGAGTGCTGCGGTTCGCGACTGCGAGTGAGGTGCCGCTGCGACATCAGCGCATGAAGGACGCCGTCACGTGAACGGAAAATTCAGCTGCAAACCGTGCCGCGTTCGCGCCCCAAAGCCTCGCTAGTCACGGTACCCTGATTCGATCGCGGAAGGCATGGCCAGCATTTACGAAGGAATCCTCTTCATTCGGGCAACCTGTAGGGCATCCGACACGCATCGGCGTGCGTGTCTTTGCTGCTACCAGGATAATCTGAGCCGGTCAATGTCAATTATCGCCATTGATGTATGAGTTTTGCCGACCCTTCACGGCCGTTGGGGCCGCAGCGGTTGAACAGTCGCACTGGCACCAGGCAACGGACGTTCGCGACCGCATAGAGGGAAATAACCTGTCATCCGCGCGGGCTACCGCTCAAATCGTTCCTGCAGGAACTCAATGAAGCGCTGCGTTTTCGCGGGCAGTAACCGGGTTTCGGTGATGGCATAGACGGGCATCGGCGTGCCGTGCCATGCCATGCCATGCCATGCCCGCATGATGGCGGCGCAGCCTCCCGCTGGCCAGTTCATCCGAGACGATTTCCTCTGGCATCAGGATGATGCCATGTCGAGCGTCGACAGCCTGCGGATCATGCCAACACTGCTGAGCGCGAACCTGCCACCCACAGGTACAGTGGCGGTTCGCTTCCCGTCGTGCAACGTCCATGACCCGGCCTTCAGAATACTCAGGCACTCACCCATTCCCGCCGGCCGAGTGGCCGAACATCCAACGGCAGCTAACAAGAAGGTCCGGCCATCTGCGCCGGCTTCCAGTTGGCCTTGCTCGTCGCGTCACGATGCGCGGCCTGCTCGACGAAACTGCTCCATATCATGGAAACCTTGCCTCTTTGCTCGGAGAGTTTCGCTCGCGCACGACCGAGTGGCTGATGCCGCGTGCATTGCGAACGGTCAAAGTCATACAAAACAACGGCTTACAAGACGATTTGTGGTAGCGCTCCGCTTCTGAAAGTCGCGCGCCACCAGGAGAGCAGATTTATCGGGGTTTATACCCGAGTCCACAATACGGAATTCTTTGTTTTCGACGCCGTTGAAAACAAATGTGGCGGCTCTATAGTGGAACTCACGTAAGAACGTGACCGACCAAGCCGACACACCGTTACATTCCCCGCCCCAATCTCAAGGTTGCGGTTAGAAATTGCCCAATCAAACTCCCTTGTAATGAGGATTCCAAATGAGTAACCAGGATCAAAACGTGGTTCTGATCACCGGCGCCGGAATCGGGATCGGACGAGCCACCGCGAAGGCATTCGGTGCGTTGAACTACAGGGTGATCGTCACCGACGTTCTACAGGCAGAACGAGAAGCGGTGACGGCGGAGATTCGGTTAGCCGGGGGACGGGCTGAATTCCATCCGCTTAACGTTCGCGACACTGCTGCCTGTGACGAAATCGGCGCGACCGTGGAGAAGAAATATGGCGCAATCGATTCGGTGATCGCAAACGCAGGTATCGCGCATAAAGTCCCTCTCGATGAATTGACGGACGAGAAGTGGGATCTCACGATGGATATTGACCTGAAAGGCGTCTTCCGCATCATTCGCGCAGCGCTGCCGGGCATGAAGCAGAAGAAATCAGGGAGCATCGTTGCTGTGTCGTCCATCATGGGCATCGCCTACGGATGGGATGAACATGCACACTACTCGGCGGCAAAAGCGGGTGTAGTCGGTCTGGTGCGTGGCCTTGCCGTCGAACCAGGACGTCACGGGATCCGCGTCAACGGCCTCGCGCCCGGGTTTATTCGTACCGCGCAGGCGCTGTCTGAGCAGCACTCGAAAGGAGAATCGGGCCTCAATGCTGTGTCGGCATCAGTTCCGCTCGGCCGTGTCGGTGAGCCGGAAAACATGGCGGATGTCATTACGTTCATGGTTTCGGACAAAGCCCGGTATCTCACCGGACAGACGATTATGGTCGATGGCGGCTTGGCCATCCAAAGCCATTAATCAATTCAATCGCTCATAATCACGTTTGGAGGAAATCATGGGCACCCTAACTGGTAAGACGGCTTTGGTCACAGGCGCTGCGCGCGGGATCGGGCAAGCCATCGCCCTGGCCTTCGCGAAGGAAGGCGCAGACGTCGCCGTACTTGATCGCCTAAAGGTAGACGCAGAGAACACCGCAGCACGTATTCGCGACCTCGGGGTGAGAGGCGTTGCTGTCTCTGCCGATGTTGGCGAAGAGTCGCAGGTGAACGCTGCGGTCGATACCGCAATCGCCGCGCTCGGCCGCATTGACATTCTGGTCAACAACGCGGGTATCGAGTCCGCATCGCTCGTCGCCGATATGCCCACGGATATGTGGGACAGAATGATGCTGATTAACCTGCGCAGTGTCTTCCTATGTACGCGAGCTGTCCTTCCTGGTATGCGCCAGCGCGAGCACGGCCGAATCATCAACATCAGCTCTCAGCTTGCACATAAAGGTGCAAAGGAACTTGCCCACTATGCCGCAGCGAAGGCTGGCGTAATTGGCTTTACCCGCTCGCTCGCGTATGAGGTGGCTGACCAGGGAATCACTGCGAACGCGATCTGTCCTGGACCGGTCGACACGGAACTGTTCCGCAGTCTTCCCGAAACGTTCCGACGCGCCAAGCTCGCGGAATTGCCGATCGGACGAGCAGCTTCCGTCGACGAAATCGCGCCTGCTGCCGTATTGCTTGCTTCCGAAGCCGGATCCTACTTCCTCGGCGCCACCATCAATCCAAATGGCGGCGACTACATGATCTGACCGCTGGCCGTAGCTCAGGCGCTATCTGCGCTCAAGCTAAGCCCACTCACCAATCCAAATGAATGACCAAACATGTTATTCAGTTGTCCTTCTTTAAACTGAATACAGGATTATTTATGCCGTGAGGCTAAGGATTAGTTCAAAATGGCCAAGTTCAAAAGCCCAAATGACTTTCGGGTCGATTCGATACTGCCGAGTGATGTAAAGCGAGCCACCGTCGTCGCTTTCTTCGCGTGGGTGTTCGCAGTCTATGATTTCATCCTGTTTGGCACGCTCCTTCCAGAAATTGGAGCCCACTACAAGTGGGACGCTGCGGAGCAAGCCGAAATAGCAACCTTGGTTGCCGCCGGAACCGCGCTGATCGCGTTTGTAATCGGACCGATTCTCGATAAGGCGGGACGCAAGAAGAGCCTCCTGTTCACCGTCGCCGGCGCTGCAGTCTGCTCCGGGCTCACTGTGGTTGGCGGATCTCTCGGGCGCTGGCCCCTGATTCTTATTCGCTCGCTCTCTGGTCTCGGGTATGCGGAAGAGACGGTCAATGCGACGTATTTGAACGAACTTTACACTGCGGCCAACGACGCGCGACTGAACAAGCGCAAGGGCTTCATCTATAGCCTGGTACAGGGTGGATGGCCGATCGGAGCGCTCGTCGCCGCTGGCCTCACGGCTTTGCTGTTGCCGAGGGTAGGCTGGCAAGGCTGCTTCGTCTTCGCGACTTTCCCTGCAATAGTCATTTTCTTCATGACGCGACGTTTGAAGGAGAGCCCGCAGTTCCTGGTACACAAGCACGTGAAGCATCTTCGTGACTGTGGTGAGGAAGAAGCTGCCCGCAAGATCGCAGCGCGTCACGGAATTGACTACGAGCAACATTCCTCGGCTGGTATCTGGGCGGCCTTCCGCGGCGAGTCGCTCCGTCCAACGCTGGTTCTCGGCGGCGGCTTTCTCTTGAACTGGTCCGCGATCCAGGTCTTCGGCGTACTCGGCACGACGGTTTTGACGCAAGTCCACAACGTTTCGTTCGAGAACTCGCTGCTGATTCTCGTCCTGTCGAACGTGGTCGGGTACATCGGTTACCTTTCGCACGGCTTCATTGGCGACAAGATTGGCCGGCGAAACACTCTGGCGCTGGGATGGATGCTTGGCGGCTTCGCGTTCGCGGGGATGCTGTATGGCCCGCACGACCTCTACGTCGTGGTCGGTCTCTACAGCCTCGGCCTGTTCTTCCTGAACGGCCCGTACGCCGCTGCCCTGTTCTTCATCGGCGAAAGCTATCCGACCGCAATTCGTGGCACTGGCAGCGCAATTGTCCATGCGATGGGGCCGATTGGCGCAATTGTGGCCGGCCTTGGTATCACGGCGGCGCTTAGCTCGGGAAGCGACTGGCTTCACGCAGGCCTGTTCTTCGGCGCGGTTCCGTGCTTCCTCTCCGGTTTGCTGATCTTCGCGACGCGTCACGTTGATCCGGAAGAGCATACCTGGAGCGAGGCAGTGCCCGAACCGAGCCTGGTGGAGGCGCAGGAAAGCGGCCGCTATGGCGTTGTAATCGAATAAACCAGATCGACCTCAACGGCAGGCGCGCGAGACCTAACAACCGTGCGCCTGCATTTGCCCCCCGCTACAAGACTCCGCCGCCCGTGACGAGTCACCCAGCCGATACAACTCCCATCTGCCACATCCCCACATTGTCCGGAACTGATGGCGATGGTCTCACCGGGCCGAGCGCTTCAGGCCAGCCAGACCACCTAGCTGGACCAAACGTCGTCCAAATTAGACGCGTCCGCGCAAATCCGTGGTGTCGAGGTTAGCCTGGTGCACGAGGTTCTGGATGACGCGCGACTCAGTGCGGAGAAGTGAAACGAGTTCTTGCTGCCGGGCCTGCGACAAGCTGCCTGCAAGTGCCGTTACGCTAAGCGCGGCGAGTGGAGCGCCACCGCTGTCCCGAATCACGGTGCCCACTCCGCTGAGACCGGGGATCAGACTGCTGTCGTGCGTTGCGTACCCGACGTCCTGACAATGCTTCACGATCTTGAGCAATGATGGCACCGACAGCCCGCCATAGGTGAAGAGTCGCTTTGCGTTTGCATGGCAAATACGGGAAATCTCGTCATCTGGGAGAAGCATTAGCAGCGCGAGACTGCCTGCGCCCACCCCCAGCGGTCGATGCACGCCGATCTGTATGGCAGGTACAGTCACGGGTCCGCCGCCCTCAACTCTCGCGATCGAAATGGCGTCCGAGCCGCTACGAATGGTCAAGAACGCGACGTCCCCGGTCGACTGGGCGAGCCGCTTCAACGACGGCTCACAGATCGCCTGCAATTTGAACTGCGTTGCAGCAGTCAGGCCGAGTTCGTACAAGCCGTGGCCGAGCAAATACCGGCGCGTTTGCGGGTGCTGCATGACCAGCCCTTCCCTCACCAGACAACTCAAGATCCGGTGGATCGTCGGGCGCTCCAGCTTCAGTTGAGTGGCCAGGTCCGATAAGCGCAACCCGTGCACGCTGAATGATGCGATCTCTCGCAAGATCCGAGCTGCGCGTTCGATGCTCTGTGTTCCCGAACCTTTGCTCGTCGCTGACGATTGGCTCTCGGTTTCAATATCCATGTCGTAACGTGCCCATCAAAGTGATTATCCTACACCCTAATAGTCCGCATGGCGGACTCATTTTTGCGGGCGCCCCGTTGTTCCAGGAGATTTGGGAGGTTATGGTTGTATCGAAGGAACAGCATTGATTAAGCAGAGATTGGAGGACATGCCAGAGAGCGCTACCCAATGCCTGACGGCCGCGAGACGGGTGGTTATCTTTAGCCGTTGTCCGTATTACGGATTTGTCGTGCAGCAGGTGCTCACCGCTACGCCTACCACCCGGTTCACTTCGAGAAACAGATATTAAGGAGACTTACCATGCCGCAACGAATCGTAGACCTGACGTTGACCCTGGCGGACAACATGCCCGCACACAAGCTCTTTCAGCGGCCCATCATTGCGCCTCACCTCACTCATGAGAAGTCGCTCTCGTTGGGCCTGGGCGTGCCGGAGGACCCGATGACCTTCGCAACGACCTTCATCAGCACCTTGGATCACATCGCAACGCATGTCGACGCTTTTTATCACACGAACCCGAAGGGCCAACCAGTCGACGAGATGCCTCTGTCGATGTTCATGGGGAAAGCGGTCTGCCTGGACATGACGCACATCCCTGACCTTGGTGACATCGACGTCAGAGATCTTGAAGAAGGTGAGGAGAAGGCAGGGGTGAAGATTGACGGCCACATTGTGCTGATGAATACCGGTCTTCACAAGCGACACTATCCAGACCTGAAGGTCGTATGGAGCAACCCAGGTCTTACCGCTGAAGCAACCCATTGGCTTGCGGATCGCGGCTCCAGGTTGCATGGAGTGGAGGGGCCGTCCACGGACAAACCGTCGCATAACCTGTTTCCAAGCCATCGCGTATGTCGCGACCGGGGAATTACTCATTACGAATGGCTGGTCAATCTCGAGGAACTGGTCGGTAAAGGTGAGTTCATGTTCTACGGGCCGCCGCTTAAGATCCAAAACGGAAGCGGCTCGCCTGTCCGCGCCTGGGCTGTCCTCAACGACTGACCTTGTCAGCTGGTGTACCCAGCAACCCGGCGGGAATCGGACACGGGTTCCCGGCCGCACCTCCACGCAATCGAGCAGGCCACACCATGAACGCCTCCGCTGACAACGATCAACGCATCCCCATCACGCTTCTTACAGGTTTTCTCGGCGCAGGAAAAACCACCTTGGTGAACCACATCCTGTCGAACCCCGACTCCAAAAAAATCGCGGTCATCGTGAACGAGTTCGGGGAAATCGGCATCGACGGTGACCTGATCAGCCGCGCGTCAGAGGACATGCTAGAGCTGAGTAACGGATGCATTTGTTGTTCCAGCAAGGATGACCTCATGGAGTCGCTGTACAAGCTATATATGCGAAAAGCGGGACTTGCTGAGCCCAAAATTCAGTTCGATCGCGTGCTTATCGAGACCACAGGGGTTGCAAATCCTCTGCCGCTTGCGCAAGCTTTCTACACGGATATGTCGCTGAATCTTACATACCGCCTGGACGCCATCGTGACGCTGGTCGATCTAAAGCATGTGGAAGGTCAGCTGGAGAACGCGCCAGAGGCTGAGCGGCAAATTGCACTTGCAGACAAGATCATATTCAATAAGCGTGACCTGGTTGATAGCGACCAATACCACTCCGCAGTCTCGCTGGTACAGGCACTGAATCCGATCGCAGCAAAGACTACTGTCCTTTTCGGCGACGTGCCTGCCGCCGAATTGCTCGACCTCGGCTTATTTGATCCGAGCACACAGGAACAATCAGTCACGGACTGGATCGGTATGGGGAGTGAATCGGAAGGCACGTCCGAGAGCGAGCCCTGTACCTTGTGCGCTTCTGGGAAACATCACCACTGCCACGAGGAACCACATCCCCATGCTGATGTGTCGTCCGTAAGTTTTCGTGAGCCTGATGCAGTTGATCACGAAAAGTTTCTCGCATTTTTGATACAACTGACACAGACCTACGGTACGAATCTTTATCGAGTCAAGGGGTTGATCAAGTTCTCTGGCGCGAACCGTCCCATCATCTTGCAGGGTGTTCAGAATGTCTTCAGCCCCCTTACGTACGCGGAAGCGTGGCCTCGAGGCCTATCAGAGACTCGCCTCGTCGTAATCGGAAAGCACCTCGAACGGGATGGGATCATTGCAGGTTTTAGGGCCTGCATCGCAAATAACCCCGACGTCGTGAAGCACGGCGTGGTCATGGTCTAAGCAAGAAGGTTTTTGAGAATGTACTCATTCGATTTCACCACCGCGCTCGACATGCGCGATGCAATCGCGAAGAAGCGGATCTCGCCTGTCGAGCTGTTGAAGGATGTTTATGAGCGCATCGACGCGCTTGAGCCACGGTTAAACTGCTTCACAACGTTCACGCCGGAACTTGCCTTCGAAAGCGCTCGTCGCGCTGAACAAGCCGTCATGAGAGGTGAGTCGCTCGGGCCGCTGCACGGACTCCCGGTCTCGGTGAAGGATCTAATCGCTGTCGGCGAGGTTTGTCAAACCTTTGGTTCGAGGGTAATGGCAGAGAATGTCGCCAGCGATGACGCTCCTTCAGTTGAGCGGATAAAGGCGGCTGGAGCCTGTATCGTTGGCAAGACGACAACCAGCGAGTTCGGGTGCAAAGCCGTTGGGGACTCGCCCCTCACGGGGATTACCCGAAACCCATGGGATCTGACCAGGACTCCCGGAGGCTCCAGCTGTGGCGCCGCATCGAGCGTCGCTGCCGGCATTACTCCGTTTGCCTTGGGTACGGACGGCGGCGGCTCGATTCGCACCCCCGCTTCATTTTGCGGAGTTTTCGGAATCAAGCCTCAGTTTGCGCGTGTACCGGTGTTTCCTGTGTCGGCAACGCCCACATTAGGCCATGTCGGCCCCCTTGCCAGAACCGTTCGGGACGCAGCGTTGCTGCTGTCTGTCATTGCCGGCGGAGACCGCCGCGATCCGTTTTCGCAGCAGGGTGCAGTTCCGGATTTCCTGGGCGCGTGCCAACAACCCGTCGAAGGTATGCGCATCGCGTGGAGTCCAACTCTTGGCTACGCAAGGGCCGACGCCGAGGTAGAGAAAATTGCCGAAACCGCGGTCCGCACGTTCGAGGATATGGGTTGTGAAGTAGTCCTTCTAGAGACTGGAATCGGAGAAGACCCGGCTGACATATGGACGGCAGAATTCTATGCCGGGGTAGGAACGCGTTTGCATGGCACGCTTCTTGAGTCCCGAGAACTACTGGACAAAGCAGTAGCCGGTGTGCTCGACAACGCTCTTGACCAGAGCCTGTTGCAGTATTACGGACGTGTTTTCGAGCGCTACGAATTCCGCGAAAGGGTTCGAACCGTATTTGAACCTTTCGACCTTCTGCTGTCACCTACTGTTCCCATACCGGCGTTCGACATTGGCATTGACGTCCCCGGACAGTCGCAGGGACGGAACCTTTGCACGTGGCAGTACTACACCTATCCGTTCAACCTGACCGGTCAGCCCGCTGCGTCAATCCCAGTCGGCTTTACAGCCAGTGGCCTTCCCGTAGGGCTGCAAATGGTCGCCAAAACCGGCTGTGAGACGGAAATTTTCCGCGCGGCCGCTGCGTTCGAGAGCGCTCGCCCCTGGCTTCACAAAACACCGCCAATAAACGGGGGAACGGACCGGGAATATACAAGAACAGGATCGTGTCAGCGACTTTGAGGAGATAGAGCTCGGATCGGATTGAAGTGCAGCTCTTGGGCCTGCGAGGATCAAGATCGACGACTCTGATGACATGAGCCGGATGACTAGCTTCGCAACCTCTTTGGACTCAGACCTGATTGCCGATACGAGCGCCTGCTGGCCGTCGTCGATCCGGCACTTAAGCGCCGACGAATGATCTGGCAGCATGCGAAAATTCGTGCACAAAGTGTGCTGATAGATGTACAACTTTCTCTAATTAGTATCGACTTCGCATGCAGGCCTATCTCGCAGTCGCGCTGGTGTTCATGATCAACATGGCAGGCACGACGCTGCCGACGGCGATCTATCATGATTACCAGACCGCCTTCGGCTTTAGTCCGGCGACCATCACAGTGATCTTCGCGTCCTATGCGGTCGGCGTGCTCGGCGCGTTGCTGACGATAGGAAACTGGTCCGATCAGCTGGGTCGCAACCGCATGCTCATGACCGGTCTCGCGGCATCCGCCGTCTCCGCTTTGACGTTTCTTTTCGCCGACGGCCTCGCCATGCTCCTACTCGGGCGCCTCATCTCCGGCATCTCGGCGGGCATCTTCACAGGCACGGCGACCGTCGCGGTCATTGAATCGAGTCCGCCCGAATCGCGTGCAAAAGCGATGCTCGCTGCGACGTCATCGAACATGCTGGGACTCGGCATCGGACCAGTGTTGAGCGGCGCGCTCGTCGAATTCGCGCCTTGGCCGATGCGTCTTTCCTATGTCGCGCACATCGCCTTGTTGTTTCTCGCCGTGCTGTTGTTGCGCATCGCGCCGGAGACGATACGCGTGGCCGAGCATCCGAAGCTGCGCGTGCAGCGGCTCGCGCTGCCGCGTGGAGTGCGTGCCACGTTCGTGCCTGCAGCCTTGTCGGGATTTGCGGGATTCATCGTCGTCGGCTTCTTCACCGCCGTGTCGCCGCAAGTGATGCGCAATGTACTCGGCTACCACAGCGACTTGCTGATCGGGCTCGCTGTGTTTCTGATCTTCATCTGCTCGGCGATCGGGCAGGCGCTCGAGAAGCGCATCACGCAAAAGTGGCGGCAGCGTGTCGGTTGCGCGGCGCTCGTCGTCGGTCTCGTGTGTCTAGGCGTGTGCGCGTGGCAGCGCTCGGCCACTGTGTTCGTGATCGGGACGATGCTGTGCGGAATGGGGCAAGGAATCAGCTTCCGGGCGTCATTGAGTGAGCTGTCGAATCGTAGCCCGGCCCAGCGCAAGGCCGAAGTGACTTCGGCGTTCTTCGTGGTGCTCTATGTGGCGATATCCCTGCCGGTGATCGGGATCGGCATCGCGGTGCAAGGCCTCGGCATCGCGCGCGCGACGATGACGTTCGCCGTGGTCACGGTGGTCATCGTGCTGATATCGCTCGTGCTGCTGCGGCGCGTCGAGAAGGTGCAGTGATGCGGCGATGAACGTCCGGAACGTCGACTACATGCAGCAGATTCCAAGATAGATCAGATTAGCCGCCCCTATGAGCGTGACGGCGTTAAGGCATAGCCGTCCATTAGTCGCCAGCTTCGCTGGCTTTGGTCGTTTGGCGAATCGTTCCGCCTTCCACTGCGCGGCTGTTTCAGGAAAGACAAAGTTCTCAGCCGCGCTGCTTGCGAAAGCGGTAACCTGGTCCCGGGTTTCAGGCATGCCTTTGCCCCATTGAACGAGTCGAAGATGACCTCGTGCGCGCCAAACGAACCCGTGCCGAGAGCGGTAGGTCTCCGCCCACTTTAGGAGCTCCACAAACGACCGCGCATCTCCACCGCGCCGCACTCCGCGATGGCGAATGTGGACACGCAGACACGCATTCAGATTCATCCACATCTATTCGGAATATCGCGCCACCGGCACATGATACGGATGACTCGCTATGTGCGCGTACCCGCCGCAATTGCGCCGGTCTTCAGCCGTTCAAGATAATCGGCCCACTCCTGCATCATCGTCCGACGTTCTCTAATGAATTTCGTGCGATTGTAGGCAGAGCCGAAGTTATCAGGCACCGCATGCGCGAGCTGATGCTCGATCACCTCTGGTTTATGTTCAAGCTCTTCTTGCAGGATCGTTCGTGCCATGGCGCGAAAGCCGTGGCCCGTGATTTCCGTGCGTGTGTCGTACCCCAAGCGGCGCAGCGCCGCGTTGATTGTGACTTCACTCATTGGACGCTTGCGATCGCGCGCGCCCGGGAACACGTATAAACCATTGCCGGTCAACGCCTTGAGTTCCCGCAAGATAGCGACGGCCTGCGCAGCGAGCGGTACAAGATGAGCCGTATCAGTTTTCGTCACCGCATAGCGCCATTCGGCGCGGTCCAGATTTATGTGGCTCCATTCTGCCTTACGAAGCTCGCCAGGCCGGACGAACAGCATCGGAGCAAGTCTGAGCGCGCAGAAAACCGGAAATGTGCCGCTAAAGCCGTCGAACGCGCGCAGCATTTCACCTACTTTGTCCGGTTCAATGATCGACGCGAAGTGGGTTGTTTGCGCGGGTGGAATAGCCCCAACAAGATCGCGGGCTGGGTCCGACTTGCAGAAGTTCTCTTTGATCGCATATCGAAAGACTCGGCTAATTGCTCCGCGCAAGCGATGGGCGGTATAGCGCGCGCCGCGGCTATCGACGCGTTTCAGAGTCTCCAGAATCTCTGGGGCATCAATCTCGGAAATGGGACGTTTGCCGAGCCACGGGAACGCATCGTTCTTCAAACGCACGAGCGTGTTCTCATGCTGGCGAGGTTCTACGTAGGATTTACGTTCTTGCATCCATGCTAATGCAATCGCTTCAAACGTATTGCCTGCTGCGAGTCGGGCTGCACAGGGCGGGATTTGAAAAAAGCCCGGAATCGCCTTTCTGGCAAGGGTTCTCCGAATTTTCAGAACTGACATACCACCCGATATACCACCAGAAGCGGCATATTGACCGAAGTATCCGCTATGAGCTAGCGTTGACAAAATTTGGCAGGATGACCGCGCCCCTCCAATCAACAGGCGACAAACCACGCAGACTTGTCTGCAACTGCGAGGAGGGCCTCGCGAGATTCGACTCCTCCGCTGCCCGGCCACCGTATACCCGACTAGTCAACTCACTTCGCGGCGACGGATAGTGGTCAAGTCTCTGACCCACGTCAGCCGCATCAGCCGACCGTTACCAAGAGATGCCCGACATGGTCTGCCGCAGGCAGCAGACTCCAACAGTTGTGATGGAGGCTTGTGGTGGAGCGCACTACTGGGCTCGCCGCTTCTCTGCAATGGGGCACCACGTGCAGATCATCGCTCCGCGATTCGTCAAACCGTTCGTCAAATCCCAGAAGAATGACCGCCACGATGCGGAGGCGATCGTCGAAGCTGCGGCCCGCCCGACCATGCGCTACGTTGCGGTCAACAGCGTTCAGCAGCAGGACATCGAGTCCATGCATCGCATCCGCATCTTCGGACGCTTCGTCAATGGATCGAGCGGCTCAGGCGATACCATGCGCAACCGTCGGACCGAAGTTCCATCTCCGCTTCGCCGCGGCGCAACAGGTAGTTCAGGTGTGCGATGCTCTCGCCGGTGGCCATGCCGAGCAAGCCCGGCTCCCCCGAGCTGATCGGACGTGAGAAAAGCTGCGGGAATACATCCACTGCGCGCTTCGGCTGAACCAGAGCCTGCCTTAGCCGGTCGAGCGTCGCATGGTGGCTTCGTCTCAAAGAGTCAAGGCGCTCGTGAAGTCCCCTGAACGGCTCGTTGTGTGCGGCCAGCACGAGGACGTCGTCGGGGATCATTTGCTGCAGTTTGTCGAGGGATGCTAACCAGTCCTCCATCGGGTTGGCGTTCGGTTCGGTCGGGAAGACCGAGACATTGGATGAGATCCGCGGCAATACCTGGTCGCCGGAGATCAATAGTTTCGATTCGGCGCAGTAGAAGCATGCATGTTCCGGCGAGTGCCCATTGCCAGTTACAACACGCCAGGAATGCTCACCAATGTTCAGGGTCTCGCCGTCGCTAAGCCGACGGAAGCTATCCGGAAACGCGTGCACGAACTTGCCAAATCCGCCGAAGCGCATCCTGTAGAGCTCGACCGCGTCGTCGTCCCAGCCCGCCTGCCGGTAGAAGCGCACGCCGTCGTCCGGTGCGGCTCGTCCGGTATCGGCGGCCAAGACCCGGCACATCAGATATTCCATGCGGGTCATCCAAAGCCGGCAGTCGAACTTCCGCGTGAGCCACCCTGCCATGCCGATATGGTCCGGGTGCATGTGCGTGGCGAAGACGCGCGTCAGTCTTACTTGCGCCAAAGCACCGCCGTCGGCAAACAGTTTGTGCCAAGCCGCTGCCGTGTCGCTGGTTTGCAGGCCGGTATCGACGACTGCCCATCCGTTGCCGTCACGCAATGCCCATAGATTGATGTGGTTGAGCGCGAGCGGCATCGGCATGCGCAACCAGAGCACGCCCGGCGCAATTTCGCTGACCGTCCCGGCTGCGGGCGCTTCGCCACAAGGGTAGTGAAGAACAGGCTTATCGTCTCGAGGAGGAATGAGAGTCTCGTCACTCATGGAATCGGACCGATTCGTTTAGCGCGAGCAACGTAGGCAGCCAAGTACAACGAGACGCCCGACAAGCCAAAGCACCACAGCGTTGGTGTCTTGAGGATCCACGGATCGGACGGTCGATCTTGTGCTCGGCGATTTTGGTTGCCTCGGCTGCACCGCGCGCGGGTTCGTGTTCTACATCCCTATTGCTGCCGCTCCTGATCAAAGCAGCGACTTCAGCAGTCGGCCCATTTCCGACGGGTTCTTCGTGACCTTGATACCGCATGCGTCCATGATTTCCAGCTTCGCTTCAGCGGTGTCCGCACCGCCCGAGATCAGCGCGCCGGCGTGGCCCATGCGCTTGCCCGGAGGCGC
>NZ_JBFPKN010000027.1:0-95032 GCF_040948805.1 Paraburkholderia sp. BR13439 | reverse complement strand
CATCGCGCGCCGCTCTGGCAGACTGGTCGCCATGGACATACCCGCCGATCTCGACGCCCTCAGTACCGAACAGATACGCGAACTGAACGTGAAGCTGATGGCCGAGATCGCCGAGAAAGAAAGAGAGTTGCAGTACCGGCAAACACGTATCGACCAGCTTACGCACGAACTCTCGGTCATCAAGCGGCAGCAGTTCGGCAGGCGCAGTGAGCAGCTCAACAAGGGGCAACTGAGCCTGCTCGAGGAAGCGCTCGACGCGGATCTGGCGGCAATCGGGCTCGAGCTGCAGGGGCTGAAGTCCGGCGAGCAGGCAGGGACACCACGGCAACAGCCAAAGCGTGAACCGCTTCCTCCCGAACTGCCACGTACCGACATTCATTACGAGCCGGACAGTACGATCTGTACGTGCGGCTGCGAGCGCGTTCGCATCGGCGAGGACATCAGCGAGAAGCTGGATTACACGCCCGGCGTGTTCACGGTTGAGCGGCACATCCGGGGTAAATGGACGTGCAAGGCATGCGAGACGCTGGTGCAGGCTGCGGTGCCGCCGCACGTGATCGACAAGGGCATCCCGACCACCGGTCTGCTCGCTCAGGTGCTGGTCGCCAAGTACAGCGATCACCTGCCGTTGTATCGACAGGAGCGCATCTTTGCGCGGGCGGGTCTGGCGATCGCGCAATCGACGCTCGGCGGCTGGGTTGGCGCGTGTGGCGTGCGCCTGCAGCCCCTGGTCGATGCACTTCGCGAAGAGGTATTGCAGCACGCGGTACTGCATGCCGACGAGACGCCGGTACAGATGCTTGCCCCGGGAAAGGGCAAGACCCATCGAGCCTATCTGTGGGCGTACAGCACCACGCAGTTCGCCGATCTGAAGGCGGTGATCTATGACTTCGCCGATAGCCGCGCCGGCGAACATGCACGCGCATTCCTGGGCGAGTGGCGCGGCAAGCTGGCGTGCGACGATTACGGGGGCTACAAGTCCAGCTTCAGGAGTGGGGTCACAGAGATCGGGTGCCTGGCCCACGCGCGCCGTAAATTCTTTGACTTACACGTCAAGCACCAGAGCGAGCTGGCCGAGCCCGCGCTGCGATACTTCGGTGCGTTGTACGAAGTAGAACGCGACGCCGCACAACTCGAGCCCGATAGAAGACGTCTTGTGCGTCAGGAGCGGGCTCGCCCCATCGCCGACGAACTCCATGCATGGCTGCTCACGCAACGGCAGCGTGTGCCGGACGGATCCGGGATCGCCGCGGCACTCGACTACAGCCTCAAACGTTGGGAGGCGCTTACGCGCTATCTGGACGATGGACATGTGCCAGCCGATAACAACTGGGTCGAGAATCAAATACGGCCGTGGGCCCTGGGGAGGTCGAACTGGTTGTTCGCAGGATCTCTGCGTGCTGGAAAACGCGCGGCCGCGATCATGACATTGATCCGCTCTGCACAACTGAACGGACACGATCCGTTGGCTTACCTGAAGGACGTGTTGACGCGCTTGCCGACACACCGTGCCGCCGACATAGCGCAACTGCTTCCTCATCGCTGGACGCCGACCGCTGCTTGATCGTTTGATCGTTTGAGCGATCGCCCCAGTCAAGATGCCTTCCCCGGGTGCTTACGGCATTGGCCGCGCCATCGCCGAACGTCTTGCAAAGGATGGTGCGACAGTCGCGCTAACCTACAACGCCAGCAAAACCAGCGCGGACGAGGCGATCGCGGCCATCGAGAAAGCGGAAGGCACCGCGTTCGCGATCCATGCGGATCTCGTTGATCCGGCGAGCGTCCCGGCCTTGTTCGAGAGACTCGACGACGAGTTCATCAAGCGCAACGGAAGCAAGACCCTCGACATTCTGGTCAACAACGCTGGCAATTCCGGCTGGGTTGGCTTCAAGGACGCGACGCCGGAGAGTTGGGACACCCTGATGGCGGTCTACGCCCGCGCGCCGTTCTTCATCATTCAGGCCGCGCTCGATCGACTCGCCGATGGTGGACGCATCATCAACATTTCTTCCGCAGCCGCCACGAAGCCCGTGACGGCTGCGCCCGTGTACTCGATGGCGAAAGCGGCGATCAACACCCTGACCCATACGCTCGCAATCGAACTCGGGCCGCGTGGCATCACAGCGAACGCCGTAGCACCGGGCTTCACGCGAACGGATGCGAACGCCGATTTTCGGGCAAATCCCGAACTCGTCAAGGCGGTCGAGGCCCAAATCGCGCTGGGCCGCTTTGGCGAGCCTTCAGAAATCGCGGCCGTCGTGGCGTTCCTGGCCTCCGATGAAGGCCATTGGGTGACCGGCCAAACGATTGAAGCGAGCGGCGGCTACAAGCTCTGAGCCCGCCGGGAAACGATGGAGAAACATATGAGTTACGCAATCATTGGCTTCGGCAAGATCGGCCACGCACTTGCGAGGGCGTTCGCCCGCAACGGCATCGAAGTATCCGTTGCAACCACGCGCGACCCGGCAAGCTTTGCTTTCGATGCAGCAGCGATCGGACCTACGATCATTCCGAAAACCCTGGCGGAAGCCGTCAAGGCGGACATCATCTTTTTGGCTGTTCGTTTCGAGTCATACGCGGAGGTCGCGAAGGCCCTGCCCAACTGGAAGGGAAAGATCATCGTCGACGTGATGAACACGTTCTCCCCGCCCGAGGAACTCGACGGTCTCCCGTCGTCAGCTTTCGTCGCGAACGCGTTCACCGGAGCCAGGCTGGTGAAAGGCTTCAATCATCTGGCTGCGGCCGTCCTCGGCCAGGACCCGGCCGTGCAGGGTGGCAGGAGAGTCGTGTTCCTCGCGAGCGATGATGACGGCGCCGCAGCGGAAATTGGTGCGCTTGCGGAAAAACTCGGTTTCGCGCCAATCCAACTTGGCGGGCTTTCGGAGGGTGGACTGCTTGTGCACGCGCGCGGAAATAACTGGGGACGACTGATCTTCAAGGACTTGATCACGTTCGACTGATGACCAACGGTTTCCGGATATTTCGCTGAATCGAGTGGCCGATTGCCGGAGCCATGATGGCCGAGTGTACTCATTCACAAAAACTGCTCGAAGGCGGCCGTGGACGATTTCAACGGCCGCTCCAGGCGTCGGCGATGAACCGACATTCGACCGCAGCGCCCGGATCACCGACAATCCCTGTCCAGGCAATTGGATACATGATATGACATGACTCGCACTGGCAACGTGGGTGGGTGCGACGAGACCCGGAGGTAATGAGCGAAATGAAACGCACCAAATTTAGGCTGTTGAGCTGCGAAAGAAGCGGTATCGAAGCTGTGGAAGCGGACACTACGCTCGTCTTTGGCCGCCACACCCATGAGCAGTTTGGTGTGGGTCTGATCGAGCGCGGCGCACAGAAATCGACGAGCGGCCGTGGTCTCGTCGAAGCCAGTGCGGGTGACGTAATCACTGTCAACCCTGGTGAAGTGCATGACGGGGCACCGATCGGCGACGGCGGGCGCTCATGGCGAATGCTGTATCTCGACCCCGCGATCGTTGCCGAGCTGGCCACGGACATTACGGAAGGCCGCAAAGGAGCGACTTGCGAGTTCAGCCAACCAAAAGTCAGTGACCGACGACTCGCAGCGCAATTCGGCCAGCTATTTCGCGCAATGACTGGCAAGATTGCAGACCCGCACGGACTCAGGGCAGACGAGACCTTGCTGCTTGTGCTAGCTAGCTTGCTCCAGCCCGCATCCACCACACACCGGTGCATTCCAGCCGGAATCGCTTCGGCCCGCGCCCTGATCGATGACGATCCCCCAGGGATGGTGACGCTCACGGCACTCGCAGACGAAGCCGGGCTGAGCCGCTATCAGTTCCTGCGCGCTTTCGCGAAAGCGACCGGCCTCACGCCCCACGCCTACATCCTGCAGCGCCGCATTCATCACGCCCGTCAGTTGATCCGTCATGGCGCGCGGCTCGCCGAAGCTGCCGCGCAGAGCGGTTTCTCCGATCAGAGCCATATGACGCGGCTGTTCGTCCGTAGTTTTGGCATGACACCGGGTGCGTACGCCACCGGAGCCGGCTGATTGCCTACGCCTGCAATTTTGTTCAAGACCGTCGGACCGCCGACGCCGAGAATCGAGGCTCAACCTCTTTCCCCGGCGTGAGGCACGATCTTGCTATTTTTCCTTTTCCCCTGTTTTCGCCGCGACATTCCAACGCGCGTCGCACGTGTGCTCTGGTTTTGCGCATCCACGACGGAGAGGCCATGAGCATCGAATTTCTGGTCACGTCGCTGATCGTCGTAGCTTCGCCTGGAACCGGCGCACTCGTCACAGTGGGCGCTGGTCTGTCTCGTGGAGCGCGTGCAGCAATCGTCGCAGCATTGGGTTGTACGTTCGGCATCCTGCCGCACATGGTGGCGGCGATCACTGGTCTGGCAGCGCTCCTGCATGCGAGCGCTGTCGCGTTCTCAGCGATCAAATATGCGGGCGTCGCCTACCTGCTTTTCATTGCATGGAAAACACTCGAGGAAAAAGGACCGTTGAAGATCACGTTCGACAGCCCCGCCCGCACCGACCGGGATGTGATCTTGCACGCGATCCTCGTGAATATTCTCAACCCTAAACTCTCGATCTTCTTCTTCGCGTTCCTGCCGCAATTCATCGATCGCGGCGAAAACCAGCCTGCGCTTCGCATGCTGGAACTATCGCTCGTCTTCATGGCGATGACGTTCGTCGTGTTCATGGCATACGGCGTCTTCGCGGCGAGGGTCCGTGACCGCATTCTTTTGCGCTCCGATGTTCTCAAGTGGATGCGCCGGAGCTTTGCAGCCGCGTTCGTCGGAGTCGGGGTCAAGCTAGCCTTGGTGCAGCGGTAGGCCTCCTATCCCGACACGGCGTGGGCGTTCGGATGCCCGGTATTGGCATGTATTCCGTTCGACGATGAGGAAGACGCGATTCCTTAGGGGCGGATTAGTAAATCCGCCCATTTAATCCCTGCAGGATCGCGGCTACAAGTCCATAGCTGTGGTCAAGGTATTGGCCTTTGGCAGGGTCTCCAGTTGTTGAATGTCGGCCATCAACGCTTGGGCTTGCGCACTACTCATTCCCGCCTTTTTCGTGCAATCGAGAAATTTTTGACGGAACTCGATGGGCGACATTGGATTCTTGGGTTCGCCTTTGGCAAATGCCACCGTTTTGGTAAACGTCCGGCCATCTTTCAAAGAAACGTCAAGGCGTGTAGCACCGGGTCCGCCGCCCGGACGTGCCAGGCTTTTGTCTTCCACCGTGTTGATGCGCTTGACCATTGCCAGCAGATCAGGGCGCCGGATCGCTGCCGTAGTGAAATGTTCGAATCCGACCTTATGGTCCACCAACGCGCACGCCACAACCCAAGGATTGCTGAATTGTGCGTCCACGACAGATGTTAGGTTCTGCTTTTTGCCAAGCGGAAAATCGAGAAGCAGATATTCGCCAGTGCCATTGTAGATGGTGATGCTTTCCACATCGGGAGCTTCAATTTTGTTCTCTGCAAACATAGTCAGCGCAGCATCCACCGCCGTGTGACTACCGCGGCACGACGGCCATGGTTTGAACGAGACCTCGGTCGCGGCAAAAGTACTTCCTAGTCCCTCAAAGAGGAAATCGCGCGAATACTTATTACCGTGAAACTGATAATAAAAACCACGGCGACCTTCCAGAATATTTTGCGCTCCTTGGACGCCCTGCTGAGATAGACGCGCAGCCATTACGCCGGCATAGGAAGCGAAGCCAGCGCCCATACGCTTCGTCAATGCACCGTCCAGATGTGCTTGGGAATTACCCGAAGCTTGATGAAATGCAATACCCAGTGCAGATACCAACTGATCGCGCGTCAACCCCATCAGCTTACCTGCGACAAAAGTTGAAGCGAAATATCCATAAAGGCTAGTGTTGTGCCAGCCCACAATGAACGCATCGACGCCAGGCTGTGCCGAATTGGCCAATCGACAGGCAAGGTCCACGCCCAAAGCCGTAGCCGTAATTAGATCCCTGCCGCTGACATTGCCGAGCATATCGGTTACGGCTAGGGCGGCCGGAATCGTGATGACCGAGGGGTGCATGAAAGACCGCTCATAGGTATCGTCATAGTCGAGAGCGTCAGCCATGATTGCATTGACGCGAGCAGCATCCTGGGCGGGAACCTGAATGCTGGTACCCCAGATTGCGGCTTCGCGCTTACCGGCCATATCGATGGTGAACTCGCGTATCTCTTTGGCTCCTGGCTCATTGGTGCCCCCTAGCGCCGCGCCCACTGTGTCCAGAATCTGATTCTTGGTTATGGCAATCACCGCGCTCGGCAGGTTGTCATAGGTGGTCTGCAAACAATAGTCTGCAAGGGCAACGATGTCATCCGGACCAGCGGCGCTCTGCGCTGGAGGCTTCTGTGCCACTGTCGCATCAGCATAAGCGGACGCGGGAGTCAGCACCAATCCGCCGACCGATGCAATTGAGGTCTGGATAAATGATCTGCGATTTAGTTTGGTCATTTTGTTTCCTGAAACGGGGCCGGTGAACAGTGCATCCGCCTCTCGATCATTACGGACGATAAACGCAAATCCACTACCGTATATTCAGGACCAACATAGCAGCGGCGCGGGTGTGACCAGCAGCGTCAGGTCTTCATTTTAGTATGTGCATTTAGACGGCTCTTTCGTATACATGGATAATATGCAATGCAATGCGATGTTGCACCTGCGGGCCAATGACGGAAATAGGTAAATCCCCGAGCTTGGGCAAGAATCGCGAGCGTGTCAGGCGGATCGTGTGCTGGAGTCGGCCGGTTATCCGGCGAGTTCGTTGATCGCGAATCCATCTACCGCGCTGTGGGCAGTCGCCGCCGCCGACACGTGGCAATGGTTCCCGTTCACGATGCTAATGGTGCTGGCCACATTGCAGACCATTCCCGACGATCCGCTCGAAGCGGCGAGCCTCGATGGCGCGGGGCGCTGGCAATTGTTTCGCTATATCGTGCTGCCATCTCCCGCCGCCCGGCGGCGCAGGCGCGCCGCAGTCGTTTCTGACGACCAAGCTGTCGGGCTGCATGGTCTTTCAACGACGGGTCCGAAAGCTCTAACTGCATTAAGCAGGCTTACATCATCGGAATGTGCAGATGATGCGGATCGTTCAATGTCTGCGCCACGCACTGCAGCGCGTACCGACAATCGTCTCTGTCTTGCGGGCCCCCGAGACAGAGCCTGATTGCATTCGGCGGATTGCCGTCCGTGGAGAAAGCAGGGCCCCCCACCGCGCCAACGCCCTGGTTGCGCAATTGCAGCGCGAGCTCGGGCGCGTTCCAGTCGCAATGCGGAGGAATCCGCAACCATAAATGGAAGCCATCGTCGTGCGCGTCGTAGTGCCAGTCGGCTAGTTCCTGTGCCACGATCGCCTGGCGCGCATTGGCTTCTTTGTGGATCGCGTCGAGCATTTCATGTGCGGTCCCGTCATTGACCCATTGCGTTGCCAGCATCACAGTGAAAGGACTCGGCATCACAGTCGTGGCGCGCAACGCGCCCGCCACACGTTGTGTCTGCCGCACAGTGGGCGCGCGCAGATAGGCGACACGCAAGCCCGCACCCAGCGTTTTAGAAAAGCCGGTGACGTACCACGTCAGTTCGGGGGCGAGCGTGGCAAGTGCCACAGGCTTGTTTGATGGCAGCCATCCGTAGGCATCGTCTTCGATGATGGGGACGCTGTAGCGCAGCGCGACATCCGCGAGCGCCTCGCGCCGCTGTAACGATAGCGTGAGCGTGCTCGGATTCTGCAGCGTAGGGTTGCAGTAGAACGCGCCCGGTTTTTCGCTCCTGCAGAGCGCTTCGAATGCATGCGGCAGCGGACCTTCGTCGTCGCGCGGCAGTGGCTGCAGGCGCACACCCATTTGCGATGCGATCGCCTTGATGCCCGGATAGGCGAGCGTATCGAGGCAGATCGTGTCGCCCGGTCGCGCAAGCTGCGATACGAGCGCGACGAGGGCACTGTGAATGCCGGGACACACCAGTACCGTACCTTCTTCGCAATCCGGTAAGCGTTGCTTGAGCCACGCTCGGCCGGCCGCGCGATCGTCGGGCGTTCCGCCGAAGTCCTGGTAACGCAGCAGGCGATAGGGATCGGTATGCGCGAGCAGGCTCGCCGCCGATTCCCGCAACCGTGCCGCAAGCTCGGGGGGCTCGGGCGGCATGTTCATCGACATCTCGACACTGCTTCCGCCGGCAAGCGGCAAGGTCTGCGTACGTCCACGCACGAAGGTGCCGCTGCCCGCGCGAGCATCGAGCAGGCCGCGCTTGCGCGCCTCCGCATAGGCGCGCGCGATGGTCGTGTAGTTCAGATGCAAGGCACCCGCAAGATCGCGCAATCCGGGCAACCGGTCGCGCGGACGCAGACGTCCGCTCGCCAAATCCTCTTCGATCAGATCCGGTATCACGAGATACGCCGGCTTGCGGCTTTCGGTCAGCCGTTTGAGCCAGTGATGCGTGAGACTGTCCATGCCAGTAATTCCCAATGCGGATTCCTGATTGCCTTTATTCAAAAGTAGCACAGCGTTCTCCCGCAAAATAATCGGTATTGGTTCAATTCAAGACTTGATCGCATTGATCGGACCGTGCCCGCCTACGGGGTAGTGCGCACCAAGCAGACGCGAACGATGCGTTTTCGCTGCCCAACGACGGTGCGCGACCAAATTCGTAAATAGTCTGAAAAGCCCGTCGAACAAGGCTCCCAAAGAAATTTTTCGGTTCGCTCGAACCATCCTGTTCTGATTGATTGGAAGTTGATTGCATGAACCGGGCCGGAAATTGGCACATGCGTTGCAATAAACGATTCGCCATCCGGTTCTTTCCGGTTGAGCAATCCGATCAATGACACGACTTGTTGGAGAGCGAAATGCCCGCCGTCAATCAACCTCTGCATCAGAAAGGCGACTACCTGGTCGACTACGAAGAGAAGGTCTTTCCCGACGTCAAGGCCGAGCCCGGTGAAAAAGCACTGGTGACGTTTCATACGGTCGCATTCGAAGGATCGATCGGCTTCGTCAATCTTCTGCAGGCGACGCGCCTTCAGCGCAAGGGCTTCGATACGTCGGTGCTGCTCTATGGCCCGGGCGTGACGCTGGGCCTGCAACGCGGCTTCCCGACACTCGGCGACGAAGCGTTTCCCGGGCATCTGAATTTCAATAACCAACTGGTCAAGTTCATGGCGGAGGGCGGCAAGGTCTATGCGTGCCGCTTTGCATTGCAGGCACTGTACGGTCACGGCGAGGCGTCGCTGATCGAAGGCATCCGGCCGATCAACCCGCTCGATGTGCTCGATCTCCAGTTGCTTCATCGCAAGGAAGACGCGCTGATCATCCACACGTGGACCGTTTGAGCGCGCCGGGTGCCGATCATGTCCGAGCAACGAATCATCCGTGCGGCGGCGGTGCAGATTGCGCCGGAGTTCGAGCGTCCCGGCGGCACGCTCGAGAAGGTGTGCGCCGCCATCGACGAAGCCGCGCAACAGGGCGTACGGCTGATCGTCTTTCCCGAGACATTGGTGCCGTACTACCCGTATTTCTCTTTCGTGCGTCCGCCGGTGGCGTCGGGCGCCGATCACATGCGTCTCTATGAGCAGGCCGTCGTCGTGCCGGGGCCAGTCACTCAGGCTGTGTCGGAACGTGCGCAGCGTCATGCGATGGTCGTCGTGCTCGGCGTCAACGAGCGCGATCACGGCAGCCTGTACAACACGCAACTCGTGTTCGACGTCGACGGTCGCCTCGTGCTCAAGCGCCGCAAGATCACGCCGACGTTTCATGAACGGATGATCTGGGGACAAGGCGACGCCGCGGGCCTCAAGGTTGCGCACACGGGCATCGCACGGGTCGGCGCGCTCGCGTGCTGGGAGCATTACAACCCGCTGGCGCGCTATGCGCTGATGACGCAGCACGAAGAGATCCATTGCAGCCAGTTTCCCGGCTCGCTCGTTGGTCCGATTTTCGCCGAGCAGATCGAGGTCACGATCCGTCATCACGCGCTCGAATCGGGCTGCTTCGTCGTCAATTCGACGGGCTGGCTCAGCGAAGCGCAAATCGAGTCGGTGACGACCGACCCTAAGCTGCAACAGGCGCTGCGCGGCGGTTGCATGACGGCCATCGTTTCGCCCGAAGGGCAGCACCTTGCCGAGCCGCTGCGCGAAGGCGAAGGGATGGTCGTCGCCGATCTCGACATGGCACTGATCACCAAGCGCAAACGCATGATGGATTCGGTCGGCCACTATGCGCGCCCTGAATTGCTCAGTCTTGCCATCAACGATCGCCCCGCGACGCCCGTCGCGCCGATGTCTGCGGCGTTTGCGACCGCGAGCGCGGACCTTGGGTCCGAAACCACGAGTGGAGGTCAGGATGAATGCCAGCATGAATCTGTCGTCTGAGGGCGCAAGTGCGCGCGAGATGATGGAATTGCGTACGGAGTTGCAGTCGGCGGGCCTGCGTCTCGTCGATCCGAGCGCGGGCGCCGCCAGCCGGCGTGGTGGCGCGGGACCTTCCGACCACAAGGCCGTGACGGTCGATGGCGTGACGATCATGGTGCCGGTGCACACGAGCTCGGCGTGGAATTCGCCGTTCGTCGCGGGCGTGCCCGACGAAGCGGGCGAAAGCGCGCTGATGCGCGGCACGGTTCCGATTGCGAACATCACTTTCCCAAAAGCGCCACGCTTCACGCGGCTGCAAACGCTCGACGGCGTGCCCTATTCGCACATCGCGACGCTGCACGGAACGGATGTGCTCGCTACGACGGTGCTGCAGACCTGCATCCGCTACGAAAGCCGCAAGAAGACATGCAAGTTTTGCGCGATCGGCCAGTCGCTCGCGGCGGGTCGCACGATCGCGCGCAAGACCCCGGAGCAGCTGGCCGAGGTCGCGCGCGCCGCAGTCCTGCTCGATGGCGTCAGGCACATGGTGCTCACGACGGGCACGCCACCCACGCCCGATCGCGGCGCGCGGATTCTATGCGAGAGCGCGTTCGCGATCAGGGCGGCCGTCGATCTGCCCATCCAGGCGCAATGCGAGCCGCCCGACGACGACCTCTGGTTCGAGCGAATGAAGGCGAGCGGCATCGATACGCTGGGTATGCATCTCGAAGTGGTGAGCCCCGAAGTGCGCGCCCGCGTGATGCCGGGCAAGGCGAGCGTGCCCATTTCGCGTTACATGGAAGCGTTCAGGGCGGCTGTCGCGGTGTTCGGCAGGGGGCAGGTCAGCACGTACATACTCGCGGGTCTCGGCGATACGGCCGAGGCGATCCTGTCGATCTCGCGCGAGTTGATCGACATCGGCGTGTATCCGTTCGTCGTGCCGTTCGTGCCGATCAGCGGCACGCCGCTCGAAGATCACCCCGCGCCCACGCCCGAGTTCATGAAGTCGATACTCGCGCCGCTCGGCGCGATGCTGCGCGATGCGAAGATGCGCTCCGCCGACATCAAGGCCGGTTGCGGAAAATGCGGCGCGTGCTCGTCGCTGGCATCGTACGAGGCCTAGCCATGTACTGCGAAACCTTCGACGAATCCGACGCGTTGCCACTTGCGTTCACGCCGGCCGAATACCGCGTGAAATGGGCCACGCTGCCATGGGAAAGCAACGAAGCGTATGCACTGCGGCGCGCGGTGTTCTGCGTCGAACAGGGCATCTTCGTCGGCGACGACCGCGACGACATCGACCGTCACGCGAAGCTGCTCGTCGCGCTCAGCTGCATTGCCGGCGTGCCCGAACAGGTGGTGGGGACGGTGCGGATCCACGCAACGCAGCCGCGCACGTGGCTCGGCTCGCGCCTCGCGGTGCACGCCGCGTTCCGTTCGCACGGCAAGCTCGGCTCGACGCTGATCAGGCTGGCTGTCAGCAGCGCGCATGCGCTTGGGTGCGAGACCTTTCTCGCGCATGTGCAGAGCCAGAACGTACCGTTGTTCCGGCGGCTGAACTGGCAGACGGTCGCGGAAGAAACGCTGTTCGGCCGGCCGCATCACCTGATGGAGGCGGATCTCGCGCATTACCCGCCGTGCCATACGCCGGAGAGCGGTTTCGTCACGTCGTCGCGGGGGCGATCATGAGCCTGCGCGATCTGGTCGAACGCATGCGTGAAAGCCGCGGCTTTCGCCACAAGACCGACATAGCGGGCGTGGTTGCATCGCTGGCGGCGCATTTGCCCAATGGTGCGCGCGATCTCGCCCAGGCCGTCGCAGTGGGAGACGACTGTGCGGCGATTGCCGATGGCGACGGTTATCTGCTCTTTGCGATCGAAGGGCTGGTGTCCGATTTCGTCGCGTCGATGCCCTGGTTCGCGGGCTATAGCAGCGTGATGGTCAACATTAGCGACGTCTACGCGATGGGCGGTCGGCCGCTTGCGGTGGTCGATGCGCTGTGGAGCGACGGGCTCGGCGCGGCCGAAGAGATTCTCGCGGGTATGGCGGCGGCATCGCGCGCGTATGGCGTCCCCGTCGTCGGCGGCCATAGCAATGCGCGCAGCGCTCAGCCGCAACTGGCGGTGTCGATTGTCGGCCGCGCGCACAGGCTGCTGTCCAGTTTCAACGCGCGGCCTGGCGATTGTCTGATCATGGCCGTCGATCTGCGGGGCCGCTTCGAAGATCCCTATCCATTCTGGAACGCATCGGTCGGCGCACCGGCGCAACGCTTGCGCGGCGATCTCGAACTGTTGCCGCTGCTCGCGGAAAGCGGTCTTTGCGATGCGGCGAAAGACATCAGTATGGCGGGGGCGCTCGGCACATCGTTGATGCTGCTCGAATGCTCGGGTGTCGGTGGGCGCATCGATCTCGACGCGATTCCGCGGCCAGCGGAGGTCGATTTCGAACGTTGGCTCAACGCGTTTCCGAGCTTCGGCTTCCTGCTGTCGGTTCGCGAAGAACATTGCGAAGCAGTCATTGCGCGCTTCCGGCAGCGCGATCTGGCTTGCGCAACGATAGGGCGCGTGCACGCATCGCGCGAAGTCGTCGTCATGCAAGAAACGGATGCCGCGCTGCTATGGAGTTTCGGCGACGGCCCTTTTATCTGTGCGCCAGCGCCGGTGTCAGCATGAGCGCCACGCCATTGCGCATTGCGCTCTTCACGCACTCTGTGAATCCGCGTGGCGGCGTCGTACACACGCTCGAACTCGGGCGCGCGCTGGAAGACACAGGGCACGATGTGACGATCTTCGCGCCTTCGGTCAATGGCGCGCGGATGTTTCGTGCTTCGCCGTGCCGGATCGTGCTCGCTCCGGTCGATGTGCACGGCAACGATACGGTAGCGATGGTGCAGATGCGCATCGACGCGCTCAAGGCCGCATTGCGCGCCGACGGACCTTCGGGCTTCGACATTCTTCACGCGCAAGACGGGATCGGCGGCAATGCGCTCGCCGAGCTTCGTCAGGAAGGGGTGATACGCGGCTTCGTGCGTACCGTCCATCATCTCGATGCGTTCAGCGATCCTCGTTTGATCGAATGGCAGCGGCGCGCGTATGCGGATGCAGACGCGGTCTTCTGCGTCAGCGAGACATGGACGCGCAGGATGCTGAAGGATTACGGCACCGCGGCATCGACCGTGAGCAACGGCGTCGATGTCGAGCGTTTCCGGCCCGCCGACGCGGGGAACGATACGACCGCGCTCGCGAAATTCGGAATTGGTGGTGCGCCGGTCGTATTGGCGGTGGGCGGTATCGAAGCGCGCAAGAACACGCTGCAACTTCTCGACGCGTTTGCTTTGTTCCGACGCACGCACACCGATGGGCAACTGGTCATCGCAGGCGGTGCAAGTCTGCTCGACCACGACGCTTATACACGGCGATTCGTCGAGCGGGCCACGCAATTGAACCTCGCGATTGGACGAGGCGAGGCAATCGTCGTCACGGGCGCGCTGCGCGACGAAGAGATTCCCGCATTGATGCGACGTGCCGATGTCGTATCGATGGTGTCGCTGTGCGAGGGTTTCGGGCTTGTCGTGCTGGAAGCGCTGGCCGTGGGGACGCCCGTCGTCGTCTCGCGGATCGAGCCGTTTACGGAGCATCTGAATGATCGCGTCTGCTGTTGGGCGCAACCTGACGACGCGGGCAGCATCGCGCAAGCGCTGCAACACGCGCTCGACCGGCGCGGGGGTATCGACTTCGAGTACGCGGTGCCCGACCTGCTGAATCGCTTCAGTTGGCGCGAGAGCGCCCGCTGCCATATCGGTTTGTACCGGCGCTATGCACAGCCCGCCGCCGCCTGAATCTCTCTTTCAAAGGAAACGCGATGCCTGTCATGCATTTCAGGGTCCAGTGGCCGGACGGCACCGAGGCCAACTGCTATTCGCCCTCGACCGTAGTCGGCGAATACTTCGTTGCCGGGCAGCGCTATGCGCTCGACGACTTCGTCGAACGGGCGCGCGAAGCGCTTCATATCGGCTCGGAGCGCGTACGCGAGAAGTACGGTTTCGCGTGCTCGGCTGCGATGGACCAGCTTGCGCAGATCGAGGCGCAGGCGGAGCGCTTCGCCTCGGATGCGCAGGCCAAGGTGCATATCGTCGAACTTTTGTGAAACCCGAGTGCCGCTCGCGTCACGAGCAGGACGGCGCGCCGGCCCATCCAATGAACGGCAGGAACGAATCATGTCGAACTCGAATGTGATGACGCAAACCGGATCGAACCAGGCTCCGCACTATACGGTTATCGTCGTAGGCGGCGGTCAGGCTGGTCTGTCGATCAGTTTTTATCTGAAAGAAGCGGGCATCGATCATCTCGTCATCGAGAAACACACGCTCACCCATACGTGGCGCTCGCAGCGCTGGGACGCTTTCTGTCTCGTCACGCCGAACTGGCAATGCGCGCTGCCCGGCTATCCGTATCGCGGCGACGATCCGCACGGCTTCATGAAGAAGGACGAGATCATCGCGTATCTGGATGGATTCATCAAAATGGTCGATGCGCCCGTGGTCGATCATACGGAGGTCAGGCGCGTCAGGTGTCAGCATGACGGCAGCTATGTGGTGTCGACGTCGAATGGCGAATTCACGGCCGATCATGTGGTCGTCGCATCGGGTGGCTATCACACGCCTATCGTGCCGCGGATGGCGGAACGCTTGCCGCACGGCATCGTGCAGCTGCAGTCGTCGCAGTACCGCAGTCCGCAGACCTTGCCCGAAGGCGCGGTGCTCGTCGTGGGATCGGGGCAATCCGGCGCGCAGATCGCGGAGGACCTGCAGCTCGCGGGTCGCAAGGTGTATCTGGCGGTCGGCGAGGCGCCGCGTTGCGCGCGCTTCTATCGCGGCCGGGATGTGGTGGATTGGCTCGCCGACATGGGCTACTACGAGATGCCCGTCGATCAGCATCCGTTGCGCGAAGGCGTGCGGGACAACACGAATCACTACGTCACGGGCCGCGACGGCGGCCGCGATATCGACTTGCGACGCTTTGCGCTCGAAGGAATGGAACTGTACGGCCGGCTCGACGATGTGCGCGAAGGCCACCTTCATTTCGCGCCGAACCTGACCGGCAATCTGGAAAGCGCCGACGACACGTACAACCGCATCAATGCGAGCATCGATGCCTTCATCGACAGAGAGGGCATCGACGCGCCGCCGGGCGTGCCGTATGAACCCGTGTGGAAGCCCGAAGGCGAACGCACGTCGCTCGATCTGGCGGCGAGCGGCATCGGGTCGATTATCTGGTGCATCGGGTTCACGCCGGACTTTAGTTGGATCGACGCCCCCGTATTCAATGGACGAGGCTATCCTGCCCACGTACGCGGCGTGACGCCGCAAGCCGGGTTGTATTTCATCGGCTTGCCGTGGCTGCATACCTGGGGGTCGGGCCGCTTCTCCGGCATTGCGCGGGATGCGGCGCATGTCGTCGATGCGATCCGCTCGGCAATCGGTGTATCGCATACCGCATCGGCGAGTCTCGCTGCATGAAGCTGATTGATCGCGTTCGAAGAATACGATCGTCCCGGCCTCAAAACGATAAACGGGATCGCTTATACAGAAGGGACCATGCCCTGAAAGCGCCGCTTAGGGTCGAAGAGGCTATCGGTGCAAGGGAAACGGACGATTGTCGATTTCTTGACTCCCCGCTCGTCGTACGTATGGGCGGTCGTGTTGCGATGCGCTGCCGACCGCACCTATAGTCCGTATGGGAAAAAAGGAGTTTTCGAATGACTTACGTCGATGGATTTGTTGTCCCCGTGCCTACAGCCAACCGCGAAGTTTACAGACAGTTCGCCGAAAGAGCGGCGGCCGTCTTCAAGGAGCACGGCGCGTTGAAGGTGGTCGAATGCTGGGGAGATGACGTGCCGGAAGGCAAGGTGACGTCGTTTCCAATGGCGATCAAGCGCAAGGATGATGAGACAGTGGTGTTCTCTTGGGTTGTCTGGCCGTCGCGTCAGTCGCGAGACGAAGGAATGAAAGCGGTAATGGCCGACCCGCGGCTGCAGCCAGATAAAGATCCAATGCCTTTTGACGGCCAGCGGCTAATTTATGGCGGTTTCGAAACAATTGTCGACGCGTGATGGCAGAAAAACATGGCGTCGGTTCGCGCTGAGACGCAAAACCGACGCCGCCACCCGATCCAGGCGCCCGACACATAGAATGAACAAAACTAATGGATAAATGAAATAATGCCATTTTTCTTCATGGAACGAAGCCCCTATCATGGCTGCCAATCCTTACATCGTTCCTTGCATTTTTTCATCGGAAGGCAGCCTCCATGGTCACGACACATAATCTCGGCTTCCCGCGCATCGGCGCAAAACGCGAACTGAAGTTCGGCCTCGAACGGTACTGGAAGGGCGAATCGTCGCGCGAGGAACTGAAGGCGCTAGGGGCGCAACTACGCGCGCGTCACTGGCATGACCAGAGCGAGCTCGATCTCGCACCGGTCGGCGATTTCGCGTTCTACGACCAGGTGCTGGACATGAGCTTCACCCTCGGCAATCTGCCGGCACGCGTGCAGGGCTTTCATGGCGACAAGCTCGACAACTACTTCCGCGTCGCGCGCGGCCGTTCGGCGCAGGATGCCGAAGAGCACGCCGCATGCTGCGGCGGCGTCGCGGCCGGCGAAATGACGAAGTGGTTCGATACCAACTACCACTACATCGTCCCCGAATTCACCGCCGATACGACGTTCAACCTCGACACGTCCGGCTTCCTCGAACAGCTGCGCGAAGCGCGCGAGCAGGGCGTCAAGGCGAAGCCGGTGATCATTGGCCCGATCACGTATCTATGGCTGGGCAAGGCGAAGGACGACTCCGACAAACTCGCGCTGTTGGCTCGCATCATGCCCGTGTATCGCGCGCTGCTCGACTATTTCAAGGTGATGGATGTCGAGTGGGTGCAGATCGACGAGCCGGTGCTCGTCACCGAACTCGATCCGGCATGGCGCGACGCGTTCGTGACCGCGTATCAAGGCTTCGAGGAACGCGGCGTCAAGCTGCTGCTCGCTACCTACTTCGGCGAGCTGAAAGAGAACCTCGAACTCGCGTGCGGCTTGCCCGTCGACGGTCTGCACATCGACGCAATCAACGCACGCGAAGAGATCGCGTTGGCCGCGCGTCAACTGCCCGCGCACAGCGTGCTGTCGGTCGGCGCGATCAATGGCCGCAACATCTGGAAGACCGACCTGAACGCCGCGCTCGAATGGCTCGCGCCGCTCGCGCGCCAACTCGGCGAGCGCTTGTGGCTCGCGCCGTCGTGCTCGCTGCTGCACGTGCCGGTCGATCTCGCGAGCGAAGAGAAGCTCGATGCGGAAATCCGCTCCTGGCTCGCGTTCGCGCTGCAAAAACTTGACGAACTAAAGGTGCTCGCCACCGCACTGAACGGTGGCCGCGATAAGGTCGCCAATGAACTCGCCGCCAATGCCGCAGCGGTTGCCGCGCGCCGTGAGTCGCCGCGCGTGAACAACCCGGCGGTGAAGGCCGCGCTCGCGCGCATCGACGCGAATCTCGGCAATCGCCAGCACGCCTATGCCGAGCGCGCGGCGAAGCAGGCCGCGCTGCTCGAACTACCCGCATACCCGACCACGACGATCGGCTCGTTCCCGCAAACGGTGGAAATCCGCCACGCTCGCAGCCAGTTCAAGAGCGGCGCGCTCGATCAGGCAGGCTATCGGGACGCGATGCGGCGGGAAATCGAGCGCAGCGTGCGCGAACAGGAAGCGCTCGGTCTCGACGTGCTCGTGCATGGCGAAGCCGAACGCAACGACATGGTCGAATACTTCGGCGAGCAACTCGACGGCTACGCGTTCAGCCAGTTCGGCTGGGTGCAGTCGTACGGTTCGCGCTGCGTGAAGCCACCTATCCTGTTCGGCGACATCAGCCGTCCGCGGGCGATGACGGTCGAATGGATCTGCTACGCGCAGTCGCTGACGAACAAGCCGATGAAGGGGATGCTGACCGGCCCCGTGACGATTCTGAACTGGTCGTTCGTGCGCGACGACCAGCCGCGTTCGGTGTCGTGCTACCAGCTCGCGCTGGCGATTCGCGAAGAAGTGCTCGACCTGGAAAAGGCCGGTGTACGCGTCGTGCAGATCGACGAAGCCGCGCTGCGCGAGGGCTTGCCGCTGCGGCGCGCGCAATGGGGTGAGTATCTGCGCTGGGCGGTCGAGTCGTTCCGGATCACCGCGAACGGCGTGCGCGACGAAACGCAGATCCACACGCATATGTGCTATTCCGAGTTCAACGACATCATCGCGTCGATCGCCGGCATGGATGCGGACGTCATCACGATCGAGACCTCGCGCTCGGACATGGAACTGCTCGCCGCGTTCGACGACTTCAACTATCCGAACGAAATCGGGCCGGGCGTCTACGACATTCACTCGCCGAACATCCCCACGCAGCAGCACATCGTGCAATTGATGCAAAAGGCGGCGGAGCGCATTCCAGCACAGCGTCTATGGGTGAACCCGGACTGTGGCCTGAAGACACGCCAATGGGCTGAAGTGATTCCGGCGCTGACGAACATGGTTGCCGCCGCGAAGACGCTGCGCAGCCAGGTTCAGTAAAGGGCGAGCGAGCCGTCGCTTTCTTCGCGGCGGCCTGGATCTGGATCGCCTCGTGCGCCCAGCTTTGAGCAGGGCGCTACATTCCTTTGCGCCACGCAGATTGCCTGGCCACCGTATGCCGCCCGTCCACTGCCCACACACAATCACAGTTCAATCGCGCCAATACGCACGCCAACCGTATTGGACGCTCAATGCGATTGATACACTTTCAAAATTCCTTCTCCGGGTCGCTTGCGTCGACAGCAAAAGCGTCATAGCCAGGCACCTGCATGCCCGCGCCGAACGGTCTCACGCGGCGGCGCAGCGACCGGGAACGGTGATTGCGAGTTAGTCACGATGGCCGTGGTTAGCCACGGTCACCCGCAATCTCACCTAGGAGAAGCCTCATGACCTCCGACAAGAATTCGAATCGACAGCCGTCGAACCCGGCGCAACCCGGCCGAGACAGCGGACAGCAGCAACAGAACCAGACTCCTCCGACGCATCAGGGCGGCCAGCGGCAGCCCTAAGCGTGATGAGTGACGACGTGTGCAAGCGTCGTCGCTCGAACTAACGAGATTCCGAGTGCAATAGCGCCGCGAATGGCGGATCGCGACTACGAAGGCGACGTGGAAAAACTACACATCTATCTGTTCGGCGCGCACGATGCGGTTCGCCACGAGCAGGCGCTGATCCGGCTCGACAAGGCGGGCTACATGGTCACGCTCGCGCGGCTCGTGGTCGAGGATCTGCCGACCTACACGCAGGGACGCGAGCGCCCCGAACTGCAGAGTCTGATCCGGCGCATCGCGCCGCGCGATACGCTCGTCGTGCTCGAGCTGGCCGCGCTCGGCTGCAATGCGCGCGACATTCTCACCACCGTGATGCAATGTCGGAAGGCCGGCGTGGCGCTGCGTTGCGTCGAAGTCGGCCATACCGATCTGGCCGGACGTCCCGAGCCTTCGGCGGTGAAGGCGCTGCGCGCGCTGGTGCGGCTCGATGCCGCGTGCCGCAGCCTGCGTAGCCGCGATAGTCTCGCGGCCGTTCGCGCGAGCGGCAAACCGACGGGCAGGCCGCCGTCGCTGTCCGAGCAACAGCGCCAACGCGTGCTGCAATCCCTCGGCAGAGGACAGTCGGTCAGCGAAGTCGCGCGACGCTTCGGCACTTCGCGCCAGACCGTGATGCGCATTCGCGCAGACACGCCAGCCATGTAGAAAATACCTGTCAATTTCTTTCGTATCGTTCTTACCGCATCGCCGTTCGGGCATCCCGCGCGGCGCGTTTCGCACGACCAATTCCATGTAAAGCGCCACATTGGCCTGACATGCGCGCGTACATGCCCTGTCCGTAACAGATCAGTTACGGACAGAGGCATATGCTTTGCTTTGAAAGTTCACACGTCTAACCTCAACCTACACACCGCATTATCAAACCTTGCGATCCGAACCCGAGGCGCGGCGCGATGCCGTATGAAAGCCATGAACGTGAAACGTCTGACTGTTTATGCAAGCCCGGGATCACTCCGAGTCGTCGCAGTCTGGAAGAGCCTGATCGAACATCATGCGCACGTGTGCGGCTGGTCCGCGCACGTGAACACCGCGGGCGGACGCGAGTCGCTGAGCGTCGATCTGGTCGATTGCCCGGCCGAACACCTCGCGATCATCTCGGCCGCGTTGAGCGCGGGACCGATGACGGTGCTGACGAGCGACGCGGAGTCCAGCCTCCGTTCCTCATGAACCCAATGCCATAGCCTGCACGCCCTTCGCGGCATGGCTTTTGAGCGGCCTCTGTGGCACTGCTCCCCGAGCGACCTTCGCGGTCGCTTCTTTTTTATTGCGCGTCACGAGACTCGTTCACCCACCTGCTGCGGCGGCATCTTCCGACTCGCCTCGATGCGCGCGCGGAAATAATGCGCGGTGCGCAGCAGCCCTTCATCGAGCGACATGGCTGGCTGCCAGCCGAGCAGTTTGGTGGCCAGCGAGATGTCCGGCTGCCGGTGCCACGGGTCGTCGGCCGGTAGCGGCTGCGTTTCGAGCGGCGAAGCGGAGCCGGTCACCGCGACGATGCGTTGCGCGATCTCGCGCATCGAAACTTCGTGCGGATTGCCGAGGTTGACAGGGCCGCCCGGATCGTCGGCGCTGTTCATCAGCAGGATGAAGGCATCGATCATGTCGTCGACATAGCAGAACGAACGCGTCTGCGTACCGTCGCCATAGACGGTCAGCGGTTCGCCGCGCAGCGCCTGCATCATGAAGTTCGACACCACGCGGCCGTCGGACGGATGCATGCGCGGGCCGTAGGTGTTGAAGATGCGCGCGATGCGGATCGACAGACCATGCTGGCGGCGATAGTCCATGAATAGCGTTTCCGCGCAGCGCTTGCCTTCGTCATAGCACGAGCGCGGACCGATCGGATTCACGTGGCCCCAGTAGTTTTCCTTCTGCGGATGCACGAGCGCGTCGCCATACACTTCGCTCGTCGATGCCTGGAAAATTCGTGCTTTCACGCGCTTGGCCAGCCCGAGCATATTGATCGCGCCATGCACGCTGGTCTTCGTGGTCTGCACCGGATCGTACTGGTAGTGAATCGGCGATGCGGGGCACGCGAGGTTATAGATTTCATCGACTTCCACATACAGCGGGAACGTCACGTCGTGACGCATCAGCTCGAAGTTCGCACAATCGAGCAGATGCGCGATATTGTCCTTCGTGCCGGTGTAGAAGTTGTCGACGCACAGCACGTCGTGGCCCTGCGCGACGAGCCGTTCGCACAGATGCGAGCCGAGAAAGCCGGCGCCGCCGGTGACCAGAATGCGCTTGCGGGTGAGTTCTTTCATGGTGCGTGATCCTGTGGTTGGAGCGCATGGGCGTTGAAAAGCAGCGTGGCGTCACGCGGTGACGTGCAGCAGCGCGTCGTGCCAGTCCTGCGCGAAACGGTCGATATGAAAACGCTCCAGCGCCGTGCGCCGCGCGCCTTCGCCGAGCCGCCGCGCTTCGTCTGGATCGCGCAGCAGCCCGAGCATCGCGTCGACGAGCGCATCGACGTCGGTATGCACGAAGCCGTTTTCGCCGTTACGGATCACTGTCGCGAGCTCGGTGGTCGCGAGACCGACGATCGGCATGCCGATCGTCATCGCCTCGACGATCGCGAGGCCGAGGCTGGTCCAGCGGATCGGATTGAAAAAGAAGCGGTAGCGCGCGGTGAACGAGGCCAGATCGAGATTGCCGATTTCGCCGATGCCGTCGAGCCGCTGCGCCTCCATGCCCACGAGATCGAGTGGCACGCGCGTGCGCGTTTCGCTGAAGATGTCCGCGCCGAGCCGCCGGCCGCGCTGCGCGAGATGATTGACTACCACGATGCCGCGCTGCAGTTCGCCGCTGTAACGCACGCCGTCGGGTACCACGACGCCGTGTTCGATCACGCGCGTCGGCGTGACGCCGCAGTCCCACATCAGCCGGTTGAAGTGCGTGACGTGCACCAGCAGCGTGCCGGGATCGTCGACCCAATGCCATTGCTCGAACGCGTTTTCCTGCGGCGGATCGTGCTCGACGTAGACGCGCGGCAGCAGTCGCTGCGCGGCGCTCAGCACGTGCTCGCGGTCGTATTCCCAGTGCGTGCGATGCTGGTACAGCACCACGTCGAACTCGTGGCTGGCGACGTCGTCGATCGCGATCTCGTGCACGTTCTCGCCCCACGGCAAGACGCCGACCTTGCCGGCGTAACCGGGCGGATGACCCGGTTTCGTCACCAGATAGAAATCGTGCGGCGTCTGGCTCAAGTAGTACATGTAGTTGCCGTGCACGTGCCAGGTCAGCACACGCAGTCGGCGGCAATTACGCAGCATGGTGCAGATCCTCGAAAAACAGTGAAACGCTTCCCTCATGCAGGCTACCGGGCGCGCCAGCTTGCGCGCCCGGTGCGCGCGCAAGCTGCTCGCGGGCGGTCTCGACCACCTCATCGACGCCGATGTTCAGTGCGCATGGATGGCCATACGGGCAGTCGCGGAACATGCACGGCCGGCATGCCGGATAGTCGGCCAGCACGCGGTGCCGCGCATGATCGAGCGGCGCCCAGCGCCGCGTGTCGCTGCCGCACGCGATCACGACCGACGCAGTCGCCATCGCCGCGGCGATGTGCGAGATGCCGGTGTCGTTGCAAACCACGAGCCGCGCATGCGCCGTCAGTGCCGCGAGCGCGCCGAGCGACGTTGCACCGGCCAGATGCAGCGCGGGCGCGCTCATCGCGCCGAGCACCGTGCCGGTCAGCGGCGTCTCGGCGGCCGTGCCGGTGATCGCGATCTGCCAGCCGTCGGCGGCGAGGTGGTCGGCGACGGCCGCGAAGCGCTCGGCGGGCCAGCGGCGCGACGGCAATTGCGAGCCGGGGTGGATCAGCACGAGCCGCTCGTCTTCGATGCCGTGATACGCGCGCAGCGCGGCAAACTCATCGAGGTCGGGCGCGGTGAGCGGAAACGTCAGGCGCCGGTCGTGTACCGGCGCGCCGAGTGCGCTCATCAGCGCGAGATAGCGCTCTGGCTCGGGCAGCGCATCCGGCCAATCGATGAAGCAGCCTTCGCGCGTGGCCTCATCGGGCTGCACGAAACCGGCATCGGCACGCGCGCCGAGTCGATGCAGCAGATCGTTGGCGACGCCGCCGCTGCCGTGCAGCTGGATCGCCAGATCGAAACGCCGGTCGCGCATCCGCGCGAAGAACGCGGGCAAGCCATCGTCCGTTTCGGGCTGCTCCGGAAAACCGACGGCGCCCGGAAACACGATCAGCTCGTCGACGAGCGCCGCATAGCGCTCGACGAATGCGCGCGCCCACGGCAATCCGATCAGCGCGATCTGCGCAGCGGGGGCGGCGGCGCGCAGCGCGCGCAGCGCGGGCACCGCGCACAGCATGTCGCCGAGCTGCAGCGCGCGAAACACGACGATACGGCGCGGCGCGAGCGCCGCCAGCAGCGAGGGTACGGTCATGGAAAGAACACCTTGAAACGGATGGCGCCATAGAGCCGCCAGTAGATCGACAGGAACGGAATCAGAATGGACGTCCAGATCATTTCGGCGACGTGGCGCCAGCCGTGATTGCGCCCGCGCAGCCGACGCGCGCAGAAAGAGCCGGTCAACCAGCACCACGCGATAACACCCGCGCCCGCGAGAATCGGCAGATCCGCGAACCCACCGCCGATCGCGAGCAACGCGGCAGCGAGAATCGCGTAATACAGCAGCGGCGGCCGCGAGCCGATGCGCGTTCGAAACAGTTCGGGATGCTTGCGGTACAGCAGCGCATCGAATTGGCTCTTTTTCTGCTGCGCGATGCTGACGCCCCAACGCGCGGGCCGCACCGGATGCACGACCACCGCGTCGCGGGCCTGCACGATCTCGCCGCCGGCGGTAAGCAGCGTGAACTGCAGGTCCGAATCCTCGCGCCACGCCGACGTGAAACGTTCGTCGAAGCCGCCGGTCGCGACGAGCGCCGCGCGCGTCACGAACACGTTCGCGGTCGCGAACTCGGCGCGGGCGAGGCCGCTTGCGTCCGCTTCGTAATCGGTCGGCAGCTCGGGTAGCTCGGGCAGCGGCACGACGATCCTGCCGGCGGCCGCCGCGGCGCCGGAAGCGAGCGCCGCGACGCCGGCCGTCAGCCAGTGCGGATCGGGTAGCGTGTCGTCGTCGGTGAAGGCGATCAGCGACGCGCGCGCATACTGCCAGCCCGCGTTGCGCGCGCCGGCCGGACCCTGGGTGCGCGTGACGGGCAGATAATGCACCTCCAATCCGCGCGGCGCCTGCTCGCGTGCGAACCGTTCGACGCAGGCGCGCGTGGCGTCGTCTGGACCGTCGTCGCAGACCACGATCTCGTAGCGATGCGGCGCGAACTGCTGCGCGCACAGCGCGTCGAGGCAGTTCGCGAGCATCTGGGGACGGCGATAGGTGGGCACGACCACCGACACGTCGGGCCACGACGGCGTGCGCAGCGTGCGGCCGGCTTCCTCGGCATCCTCACTGCTGTAGCGCGCGGCCACGCCGCCATGCAGTGGCGCCGGACACATGACCGCCGCGTTCATACGCGGCCCCCCGCCTTATCGACGAGGAACGGGCCGATCACGAGCGCGTCGAGCGGCGAGGTCCAGAACGACTCGACCGCGTCGCGCGGCGAATTCACCATCGGCTCGCCGCGCGTGTTGAACGACGTATTGACGAGAATCGGCACGCCAGTGCGCTGCTTGAACGCGGCCAGCAGGTCGTAGTACAGCGGGTGCTGCGCGCGGTTGATGGTCTGCACGCGCGCTGTGCCGTCCACGTGCCGCACGGCCGGAATACGCGCGGCCTTGTCGGCGCGCACGTCGAAGATGAACAGCATGAACGGCGCGGTTTGGCCGTTCACGAACCAGTCGTTTGCTTCCTCTTCGATCACGACCGGCGCGACCGGGCGGAAGTCTTCGCGATCCTTGATCTCGTTGAGCTTCGCCTGCATGTGCGGATCGATCGGCGACGCGAGGATCGAGCGCGCTCCGAGCGCGCGCGGCCCGAATTCGGTGCGGCCCTGATACCAGCCGATCACCTTGCCTTGCGCGAGCAGATCGGCGCTCTCACCGGCGATATCGGCGAGGCGCCGGTACGGCACTTTCGACCAGTGCAGGAACTGCTCGATTTCCGCTTCGCTGTATTCCGGGCCGAGGTACGCGTGATCCATTTTCCAGCGACGCTCGCGGTCGCCGCGCGCCGCGCGCTCGCGATAGTCGGTCCACAGCGCCGCGCCGAGCGCGGTGCCGGCGTCGCCGGCCGCCGGCTGCACCCACACTTCGCTGAACGGCCCCGCGTCGCGCACTTTCGAGTTCATCACGCAGTTCAGCGCGACGCCGCCCGCCATGCACAGCCGGCTCAAGCCGGTCTGCCGATGCAGCCAGTGCGCGAGTTCCAGCACGGTCTCCTCGAGCACGCGCTGCAACGAATTGGCGATATCGAAGTGGCGTTGCCCGAGTGGACCGCCGCGTTCGCGCGCGGGACCGAAGCGCTCGGTCAGACGCGGCGCATCGACGGTATAGCTGCCGTCCTGGCGGTACTTGACGATCTCGCGAAACACGTCGACATAGGCCGGCTTGCCGTACGACGCGAGCGCCATCACCTTGTACTCGTCGGACGAGTGCAGGAAGCCGAGCCAGTCGGTCACCGCTTCGTACAACAAGCCGAGCGAGTGCGGCAGCTCGACCTGTTTCAGGCGCGTGTACTCGCCGCCGACGAATTGCCCCATGCTGGTCGTCACGCCTTCGCCGCGGCCGTCCATCGTCAGCACGGCGGTGTCGTCGAACGGCGCGGCGAGAAACGCGCTCGCCTCGTGCGCGAGATGGTGCTCGACGAAGTGCCATGCAAAGCCGTGCTCGCGATCCACGCCCTGGAACCGCTTGCGCAGATGATGCGGCGCGCCGTCGAGCAACTGGCCCTTCGCGTTCGCGATATAGCTGAGAAACAGCGGGTCCCACGGCGACGCGGACGGGTTGTCCGGACGCGTGCCGGCCGGATCGAACGGCAGCTCGATCGTCGCGCCCGGCTTCTTCGGCATGCCGCCGAACAGCGCGGGGTCGTACGAGTATGCGACGTGATCGATGTCGGCGAGCGTGATGCCGGCGGCTTTCAGGCAGTAGTCGATCGCGTCGAACGGCAGCTGCCAGGTCGAGAACGGCACCGGACGTTTCGCGTGCTTGACGTGCGTGAAGCGTTCGTCTTCGGCGGCGGCGAGCACTACGCCGTCACGCAGCAGCGCGGCCGCGCTGTCGTGATAGACCGCATTGATTCCGAGTGTGTACATGGCGTTAGCAGTGGCAGTGGGTTCAGGGGATGGTTGGCTGATCCGTCAGCGACGGCGTGCTCGTGTCATCGCTGCGGTCCGCGCGCTCGGCTGCGCCACGCCGCGGGGCATGCGCATGCGCGTGCCGCAATTCGAGTGCCGCGTGCACGACTTCTTCGATCGGAACACCGAGCAGGCAAGCGTGATGCCCGTGCGGACACACGCTGCGATAGCACCAGCGGCATTCGACGTCGCGGTACAGCACGCGTTGCGGCGTTTGCCAAGGCGTGTGCTGCGGGTTGGTCAGCGCGTAAAGATCGACGACCGGCGTGCCGAGCGCGGACGCGACATGCACGGGGCCGCTGTTGTTGGAGACGAGCACGCTTGCGCGTTCGAGCAGCGCGGCGAGCTCGGCGAGCGTCAGTGCACCGCTCAGGTCATAAAGCTGCGCGCACACGTCTGGAGCAGCGGCGCGCATCACGGCCTCGACGAGCGCCCGCTCGCTCGCGCCCCCGGTCAACAGCACGGGGGCGCCGGTTTCGCGCGCGAGCCGTGTCGCGACTTCGCCGAAGCGCTCGGGCGGATAGCGGCGCGACGCGGCGGTCGCGCCTGGATGCAGCACGATGCACTCGTCGTGGCGGGAGATGCCGAGGGTCCTCAGTTTCGAGTCGAGCGACCGGCGCGCGGCGGGCGGCACGCGAAAACGCATGGCGGTGTCGCTCGACTGGGCGCCGACGTGACGCACCAGATCGAGCTGGCGTTGCACCTCGTGCCGCGTGCGCTGCTGCGGCTCCGGTTCGCGCAGCCAGTCGGTCAACAGCGCGTACGGATTCTCGCGGCAATGCGCGAGGCGGCGCGGAATCCCCGCGAGATAGCACAGCATCGCGGCCGGCAACGGGCTCTGGCTGTACACGGTGAAAATCACCGCCGCGTCGAAGCAGCCGCGCTTCAGCCGCTGCTGCATCCGATGATCGTCGAGCAGGTCGCGCGTCGCGTTCGACGCGGGCGCGACCCACGGCGCGTCGTATTCGATCACGTCGTCGACGTCGTCCAGAAACGGCGCGAGCGCGACGCCGCTGCGCGACGCGAGCAGCGTGAGATGGCGATCTCCGGCGGACTCGCGCAGCGCGTGCAGCGCGGGCGTCGTCATCAGCACGTCACCGAGATTGTCGAGGCGCACGCACAGAATCCGTTTGACGTCGTCGCCCCAGCATACCGGCTGCGACGTATCGGGCACGCGCGCATGAGCGAGCGTGGGCGGCGCCAGTGGCAGAGGTGCGTTCACCGCGGCGCCTCCTTGCGGCGTGCCGCGCTGCCCGGCGGCACGCCGTTCAACACGACGCGTTGCGCGGCCTCGTGCAGATCGGCCGCGCGCGCATCCGGCGTGCGCTGCGGGCCGGTCCGCCATTCGGTCTCGTGGCCGTTGTCGAGCAGGATCGTGCGACAGCCGGCGCGATTGCCTGCTTCGACGTCGTCGAGAATGTCGCCGACGAACCAGCTATGCGCGAGATCGAGTTCATGTTCTTTGGCGGCGCGCAGCAGCATGCCGGGGGCGGGCTTGCGGCAGTCGCAGACGATCGCGTAGCGCTCGACGCTGCCCTCGGGATGATGCGGACACCAGTACGCGCCGGCGAGCGTGGCGCCGCACTCGGCGAACATCTGCCGCAGCCGGCGTTCAACGGCGAACAGCGCTTTGTCTTCGAACTTGCCCAGCGCGATGCCGGACTGATTGCTGATCATGAACAGCGCATAAGGGTAGGCGGCGAGCAGCGCGAGCGCTTCGCGCGCGCCAGGCGCGAAACGCATCAGCGCGGGATCGGCGTTGTAGGGCACGTCTTCGAGCAGCGTGCCGTCCTTGTCGATGAATACAGCGGGTACCGTCATGATGGTTGGTGGTATTTGCGAGCGTGGGCCGAAAGTCGGAAAAAGGCGCGCCGTAGCCGCTGGACCGGCTGCGGCGCGTTCCAAATGCGCACGCCGTGCGCGTTCGCGCGGCGTGCGCCGTTGTCAACCGAACGACGCTCCGCCTGCTGCTCGAAGCGGTAGCTGCGCCGGCTCGAAGCCGGTGTCGAGCGATGTTTTGCTCGGCGCGAGCCTTGCCGCGCGTGCATAGATTTGCGCGAGCGCTTCGCTGACGCCGCGCCAGGTAAAGCCGGTCCGCGCCCGGTCGAGGCCCGCTTCGCCCATCCGGCGCGCGAGCGCGGGGTCGCGCCGCAAGCGGTCGAGACGCGCGGCGAGTGCGTGCGGATCGCGCGGCGGCACCAGAAAGCCGGTCACGCCATCGAGGACCGAATAGCGAATGCCGCCGACATCGGCGCCGATCACCGGCGTCGCGCAGGCCATCGCCTCCACCGGCGTGATGCCGAACGGCTCGTACCAGGGCGTCGTCACGAACACGTCGGCGGCGCTGTAGAAGTAGCGCAGCCGCGCGCGACCACGCCGGCCGACGAAGCACGTCTCGTCCGCGACGCCACATTCGCGTGCGATCTGGCGCAGGCGCGCGATCTCCGGTGTCGCGATTTCGTTGGGCGCGTCCGAATTGCCACCGACCACGTACAGCCGCGCTGCCGCGTTGAAGGTGTGCTTCAGCACGCCGACGCCGCGTACCACGTTGTCGATGCCTTTGCGTTGCACGAGCCGGCCTAGCTGCAGCACGATGAAGTCGTGCGGGCTCCAGCCGAGCGCATTGCGGGCGGCTTCGCGCTCGACGGGCCGGAACTCCTCGTCATCGAAACCGCACGGCACGATACGGATGCGCGCGGGATCGGCGCGATAGTGTTCGAGCAGATCGGCCTGGTCCTGCGGACATTCGGCGACGACGACGTCCGAGCGTGCGACCAGTTCGTCTTCGATCGCGAAGCGCTCGTCGGGGAAGCCGTCGTCCGCGCCTTGATGGATGCGCCGCACGCGGCCGAGCGCATGAAAGGTCGTGACCAGCGGCACACCGAGCGCGGCCTTTACCTTCAACGCGGCGAGGCCGGACATGAAGAAGTTCGCGTGCATCACGTCGTACGGCTGAGGTTCACGCCGAAAGAACCCGATCAGAAACGCGGCGAACTCGTCCATGAACGGCAGTAATTGTTCCTTCGGCAATTGTCGAGGCGGTCCGGCAGGCACATGAATCACGCGCACGCCGTCCATGTCGACGCGCTCAGGCACCAGTGCGCGATCGCGGCGCGTGAACACGTCGACCTGATGGCCCATTTCCGCCAGCTGACGCGCGACGTTCGCGACGTAGATGTTCTGGCCGCCGCTATCGACGCCACCGGCGACAGCAAGTGGCGACGCATGTTCACTGATCAGGGCGATCTTCATTTGCACTCCTTCCTGAGATGCGCGTTCTTCGATATTGGGGAATCGTTTCACCGGCCCGGAGCATTCGCTGTGCCATTCGACCCTGAGATGCCGATGAACGACGGTAGACGTTGGTCTGGACGGACGAAGCGCTGTGGCGTGCCCTTTTTCGTGCAGACAGAGAAGCGCTGTGGCGTTCCCTGTTTCTACATACGATCCATGTAACTTCGCACCGCTGATGGCGCGCCGGTACTAGGATGGGCGGAGGATAGCGCGCAATGAACAGGTAAGAGGTGCGCGGCAGGCGCTGCCGTACACCGGTCATTTTTCGCTCGCCGCCGGGCGCGCCACTTGCTCCACCGCCCATTTGTGCGACGTTTTATCCGCGCGCGCCCCGACCAGGATCCCATGCCGAATTCCGTCCCGCCGCCTCGCTCCGAACTGACGCGCCGAATCGTCGGCGATCTCGCGCATGCGGTATGGCGTTATCGCTGGCAGACCAGCGGGGCGCTCGCGCTGATGATCACGGCCCGGCTCGCGACCGTGCTGATGCCGCTCACGCTGAAGCACATCGTCGATGAGCTCGGCCATCCGCTCGCGCATGTGGCGTTTCCGGTGTTTCTCGTGCTCGCCTATGCGCTGCTGCGCTTTTTCGGCGACGCGCTGAACGAGGCGCGCGACGTCGTGTTCAGCATCGTCGTGCAGCGCACGGTCGCGGCGCTGACCGAGCGGACCTTCGCGCATCTGCACCGGTTGAGCGCGCGTTTTCATGCGCGGCGCGAGACTGGCGCGATCGTGCGCGACGTGCAGAAAGGCGCCGACGGTATCGGTTTTTTGCTCGGCACCGCGCTGTTTACGATCGTGCCGACCTTCTTCGAGATCGCGGTGATCATCGCGATCATGGTGCACGCGTACGCGCGCGAGTTCATGTTCGTGATCGTCGCGACCTTCGTGTTGTATGCGGGTTATACGTTCGTGTTCACGCGGCGGCGCGTCGCGTTCCAGCGCGCGGTCAATCTGCTCGAAGCGCAATCGGACGGACGGCTCGTCGATAGCCTGCTGAACTACGACACAGTCAAGTACTTCGCGACCGAAGACAGTGAGACTCAACGGCTCGGCGACGTGCTGGAAAAGTGGGTCCACGCGCGCATCGCGAACCAGAACGCATTGACCGCGTTGCACGTCGGACAGAGCGCGGTGATCGCGCTCGGGGTGGCGGGGGTCATGCTGCTCGCCGCGCAGCACGTGGTGGCCGGCAGCATGAGCGTCGGCGATCTGATCCTGGTCAATGCCTACCTGATTCAGGTCTGCATGCCGTTGAACACGCTCGGCTTCGTGTTTCGCGAGACCAACGACGCACTCGTCAACGTCGAGCGCATGTTCGTGATTCTGGCTGCGCGCGGCCGCGTCGGCGAGGATATCGATGTACGCGACGCCCAGCCGCTGAAGGTCGGCGCGGGGCTGATCGAGTTCGAGCACGTCGATTTTGGCTACGACACCGCGCGTCAGGTGCTGCGCGATGTCGACTTCCATGCGTATCCGGGCAAGACGCTCGCGGTGGTCGGCGGCAGCGGCTCGGGCAAATCGACGCTCGTCAAGCTGCTGTTCCGGCTGTACCGGCCCGAGCGCGGCATGATCCGCATCGACGGGCAAGACATCAGCCAGGTCACGCAGCGCAGTCTGCGCGAGGCGATTGGCATCGTGCCGCAGGACACCGTGCTGTTCAATGACACGATCGCCTACAACATTGCGTATGGACGTCCGTCGGCGACACGCGCGGACGTTGTGCGCGCCGCACGCGCCGCGCAGCTCGACGAATTCATCGAGCGCTTGCCCGATCACTACGACACGCGCGTTGGCGAGCGTGGCGTGCGGCTGTCGGGCGGCGAGCGGCAGCGTATCGCGATTGCGCGCGCAATCCTGAAGGACCCGCGCATCATCGTGTTCGACGAAGCGACCTCGGCGCTCGACACGCGCTCCGAGCGCGCGATCCAGACCGAGCTGACGCGTCTTGCGCAAGGCCGCACGTCGATCGTGATCGCGCATCGGCTGTCTACTGTCGTCGACGCGGACTGGATTCTGGTGATGGACCACGGCCAGGTGGTCGAGCAGGGCACGCATCGTGAGCTGCTCGCGCGCGACGCTGTATACGCGAAGATGTGGTCGCTGCAATGGCAGCAGGGCGAACTCGAACACGCGCAGCGCCGGCTGACCGCCCGATCGGTCAGCGTCAGCGCATTGACGGCAGGTGTGATCGATGCGTTGCACGACGAGATCGCCGGGCAGCGCGTAGTCGTGTACGCGGAGCCGACCGACAACGAACTGCGCGTGACCGGCGACCCGAGTGTGCTGCAGCCGCTGCTCGCCGAGTTGTGCCGCAACCAGATCGCGCAGGCGACACCGGGGCAGCGCATCGCGCTGCGCGCGGAGCGTCACGGCAATCACGTATGGTTCAGCGTGCTCGGCATGGGCGACCAGCCGGCCGAGCTATCGCAGGCAATGGCGCGGCATATGGAAAGCGCGCTGGCGGCCGCGGGCGGCAGCTTCACGCTGACCCCGCTGAACGGGCGGCTCGCGTATGTGGCGATGCTGCCGCTGCGGCCGGTCGCGGATGCGCAGCAACCATTGGCTTCGGAGTCCACCGTACTGGATTCGGCCGAGCCCGCTTCGCTCGACGGCCTCTGCGTGCTGGCGATCGACGATCAGGAAGAAGCACGTGATGCGCTCGAAGCGGTGCTGAGCACGAGCGGCGCACGCGTGCGGCTGTTCGCATCCGGTCGCGAAGCGCTGGATTGGCTGCGCGCGACGGACCCGGCGCAATGGCCGCACGTGCTGCTCTGCGATCTGATGCTGGCCGGCGAAGATGGCTACGACGTGCTGCGCCGCTTGCGCGAACTGGAAGGCGAGCGGTCGTCCTTTCCGGGCAGGCCACTGCCCGCGATCGCGTTGACCGGCTATGCGGACGCGCTCGACGATCAGCGCGCGGGCAATGCTGGCTTCGACGCGCATTTGAACAAGCCCGTACCCCCCGAAGAACTGATCGCCGCGATCCGTCGGCTTGCGCCTGCGCCGTCGAGCGCGGACTCGACGTTGCCAGGATAAGGAAAGCGCGTGATTCGGGTCTCAGGTCGGCGCGTCGAACTTACCGCCCACGGACGTCGTCGCGGACGCGTCGAGATTGCGCTCGGCCGCGCGCACGCGGTCGCGCATCGCGAGGATCGACTGCGGGACCACACGGCGTTCTCGCACGGTCCACGCAAGCCCAGCCAGCAATTGGATGCCGTCGCGAACCAGTGTGCCTTCCCGCGCGAACACGTCGAGGGCGCGCAGCGTCGCGCTCATCGCTTCGCCCAACGGGAGGCGCAGCCATGCCACCCACGCGGCGTTGCGCGCGAGCATGCGTCGCCGCAACGCGCTGTCGCGCACTGGCGACGGACGATGCTGGAGCGTCAACTGCTCGCAGTAGGCGATCGCCTGTCCCGAGGCGAGCACGTCGAGGGAAACGAGTGTTTCCTCGCCGCCGATGAAAAGGCGCGGCTCATAGCCACCGACCTCGCGAAACAGCGCGGTACGAAACACGCACGCGCCCGCCATATAGCCGATCAAAGCAGGCCCGGGCAGGCCGACACGTCCCAGCGGGCTTGCGCGCATCAACGCACAAGTTGGGTCCGTCGCCTCGTCCGCGCCGACGGCCACGCGCGCATTCAGCACGCCGACGCGTGGCCATGCGTCGAGCAATTGCACCGCGCGTTCGAGCGAGCCGGGCTCCCACCACGTGTCGTCATCGCAGAACGCTACATAGTCGGTCTCGACGCACGCGACCGCATGGTTGCGGCCCGCCGCGCCGAGATTGCCGTTGCATTCGACGACGCGAACGCTCGGATAGCGCGCTTTGACGAGTGCGACCGTGTTGTCGGTAGAGCCGTTGTCGGCGACGATGATTGGCGGGTTTTCAGGTAACGCGAGCAGACGTTCCAAGGTGGCGAGCAATTCGCCCGCACGGTTATGCGTAAGAACGACGACCGAAATGCGCGGGTGCGCGGCTATTGTTCGCATGCTAAGCAATCGCTTCGACGGTTGGACAGCGATGGCGAAGCAAACCCCGTGCCGTGCGTCACTCGTTTTGCGGATGCCGACTCGATTCATCCCGGCCGAGCTGCCAATAGCGTTCGGCCGAAAAGAGGCTCGCCTGTGCGTCGGGACCGAACGCGCGCAATTGGCTGCGATAGGCGCCGAGTGCCGCGCGCTTCAGGCGCTCGTGTTTCGTCGTGCCGGGCACGTCCAACGTGTGCGGCGCATCAGCGGCATAGCCGCGTGTCGCGAGGTCGCATAGGCGCGCTTGCACGACGCCGGACATGCGCCGGTAGGGCACGTCCTCATAGGCGATGAAGCGCGCGGCTGGCTGACGCCGCATCAGTGCGAGACAGGCATTGGCCACCATGACGTGATCCGAATGGAACAGGCCCAACGGCATCAGGACTCGCGTGGGTTTCGCTTGAGCAACTGTCTGGCTCAACGCCGTCGTCAGCTCGTCCGCAGCGGGCGACGCATGGTATTGCGCGTCGCGGAACAGCAAATGCACGGGCATCGCCGACAGCAGCCCAAGCGCCTCCCGGTCTTCCGCCTGACGCGTGCGCATCGCTTCGAACGCATCGGCGAAACCAGCCGCGCGGTCCCAATCGGTCGTGATGTTCTCGGCGGGCGGCGCGGTGAAAACCGTGCAAACGACCGTGCCGGGATGCGCGGCGAGCAGAAGTCCGCAACTGAGGACCGCATCGTCGAGATGCGGCGAGATGACGAGCAGGCGCTGGTTCGATTCCATACCGGCGCTTAGCAAGCTGCGTTCCGCGGTCGCGGCGCGCGACGGGGCGGCGCTGGAACAGCCCTTGCTGACCTGCGGTTCTACTACCGCCTACAACTTCAGCCATGAGCCCGCCTGCCAAACCGCCCGATCACGTCCGTACCGTCGAAGTCCGCAAAGGTCAGGTAACCGAAGCAATGTCCCGCGACGCATTTCGCGAGCGCTTCATGGCCCGCTTCTACGACCCGGCATTTCGGGCGGAAGACGAATCGCTCGCGCGGCTCGAAGCGATCGCGTGGGATGCTTACTCGCATGGCCGCAAGGCGCCGGTCACCGAAAAGGCCGGCCCGGGATTCGCCGACCCGGACTATGACCTGTCGGTCGAATGGCGTGCCGCGAGCGAGCGCCTGAAGGCGGCGCAGGCGCGACAGCGCGATCCGGGGACGCGCTCGCGCGTGCTCGTGATCAACGCGTCCTCGCGCAACGACTACACGTGCCCCGGCGAGATGTCGAAGAGCTTCCGGCTCGCGAAGATCGCGCAACAGGCGCTCGAACGCCGGACCTTCGACGTCGATTTCCTCGACCTGTCGCACCTGAACTCCGATCGCGACCTGCACATTCATCCGTGCAAAGGCTGCGTGTCGACCGCGATGCCGCTGTGTCACTGGCCTTGCAGCTGTTATCCGAACCATTCGCTCGGGCTCGTCAACGACTGGATGAACGACATCTACGAGCGCTTTGCCGCCTGCCACGGCGTGCTGATCGTGACGCCGGTCTACTGGTATCAGGTGTCCGCGCCGCTGAAGCTGATGATGGATCGCCTCGTTTGCGCCGACGGCGGCAATCCCGATCCCACCTCGACGCACGGCAAGAAAGCCGAGGAAGCGAAGCGTCTCGAACTGGCCGGCTGGGACTATCCGAAACATCTGGCGGGCCGGGCCTATGGCGTCGTCGTGCATGGCGACGTCGCCGGCATCGAGGACTCGCGCAGGGCGCTCGCCGACTGGCTCGACTGGATGGGCTTCGTCGAAGCGGGCGCGAAGTCGCGGCTCGATCGCTTTATCGGCTATTACGAGCCTTATGCGACCAGCCACGAGGCGCTCGATCGCGACGAGGACATGCAGCAGGAAGTGGCTAACGTGGCCCAGGCCGTCGCGACCTGCGTCGAGCAGATTCGTGGCGGGCGCAAGGAACCGGACGACGGCCTCGGCACGCCGCGCCCCAAATGATTCCCAACTCGGATAAGAAAGGAAAAGCATGACGAACGACGAAGTGGCGAACCCCCGCACGCAACGGCGCCGGCTCGGAGGATGGCTGCCGCGCGACGAAGCGCATCTCGCGCGCTACCGGACCGCGCTGGCCGCGAAAGCGCGCGAACGTGCGCGCACGGCGCCACGCACGCGTGCCGTCGCGGAACTAGCGGCGCTGATCGAAGGCGATCCGGTGCTGCGCATGGATATGACGCGGGCCATCATGCAGGCACAGCAAGCAGGCTACGTGCTCGGCTATGCAACGATCGACGAGCTGATGACGCTCGTCGATTACCTGATGACCTACGCGCCGCCGTTCAGCGAATCCGATCTGATTCATTGTCCGCTGAACGCGGTGCTCGACTGGCCGATGTGCATGCCGTCCGGCTATGCACTGTTTCGCGACCCGGCGCTCAACGCGCAGCTCAAGCACGTGCTGAATTGCTGGTGCGGCTTTCTGAGCGGTCCGCATTCACGCGAACATTTAAATACGTCGTCGCCCGACGGCTGGTTCAGCTCCGAGGCCGACAAACGGATCGGCCTCGCGCAATTCGCTTGCGATCCCGAGCAACCGTATTGGGGCTTTACGTCGTGGAACGATTTCTTCACGCGGCGCTTCCGTCCCGGCATGCGGCCGGTCGAGGAGCCGGACAACGACAAGCTGATCGTCAGCGCGTGCGAGGCGACGCCGTACAACGTGCAGCACGGCGTGAAGCTGCGCGACACGTTCTGGATCAAGTCACAGCCGTATTCGCTCGAAGACATGCTGAGCTCGCGCGAGCGCGAACTGGCGCGGCGCTTCGAGGGCGGCTCGGTGTATCAGGCCTTTCTGAGCGCGTTCAACTATCACCGCTGGCATGCGCCGGTCAGTGGCGTGATCTCGCGCGCGTACGCGGCGGACGGCAGTTACTATTCGACCGCCGATACCGAAGGCGAGGACCCGAGCGGGCTCAACGATTCGCAGGGCTACATCACGGCGCTCGCGGCGCGCGCGGTGATCGTGATCGAATGCGACGATGCGGCGGTGGGACAGGTGGCGTGCGTGTTCGTCGGCATGGCGGACGTGTCGTCGTGCATCATCGAGGCGTTGCCGGGTCAGCGCGTCCGAAAGGGCGATGAGTTGGGGTTTTTCCAGTACGGCGGATCGACTTGCTGCCTGGTGTTCGAGCCGGGCGTGATAGAGCGCTTCGTCGTCGAGCCGCCGTTCGGCGACAAGCAGCCGCCGATCAAGGTCAACGCGGCCGTTGCAAGGGCCGGGTCGCGCAACGCATCGCCGTCGCAAAGCAACGGCTAGACGCGCTGCGCGCAGCCGGGCGGCGGATTCAACTGCGCAGCCGCGCGAAAATGCTCAGCAAGTCTTCGAGAACCACCGGTTTTTTCAGGTGCGCGTCGAAGCCCGCATCTTCGGCTGCGCTGACGTCCGCCTGCTGCCCAAAGCCGGTGACCGCGATACAGATCACGGACTTCATCGCCGGCATGCCGCGCAGCTTGCCGATGAACTCCATACCGTCCATGCCCGGCATGCCGATGTCGGACAGGATGATATCGGGCGCGTTGCCGTTAATGATCGTCAGCGCTTCCTCACCGCTCGTCGCGGTGCGCACTTCGGCGCCCTCGCTTTCCAGCAGCAGCTTGAAGGTTTCGACGGTCGCGGCGTCGTCGTCGACCATCAGGATGCGCGTGCCTTTCAGCGGCTCGCCGGTGACTTCGATCCCCGCGCTCGTGCGGGTGGCGAGCCGGTGGGTAGGCAGCGTCACCGTGAACGTTGCACCGCGGCCGACGCCGTCCGACTCCGCGCGCACCGCGCCGCCGTGCAGGTTGACCAGATCGCGCACCAGCGCGAGGCCGATGCCGAGGCCCCCGCGGCGCGAGCCCGGATCGCGGCTCTGCTGGAACATCTCGAAGATATGCGGCAGCAGCGAGGCCTCGATGCCGATGCCGGTATCGCTGACGCGCAACACGGCCTCGGCGTGGTCATTGACCTGCAACGACACCTGGATCGACCCGCGCTGCGTGAACTTCAGCGCATTACTGATCAGATTCCACACGATCTGCTCGATACGCGTCAGATCAGCATGAATGATCACGGGCGCATCGGTCACCTCGACGCTCAGCGTGATGCCGCGCTGCGCGGCATCGTCCTGCACCGCGCTGCACACGCGCTGCACGATCTCGCGCATGTCGACCACGGTGCGCACGACGGACAGCTTGCCGGTGCGCACGCGCGAAATGTCGAGCAGGTCGTCGATGATTTGCGCCTGGCCGATTACGGTGCGCCGGATCGTATCGGTCGCGCGCGACACGTTCAGGTTCTGGCGCGTTTCCGGCGCGCGCGCGATCAGTTCGGCGCTCGCTGAAATCAGGTTGAGCGGATGCTTGAGCTCGTGCGACACGACTGCGAGAAATTCATCGCGGCGCCGCTGCGCTTCGCGCTCGCTCGCGGCGCGCAGCGTTTCGACGTGGGTGCCGCGTCCCGAGGTCGGGTCGCTCGCGAACTCGCCGAGATCGCGCGTGATCTTCGCAAAACCACTGATGCCCGGCTCGTCGAGACGGGACAGCACACCGCTCGCGAAAAAGCGCGTGCCGTCCTTGCGCAGATGCCAGCGCTCCTCTTCGGCGCGGCCGTTCAGACGCGCTTCGGCGAACTCGCGTTGCGCGACGTTGCCGGCGCGGTCTTCGTCGGTGTACAGGATGTCGGCGGACTGGCCGATCATTTCGGCTTCCGAATAGCCGAAAATCCGTTCCGCGCCCGCGTTCCAGCTATTGATCACGCCGTTTTCGTCGAACGTGATGATCGCGTAGTCCTTGGTGCCCTCGGCGACGATGCGCATGCGCCGCTCGCCTTCGCGCAGGCGGTCTTCCGCCTGACGCCGGCCGGTGATGTCGATAAACGACAGCACCGCGCCGTCGATGCGGTCTTCGGTGGTGCGGTAGGGCACGAAGCGCGCGAGATACCAGCGCCCGTCGTTGCTCTTCAGCTCGCGTTCGATCAGGCGCAGCGAGTCGAATGCTTCGGCCGCGTCGTCGGCGAGCTTGTCGTATTCGAGGCGGTGGGTGATGTCGAGCAGCGAGCGCCCGATATCCGACGGAATGATGCTGAAGACGTCGGTGGCGCGCGGCGTATAGCGCTTGATGCAAATGTTGCGGTCGACGAAGATCGTGCCGATGTCGTTCGCGGCGATCAGGTTGTGCAGGTCGTCGTTGATCTTGCCGGTTTCCTCGACCTTCGACTTCAGCTCCGCGTTGACCGTGGTCAGCTCCTCGTTGATCGATTGCAGCTCTTCCTTGCTGGTTTCGAGCTCCTCGGTCGCCGAGCGCAGTTCCTCGTTGATCGCCTGCAATTCCTCGTTCGACGCCTTCAACTCCTCGGTCGAGGTCTCAGACTGCTCGATGGTGGACTGCAATTGCTCCTTCGTGCGTTGCAGCTCACGTTCGAGCTGGCTGATGATCGGGTCTTTCTGCACGTCGACCGACGCCGTTTCGGCGTTGGCCATGCTGTCTTCGACCTCGTCGAACAGCACCAGCACGAAGTCCGCGTTCGCTTCCGGGTCGTGCACCGGCCGCGCGGTCATGTTGAGGAAGTACGAACGGCCGTCGCGTTCGATGTGCACGCGGCGCGCTTCGACGCTGCGGTTCGTGTGCAAGGCCTGATAGATCGCGGTGCGCAGTTCGAGCCGCAGTTCGGGACGCACGACGGCCACGATGTTATGCGACGGCTCGCCGCCCGAATATTGCAGAAAGCGCCCTGCGCGGTCGGACAGATGCACGATTTCGGATTCGCGGCTCACCAGCACGCTGGGCGGCGCATATTGCTCGACGAGCCGTTGATGCAAATCGCCGAACGAAAAGCGCCGGCGCCCCGGCGGCTGCACCGTGGTGACGAGGGGGCGCGAACTCATCGTGCCCGAAATCGCGATCGGCACCGGCGTATCACCGCGCACGGCCATGTTCGCGCGATAGATGCGGTTGCGCTTGTCGACCACGGTGAACATCGAGCTCACGCTATCGGCCGACTCCGAACTGCCGAGGAACAGCACGCCGCCGGGCCGCAGCGCGAAGTGGAACATCTTCAGAATTTCGATCTGCGCTTCGCGGTCCAGATAGATCAGCAGATTGCGGCAGCAGATCATGTCGAGCCGCGAGAACGGCGGGTCGCTGAGCACGTTGTGGTGCGCGAACAGCATGTGTTCGCGCAGTTCCTTCTTGATCCGGTAGTGGGCGGCGTCTTTCGTGAAGAACTGGCGGATGCGCGCCGGCGTCAGGTCGGCCGAGACCGAGTCCGGGTACAGGCCCACGCGCGCGAACGCAATGGCGCGCTCGTCGATGTCGGTCGCGAATACCTGGAACGACACGCCCTCGGGCGACTTCAGCGAGCGCTCCTGCAGCAGCATCGCCAGCGAATACGCCTCCTCGCCGGTCGCGCAGCCCACCGACCAGACGCGGATGCGGTCCTGTTCGCCACGGTTTTCGAAGAGGGGGGGCAATACCTCGCGCTCGAGCACGTCGAACGCTTCCTTGTCGCGGAAGAAGTTGGTGACGCTGATCAGCATGTCCTGCAGCAGCGCCTGAGTTTCTTCAGGGTGCAGATGCAGATAATCGCGATACGCCTGCAGATCCGTAATGCCGTTGACCTGCAGCCGGCGTTCGATGCGGCGCAGAACCGTAGCCCGTTTGTAATGCCGGAAGTCGTGCGCGGTGCGGGTGCGCAGGATCACCATGATCTCGCGCAGCGCGCGCTCGGCCGACTCGTTGACCGTGTCTTCCTCGGGCTCGTCCGGCTGCACGGCCGGCAGATGGATTTCCCGCGCGGTGGACCACAGATCGAGCAGCCGCTGCGGCATCTCGGCCGCGGTCATCACGAAGTCGGCCATGCCGGTCGCGATCGCGCTGCGCGGCATGCTGTCGTATTCCGCTTCGGAAGGGTCCTGCACGAGCGTGATGCCGCCCATTTCCTTGATGCGCGACAGGCCGACCGAGCCGTCCGAGCCCGCACCCGACATCACGATGCCGATCGCGCGTTCGCGGTGCGCCTCGGCGAGCGTGCGGAAGAACAGATCGATGCTCGCGCGGCGTCCCTCTTCGGACTGCTTCTGCGTGACGCGCAGGTAGCCGTCGACCATGATCATCTCGAACGAGGGCGCGACCAGATAAACGTGGTCCGATTCGATTTGGGTGGGGCCCGTGACCTGCTGCACCGGCATGCTGGTGACCTTTTGCAGCAGCGAGGCCAGATTGCTTTCGTGGTCCGGCGACAGGTGCACGACCACGACGAAGGCCATCGACGTGTGCGCGGGCAGCGCCTCGAAGAATTCCGTCAGCGCATTAAGCCCTCCTGCCGATGCGCCGATACCGACGATCGGATAGAGTGCCTGGCTAGGCAGAGTTTGCCCTCGCTTCTTTGACATGGCTGCGTGTCCCTTCTTGGAAAAGGATAGTGTTCAGCGGTGGATTTTTATAGGGCGGCGAGCCCATTTCTTGCTCGGCCCGGATCGTTATTATCCCGCATTGCACTCATTTTTCCAGCAGCATGGACTGCAAGAGTTCGGCCGCGTGGCCCGCGCGCCGGGCATTGTCCTCCTCGCGTCGTTGCGCGGCGGTGTCCCCTATCGCCGCGAAGTGTTCGCCGAGCTCGCGGCTGAACATTTCGCGCTCGCGCAGCGCCCGCAGCGCATTGCGCAGAGACATCTCCGCATCGATCATGCGGCCGTCGTCGAGCGACGCGGCCGAATACGCATGGCCGGTATGGCAGCGGTAACGCATCACGCGCGAACCGATGATGCGCCACAGTGTGCCGTTGCATTCGGGGCATGTGAAAGTCGACGGCGTGGCCAGTCCCCGGATGGCGTCGAACGGCGCGGCGCCGGACAGCCACGCGCGCTGTTCGAGGACGACGCGGTCGGAGGCCTCGCGCTGCGCCGGCCCGATATTTACCGGCGGGTTGGAAATGCCGCCGGTCAGTTTTACCAGACATGGGCCCAGTTGCTGGAGCGGCAGCACGTGATCGGCGAAGGGTGTTGCATGCCGTGGCATCTCGCTCGCGAACGCGTCGTCGGGGTCCTGCACAACCGTCGTGCCGCCGCACGCCTGGATCGCTTCGAGGCCCGCGGCGCCATCGTCGAGCAGGCCGGTCAGGATCACGCCGATCGCGCGCGGTCCCATCTGCGCGGCCGCGCTGCGAAACAGCGGGTCGATCGCGGGGCGCGCGAAATTTTCCTTCGCGCCATGCAGGAGCCGCAACTGCCCATCGTCTACCACGAGGTGCCGATCGGGCGGCGCCACGTAAATTCTGCCGGGCGCGTAATGTTCGCCATCCTGCGCGTGCTTGGCGGGCAGCGGGCCGGCCTGGTTCAGAAGCGTGGGGAGCATGCTGCCGTGCGCGCCGATGTGCAGCACGACGGCGATGCTGGCGGGCATATCGACGGGAAGCTGCGAGGCAAGCGCGCGCAGCGCGTCGACACCTCCCGAGGACGTACCGATTACGATGAAATCACGGTGGGTCAAGTGGACTCCGGGACGTGGAAGCAGGACGGGAAAGCGGGCCTTTCGTGTCAGTCAGTAATGAGCAAGCGATATGCCGTCCGGGCATTTTTATTGCGCCGTCGTCGGTGAAAGCGTCCTTGCGCCGGCACCGGTTTTCAGCCTGCACCACAAGACGGCCAAGCTGGCCGAAAGCGCCGCGCGCCACGCACAGGCATATGATGAATGTGTAAGGACAGGCGTGCCGGACATGGCCGGCACGATATGACGTTCCTGCGCAAGCTCACACTCATGGCGACTCCGATTCAAGCTTCCGCGCCAGCGGAAAGCTGCCGCGTCGTCGGCATTGGCGCATCCGCCGGCGGCATCGAAGCGATGCATTGCCTGCTTCAGGCCTTGCCCGCCGAACCTGCGCTTGCGCTCGTCGTCGTGCAACACCAGCTGCCGGGTGGATCGAACGAGCTCGTGAATCTGGTCAGCAAGTGGACGTTGCTGCCGGTCCGTGCCGCGAACAACGGCGAGCGTCCCGAGCCGAATCACGTCTACGTCGCGGGTTCCGACGACGTGCTGACCCTCGAAGGCGGGCTCTTTCGCACGCGGCCGGTCGACGGCGGCAGCCGCCGTCCCGGCATCGACACCATCGACGCATTCCTCGAAAGTCTCGCGCAAGATCGCGGCTCGCACGCGCTCGCAGCGATCCTGTGCGGCACAGGCACCGATGGCGCGGCCGGCGCGATCTGCGTGAAGCGGGCCGGCGGCGTGGTGCTCGTACAGGACCCGGTCACCACGATGAACGACAGCATGCCGAGAGCGGTGATTTCGCGCGGCGCCGCCGACTACATCCTCCCGGTCGGCGAGATCGCGAAACAGCTGCTGCGCTGTGCGTCACCCGCCTATGTGCGGCCGGCCAACGAAGTCGCGTGGACCGGCGAGATTACGCGAACGCTCGACGAGATCGTCGGGCTGATCCGCAAACAGGCGGGCTTCGATCTGGGTGGTTACAAAGCGACCCCGCTGCTGTGGCGCATCCAGCAGCGCATGGATTTGCGGCGTACCGAATCGTTCGGCGACTACGAGTCGCTGTTGCGCGACGACCCGGCTGAGCTCGAAGCGCTGATTCGCGGCATTCCGATTCACGTGACCGAGTTCTTCCGCGACGCGCCCGCCTGGGACGTGCTGCGGCACGAGGTCATAGAGCCGATGCTGAGCGAGCGCCGCGCGAGCGATGTCGTACGGGCCTGGACACCGGCTTGCGCGACCGGCGAAGAAGCGTATTCGGTCGCGATGCTTCTGCACGAGCATGCGGAAAAGACTGGCCGTCCCATCGATTTCCAGGTGTTCGCGACCGATGCGTCGCCGGAGATCGTCGCGCGCGCGAGCCGCGGCGCGTTTTCGAGCGACGCGCTGAAGAACGTCTCTTCGGGACGCCAGCAGAAGTTCTTCTATTCCACCGACGGCAACTGGCGCGTCAAACGCCACCTGCGCGAAAAGATGGTGTTCGCGCCGCAGGACCTGCTGCTCGATCCGCCGTTCAGGAACCTGGATCTGGTCACTTGTCGCAACCTGCTGATTTATCTCGACCCCGAAGCGGTCAAGCGCGTCGTATTCCTGCTGCACAACTCGCTGAAGGTGGGCGGCTATCTGTTCCTCGGCAAGGGCGAACCGCTGTTGTCGCGGCAAGGCGGTTTCAACGTCGTGTCGAGCCGTTGGCATATTTACCGCAAGACCGGCCCCGCGAGCGACGTCGAGGTCCGCTTCCCGTTGCGTGTCGCGACAAGCTTGCGCGCGAGCGCCGTGCCTTTCATCGGTCATTCGAGCGCACTTGCGCAGCGGGATTTCCCGTCGGTGCTGATCGACGACGAGTTTCGCGTGCTGCGTGTGTATGGCGACACGGAAAAATACCTGCGCGTCCCGGCCGGCCAACCCACCGACAACCTGCTCGAACTGACGCAGCGCGAACTGGCGTCGAGCCTGAAGGCGGCCGCGAAGATAGCGCTCGAAGACGGTCAGCCGACGATCGTCAACGGCCTGCGTGAAGAAGGGAACGTCACGCACGCGTTCCAGATCCGGCTCACACCGATTCGAAGCGCGCAAAACGGCGCCGCGCCGCGGCTGCTCGCATCGTTCATTTCCCGCGCGCGCGAGATTCGGCCCGGCGCCACCGAACCCGTTGCGCTGCCGAGCCAAGCTGCGGACGTCGCAGCTTCGAGCGAGTGGAGCGAAGCGATCCGCGTCTCGCGCGAGGAACTGGAGGCGTCGCGCGAAGAGTTGCAGGTGCTAAACGAGGAACTGAAAGCCGCGAACGAGCAACTCAATCTCGTCAACGACGACCTGAACCAGGCCAATGCGCGGCTCACCGGCAAGATTGCGGAGCTGGAGATGCAGAGCGGCGTACTGAGCGCCGGTGCGGTGATGGCGATGTTTCTCGATCAGGCGCTGCGCGTGCGCTGGTTCACGCCTTCGATCGGCGAGATATTTCCGCTGAAAACGGGCGACGTCGGACGCGGCATCGCCGATATTTCGCCGAAGGTCGACGACGTGAATTTCCTGCGCGACGTGCTCGCGGTGATGCAGAGCGGGACACCGCGCGAAGCCGAGGTGCGAAACGACAGAGGGGGATGGTTCCTGCGGCGCATTCGCCCGTTTCTGTCGCAGACCGGCACGAGCGGCGTGGCCGTCACGGTCACCGACATCTCGGACCTGAAGCACGCGGAAAGAGTGCTGCGCGAAAGCGCGATGCACGATTTCATGGTGCGCTTCGCCAACGCGCTGCGCGGGCTGTCCGGATACCGCAATACCCGATCGACGGCGATCCGGATGCTGCGTCAGCAGTTCGGCGCCGCGCGCGTCAACTACTCGGAAGCGCGTGGCCCCGACGAACTGGAAATCGTCGCGACCGACGCGCTCGCGGGCACGGCCGATATGCTGGGCCGCCGCTGCGCGATCAACGACGCCGGGCCTGCGCTCACCGCCGCGCTGTTCACCGGCCGCAGCGGCTGGAGCAACGACGTGATGGCCGATCCCGCCGCTAGCGCGGCCGAGCGGCGCGCGTGCCACGCACTCGGCATCGGCGCGTGGGCCAACATGCCGTTCGTGCAGTCGGGCCGCGTGCTCGGCGCGCTGACGATGCACTTCGACACCGCGCACGCGTGGGCACCCGACGAACTGATGTTTCTCGAACTGATGGCCGAGCGCACGTGGGCCGCGGTCGGACGTGCGCGGGCCGAGGAAGACCTGCGCGCGCGCAACGAGGAACTCGAGCGGTTCAACAAGGCGGCGATCGGCCGCGAACTGCGCATGATCGATCTGAAGAACGAGGTGAACGAGTTGCGCCGGCAACTCGGTCAATCGCGTCGCTATGCGACGGAGTCCGACGATCATGACGATCGTACCAAGGCGCCCGATCGCAACTGAACGGCGATTACACCGGCGCCGGCTGACTGCCCGTCGCGCGCGGATGGTCTCGTGTGTCGCGTGCGAGCAGTGCGTCGTAGATCGTCAGGTAGTCGTCGGTCATGCGCGCGGCCGTGAAGCGGCGCTCGAATGCGTGGCGGCACGCGTCGCGCCCGATGCCGTCGATGCGCGCAACGGCTTGCACGGCCGCGTCCACGTTGTCGACGATCAGGCCGCTCACGCCGTCTTCGATCAACTCCGGCACCGCGCCGCGGCGAAACGCGATCACCGGCGTACCGCATGCCATCGCCTCGATCATCACCATGCCGAACGGCTCGTCCCATTCGATCGGCAGCAGCAACGCGCATGCGTTCTCGATCAACCGCCGGCGCGCGAGGCCGCCGACTTCGCCGTGGTATTCGGTGAACGTGGTCGAGCGCCGCAACAGCGGATCGATGCGCTCGCGGAAATAGTCGCGCTCGCCGGGATGGATCTTCGCGGCGATCTTCAACGGCAAGCCGCTGCGCCGGGCGATTTCGATCGCGAGATCGGGACGTTTCTCCGGCATCATGCGGCCGAGGAAAAGCAGGTAGGAACCGGCTATCGGCTGAAACGAGAATTCGTCGAGCGGCAGGCCGTGATGGACCGTGCCCTGCCAGTTCGCCCACGGCACCGGCCGGCGCTGACTCGCGGAGATCGACACCACCGGCACGCGGGCGAATTCGCGAAACAGCGGGCCATGATCGTGCAGCAGCAGACGGCCGTGCAGCGTCGTCAGCGTACGGCACGGCAAGCGCTCGGCCCACGCGAAATGCAACGGCTCGCCGTGAAAATGAACGACGTCGAATTGATCCGCGTCGCGAATCACGCGCGCGAATTGCCGGACGTGATGCGTTTGCGTGTCCCACACGTTCGTGTCGCGCCAAAGACCGCGCGGGCAGATCGGCACGAGCCGCGCGGCGGTCGTCGAATCGGCGCTCGCATAGAGCGTCACGTCGTGGCCGCGGGCGACCAGTTCTTCAGTCAGATACGACACGACGCGTTCGGTCGCGCCGTATGCGAAGGGCGGCACGCTTTCGTAAAGCGGAGCGATCTGGGCGATTCTCATCGGGCGTTGAAAAGAGAGGAGGGAGGTTGGCGCCCAACACGCCGCGCCGGACCACCAGCAGCAATCGACGTACCGCCACGCGACCGGTGACGCGGTACGGCGTTTGCTCGATGCGGGCACTTGACTGATCAAAGGAGCTGCCATGAACGACCGCGCAACGCAATCCGCTTCTGACGACACAAAGCCCACCGCTGCACGCGAAACCGCCAGCGCACCCGACGCGCTCGCGCTGCTCGAAGCCGATCACCGCGCCGTCGAAAAGCTGTTCGATGCGTTCGGCAAGTCGCGCGGTGACGAGCGCGACACGCTCGAAGCCAAAGCCGCGCTGGCGCAGCGTGCGTGCGAAGAGCTGACGATGCATACGATCATCGAGGAAGAGCTGTTGTATCCGGCCGCGCAGCAAGCACTAGCCGACGACGGCAAGCTCGATGTCGATGAAGCCTACGTCGAGCATTTTCTGGTGAAGACGCTAATCGCGAAGTTCACGACGCTGAAGCCGGGCGACAAAGGCTTCGACGCGACGTTCAAGGTCATGGCCGAACTGGTGCGGCATCACGTCGAGGAAGAGGAAGGCGAGCTCTTTCAGGCCTTGCGGCGCACCGGCTGCGATCTCGCGGGCCTCGGTAAAAAGATCGCGGCGCGCAAGGAAACGCTGCAAGCGCGGCTGGATCAGGCGGGCAGCCGTGCGGTTGGCGACAGGACCTGATTGGAACCTTAGAGCGTCGCTGCGACAGTCCCGTTCATAAGTCGACGCTTACGGACGAACGCACCCGTTTGCATGTCCATTAACATCGATTTCAGGAGGGCATAACAGGATCGCCTGATGCAGGCAGGGAGAGCCATGTCAAGGAGAAAGCTGAAACTCACGCAGTATCCGGCGGCAGCGATCGCCTCGCGCGACGACTTTTCGATTTACGTCACTGCACGACGCAGCGCCGATGGACGATTCTATGCCGATCTGCTGGTGAGCCGTAAAGTGGATGGCCGCCGTCTGTTCCCGTTCGATGGCGCGCCCGAAGTCGGTCCGTTCAACAGCATCGATGAAGCGCGGCTCGCCGCCGAGGAGTACGGCGCGCGGATCGTCGCGGCCGACCTTGCCTGTCCCGAGGCGTAAGCGCGCGGCCTGGGTAGCGCGCAGCGACCCGCCGCGGTGACGACGGCATCCCCATCAAACGCTTGTCCCGGTTCACGACCGGCACACGGTGGGGTTGTGTGGCAGCCGCTCTCTTGCTGACGTGGTGCCATCGACCCAACGCGCGCCGCGCGGAACAACCCTTGCTCGCCTTTCGCTCGCCGTCATCCGGACCCGGCGCGCGCGGCGCCGTGCCGCGGCATCGCTCACGTTCACGGAGAAACACATATGGACAAGGAACTCGAAGCCCGCATCCGCACGCGGGCGTACCAGATCTGGGAAAACGATCCGTCGCCGGAAGGGAGAGCCGACGACCATTGGGAGGAAGCGCGCCGGCAGATCGAGGCGGAAGGCGCTGCCGCGCCGCAGGAGCCGACCGATCAGTCCGCCGATCGCGACCGCGGCTCGCGCATCGCGCCCGAACAGCAACTGCAGGAAACGCCGGGCGAGGACATCGAAGCGCCGAAGCGCGCCAAACGCCCGCGCGCCGGATAAGCGGGCGCCGCGCTCTACACCGACGCCGACGATCGCGTCGGCGCCACCGGCAGCGCGCGTTTGTGGCGCGTCGCCATGTAAAAGCGGCGAATCGTCGTCAATACTTCGTCGCTGACCGGCTTGCCTTCGAGGAAGTCGTCGATGTCCTGGTAGCCGATGCCGTAGCTGTCTTCGTCCGGCTTCTGCGGCGTCAGCGATTCGAGGTCCGCCGTCGGCACCTTGTCGACGAGCCGCTCCGATGCCCCGAGCGCATGCGCGAGTGCGCGCACGCGGCGCTTCGTCAGACCCGCCAGCGGCAGGATATCGGCGCCGCCGTCGCCGAACTTCGTGAAGAAGCCCATCAGCGATTCGGCCGCATGGTCGGTGCCGATCACCACGCCGACCCGCGCGCCCGCAATCGCGTATTGCGCGATCATGCGTTGCCGCGCCTTGATGTTGCCGAGCACGAAGTCTTCGTGAAAGTCGTCGACGTACTGCACGTTGCCTCGCTTGAGCGAAGACAGCATCGCGTCGGCGGGCTCCTTGATGTTGACCGTCAGCGTTTCGTCGGGGCAGATGAACGCGAGGGCGGCCGCTGCGTCTTCTTCGTCGCGTTGGCTGCCGTACGGTAGACGCACCGCGACGAAGTGCGCTTCATAGCCGGTGGCACGCAGACGTTCGACGGCAAGCTGCGCGAGGCGTCCGGCAGTCGACGAATCGACGCCGCCGCTGATGCCAAGCACATAGGTGTGCAAGCCTTGCGACGCCAGGTAGTCGCTGAGGAACGCGACACGCCGCTCGTGCTCGCGGGCCACGTCGAAATCGCGCTCGACGCCGAGTTCGTCGATCACTGCCTGCTGCCACGCGTCGGTGTCGAAGGAAGGATGCAGATTCATCGTTCGGCCTCTCTTCAGTGGTCCCGCTCGATGCGCGGAAGTTGATCGAAGTAATGCTCGACGCGCGACAATGCATACAGCGCGGCGGCCGAACGCACGTCGTTGCGGTCGCCCGAAAAGCGCCGCGTCTCGGCGAACGTGACGAACTGATTGCCGGGCCGTCGGAACGACCATGCGAAGCATTGCGTGCCCGGTGGCGGGCCGTCAGCGGAGCCGCCATCGGCAAGCCCCGTGTTCGATACCGCGATGTCAGCGCAGCAGCCTTCCTGACGCAGCGCACCCTCGGCCATTTCGCGCGCGACCGCTTCGCTGGTGAGCCCGTATTGCTTCATCGTGCTTTCCCGCACACCGAGAAAGCCTGCTTTGCCCGATGGCGAGTAGCTGACGAAGCCGACATCGAGACACGCGCCGCTACCCGGCACGCTAGCCAGATACGACGCGATCTGGCCGCCGGTGCAGGATTCGGCGGTCGCGAGCGTCAGACCTCGCGAGCTGAGGAAGGACACGACCTGGATGGGAACGTTCATGATTTTCGCCCTTGTTGTGCGACGGATTCGGACCGGCGTTTTGTTCGTGCAAAAGCTCAGCAAGGATCGGTCCGCGCGCGCTTCACGTTTCGCGCATCGCCATCGGTTCAAGCCGGCGGTATGCTCATTGCTGAAGCGTGGAAGAGCAGCGAACTCGCGCGCGGCCCCGTCGCGATGCGTGGCGCGCGCAGCGCTGCGCATTCGCGAGGAGGCGGCGATGGGCGATTTCGACGAAGCGCGCGCATGGATGGTCGAGCGGCAAATCGTGCAACGCGGCGTGCGCGACGACTTCGTGATCGAGGCGATGCGGCGCGTGCCACGCGAAGCGTTCGTGCCGTCCGATCTGCGCGACTTCGCGTATGACGATACGCCGCTGCCGATCGGCGGCGAACAGTCGATCTCGCAGCCGTACATCGTCGCGAAGATGCTTGCGGCCGCCGAATTGCAGCCCGGCGACCGTGTACTCGACATCGGTACGGGCTCGGGCTACGCGGCCGCGATTGCCGCGGAGATCGCGGGCCGGGTGGATTCGATCGAACGCGACGCGAGCCTCGCCGAGGGCGCGCGCGAGCGCTTGCAGCGGCTCGGCTACCAAAATGTCGAAGTGCATGTCGGTGACGGCACCGCGGGTCTTGCCGCGCATGCGCCATATGACGCGATCATCGCGGCGGCGGGCGGGCCGCGTGTGCCGCAGGCGCTGCGCGTGCAGCTTGCGGTCGGCGGACGGCTCGTGATGCCGGTCGGCAGCAGTCCGAGCCGTCAGCGGCTCGTGAAGATCGTGCGGCGCGACGAGCACGATTACGACGAACATGCATTCGCCGACGTGCGCTTCGTGCCGCTCGTCGGTGACGACGGCTGGCCGGTACCGGGCGGCGTGCCGCATGAGGATTCGCGGCCCACGCCTGAGCCGGCCGCGCCTGAGCCGGCCGTGCCTGAGCCGGCCGCGCCTAAGCCGGCCGCGCTCGAACTCGCGCTTCGCGACGCGGCCGAACCGTTACCCGACATCGATTCCGCGGAATTCGCGGCGTTTTTCGACCGCTTCGCCGGGCGGCGCGTCGTGCTGCTCGGCGAGGCCAGTCACGGCACGTCGGAGTTCTATCGCGCGCGGGCGGCGATCACGCGACGCCTCGTCGAGCGGCACGGCTTTTCGATGATCGCGGTCGAGGCCGACTGGCCCGATGCCGCGATCATCGACCGGCATGTGCGCGACCGGCCGATGCCCGGCGAACGGTCTCGACCGTTTCGCCGCTTTCCGACCTGGATGTGGCGCAACACCGATTTCATGAGCTTCGTCGCGTGGCTGCGCTCGCACAATGCCCTGCACCGAGACAGCGAGACGCGCTTTTACGGGCTCGACATCTACAGCCTGTCCGAATCGATCGACGCGGTGCTGCGCTATCTGGACAGCGTCGACCCGGCCGCGGCGCGCATCGCGCGCGGGCGTTATGGGTGCCTCAGTCCGTGGCAGAAAGATCCCGCCGTGTATGGGCGCGCCGCGTTGAGCGGCGGCTACGCGCAGTGCGAAGAGAACGTGGTCGCCCAGCTCGGCGATCTGCTGAAAAGCCGGCTCGACTATGCACGGGAAGACGGCGAACGCTTCCTCGACGCGGCGCAGAATGCGCGGCTCGTGGCTGTCGCCGAGCACTACTATCGCGCGATGTATTACGGCGGACCGCAAAGCTGGAATCTGCGCGACACGCATATGTTCGACACGCTGCGTCATGCGCTCGACAGTCACGGGCCGCAGGCGCGTGTGGTCGTGTGGGCGCATAACTCGCATATCGGCGACGCGAGCGCCACGCAGATGGGCCGCGTGCAGGACGAGATCAATTTGGGCCAGCTGTGCCGCGCGCAGTTCGGCGACGCGGCGGCGCTGATCGGCTTCGGCACGCACAGCGGCACGGTCGCCGCGGCCAGCGACTGGGACGGACCGATGGAAGTGAAGACCGTGCGGCCATCGCTCGATGGGAGCGTCGAATTCAGCATGCACGCCACTGGCCTCGCACGCTTTCTGCTCGACCTGCGGCCCGGCGTGCACGACGCGCTGCGCGAACGGCTGCGCGCGTCGCTGCTGGAGCGCTTCATCGGCGTGATTTATCGTCCGGAGACCGAGCGGTATAGCCACTACGCGGAAGCGTCGCTGGCCGATCAGTTCGATGCGTTCGTGTGGTTCGATCGCACCAGCGCGGTGACCACGCTGCCCGTTTCCGCCGACGAGAACTACCACGCGGCGGAGACTTTTCCATTCGGTGTGTGAGCGAGGAACGCGGCTTGCAACGGAGCGGACAGTGCATATCCAGCTTGTCCAAACCGGGGAGCCGCTCATGAACAAGGGTGTACAGCGCTTGACCATTGCCGCGATGTTCAGTGTTGCGAGTGACTTCGTCTGCGCGCAAGCCGTCGAATGGGCCGGGACTCAGCCGGCTGTGGCCGCGCCACCGTTGCTATTCGCGCAAGCCGGCAAAGACGCGGGCACCGAAGGCGGCGCGGGCACGGCAGCCCAGTCGGGCACGCCACCCGGCGAGTTGAGCCGCGACCAGACGAAACGCGAACAGGCGGGGCGCGCGAACCAGGCCGCGGCTCAGCACGGACAGCGCAGTCAGCAGGGCGCGAGCGCGCCCCACGGTGCCAGCCGCGCGCGCTAGCGGCGGCGCGGCCCGGTTGCCGTTGTCGCCGCTAGCGCCCGCGATTCCGCCATGAGAGACGAACCGGTCTGGTTCCTGCTGATCGGCGCACTGCTCACGTTCATGGCGGTCGCGCGCGGGCCGATCCGCCGCTTGCCGCTGACCGGCGCGATGATCTATCTGCTGGTCGGCGTGGCGGTCGGTCCGGCCGTGTCCGGGCTCGTCGGTGTCGATCTGCTCGCCAATACCGTGCTGCTCGCGACGCTCGCCGAAGTCGGGCTCGTCGTGTCGCTGTTTTCGATCGGCATGCATCTGCGCGTGCGGCTGCGCAATCCGTTGTGGTGGTTGCCTCTGCGGCTCGGCGGCCCCGCGATGATCGTCACCGTCGCGTTGATGTTCGGCTTCACCGCTTGGTTGACCGGACGCGCGGACGGCGCGGCGTTGTTCCTCGCGGCAGCGCTCGCGCCGACCGACCCGGTGCTCGCCAATGAGTTGCGCGTGACCCAGGCCGGCGACGACGAACCCGTGCGCTTCGCTTTGTCGGGTGAAGGCGGGCTCAACGACGGCGCCGCCTATCCGTTTGCGGTGCTGGGTCTGACGCTTGCCGGCGCGAGGCTGTTCGGCTCCGGCAGCGGCGTGTATTTCGCCGGCTCGGTGCTGTGGGGGATCGTCAGCGCGCTCGCGGTCGGCTGTGTATCCGCAATCGTGTTCGCGCGCGCGATCTTCTTGCTGCGCACCCGCTACGGCGAAGCGATCGGTCTCGACGGCTTTCTCGCGCTAGGGCTGATGGCGACGTCATACGGCGCGGCCCTGCTGGTGCACGCGTATGCGTTCGTGGCGGTATTCGTGGCGGGCGTCACCGTGCGTCACGAGGAATTGCGCTCGACCGGCGACAAGAACCCGTCCGAAGTGCTCGACGAGGTGCAGCACGGCGAAAGGGCCGATGTCGCGAAAGACCCGGAAAAGGCGCATGCGGTCCTCGCCGAATCGATGATGGGCTTTACGCGCGAAATCGAACGGCTCGCGGAGTTGTCGCTGATGCTGATCATCGGCTGCGTCGTGTCCGCGCATTGGCGCGAGATGCTCGACGTGCGCGCCGTGTTGCCCGCGGTGTTTCTGTTTTTCGTCGCACGGCCGCTGTCCGTCGTCGTCGCGATGATGGGTGCGCGCATCGACAGCAGCCAGCGGTATCTGATGGCATGGATGGGGATTCGCGGTGTCGGCGCGTTTTACTACCTGATGTTCGGCCTCGAATACGCGCGCGGTGCGATGACGCCTCTGCTGCCCGCAGTGCTCGATGCGATCGTGTTGTCGGTGCTGCTGCATGGCTCGACCGCGAACTATCTGCTGCGGCGGTATTTCGACCGGCGTCGCTGAATGAAGCGACGGGCGCGATGGCGTGCGCTAGTGGCCGCGCGCCGCTCCTTGTATCGCAATGTATCTGCGCGGCCCGCGGATACGTGCGCCTACCAAACCCGCTGATCCAGACACATGCGAGATACGTCGGCGCGGTCAAATACGTCCAACGCAAGTTCGAGCCCGGATTTGCAGATATCAACATCACTGGATCAACAGGAGTAAGCCACCATGACCCGCATCGAAAACGTGCTGTACACCGGCAAGACCCATACGACCGGCGGCCGCGAAGGCGCCGCGCGCAGCTCGGACGGCCGTCTCGACATCAAGCTGTCGTCGCCCGGCACCTCGGGAGTTGGAACGAACCCCGAGCAGTTGCTGGCCGCCGGCTGGTCGGCGTGTTACATCGGTGCGCTCGGTTTGGCGGCGCGCGCGCTGCACGTGTCTTTGCCCCCCGATACGAGCGTCGATGCGGAAATCGATCTCGGCACCACCGATGGCGCCTATTTCCTTCAGGCGCGTCTGTTCGTCAGTCTTCCCGGTGTCGAGCGGGACGTGGCGCACGCGTTGATCGAGCGCGCGCATTTGACCTGCCCGTATTCAAAGGCGTTGCGCGGCAACGTGGATGTGCAGACTACGCTCGTTTGAGGTTGGTCAGGGTAGTTTGTGGCGGGGCGGCGCCGAAGTATCGGGCGCGGCTCCGCCTTTCTGTTACGCCCCGCTTGCTACGCGGTGTCGGCTTGGAGCCGACGGCTACTCCGCAGGCGCTACGGACGCCCCGGCGATCCCATGCCGCGCGAGCGATTCCGCCACGAAGCCCGACGCTTTCACCTCTTCGACAAACGAACGCAGCGCCCGAGCCGCCGCTTCGCCGCGGCTTTTCGGTACACCCATCGCCTGCCGGATCACCATGAAGCGCTCGTCGAGCAGGCGCAGGCCGGCCGTTTGCTTCGCATCGGCTTCGTGTTGCTGCTTCACGCCTGCCGCCACTTCCAGCTGCTGCTCGATGAACGTCGGCACGACACTCGGTGAACTCGGCGCGCGGACGATCTGCGCGGCTTTCAGCTCGCGTGTGAGGAACAGATCGTACGCGCTGCCTTTGCCGACGACGACCCGGTTGTGCGCCTGATCCACATCCTGATTCGACCGCACCGGCGAGTCGTCGCGCACCAGATAGAAGCCTTCGATCAGTACATACGGCGCGGTGAATTCAATCGTTTCGCCGCGCAATGGATCGATCGCGAAGAAGCCGAAATCCGCGCGTTCCTCGCTGACGGCCTGCACCGATTTGGCGGCCGTATCGAATACCACCAGTTCCAGTTCGACGCCTAGTTTCGCGGCGAACGCGCGCGCGAGATCGATCGATACGCCGAACGGCTCGCCGGACCCGGCATGGCGATTGGCGAGGATCGGATTGCCGAGATTGATCGACGCGCGCAGCTTGCCCGTGGGCGTGAAGGCGGTGACGACGGAGGGATCGATAGTCATGGAGGTTCTCGTGGCGACCGCGTTCAGGGCGAAGGGCGGTCTCAGGGTTCAAGGAGTTCGCTGATGCGGGACAGCGCGTCGAGCGTATGCAGCAGATGCTGACGCATCGCTTGCGATGCTTCTTCGTTGCGCTCTTGCTCCAGCAGTTCGAGCAGATGCAAATGCTGCTTCGCGTGTTCGACATAGCGCTCGCGATGCTGCATCGAGCGATACGACAGCAGACGGCGCACGCGGTTCACGCGCCGGATCGTATCGATGAAAAAGCTGTTGCCCGAAGCCTCGACGAGCGACTCGTGAAAGCGCACGCCGCGATCGTGCAACTGGTCGGCGCTATCCGTTTCGATGCCGCCCGCGAGCAGATGCTTCTCCACCTCGCGACACCGCTCCAACACCTTGCGCTCGAGCCGGTAGCCAGGCTCGAGCAGTGCCGCCGGTTCGAGCGCGAGGCGCAGCCGGTACGACTTTAGCAGGCTGTCGGGCGTGGTCAGCATTGGCGAGAACTGCCAGCCATAGCCCGGTTTGCGTTCGGCCCATCCTTCCCGCGCGATGCGGCCGAGCACCGCGGTCAGTTGCGCGCTGGTCAGTCCGTAGCGGGTGCGGATCAGCTGCTCGGAGAATTCATCGGGCAATTCGTTTTTCAGGCGGTCGTCGGCGATCTGGAAATAGGCGCGCGTCACGACGTCGGTCTCGGCGAGGCGCAGTTCGTCGTCCACGTCCGCAAAAGATTCGGAGAGCGGCTTCGCGAGGAAGAAGCCGCGATTCTTTTCCCGCGTCAAGATGCCTTTCTCGTGCAGCAACGCGAGCGCTTCGTTCACGGGGGAACGTGAGACGCGCAGACGGTCGGCGAGCATCTGTGCGGGCAGGTGCGCGCCGGCGTCGAGTCCTTCGCTCTTGATGAGCTCGACAATCTGCTTGGCGATGGATCGATCGATCATTTGGTTTGCCTTCGGCCGCAACGTCAGCGAAGCGGCGGCGGATGGCACATCGATTGAAAACGGCTCTGGACGGGGTGGCCGGAGTGCCGATCTGCTTCCAGCGAAATCGCGCATTCGGATGAAGCAGCCGAACGGTGTGTGAGCCTTGCATTACTCAATAGGGACAATTCCCCGTCCGCCAGACGGTAGTCCATCGCGGCCATTTCTTGCGGTTGGTTTTAAACGGCGTACGATTAACCTCACGTTAGCAAAGCGCGTATCAATTAGTAGATCGAGGCGAGAACTCGCGGTGCGCCGTCTGCCCAATGCTAACAGCAATATTTGCAAGAGGTGGCTACATGAAAAGCGCACACAACGTTATCGACGCATCTCGGCTCGTCGCAGTTTTGATCCTCGCCTGCATGGCGGGCTCGGGCGCACAAGCGCAAAGTTCGAACGCGGCACCGGCTGCGGCGTCTGCGCCGGGTCTTGCGGTAGCCGCTCAAGCGTCGTCAAACGCACTGGACCCATTCCCTCATGGCCCGCACCAGCATGGCGTCGGACCGAAAGTGCCGCCAGCCTTCGCCCTCGATGGATCGGACGTAGACAAACAGAACGGCGGAGACAAGATCAATCCGAATAATTTCCTCGACGACCGCGGGCCGGCGGTGGATACGCCGTACCAGGCTCCCGAAACAGCGACTGCCGCTACATTGAGCCGGACACCAGGGGCCGTCGCGGCGCCAACCTTTACGACGACCGACTGGCCGACGTATGGTATGAACAGGCAGCGGACTGGCTATAACCCAGTCGAGACGGTGCTCACCCAGACCAACGTTAGGACGTTGATAAAGCACTGGGACTCACCTGTGCTGGACGGTGCCATCCTGACTCAGCCGGTACTGGCTGTCGGGGTGATGATCAACGGGGTGCCAACCGATATCGTCTATGTTGGGACAGAGGGGAACAGTACATATGCACTGAATGCCGCGACAGGGCATATTATTTGGAAAAGCGCCCAAATCCCTCAAGCTATCTTGACGTCGGCCTGCCAGGGGCTGTTCCAAGGCAAGATCGGGGTGCAGGGCACGCCCGTCATCGACCATGCCAACAACCGGATTTTCGTTGTGAGCGGGCGAGGCTACCTGCATGCGTACAACCTGCAGACCGGCGTGGATCTCCCGGGCTTCAACCTGCTACTTCTCGACCCAAACAACGCTACTCCAATAACGATGGTCTATGGCGGCTTGACGCTCAGTCCCGATGGTTCGTCGATTTACGTGGGGACAGCCGGTGACCCCTGCGATACGGAGCCGTACCATGGACAGGTCGTCCGCGCGTCCACTACCAACCCAGCTGCGATTCTGCAACGCTGGTACCCAACCGGCGCAAGCGGGCCAGATGGGGGCGGTATATGGGGTATGGGAGGCGTATCGATTCCGCCTGATGGGACGGTCGTCTATGCACTCACAGGCAACGCATTCGCCAATCCGGAAAATGCCGCGTTCGCGGAGCACGTCGTGAAGCTCACGCCGACCCTGGCGGTAGCCGCGGCGAACTCGCCGCTTTCTCCGCCCCTCTCGGACGTCGACTTCGGCGCTACAGCATTGCTCTTTCAGCGTCCCACCTGCCCGACGATGCTCGCGGCCTACAACAAGTCCGGCAACCTGTTCATTTATAACCGAGCCACTATTCAGCAGCAGGGTCCCATTGAAAAGTTGACGATTTCCCAAACTTCAGCCGACGGCAGCAACATAGGCCTTCCTGTATTCGACCCGGTGCTGAATCGGCTTTACGTCGTGTCCCCTGGCGGTTCGGGGAGCAACAACTTATACCAACACGGGGTGATTGCACTGTCGATCGACAGCAACTGTACCGTGAACCCCAAACCCGTGTGGACGGCGCAAGTCGGCTTGAACCAAGTCGCGTTCAACCCGGCTATCCCGCCCGTCGCCGCAAATGGTGTGGTGTATTACGCAGACGGTTTGGGCAACGACTTTTATGCATTGGATGCCGCGGACGGGACCATACTCTTCCACGACCAATACACGCCAGCTCAAAACGGCGAGGGCAACTTCGCGTCGCCGATGGTCGTGAACGGGCAAGTCTTCGTCGCTGGTGGCGACCACGTGGTTCATGCCTATGGCCTCTGACTGCTAAACCCGTTAGCGAAACGTAACTTTTTCGCAAGCATAGCCACTCTGCTCTTATTGCGCGCAGTGATTCGCAGTATCGCGCCGCTGCGCGCGTCCTGCTGACCCGTCGCAATTCGATGTCGTCGAGGCGTTCCCGGCGCGCGCGCCGCATCGCGCCGTCGCGGTGACGCGCGCGAGTCGACGTTGCTCTCGCACGCAAATACAAGGCTCCCCGGGCTTCTAAACGTAGAGCGAGTTGGGCATCATGATGGCCATGCCGCCCACCGCCATCCCTGTCGCGGAATTGCCGGTCGAGCCTGATGCGCTACAGGCGTTCGCGCTCGAACAGAACGCTTCGCGCGCTGTGTGCGCAAGATCGTGACCGGTCGGCAGTTGTTTGCCTCAATACTTAAAGTAACCGTTCGCCGCCGAGAAGTGGGGCGACGCGCTATGGAATGCGACTTCACTTCATCGTTGCTTGTACTATGATGAACCGGCGTGTCCCCGTCTTGTCTCTTTAGTAGCCGCGATCGGTGCTGCACCCTGAGGCGCGGTTATTAGCATCGGCACTCTTGGTGTTCGTAAATTCGTGATGTAGACGACGCCAAATTCAGTGTGTCCCGATACTCGCATGTATGTTCCTTAGACAATGTGCTCGTCGGCACCTACGAAGGAGAAGCATGACTGCATCCCGTTCTAACGCGGCGTCGAGGCGAGTCGCTATTCTGGTCCTGCTCTGTCGCGACTACGCAGCGCTTGAACTGACTCTCGCCAGTCACATGGCGTACCGGCCGACAGGCGTAGAGTTCATCCTGCTTCAGAACTGCAGGGGCGGCTATGACGCGGAACGCACGCTTGCCGTCGCGCGGCGCTACGCAAGGCTTTTTCCGGGCGTCGTCCGGGTCGTCGACGACATTCCGCCTGGTCCACCCTATCGCACGATCAAAAAACTACTCTCGCAGCCGGCGTTCGCCGAAATCGACCTGATCTGCAAGGTGGACGACGACGCGTTTCCGATCGCCGGCGGGTGGCTCGACAAGATGCTCGCCACGTACGACGCGGCGGAAAAGGAAAGCGGGAACGAGCTTGCCTACGTCACTCCCCTCATCAACAACAACAACTGGGGCTTCCCTGAGGTGATGCGCGTGATGAACCTGGAGCGCGAGTACTTCACGAGCCAGGCGCATCCGCATTTCGTCGGGGCCGACGGGGACAAGCGCTATCCGCTGCGAATCATCCCTGCGGAGCAGATCGAGATCGGCACCAATGGCACGATATGGGGCTATCCGCACATCGCGCGCTGGCTACATGAACGGACCACGCTGCAGCCTGATGCTTTCATCGCTGCGACTCGGGACCTTGAACCTTGCGAAGTGCCCTCAGAATCGCGCTATTCGATCGGCTGCATTCTTTTTCGCAAGGGGTTATGGGACAAGATCGACGACGGTGGGCAGGACGACGAGCACATGATGCATATGTACTGCGCGCGGCACCGGCTGAGAATCGTCTGTGCGCGCAGCGTGCCGTTCGTGCACATCGCGTACTTCACCCAGCGCGAGGAGAACCGCGACATCGTCGATGCCGCTCGCGCGCTTTACGACGGGAGGCTTGGCCATCCCTTCCCGATTTCACTCTACGCGGACCGTGAACGCGATATCGAAGCGCGGTTGCGCTGGCTTGAAGATCACCCGCCGCAGGCCACCAAGGGGACGCTTGAAGCGTCGAAGCGTGTCAGTCGCGCGATCTATCGGCGAGTGCGCACGCTGTGGAAAAACGGTCGCCGAGCGTGGTATGTCGTGACTGGCAAGCGCGATGCGACGAGCGGCCGGAGGTCTCCGTCATCATGACGTCTGCTATTGCTTCATGAGAAGCCTCCATCGCCGCTGACCCTGCGAAATGCGCCATCTGGCACATAACGCAGAGCATGCGCTGCTATCTATCGAATCGAGTGCGCGCAGCGCTTGTTCATGGCGGTGACTCTCGTACCGCCTAGACCGATGGCGCCGAAGTGGCCACGGTAAGCCCCACCAAACGAGTGGCGGAGACTACTTTTTCACCGGAAATAGCAACAGCAGCGAGGCGCACGCGGAAAGGTACTCCCAACCATCCCATGGCGACGCTCTCACGCCGGTGTGTAGATATCTATTGACATACTTGCCCGATCCACTATCGAAGTGGTGGAATGCGCCAATACCTCTCCAATTTGTGCCGGTTGCTGACATTGGTGCAGCGAAGCATGTACAAATTTCTAAAGTACTTCGTTTCCTGGCCGCAGCTGGTCGACCTTTCGTGTGATTGCGCCGCAACGGCACAAACCCGCTTTACCTAATCAATTGTCTGCTTATTTCAGCTCCTGGCGATTCTGGTGGCGACTCGTTTACGGTGCGCCACGAATTTCATCCGAGTCGGACAACAGTGACGCATCCGCGCCCGACCAGTGCGGACTTGCGGCTTATTGCCGGTAGCGGTGGCTTCCTCGGACGAAGAGTCGGGGAGCCGGTAGCAAGGCCCAACCGGCGTCGGCCTGATCAGGTATTCGCTTCCGCGGAGACCTACTCGCACTCCGCCCAGGGGATATAAAGATATGTCTCCAAGCGATCCTTCATCGATGTATTGACAACGGCTAACTCATGACGAGTCCCCTCCGACACAACATCGTTGCGCTGTCAGTTCTGCAAGCAGCCAACATGCTGCTGCCGCTTGCAACATTTCCCTACCTGTTGCGTGTTCTGCGCCCGGAACACTTTGGTGCGTATGTCTTCGCGCAAGCCTTAGTTGGTTATCTCGTGCTGCTGACGGACTACGGTTTTAACTGGTCAGCGACTGCTCAAGTCGCACGGGTCCAAAAAGATCGGCACGCGGTATCGAAGATCTTTTGGGCGACGCAAGGCGCAAAGGCGCTTATCGCTGTGGTCTGCTTCGCTATCCTGCTTGTAGCGGCGTTCTTCGTAGCAAGATTGCGCGAACTGCTGCCGGTTCTGCTGGCTACCTATCCGGTCGTTATCGGAACGGTCCTGTTTCCACAGTGGCTCTTCCAGGGCCTGGAGCAGATGACGTTTACTACGGTCTCCACGTTGAGCGCGCGGGTGCTACTGCTTCCGCTAACGTTCTTCCTGGTGCACTCGCCGGCCGACACGTGGATCGCGTCGCTCATCAGTTCGATGAGCGTGATTGCTGCCGGAGTCGTCGCATCGATCCTGATCGCAAAAAACCGACTGATCATCCCCTTGATGCCGAGCATGGCGGACGTCATCGAAGCGCTTCGTGAAGGCTGGCACATGTTCATTTCCACGGCAGCGATCAGTCTGTACACAACCACTAATAGCGTGTTGCTTGGATTTATTGCGGGAGACGTCGCTGTTGGCTACTTTGGCGTAGCCGACAAGATTCGGAACGTCGCCCAGGCGCCGCTCGTACCGTTCGCCAACGCAATTTACCCGCGCGTGACGGCGCTCTTTTCCGAAGACTCCGATAAGGCGTTTGGGCTGGTGCGCAAGATGCTCTACCTGGGGGGCTCGACCATGTTGCTGGCTTCGGTCGCGCTCTGGGCCGGCGCCGATTTGATCATTCGCATCGCCGTGGGCCCTGGGTACGAACCAGCGGTCATCGTCCTTAAGTGGATGGCCCTCCTGCCGCTGCTCATCTGTCTGAACAATGTACTCGGCGTTCAGGTGATGCTGCCGCTCGGCATGAAGAAGAGAGTCAGCGAGATACTGGTCGTCTGCGGCTTGATCAACCTTGCCCTGCTCGTGCCTCTTGCATCGGCTTATGGCGCTCAGGGCGCGGCAATGTCAGTGCTTGCCACCGAATTTCTGGTTACGGCCTTAATGGCTCTCCACCTGATCAAATGCAAGATTCCAGCTTTTTATACGAGGATGCGCAGAGATGAATTATGACTTCCTTATCGTAGGCGCCGGCTTTGCAGGCGCGGTCTGTGCCGAACGTCTGGCGGCAAGCGGCAAGCGTGTGCTAGTCGTAGACAAGCGAAATCATATTGGCGGCAATGCATATGACCGCGAGGATGAGAACGGTGTGCTGATCCATCCGTATGGTCCGCACATCTTTCATACGAACAGTAAGCGGATATTCGAGTACCTGTCGGGTTTTACCGATTGGCGCTTCTACGAGCATCGCGTAAAGGCTTATGTAGACGGGGATCTGTATCCAATACCGATCAATCGCACGACGATCAACAAGCTATATGGCCTCGATCTGAGCGAGCAGGACACGATAGCGTTCCTTGAGTCGGTACGTGAAGCGCGAGAGGTCAATACGACCAGCGAGGACGTGGTGCTGAGCAGCGTTGGCCCGGATCTGTGCGACAAGTTTTTCCGTGGCTATACGCGCAAGCAATGGGGACTCGATCTGTCTGAATTGTCTGCGGGTGTCGCTGCGCGAATACCAACGCGTTCGAACGACGACGACCGGTACTTCACCGATACTTTTCAATTTATGCCGGCGCACGGCTACACCGCGATGTTCGAAAAGATGCTTGACAGTCCAAATATCGACGTGCGTCTGTCGACCGACTATGACGTGGTGAAAGCGAATATCGAATGTGGACACGTTGTGTACACTGGTCCGATCGACGCGTATTTCGGGTATCGGTTCGGCAAGCTTCCGTACCGCAGCCTTCACTTTCAACACCAGCATCTGAGCGACGTGGAGCGTTTTCAGACGACGGGTACCATCAACTATCCGAACGATCACGAATATACGAGGATTACTGAGTTCAAGCACCTCACCGGGCAACAGCATCAGGGGACTTCGATTGTAAAGGAGTATCCGCGAGCCGAAGGCGAGCCGTACTACCCGATTCCACGCAAGGAAAACGAGGCATTGTTCATGCGCTACAGCGCGCTCGCGGAGACAGTTACCGATGTGACTTTCGTGGGCAGGCTGGCGCAGTATCGCTATTACAACATGGACCAGGTCGTTGGTGCGGCGCTCAAAGCAGTAGAAACACTCGTCTAAAGGAGCAGTAATAAGATGTACTCGTCCTACGAAGGAGAAGCATGACTGCATCCCGTTCTAACGCGGCGTCGAGGCGAGTCGCTATTCTGGTCCTGCTCTGTCGCGACTACGCAGCGCTCGAACTAACCCTCGCCAGTCACATGGCGTACCGGCCGACAGGCGTAGAGTTCATCCTGCTTCAGAACTGCAGGGGCGGCTATGACGCGGAACGCACGCTTGCCGTCGCGCGGCGCTACGCAAGGCTTTTTCCGGGCGTCGTTCGGGTCGTCGACGATATTCCGCCTGGTCCACCCTATCGCACGATCAAAAAACTACTCTCGCAGCCGGCGTTCGCCGAAATCGACCTGATCTGCAAGGTGGACGACGACGCGTTCCCGATCGCCGGCGGATGGCTCGACAAGATGCTGGCCACGTACGACGCGGCCGAAAAGGAAAGCGGGAACGAGCTTGCCTACGTCACCCCACTCATCAACAACAACAACTGGGGCTTCCCTGAAGTGATGCGTGCGATGAGTCTGGAACGCGAGTACTTCACGAACCGGGCGCATCCGCATTTCGTCGGGGCCGACGGGGACAAGCGCTATCCGATGCGAATCATCCCTGCTGACCAGATCGAGAAAGGCACCAATGGCACGATATGGGGCTATCCGCATATCGCGCGCTGGCTACATGAACGGACGACGCTGCAGCCTGATGCTTTCATCGCTGCGACTCGGGACCTCGAACCTTGCGAAGTGCCCTCAGAATCGCGCTATTCGATCGGCTGCATTCTTTTTCGCAAGGGGTTATGGGACAAGATCGACGACGGTGGGCAGGACGACGAGCACATGATGCATATGTACTGCGCGCGGCACCGGCTGAGAATCGTCTGTGCGCGCAGCGTGCCATTCGTGCACATCGCGTACTTCACCCAGCGCGAGGAGAACCGCGACATCGTCGATGCCGCTCGCGCGCTTTACGACGGGAGGCTTGGCCATCCCTTCCCGATTTCACTCTACGCGGACCGTGAACGCGATATCGAAGCGCGGTTGCGCTGGCTCGAAGACCACCCGCCGCAGGCCACCAAGGGGACGCTTGAAGCGTCGAAGCGTGTCAGTCGCGCGATCTATCGGCGAGTGCGCACGCTATGGAAATGAGCAAGGGTGCGCGTCGCCGAGCGGAGTGTGTCGTTTCGTGATTTCGCGCGGTTGGTGTCAGTCAAATGCAATTCTTCGCCAGTGACTGTCTTTACGTGCCGCGCAATCTGCTTCTACGCATAGGGAAATTGAAAGATGAACAAGTACCTGGTCGTTCTGAGGTGTGGAGACAGTTCCTTGCATCCGCAATGGTTCAGCGGCGGACAGGCGCCAAACTTTGATTTGGTGCTGAGTTACTACGGGAAGAACGAAGACTATGCAGACATCTTTGCCAAAGCCATACATCGATTCAAAGGATCAAAATGGGAAGGTCTTAACGACTTCATGTTGAAAAATGCCGAATTGATTCTGCAATATCGTTACATCTGGCTCCCGGACGACGACATCCTGACGGATGTTCAAACCATGAACGACTTCTTCGAGTATGTAGAACGAGAGAATTTCGCACTCGCGCAACCTTCTCTCGACGAGAGAAGCTATTTCGGTCACCAAACGACGTTGCAAAACAGGGAGTTTGAATTTCGCGAAACAAATTTCGTGGAGTTGATGATGCCATGTTTATCTTCGAATGCTTTGCATGCGATAAAACACAGCTTCGGGATGAACAAATCAGGCTGGGGCCTCGATTTCTTGTGGCCCAAGTGGGTCGCTTCTTTTGGAAAGGTTGGCATTATTGATCGTTTTTCCGTGTTCCATACACGCCCGGTCGGTTCGGCTGGGAGCGGCATGGGAGACGATTCAAGGACGAGCCCAAGTTTTGAATTGAATCAGACGCTCGCGCAATACGGGATGCTGGACACTCCGATAAAGGTCATTCGTGGCAAAACAAAAGATGTAGGCAAATCATATGCGAGCGGTCGACTGGGCAATCCAATGTTGTTCATTCATGCGGTAAAGGGCAGCAATCCGGTGCGACGGAAAGATATCGTCAGTTTTATGAGGTTGCTGAAAGAGTATCTCCCGTGGCTTCATCATATCAAGCGCACAACGTGGCCAATACATCCGGCTCCGGAAAGGCGCTCGAGCCGTTGAGAATGCCGCGCTCGAACAGCAGCTCTCTTCCATGTCGCGCAGGCTCGACTGGAAGCGGAAATACCATCGAACCACGCAGCTGATGACCCCAGCCGGAAAACGGTGACCGTGATAGAGCGATTTTGATTTTTTCATCACGCCATCTACCGGCCTCGCAAGCTGACAAAGCCGTCGGCAGTTGTGATGAACGTCAGACTCGACTTGGCGACGGCGGAGATTTTCGATTAAATGATTAATTAGCCACACCCAACCATTGGCGACATTAGTCGGGCGAAAAGCGACATGCTCTATAGATCGCATTTAGTTCTGGATAAACTCGTATCGCGTAGTCCGTTGCAAGGCAACCACCTTCTCGCGTACGGCACGCTATGCCGAGCCTCCAATGGAGGCAGCAACGCAGCGATGCTCTCACGAAGCAAATCGAGGAGGGTGAATTATGAGCGATCCAAAATTTGCAACGTTCTGGAATGGTCCGGAATTATCTCCTTATGAAATCGCTTGTTTGAATACGTTCACTGCTAACGACAGCGAAATTGCTGTATATAGTTACAAACCCATCAGCAACTTGCCAAAAGGCGTGATCGAAAAGGACGCCCGGTCGATCCTTTCTGCCGACTCGCTGAGCGCTTTTCCCGTTGATGGCGTTCCTTCAACGGCGCATTTCACAGATTATTTCCGGTTGATAATGTTTACCAAAACGGATGAAATCTGGGTGGACACAGATATTCTTCTCCTGAGACGATTTGACCTGGACATTGCGGGCGACTTGGTCGGCCGGGGGAAGCCGGATCTGCTTTGCACCGCACTCCTGCGCCTCGACCCGAGGAATCCACGGCTGCGTGATCTAATTCAGCGGGTAGAAGCGATGGAAAACACGCATATAAAATGGCGTGCTACTGGCTCCAATATTTTGACGGAAGTCTATGGTGCAAAGGCCGGCTTGCCTGAAAAAGTGTTTTATCCGGTGCATGCTGATTCCTACTATAAGGTATTTTTGCCCCATTATTTCGAAGAGTGCGCTGCGCTTTGCACTAATGCATATACGCTTAAACTTTGGAATAATCTTGTAGTTAAGCTTGGCGTGTTCAAAAGGGTCTGTCCACCAGAGGGGTCATTCCTGCATCACGTGTTTGCCAGTACTGGATCCGATCAGCTTTTCGACGAGATCTACCCCGCGGATGTGATGCAGAGGTTGATCAGTAACGCCGAAGAGAGGGTCGGCCGCGATGAAGGCGTTCGCAAACTCATGCGAATAGCATTGGGGCGCGGGTTATCCAGCTAATTTGACGACACGTCGCTCACACCGGGATTAATTGATATCTGTTGGCATATTCGCCTAATCATCGCAAAAACGATTTCATTAAAAAATTCCTATTTGACATACCTGCCTGATCCACTGCCGCAGTGGTGGAATGCGCCAACATCTCACCAATTTGTGCCGATTCCTAGAATATATTGGTGCAGCGATGCATTTACATCTAGTCTTTAGAGTACCCTTCGTTTCCGGCCGCATGCTCGTGCATGCTGGTCGGTTCCCGTTTTACCCAATTAATTGTCTGATATTTCAGTTGCTGGCGATCTTGGTAGACCCAGACTGCCGGCACTTCAGGTCGGCCCGATTTGCTCCCACAACATAATTTGTGATTAGTTGATTTCTTCGCGAAGCAGGATTTTGCGATATAGAACGGGTAGTTCACGCCTCGTTTACACCTCCAGGAGCATTGTCTATGTCCGCACCGAGAATCAGCGTTCTGCTGCCTATCTACAAGGTCGAGGACTATATCGAGGACTGTCTCGACTCACTGCTGTCACAATCCTGCACCGATTTCGAAATCGTCGCCGTCGACGACTGCAGCCCCGATCGCTCCGGTGAAATCGCTGCCCGGGTTCTCGCGCAACAGGATCGCATTCCGTGGAAGTTAATCAGAAACATCGACAACAAAGGGCTCGCTGAAACGCGAAAAATCGCAGCATCGGAAGCGCGGGGCGACTATGTGCTCTGCGTTGACAGCGACGACCACGTCCATCGCGATCTCATTTGCACCGTGCTGCGCGAAGCCGACCAGTACGACGCCGATGTCGTCATTTTCGCCGCCGAGCGCATCAGTCCCGACGGCGCCGTCAACGCTCGGATCGATTCCGGCGACGGCATTATCACTGGCGTGGAAGCCGTCCAGAAAATTCTCGAACTCAAGCTGCAAGCCTTTTGCTGGAACAAGCTTGTGCGCCGCTCCATCTTCGTCGCAGCCGATCATCCGTGCGGTCTCATTTTCGAAGACGTTTGCGTGTCGGTGCAAACGCTCGCCAACTCGAAAGTGGTGCGCCTCATTCCGGACAACCTCTATTCATACATGATCCGTGAATCGGGAATCTCGAGACGCTTCAACCCGCAGGTCGTCGACCTATTTGCCATCATGGACCGCGTGGAAAAAAATACCGCGTCCCTCCCGATTACCGACTACAAGCGCCTCTTCTTCCGGCTCAAATATAGCTGGGCATTCCGCGCGATCGCGTTTCAGACCGCGATCACCGCGCCGACCTACCGCCTCGCCAGCCCTATTCTGCAAAGCGTATCGGAGAAGCTGCGCGTGAAGCACCTGCTTGGCCTGTTTGCCGATCGGCATCTGAAGCTTTCCATCACTATGACCATGCTCAAGATCCATCCGTGGATCTTTTATTGCGTCGTAAGACGCTTCAACCGCCGCTGACACAGCAGAATGCGCCATCCGGCACATCATTTAACACCGAGCGTGTTGGAGGTGCACGAGATCGCGTGACCGAATCGAACGTACTCTTGTTTCCCCAACAGGTACGCCGAGAGTACTGGAACTTGTAGTTAATTGTGTCGCTTGCCGCTTACGCATCGCCGACTAGATATTGGGGCTTCGTCAGGTTGCGAGGCCGGTCGGATAAGATGGCGTGATGAAGAAATCGAAATCGCTCTATCACGGTCACCGTTTTCCGACTGGGGTCATCAGCTGCGTGGTTCGATGGACGTTTCGGCTTGCGCTCAGCACGATTTCGAACGCATTTCACGGACGCTCGAAAGCAGGTATCTGCAATCGAGCGGATCATGGCTGACGGCGACAACGAACTTCGAGCCAATAGCGAACCCGAGGCACTTCCGTATTTTCCGGAGAGGAGAGGGCAGGAGAGCCGGAAGCTCCATCGCGACAACGAATCTTATGCGGAAGTGTATGAGGTTGGACAGGCGTCGTTGCGATTCGTCGAGTTTTGGACTGCATGACGAGAATTACCAGGAACCGATTTGGTGAACTGACAAAGCCAATCAATCAGTAAGCCTGAGTGCTAATCACTCACTGGATCAACTCCGCTGCATCCCCGTCCTGACAAAAAAAGCGGGGGACACCAATCATGCGTCCCCCGCCCTCCGGTTGTGTCGCCGACAAACGTTACATCAATCGCGCAACTTCACCGCCGTCATCCGCGGCATCAACAGATGAATGATGCCAAGTGCAACCAGATACGCCGATGCGCCGACCGTAAACAGCGCCCAATAATTCCCGGTGCGCTGCAAGGTCTCGCCGATCACGCCGGAGAAGAAGAACGATCCGACCATCCCTGCCACGCCGCCGATACCGACCACCGTGCCGACCACCCGCTTCGGAAACACGTCGCCGACCGTCGTGACGAGATTGGCCGACCAGCCCTGGTGCGCCGCTGCCGCGAGACCAACGGCGAGCACCGCCCACCACAGACTCTGGAATGCCGACAACGTTGCGATCGGCACCACGCACAATGCACAGATGAGCATCGTGAGCTTGCGTGCGAAATTCGGCCGGTTGGTGCGCGCCATCAGATGCGACGACAGCCAGCCACCCGCCACGCTGCCGACCGACGACATCGTATAGATTGCGATCAGCGGCAAACCCATGTGGGCGATATCGATATGGCGCGACTCATTGAGCCACTTGGGCAGCCAGAACAGATAGAACCACCACACCGGATCGGTCAGCAGCTTGCCGAAGACAAACGCCCACGTTTCGCGGTACTTGAGCACCGACAACCAACTGACTTTCTGTTCGACGACTTCTTCGCGATCCGCATTGATGTAGGCGAGTTCTTCCTTCGACACCGACGGATGCTCCGAAGGTTGCCGATAAACCAGCCACCACACCGCCAGCCAGACGAACCCGGTCGCGCCGCCCGCGATGAACGTCGCGCGCCAGCCCCACATCACCGCGGCGATCGGCACGAAGGCCGGCGCCACGATGCCGCCGATCGTCGCGCCCATGTTCCAGAAGCCCGTCGCGAGCGCGCGTTCCTTCTTTGGAAACCACGTGGCGGTAGTGCGGATCGCAACCGGAAAATTGGCCGCTTCGCCGAAGCCGAGCAGACCGCGTACGGCCGCGAAACCCGGCACGGTCGATGCCACCGCGTGCAGCATCGCCGCCAGACTCCACAGCGCCATCGCGCTGCCGTAGACCTTCTTCGTGCTGACGCGATCGGCGATGCGGCCGAAGATCGCGAGACCCACCGCGTAGGCGACCGTAAACACCATCACGGTCTGTGCGTACTGCACCTGGTTCCAACCGATATCCTTTTGCAGCAGCGGCGCGAGCAGCCCGAGCATCTGACGATCCATGTAGTTGATCGTCGTCGCCGCGAAGATCATCGCGCAGATGGTCCATCGGTATCGTCCGACGGCCGTCCGTGCGGCAGCCGTCGTAGCTTCTAGTGTTTTCATCGAGTCTCCTGAAGGTTTCTGAAAATGTGTCTATATGGTTGTTCGATACGGTCAATGCGCTGAGGCCGGCAATCCTTCGCGCGGGCTCATACGCGAGAAGAACACGACCCCGGCCGCAATCACCGACATCACCGCGAGTCCAGTGAGGCCGCCCTCGATCGAGCCGGTCTTCTGTTCGAGGAAGCCGAAGGTCGCCGGCGCCACGAAGCCGCCGAGGTTGCCGATCGAGTTGATCAGCGCCAGCACCGCGGCGGAAATCCGCGCGTCGAGATAGCCCTGCGGGATCACCCAGAACAGCGACGAGGCCGCCTTGAAGCCGATCGCAGCAAAGCAGATCGCGACGAACGAGAACACCGGGCCGCCCTGGCCGGCCGCATACATGCCGAGCGCGGCGATCAGCAGCACACACGCGACCCACGCCTGCTGAAACTTGAAGCGCGCCGCGAGCATCGCGAACAGATACATCGCCGCGATCGAGATCAGCCACGGAATCGAGTTGAACAGGCCGACCTGGAAGTCGTTGAAATGGCCCATCTTGTGGATGATGCTGGGCAGCCAGAAAGTCGCACCGTAGATGGTCAGCGATACCGCGAAGTAGATCAGGCAAAAGATCAGGATTTGCGGATCGCGCAGCAGGGTTCCGAGCGACGACTTGACCGGGTGCGCGGCGGCGCGCTGGCGTTGCTCTTCGTCGATCGCATCCAGCACCGCGTCCTGCTCGGCGCGGGTGAGCCAGGCGGCGTCGCGCGGCTTCGAGTCGAGCCACAGCAGGATGAAGCCCGCGAGCACGACCGAGAACATGCCTTCGATGATGAACATCCACTGCCAGCCACGCAGCCCCGCGCCTTCGATCAGCATCAGCCCGCCGGAGATCGGCCCGGACAGCACCGACGCGAGCGCCGAGCCGCTCAGGAAGATCGCCATCGCCTTGCCGCGCTCGTTGCTCGGCAGCCATTCCGTGAAGTAGTAGATGACGCCGGGAAAGAAGCCCGCTTCGGCCGCGCCGAGCAGCAGCCGCATCGCGTAGAACGACGTCTCGCCGCGCACGAATGCCATGCCGGCCGCGGCCAGCCCCCACGTGAGCATGATGCGCGCGAGCCACAGCTTCGCGCCGTAGCGCTGCAGCAGGATGTTCGACGGCACTTCGAAGATCGCGTAGCTGATGAAGAAGAGCCCCGCGCCGAGCCCGTAGGCCGCCGCGCCGATGCCCAGATCGGCGCTCAGATGCTGGCGCACGAAGCCGATGTTCACGCGGTCGATGTAGTTGACGATGAACATCACGACGAACAGCGGCAGCACGCGCCACTTGACCTTGTGCACCGCGCTCGCCAGCGCGCCGGCGCGCTCGGGCCGCGCCGTGTCGGCAATCGGGCTACTCATGGGGTTGTCTCCTTCGATGGCGACGCGCATTGCGCGTCGCGGGCCTCGTAGGCGCGGATTTGGAAGCGAGAATTAAAAGCGCGGATTCTTGCCGGTGAAGCCCGGTTCGTACTTGCGCATCTGCGAGAGGTCATCGCGATTGCGCACGCCGCACGACAGATACTGCGCATGCAGTTCGGCGAGCCGCTCGCGGTCGAGCTCGACGCCGAGGCCCGGCGTGGTGGGCACACGCACCGAGCCGTTGTCGAACGTGACACGGCCGCCCTTGATGACTTCTTCCTCCTGCCACGGGTAGTGCGTGTCGCACGCATAGGTCAGGTTGGGGATGCTGGCCGCGACGTGCGTCATCGCCATCAGGCTGATGCCGAGGTGCGAGTTCGAGTGCATCGACATGCCGAGATCCCACAGCTTGCACATGCGCGCGAGCGTCTGGGTCGCGCGCAGGCCGCCCCAGTAATGGTGATCCGACAGCAGGACCTTGACCGAACCCATCTCGGCGCCGCGGCGGAAATCTTCCATCGTCGTGATGACCATGTTGGTCGCGAGCGGCAGGCGCGTGTGCTTCGCCAGTTCGGCCATGCCTTCGAGACTCGGGCACGGGTCTTCGTAGTACTCGAGCAGTTCGTCGAGTTCAGGGGCGGCGGCGATGCTCGTTTCGAGCGTCCAGTTCGCGTTCGGGTCGAGGCGCAGCGGCACGCCGGGGAACGCCTGATGCAGCGCGCGCATGCACGCGATTTCGTGTGCCGGCTCGAACACGCCGCCCTTCAGCTTGATGCTCTGGAAACCATACAGCTCGATCATCCGACGCGCCTGCGCGACGATCTGCTCGGGGCTCAGGCCTTCGCCCCAGGCATCGGGCGCATAGGGCTTGTCGATGTGCTCGGCGTACTTGAAGAACAGATAGGCGCTGTACGGCACGGCGTCGCGCACCTTGCCGCCAAGCAGATCGACGATCGGCGCGCCGACGATTTGCCCTTGCAGGTCGAGCATCGCGACTTCGAGCGTGCTGATGACTTTCGGCGCGTTCTTCGCCGCGTGCGAGCCGGGCGCGAGTTCGAATTCGACCGCGCCCGGGGTCGCCTTGATCGTGCCCCGCACGCGTTCTTCCATGCGATTGAGGTCGAACGGCGACAGCCCGATCACCAGCGACTTCGCCTGTTCGAGCACACGCAGCATCGGTTCGTCGCCATAGGTCTCGGAGATGCCGACGCGGCCGTCGCTCGTCTCCAGTTCGACGATGGCGCGCAGCGCCCAGGGTTCGTGGATTCCGGCCGCGTTGAGCAGCGGGCCGTCGCGGAAGGCGATCGGGGTGATGCGCACCTGGGTGATGGTGATGTCGCGAGTCATGATGTCAATCGGCATAAGTGGAGTTTGATGGGCCGGATAGTAAAGCACTAATATATTAGTGCGTTAGTGGGGTAAACTCTCATGTCCACTTCCTGGCGAATTCCGCTTGCAAGCCCGCTGGAAGCGGCGAGCGTCGGCTATAGTACTAGTGCCTCAGCGGACCGCCCCGTCGGTCCGCCTGCTTCCACGCTTCAATTTCTGCCATGAAAAACCACGCTCACTCGTCGACGGTCACCCGACTCGACCGCTCCCGCCACGCCGCGCCGCAAGTCTTCGAACGACTGCGCGAAATGATCCTTTCTCTCGAATTGACGCCGGGCACGGTGCTGTCGCGCACCGAGCTCGCGAACCGCTACGGGCTCAGCCAGACGCCGGTGCGCGACGCGCTGATGAAGCTCGGCGAGGAAGGACTCGTCGATATCTATCCGCAGCACGCGACGGTCGTTAGTCAGATCAAAGTGACCTCCGCGCTGCAGGCGCATTTCCTGCGCCGCTCGATCGAACTCGAAGTGGTGCGCACGCTCGCGGAGCAGCGCAACGCCACGCTGATCGCGGAACTGCGCGTCACGATCGCCCGGCAAACGGAATTGCTCGACCTGAAGAACTACGAGGAGTTCTCGCTGCTCGATCAGACGTTTCATCGGCAGATGTACGAGGCGGCGGGCGTGCCGCAGCTGTGGGACCTGGTGCGCAGGCTGAGCGGGCATATCGACCGGCTGCGGCGCCTGAATCTGCCGGCGGAGGGCAAGACGATGGCGGTCGTGCGCGATCATACGGAGATCGTCGACGCGATCGACAAAGGCGATGTCGAGGCCGCGCAGGCGGCGCTACGCAAGCATCTGTCGGGGACGCTGAGTCAGATCGATCAGATTCGCACGAGTCATCCGAATTTTTTGGCGGACGAGTGAGCGTTCGCTGAATCGCTGGCTACGGCTGGATCACGGTCATTCTGAATGGACCGCCGTTTGCGGCCGCGTGGGACACCGCTTCATTGGCGCGATCGAGCGGGAATGTCTTCACGTCGAAATGGCGAAGATCGAGCAGCCCCGAGCGAATCAGGCCCGTCATCAGCGTCACGGCTTCCGTCGGATACATCCATTTGCCGCGCACGGTGATGTCGTTGCGCATGAGCCACGGATATGGCAGATCGAGCCCAGCATCGCCCAGCATGCCCACGCCACCCATCAAAATGACGCGGCCGTACGGCCGCACGGCCCTCATCGCGGCACGCACGGCTGTGACGGACGCCGAGGGCGGCAGCAGATCGATGACGCAATCGATCGGGCAAGGAGCCGCCTGTTGCATCCGTTCGCGATCCGCCTGTTCATCGCCTGAAAGTCTGACCGGGCGCACACGCGCGCCGAAGCGCTGTTTCAGATCGTCGAGTGCTTCCGCATTGCGTCCCGGCGCGACCACGCAGCGCGCTCCCATCGCGAGGGCGACAGCCACGCAGGCGCTGCCGAAGTTGCCGGTAGCCCCGCTGACGAGCAGCGTTTCGCCAGCCCGCAGCGCGGCCGCAAGCAGCCCGCCATAAGGCACGAGCATCACGTTGAGCGCACACCAGCGCGCCGCCTCGCCAGGATCGATGTCGCCGATACGAACCGCGTTCTCGGTCGGCACACGCACCTGTTCGGCGAACGGGCCGTCGTGAAAGTACCGTTGCAGTCGCAAGCCCCCGTCTCCACGCGAACTCCAGCCCTGCAGCGCTATATCGGGCATCAACGCGTCGTCGCGCGAGCGCACGGTCGGATCGCAGAACACCCAGTCGCCCACCTTCAGATGAGTCGCATCGGGACCGCTCGCTCTTACTCGACCGATCGCGCCGCAACCGGGCACGATCGGCAGTTCGATCGGATAGCGGCGCTGCCCATTGAACACTTCACTCGCGTATGACAGCACCGGCGCGGCGGCGACATCCACGATCACCTCGCCCGTGCCGATTTCCGGATCCGGCATTTGCGTAATCGCGAGCGGTCGCTCAAGCGAATTCAGGATTGCAGCTTTCATCGTCGTTCTCCGTCAAGGGTGGTCTGACGAGGTCATTCTGGCGAACCTAGAATAGGCAACAAGGCCTGGTACTATCCCAGGATTCATCGATACCTCCTTGCGAGGACGAACATGCCGGCATCGAGACGGAGTGAGTTTGGCGATTTTCTGCGGTCGCGCCGGGAGAAGCTGAGCCCGGCATCGGGGCGGCTCGGGAGCGGCCGGCGCCGTCGTACGCCGGGTCTGCGGCGGGAAGAAGTTGCCGAACTGGCCGGCATCGGTGTGGACTGGTATGTGCGGCTGGAGCAGGGGCGAACGGTCAGCCCCTCCGATGCCACCCTCGACGCGCTTGCTCGCGCCCTGCGGCTTGGCAAAGCGGAAGCCGCGCATCTGCGGGCGCTCGCGCGCAGCAACGATCAGCGGACGTTTGCTGCCGAGAAAGTGCCGCCGGCAATCGCGCGCATCGTTTCAGACCTCGGCCTGCCGGCATACGTGACCGGCAGGCGGTGGGACATCCTGGCGTGGAACCGGGCGGCCGCCGATCTACTGGGATTCGATCGGCTGACCGAGGCGGACCGCAATATCCTCGTTTTCATGTTCATCGACCCGGAAGCGCGACGGCTATTCGGACCCGCGTGGGAAGACGAAGCGCGCCGCATGATCGCGCTCTTTCGCGCAACGCATGATCTCTTCGCCACCGATCCACCGTTCGTCCAGCTAGTGGAGCGCCTGCGTTCGTCGAGTGCGGAGTTCGCTAGCTGGTGGATCGCGCATGACGTCCGTGGCGGCGCGTCCGGCGAGAAAGTACTCGCGCATCCTCAGCGTGGTATCCAACGTTACCAATACGCTACGTTTCAGGCGAACGACGACCCGTCGCTGAAACTCTCGATCTACACACCCGTTTGAGCTTCGCCCGCCTGACAAAGCCATCGCGACGGCCCTAGGACCTTGGTCCGATTGACGCGACTCCCACGCGTGGCACCCTTGTACAAAGCCGGAATAGTCACATGCAACCTGTCAGGGAGGTCGCCATGTTTTCATGGAGCCGGCAGTTCGCGGCCGCGGTCATGGCTGTGTCCGCGATGGCTTGCGCTGGAAGCTCCTGGGCAACCGAACAGGCTCAGCAACGTCGCGCCGGACGCGACGTTCGACAGGAGACACGCCAGGGCGCCCGCCATACGAAGCAGGAGTGCAGAGCCGCGGACCAGAAGAGTAATTCGCATTGCCGGCAGGACAAGCGGCAAACCAAGCAGAGCGGCCGTCAGGCGGCCAGGAAGATCAAGTATTGAACGTTTGAGTTCGCGTGCGCCGGCTGGGCACTGAACCAGCGACAGCATGGGAAGGCAGTCACCACGTCCACCACATCAAGCGGGGGAGCCGATGCGAGCCTGGCGATATGTAGCGCTTTGCACCTTGCCGTTCATGATCGTCGGCTGTAACACGCCTCCGATCGCACCGGGCAAGCCGGTCGATATCCCGACTGCCCTCGAGCAGGTTCTCCAGGGCCTGTGCAATTTCCGCAAAGATCAGGCCGGCCGGAAGCAGGATCTCGGCGCCGCAATCGACTCGATCACCGTGGAGTTAGACCTGACCGTCGACGGGGCGAGAAATCCGCCCGTGGCGGTCGCGCCGGATATCCAGTTCATTCCGACGGTTAGCTATGGTCAGATCATGACGGCAAACCGAGGCAGCAGACTCGTGCTTACGCTGAAAAGCACTGGCGGCGGCACCCATGGCGGCGATTGCGATGTGACTGCGCCAGTCAAGTAGAGATCAGACAGCTGGGGCACTTCGCCGCGTTGACCCGCACAGCTCGCCCCAGCATTGCACTTCAACTTTGGGCGATGCTCTCCCACGCGCCCGACTGAGCCGAGCGGAACACGGCATCGATCACCCGCATATTTGCGCGCGCATCTTCCAGCGGAATAGCTTGCGGGCCTCCACTCAGGATCGCCTCCGCGAACGAGGTGGCGGCTACGCCGTATTGATCGCACACCGGAACTTCCAGCCAGCGATCAGTCGCGACACCGTCGCTATTGTGCTCACTGATTAGCAGACGCGTCGGTCGATCGTGTGGCGCATTGAACGGAATTTCGACTTCGATTCTCCCCTTGGTGCCGTGAAATTGCATCCGCTGGTACGGATAGGTCTGAGTCGAGTAAAAGAAACTCACCTGCACGCCATCGAAGTCCATCAGCACGGAACCGAGCCGGTCTACCTTGAAGGCAGGATCCTGTTCCACCAGCGCTACTACGCGCCGTGGCTCACGCCCAATCGTGAAGCGCGACGTCGTGATCGGATAGCAACCAATATCGAGCAGACCGCCGCCGCCTAGCTCGCTCTTGTTGCGGATATTGTCTTCGTTCGTGTTGTGATAGGTGAAACCGCCGGTCACTGCCCGCAATTCGCCGATCGCGCCTTCGTCGATCAGGGTCCGCACCTTCAACCATTGCGGATGCGTACGAACCATGAAGGCTTCCTGGATGTATCGGCCGCTCTTGTCGCGCGCGGCGATCAGCCGTTCGACCTGTTGCGCGTCCAGGCTGATCGGCTTCTCACACAGCACGTGCTTGCCCGCCTCGACCGCTTTGATCGTCCATTCCACGTGGAGATGATTGGGCAATGGAATATAGACCGCGTCGATTTCCGGGTCAGCGAGCAGCGCCTCGTAACCGTCGTATGCGACCGCCAGACCATATTTGGCCGCGGCTTCCCGCGCCTTCTCCAGAGAGCGCGACGCGATGCCTTTCACCCGGCACTTCGGCGCGTTGTGCATGGGCACGACCACCTTGTCGTTGATCTTTGCGGCGCCCAAAATTCCCCAGACTATTTGATCCTTTGCCATGACATCCCTTTTCCGATTGCGTATCCGATGAGTCGAGCAGGCTGAGCATTCGCGTGAGTCGGCAAGTCGCGTGAGTCCGCGAACGACCAGGAGCATGCGATCGTATCAGTTTAACCGTGGCTCGTCGTCGCTAGACCTCGGTCCGCTTGAGCAGATAGTCGAGGCCGCCCACCCGATACCATCGGTATCCGAACGGCTCGAGCACCACCTTGTGACGGCCGTCCTCGTCAGCGCCGCTGTGGTCGTCGGACAGTAGATTGATCAGCGAATCCCGCCCGGGTTCGTCGGAGCTGAGGCGGAATTCGACGGTACACGCTTCGGCGCGGAAGTTATGCAGAAACAGCACGGAGTTGTTGCGCCAGTGATAACCGAGCGCGAGCACATCGTTTCGCGAGGTGGGCAGCACTTCGAAGTCCCCCCAGCTGATTTCCGGCACTTCCCGGCGCATGCGAATCATCCGCTCGGTCCAGTTGAGAAACGAATCGGGATCGCGCCGCTGATTTGCCACGTTGACCCGCTCGAACCCATAAGCCCCGCCGGAGATCGCAGGCACAGGCGGGTTCGAATGGCTCGTGAAGCCGCCTTGCGGCTCGCCCGACCATTGCATCGGCGTGCGCGCACATTGGCGCTCGGGCCGGCGCAGATCGTCCCCCATGCCGATTTCATCGCCGTATCGGAACACCGGCGTGCCCGGCAAACTCAGCATCAGACTGTAGGCGAGTTCAAGACGGCGTCTGTCGCCCGACAGCATCGGCGCAAGTCTGCGGCGGATGCCGCGCCCATACAACTGCATGTCGGGGTCCGGGGCGAACGCGGCGAACACCGCCGCGCGCTGAGCGGGCGTCAGCCGGCCCAGATCGAGTTCGTCGTGATTGCGCAGAAATACCCCCCATTGCGCAGTCGGCGGCCGTGGGTTCGTCGCAAGCAGCGCGTCCTTCAACGGCTTCGTGTTGCCCGTCGCGAGCGTGTAGAAGGTGTTTTGATTGACGCGGAAGTTGAACATCATCGGCAAGCGCTCGCCCTCGTCGCCGAAGTATTGGAGATCCGATTTGGGCAGCACGTTGGCTTCGGCCAGAATGATCGCGTCGCCTTCGCGCCACTGCAGAAACTCGCGAAACGTTCGCAACATGTCGTATTGCTCGACGGGGCGGCGCACCTTCGGGCCCTTCGTCGCGATGACGAAGGGCACCGCGTCCATGCGGAATCCGGACACGCCGAGCTGAATCCAGAAGCCCATGATCTTCAGCAACTCCGCCTGCACATGCGGATTGGAAGTATTCAGGTCCGGTTGAAAATCGTAGAAGCGATGGAAGTACCAGCGTTTTGCCCGCTTGTCGAAACTCCAGGTCGACTTCTGCACGCCCGGAAACGCCACGCCGCGTTGCGCATCGGGCGGTTTGTCGTCCGACCAGACATACCAGTCGCGATATTTCGACGCGGGATCGCTGCGTGCTTCCAGGAACCACGGATGCTGGTCGGACGTGTGATTGACGACGAGATCGATGATCACCCGCAAGCCCCGCTGGGCGCACGCGTGCGTGAACTCGGCGAAATCGCCGAGCGTGCCGTACTTCGGATCGACGTTGTAGTAGTCGCAAACGTCGTAACCGTTATCGCGTCCTGGCGACGGGTGGAAGGGCATCAGCCAGATCGTCGTCATGCCGAGCCCTTGCAGATAATCGAGCCTGCGCATCAGGCCCTCGAAGTCGCCGACGCCGTCGCCATTCGCGTCCATGAAGGTGCCTACCGAAAGGCAGTAAATGATCGTGTTCTTGTACCAGAGGTCATTAAGCATAGGTTCCGCGCGGGGGCGCCTAAACAATCGATCGTGAAGAGGAATTGCAATGTCGGAGCTGGCGTGGTGGCAACGCGGTGTGATCTATCAGATCTATCCGCGCTCGTTTCAGGACAGTAACGGCGATGGCATCGGCGATCTGTCCGGCATCAGCGCGCGCCTTGAATACGTCGCGGCGCTAGGCGTCGATGCGGTGTGGATCTCCCCCATCTACCCGTCGCCGATGGCCGACTTTGGCTATGACGTCGCGGACTACTGCAACATCGATCCGATGTTCGGCACTCTGGACGGGTTCAAGCAATTGATGGGCCACGCGCATCGGCTCGGGCTCAAGGTGCTGCTCGATTTCGTGCCGAATCATTCGTCGAACCGGCATCCGTGGTTCGAGCAAAGCCGCTCGTCGCGAGACAATCCGAAACGGGACTGGTATCTGTGGCGCGATCCCGCGCCCGATGGCGGACCGCCGAACAACTGGTTGAGCCGTATGGGCGGCTCGGCGTGGGAGTGGGACGAGGTGACGGGGCAGTACTACTATCACGCGTTTCTGCGCGAGCAGCCTGACCTGAACTGGCGGAACCCGCAAGTGCGCCGCGCGATGGACCAGGTGCTGCGTTTCTGGCTCGACCTCGGCGTGGACGGCTTCCGCGTGGACGTGCTGTGGCTGTTGATCAAGGACGCGCAGTTTCGCGACAATCCGCCCAATCCCGGCTATTTGCCGGGCGAGCCGGACCATCATCGACTGTTGCAAACTTACACCGAGGATCAGCCGGAAGTACATGAACTCGTCCGCTCGATGCGGGCCACGCTGGACGAATACGGCGAGCGCGTGCTGATCGGCGAAATCTATCTGACTGTTGCGCAACTGGTGAAGTATTACGGCGTGAACGGCGAAGGAGCGCATATGCCGTTCAATTTTCAGTTGCTCAGCGCGAGATGGAATGCGGAGAACATCGCCCGCATGATCCGCGATTACGACGTTGCGTTGCCCGAATACGCGTGGCCGAACTGGGTGCTGGGAAACCACGACAATCCGCGCGTTGCGTCGCGCGTCGGCGCGGCACAGGCACGTGTGGCCGCTGTGCTGCTGTTGACACTACGAGGCACGCCGACGCTTTACTACGGCGATGAAATCGGCATGACGGACGGCTATATCGCGTCCGATCAGATTCAGGACCCGGCGGAGTTCCGGCAACCGGGCATTTGCCAGGGACGCGATCCCGAGCGCACGCCTATGCAATGGGATGGCTCGCTGCCGAATGCGGGCTTCACGGACGGCAGACCGTGGTTGCCGATTGCGAGCGCGACGAGCGTGCGCGAACAGGAGGGCGATATGTCGAGCATGTTGTCGCTGTATCGGCGTTTGCTGAGCCTGCGCCGCAGTAGCGCCGCGCTCGTGCGGGGCACGATAGAGAATGTCGTTGCCGACGGCGACGTGCTGACCTATGAGCGGCGCTCCAGCAATCAATGTCTGTTCATTGCGCTGAACATGGGCGCCGAAGCTGCCACCGTGCAATCGCGCGCGGGTATGGTGCTGCTATCGACGGTGACCACGCGCATCGGTGACGCCTTCATCCAGGGCGCCAATTTGCTTGCCGCCAGCGAGGCGGTCATCGTGATCGTTGACTCTCCATCATGAACGGTAGATGACTGACCGGTTCAAAGCGCCACCTGAATGCCAAGTTCAACGACATCTTCCGCTCGAAGCCCATAGTATTCGGCGCTGGGCGTGGAATGAAACGCCATCTGTCCGAACAGCGCCTCGCGCCAGCGCGTCATGCTGCCGTGCGAACGTCCCTTGATGACTTCATCGCGCGGCAGGAAAAACGTGGTGTGCCTGGGATCGTAGTGCCAGCCATCGAACCGACCCGCCAGCGATTCAAGCAGTCGCGGCAGGTTGGGGCGCTCGACGAACCCATGATGCGCAATGATCTCGAAGCATCCGTTGCCGAGGTCTCGCACGTCGATGCGCGTTTCGTCATCGATACGCGGCGCTGACTCCGATATGTTGGCGAAGAAAATCGTCGTCTCGTGCAGCACGCGGTTGTGGCGGATGTTGCTCTTGAATGTCGCCGGTGTCTTGCCCGATGCGTTGCCCGGATAAACCGCGGTGCCTGGCACGCGAGCCGGAGGTTCGGGCCCGGCTAGCGCGTCGCGCAGGAACGCGTCGAGCGCATCGGCTTCGTTCGCATGGGTTGCGGCAATCTCGCGTCCGCGATTCCAGGTCGACATCAGCACGAAAAGAATCAGCCCGACGGCGACAGGAAACCAGCCGCCGGAAGCGATTTTCGGCACGTTCGCGGATACCAGCGTCACGTCGACGACGAGCAACGGCGCGCTCACGAGCGCCACGCCGTAGCGGGGCCAATGCCAGACGTTGCGCGACACGCTGATCATCTGGATCGTGGTGATCAGCATCGTCAGCGCGACTGCGATGCCGTACGCCGAAGTCAGGTTCGACGAGCTTCGAAACACCAGCACGAGAAACAGCACTGCCACGAACAGGATCAGGTTGACGGCGGGCGAATAGACCTGTCCGCGCTGCGCTGTTGACGTTTCGACGACCCGCAGGCGCGGCAGAAAGCCCAGTTCGATCGCCTGACTCGTCATTGAAAATGCGCCTGAAATCACCGCTTGCGAAGCGATGATCGTCGCGAGCATCGCGATGATGACGCTCGGCACGAGCGCCCACGACGGCGCAGCGTGGAAGAACGGCTGGTGAAAAGAGCCGGGCACGAACAACAGGGTTGCTGCCTGCCCGAAGTAGCCGATGATGATCGACGGAAACACGATGGCGAAGAGCGCAATACGGATCGCGCGGCGTCCGAAGTGAGCGATGTCGGCATACAGGGCCTCCGCTCCGGTCAGCGCGAGAATCACGGCGGCGAGAATCGTGAATGCGATGCGGGGATGGCCGATCATCAGCGATACGGCCCATCGCGGCGATAGCGCATGCAACACGACGGGATGTTGCGCGACCCGATACAGCCCGACCGAGGCAAGAGACAGAAACCACACGGCCATCACGGGACCGAATGCGCGCCCGACCACCGAGCTGCCACATCGCTGAAACGAGAAGAGCGCGATCAGGATGGCTGCCGCGATCGGCACGACCCATGGATCGAAAGATGGACTGATCTCGCTCAGTCCCTCGACGGCCGACAGCACGGATACGGCCGGCGTTACCATCGAATCGCCATAGAACATTGCGGCGCCAAAGAGTCCCGCGAGCAGCAGCGCACGCGGCACCCGCCGCCCTTCGTCCTCATAGCCCGATCGGACCAGCGCCGTCAGTGCGATGATGCCGCCTTCGCCTTCATTGTCGGCGCGCATCACGTACCACGCGTACTTGAGTATGACGACGATGACGACGGCCCACACGATCATCGACAGCGTGCCCATCACGACCTGCATGTCGATCGAACCGGTTTCGATGGCGGCTTGGCGCAATGCGTAGATGGGACTCGTGCCGATGTCGCCGAATACGACACCCAGTGCGCCTAGCACGAGCGTGCCGCCGCCGCGCTGGCGGCGAGACGACGAATCGTCGCTTTGCTCCCTCTTTTGCTCAGGCATTTTTTTACACGAAGGTTGTGCGATGCCGTACAAGCAATTCGTGGGCCGAAGCGCGATCCGTCGGCCGCGCTCGACCGTCGAAGCCGATCACGCAATGCTCAGGGGCGTGGCGTTGTCAGTCTCGTCCATCGCTGAAACGGCGCTACGGATGCGCGCGACAATTCGCGCGTCGAGCGGGGTGTAGACGAGCATGCTCAGCTCTGGCCGGCCATCGACGGCGAACAGTGAATATTCCATTTCGATGGTTCCGAACGCAGGATGCAGCAGGCGCTTAACGTGCTGGGCTTCGCTGTGGCCGAATACCTGGTTTTCGCGCCACATGCGTTCGAAGTCTGGGCTCGCGCGACACAGATCGTCGACCAGATCGCCCACCTCCGAAGCGATCCCCGCGCGTGCGACGTCCGCGCGGAACGTCCCCACCACGGAGCGGGCGACGCTCTCCCAGTCATGCTGTTTTGCGCGGGCGTGGGGATCGCCGAACAGGAAGCGCAGGATGTTGCGCTGGCCCGGCGGCAGCGCGCTGTAGTCGGTCAGCACGACGGCTGCCGCGCGATTCCATGCGACCACGTCCCACGTCGCGGTCTTGATGATCGACGGGCTCGCATCGAGCGAATCGAGCACGCGCTGCAAGCGCGGGTCCACTGCGTCGGTGGAGCGGTAGCGGACTTCCGGGGGGCGCCCGAGGCCCAGCATGAACAGATGTTCGCGCTCCGCGTTGGTCAGCATGAGCGCCGCGCAGATGCGCTCCAGCACCGCGGCGGACGGCGCGCCGCCGCGGCCCTGCTCGAGCCAGGTGTACCAGGTCGAACTGATATTCGCGCGCTGCGCGACTTCTTCCCGGCGCAAGCCGGGCGTACGCCTGCGGCCCGAGAAGCCGAAGCTGGCCGGGTCGAGCCGCGTGCGGCGGCTGCGCAGAAAGTCTCCGAGGGATTGGGCGGTGTTCACTGGACGAATAACCTGTTAGTCGCTTTACCGGGATAAGCTCACTACTTCAATAGCATAGCGAATGATCGCATAGTGCGTCGGTGGCTATTCTTGGAGACTTGACCATGCGAATCTTTCTGACAGGCGCAACCGGGTTTATCGGCTCGGCTTTGGTGCCCGAACTTATCGAAGCCGGGCATCACGTGATCGGCATGACCCGCTCCGATCAGGGCGCGCAGGCGCTCGTCGCAGCGGGCGCGGAGGTGCATCGCGGCACGCTCGAAGACACCGACAGCCTGCGCAGCGGCGCCGCGAAGGCCGACGCAGTCATACACCTTGCTTTCGATCACGACTTCTCGCACTTCGTGGAGAACTGCGACAAGGACAAGCGTGCGATCGCAGCACTTGGCTCGGCGCTGGTGGGCTCGGATCGGCCGCTTCTGATCACCTCAGGCACGGGCGTCGGCAGCCGGGATAACGGGCAGCCGGCCGCCGAGGACGTGTTCAACACCAATCACCCGAACCCTCGCATCGGCTCCGAGCTGGCCGGCAATGCACTGCTGGAGGACGGAGTCAACGTGTCGGTAATGCGCTTGCCGCAAGTGCATAACCCATACAGGCAAGGCCTCATCACGCCGCTCATCCAGATCGCTCGGGACAAAGGCGTGTGCGCATATGTGGAGGAAGGACTTAATCGCTGGCCGGCCGGGCATCTGTCGGATGTCGTGCGGCTGTACCGGCTTGCGATCGAGAAGGGCGAACGCGGTGCGCGCTATCACGCGGTCGGCGAAGAGGGTGTTAGTGCACGAGAGATCGCCGAAGCGCTGGGGCGCGGCCTGAAGTTGCCAGTCGTCTCGATCGCACGCGGCGAAGCGCAGGCGTATTTCGGATGGATGGCGATTTTCGCCGCGCTCGATATGCCGGCATCGAGCGCGCAGACGCAAGCGCGTTTGGGCTGGCGACCGACCGGTCCCACGCTACTGTCGGATCTGAACGAAGCGCGCTACGTTGCATCATAGATGTTTCAATATGCCGCTCGCGAGCCTGCGCAGTTCATCGAACTGTGTGACGAGTTGGAGGCACAGAATAAAGGCTAGCGTCGCAGCGGGCGCCGGGTGGCGGTCCATCCATCGCAGCACCGGCGTCGCGTAGCGCGTGCGGATCGCGTCGCGCGTCATGATCAAGGTGATCGTGATCCCCACCGCGGCGCCCACCAGCAAATCGGTCGGATAGTGAAAGCCGAGATAGGCGCGCGGAAGACAAATGAACAGCGCGGTATAGAGAAGCGCCAGCACACCGATGCCCCGCCACACGAGGAAAATGCCGGTGGCGACCGCCATCCATAGCATCGCGTGATCGCTCGGGAAGGAACTCCAGTTGGTCAGCACTGCGTCCTTGATATCGCCGCTGGCAAAGCTCAGATGCAGTTCGGGGTCATAGACGGGGCGCACCCTGAACGGCAACCAGTGAGTCAGCACTCTGCCGACGAAGAGCGCCGCGAGGCCGCTGACAACCGTCGCGAGAACCATTTCTCGCCGCCATTCGCGGCATTCGTCTTGCTGAAACCACATCCACCACAGCACGGGAACGAGTACGAGACCTTTGAAGGTGTACAGGTTGTCGATGGCTTGTATGGAGAGCGTCGCGAAATGACTGAAATGTATGTTGGATAGATATGTTTCGATGGATAAATCGAAGCTATTCATTATTTTCCAAAGAAATTGAGGCGGTCGCGGATGAGTATCAGCATAATTCATCGCACGCACGGCATTTTTTGGCGCTTACCTTCACTGACAATTTTTACTGCGCAATTTCATCCCTAACTTTCGGTGACCGGGCGATCGCTCATCACAATGCGAAATACGGTTGGAATCGCTCTGTCGGCAGTTGTTTCCGTAACAGCGCCAGGCGCAGCGATGACCGATAGTTGGGTCTTTCAAGGAGGCCATCATGAAACTGGTCGACTGGAATATTCAGTGGGGCTGCGGTGTCGACGGCCGCGTCGACCTCAGCCGGATCGTCCGGGAAGCACGCGCGTTGTGCGACTTCGACGTGCTGTGTCTGCAGGAAGTCACGCGCGGCTTCAATGAAGCCCCGGCTGAAGGCGGATTGAAAGGCGCGCCGTCGTCCGATCAGTTCGCCGAACTTGCCGCTCTGCTTCCGGAAATGACCGTGCTCGATGCGATCGGCTCCGACCTGCCTTCGCTGGGCGCGAGCCGTCATCGGCGGCAGTTCGGTAATGCCATCGTGACCCGCTTACCGGTTCGTCAGGTGCTGCGCCATTCGCTGCCGTGGCCTGCCGATCCCGCCAAGCCGTCGATGCTGCGCGTCGCGCTCGAAGCGGTGCTCGAAGCCGACGTCGGTCCGATTCGTGTCATCAGCACGCACCTCGAGTTCTATTCGGAGAAACAGCGGCTCGCGCAAGTGGCGAGACTGCGCGAGTTGCATCAGGAAGCATGCAATCACGCGCACTTTCCCGCGCGCGGTGAAAAGCCGGACAGCCCGTTTGCCGATACGGCGCGTCCGCTCAGCGCGGTTGTCTGCGGGGACTTCAACAGCGCGTTCGAAGACACCGCGTTTTGCCGGATGCTCGAACCGATCGCCGACGCGCCGACCTTCGTCGATGCGTGGGCCCGCGCGCACCCCGGCGAGCCGCGGGCTGCGACGGTCGGCCTATACGATCACGAGCAATGGCCCGACGGACCATTCGCGTGCGATTTCGTTTTCGTCACGCAAGACCTGGGCACACGCATTGCGTCGTGCGATGTCGATCCGCACAGCCGCTCGTCCGATCATCAGCCGATGTGGCTGGAACTGCGTTGAAACTTCTGCGGGAATGCTTAAGGCTCTGTTAAGAGTTGTTCTGCGATGGTTGAGCCTATGTTCAAGCTACCAGAATAGTGAGCCCCTCACATGAATAGCAGCCAATCGGAAATTCGCGCGCATGCAGTCAGCAAAGTCCCTCAGATCACGCTGGGCTTCTGGATCATCAAAATCGCCGCCACGACACTTGGTGAAACGGGCGGCGATTGGGTGACCATGTCGCTCAAATTGGGTTATCTGATCGGCACCGGGATCTTTGCAGTTATTTTTATTGCGCTGGTCGCAGGGCAGATCAGGGCGGAGCGGTTCAATGCCACGCTTTATTGGGCGACCATCGTCGCAACGACCACGCTCGGTACCACGCTGGCCGACTTCTTCGATCGATCCGTGGGAGTTGGCTATCCTGGCGGTGTCATGATCGTCTTCGCGCTTCTGCTTGCGAGCCTGGGGATCTGGTACAAATCGGAAGGTACGGTGTCAGTGCAGAGCGTAACCACGCCGAGAGCCGAGTGGTTCTATTGGGTGACGATCCTCTTTTCGCAGACACTCGGTACGGCGTTGGGCGATTGGGTGGCGGGATCGGACGAAGGCGGATTGGGGCTTGGCTATGAGAACGGCGCTTTGATCTTCGGTGCGGGTCTGCTGATCGTCGGCGCGTTATATTACTGGTCGCGGCTGTCGCGGACCGCCATTTTCTGGGCGGCGTTCATCCTGACGCGTCCGCTCGGCGCGACCTTGGGGGATCTGCTCGACAAACCCGTATCTCAAGGTGGGCTCGAGATCAGCCGACTCTATGCATCGGTGATTCTGGTTTCGTTCATGGCCCTGTGCGTGATTTTGTTACCGCAGCGTCCTGCTGGGCGAGCGATGCGGTAGTAGAGCGAAGAGGCTACGAATGTTCGGGAATAGCCATTGCATGCTCGCTGGACATTCGTTCAATCGAGGCTGACATGAAAAATCCCTGGACCAGGAAGAACCCGTTTCTGAGCATGTGGCTAAGCGGCGCCAATACCATCGCAAACTCGGCGCGGGTACGAACGACGGCGGCGGCCAAACGCGCGGCCTCCGCGTTTTGGAGCGCCGCACTCACGCAACCGAAGCCGAAGAAAAGAAGAAAGGCACGGCGCTGAGTTGACTCGTCCGCCGCCGGACGAGTTCGCCGCCTGGCGTGAGCGATCGCACACGGGGCGTATCCAAACGGCAAAAAAAGAAGGGAGCGCCATAGTCGGCGCTCCCTTCATTCATGGGCTACACGGGCAGGCTTACTGGATCGGAGTCAGATAAGAACCCGACAGGAAACGTTCCGAACTCGGAATGGTTGCCGTGTAGGCCTGAATCGCGGCTGCAAGCTGCGGGCGAATCAGGTTACGGTTGTAGTCGTAGATCGAGTAGCCGTCACCCTCGCCATTGCTCGGATCGCCGTTACGCACGACATACCAGAACGCCTTTGCCACCGAACCGTTGTTCATCAGAATCTTCAACTGATTGAACGCGGCCGTTTGTCCGGCGTCCGTACCGTTGGTGCCATTGTTGGTCTCGGTCAGCCAGATCGGCTTCGTACCGCTGCTCACGAGGTTCGACACGGTAGTCATGAATGCCTGCACCAGCGTGTTGTACTCGGCGCTGCCGAAGTACGGGTGAACGTCGACGACGTCGATCGTGGTGTTCAACGGGCTGGAAGCACTCTTCGTGTTGTTGCCCATGGCATTGATGTAGTCGGTCGCCTGGATCAGTTGGTTGCCTGCGGGCGGTAGCCAGCCGTTATTCGGATACGCCGAGTTGTAGAAGTACGAGATGCCCTGAGTATGCAGAACCGTTTTGTAGCCCGACTGGCTCTTCGTGTTCAGGACCTGCTTGGTTTCCGAATAGAGCGTCTTGCTGCGATTCAGAATGTAGCCGGAGATACCGTTCGGATCGCCGTAAGACGGGTCCGAAGCCGAGAACGACCAGTTGGTCTCATTGAACAGTTCGATATCGGCCGTGAAGGGTAGAACGACGTCCATCAGCGAGCCGAGATACTTCGTGAACGTTGCATCGCAGAAGTCGAGTCGCGGCGACGATCCGCTCGGCGGATTCTGGGTGGCCGAGCATTGGTATGCGCTAGACGGCGCGTACATGCCCACCTCGAAAAGAATCTTCATGCCGCGCGTGCGTGCGGCGTTCAGAAGTCCCTTCAGAAAGGCCACCTTATTGGGGTCCAGCGTGCTGCCGTCGGCCAGTGTCATGAAGTCCCACGAAACACCGAGGCGAACCGTACCCACGCCCAATCCGGCAATCAGATCCAGGTCTTTTGAGCATTCGTTGAGCGCCGTCTGATCCCCGCTCCAGAGATTGCAGTTCACGTCCATTGCAAAACGGTCGTTTCCGCCTCCGGTGGGCGGCGGCTGCAGCGTGGCAGTGGCGCTTGCGGTGGTCGCGGTGGTGGCCGCGGTGGACGTGGTGGACGTGGTGGGCGTGGTGGACGTGGTGGCTGGCGTGGATGTGGTGGCGGCTGCGGTTGTCGATGTGGTGTTGGTGTTGCCCCAATGTGACCTGGAGAACGACTTGGAGAACGCTGGCATCGATTGCCCGCACAACAGGGCTAAAACGGTGAATAAGGAGCAGAGTCTGAATTTCATGGATTAGCTATAAGTTGCTACTGACGGGGAATGGACCGAGAACGTTGGCGTTACGTTTGCCGATGAGCATCAGTTCCTGAAGCGATGGCACACGTAACGCAAACACGTCGAACACGTGAGTCAACTGTCGCTGACGTCACGATTGCAAATGGTCTTGCGGGGGATATGCGGCTTTCGTCTTGATCGTCGCGAAACGGCTCAATCGCCTTGTCCCGCCCGTTGCACCTGGGCGCGGTTATAAGGCTGACCGTTCGCCTGAACCGGCGGCGAACCGTTATCGGTGGGCACTACGCCGTTGCTGTACGCATTCGTAGTCGCGTTCGCGACTGCGTTGGCAGAGAGGGAGGAGTTGGCAGTCACGGACTGCGTGCTGCCATCATCGCTTGTTTCACCGCCGCACCCTGCAAGGCTCAGAATTCCTGCGCTAAATGCAAGCACTGAAACAGTTTTTGCGATCTGAGGAAGTTGACGAAATGATGGCTTTAGTCTTGGAGAGAGTCTGCTGAAAGAGGACATCTGTCTATCAAGGCCCATGAACCTTGGCCGCTAAAACGAACAACGTTCGCGTGATAAGGACGTCGCCACGAATAATTACGCAACAACACGGAGTACAACTAACTAATGATCCGCTTTTGTCAAGGGCGCCCGTTGCCGGACTCGCGTCGTGCATTAATTGAACTTAATCCTCAGATTTAATGCGATGCGCGGAAAACCACTTTCATCCTTCAAAAGGAAGATTCGGTGATTCGTCGCAAATTGCGAAGTTATACTGATCGAATCAAAATCGACCTAGGTTTTCCCTGACTGATCTGACGAAACGAATGATACAGAAATGGAACAAAAATTGCCTCGGGGGTCGTAACTAAGCGTAACAGCGAGATTTGTGATATGGGAGCCTATCGGCAAAATGTCCTGCCTCCCTTCCCACGCTTATCCAGACGCGTTCCCACGCTCTCCCGATGAATTCACCCAACCGCAGGAGAACCGTTACAAAGTTGTTACCTGGCGCCTATGGACAGGGTGGGCACCTCTTTTCTGCCAATGTCTAGTTCTTGGCGGCTGAAAACCTAATTGAATTCATTAGTATGGTTTTAGAAAGAGAGACCATCCGTCGAAGAATTTTGGTGGCGCTGCCCTGATCGCATTAAATAAATCGCGAAATGCGGATTTTCGCAACGGTTCGCCTTTGAGTTTCGAAATAAAGAGAACACCGCGAGCCAGGGCGCAGACTTACACATATCGGCAGCGAAACACTTCTCCACCTCTACCGCATTCAGTGATTCAGCGCGCAACTCGAGATCTGCAAGTCAAAAGAAAGAGCTTTGCTCGGGCCTTCTAAATGCACAGTTTTTGGATGTTCAATGGTTATGTGGCCGACCTCACAAAACACAGCAAGTCGCGGGACAGACACTGTCATTTTCAGGAAGGTTCCCTGATACGCTCACCAGTACCGTTGATTCGCCACCAGAGAGCGAACGTAGCCGTCGCGCGACGTCTGCGCATTTGCCGTGCGGGTAACACGCAATTAAAGATGGCGACGAATAGTTCTGAAGTCGTTACACGTTGCGGGAGATCATGTTCATGTTTGATCAACACGCGCCGAGTCGCGCGGCGTTGCGTGCGCGCGCGCCGGTCCGAAACCCGAGTCGCCGTGCGCTGTTGCGTGGCGTATCGGCCGCGGCGTTAGCCGGCATTTCCTTTCCGCTATATGCGCAGCACGCAAGCGTAGGACTCGTCACGCCGCCTATTCGTCTCGAGGACTACTGGGTGATCGATCAAAGCGGCCAGAAGCAGTTGCTCACGGACCTATTGCATCGGAAAGTGACTGCGTTGCAGACGATTTACACAGGATGCAGTTCAGTTTGTCCTTTGCAAGGTGCGCTGTTCAGCACCGTTCAGCAACGGATATCGCAGTTGCAGTATCGCTATCCCGTTCAGTTGGTGTCGATCGGAATCGATCCGCTTTCCGACTCGCCGCCCGCGCTGCACGCATGGCTCAAGCGCTTCCAGGCCGGACCCGAATGGCGGGCGGCCACGCCGACGTTGCAGGACGTCGACCGGATGCGTACAGCGCTTTCGGGCAGCACCTTGCCACTCGGCAACCTTGCCGATCACTCGACCCAAATCTACTGCTTCGACGCTAACGCAATGTTGCGCTGGCGAAGCGATGACCTGCCCCGCGCGGATCAAGTTTGCGAGGTACTGGGCGCATTAGGGCGTGTGTAATCTACTGGACTGAGAACATGTCACAAACAAGATCGCGTAGGATCACCTCGCAATTATTCGACAAATGCGTGAAAGCATTGTTGCTAATTGCATTCTTGCCGGTGCTTTCAATGTTCTCCGCGACGGCGGACGCGCAGACATCGAGCACGATCACCATTAACGGCACGAGCTTGTGCGCCGATGTGAGCGCCATATCGACAACGCCTGGCGCGTCGGTCATCGAGTGGACCTGCAATGGTCAGAATAACGAGCTTTGGACAGTGACGCAGAACAACGGGCTTTATCAGTTCGTCAACGTCAACAGCAATCTTTGCCTCGACATCTATGGGGTAAGCACGGACGCGGGTGCTGGGGCGGACCAGTGGAACTGCAACGGCCAGCCGAATCAAAGCTTTCAGCTCGTACCGCAAGGTGGCGGCTTTGCAATCGTTGCGTCGCAGAGTAACTTGTGTCTGGCGATTGCGGGTCTCACCGCGCAGGGCTCGCAGATCACGCAGCAGCCTTGCAGCGGCGGCCCGCTGCAGACGTGGCAGATCAGCGGCATGACCGCGAAAACATTGCCGGCGAAGTGGACGACACCCTATAACCTGTCGATCGTGCCGGCTGCTGCGGCGAATCTACCCGATGGAACGGTGGTAGTGTGGTCCGCTGACCAGAAGCTGAACTTTACGGCTGGCGAAGTCACCCCCGGCAACACGTACACCGCAATCTTCAACCCGACGACCGGCACCAGCAAACAGGTGTACGTGACGAATACCGGCCACGATATGTTCTGCCCGGGCATCGTCAATCTTCCGGATGGTCGTATTTACGTCACCGGTGGCTCGAGCAGCGACGAGACGAGCTTCTACACGCCTTCCACTGGACAATGGTCGTCAGGTCCTCTAATGAAGATTGCGCGCGCCTATCAGGGCAGCGTAACGTTGAGCAATGGCAACGTATTCCAGGTGGGTGGTTCGTGGAACGGAGGCGAAGGCGGCAAGACCGGCGAAACCTGGTCACCGAGTACGGGTTGGCAGGTCAACAGCGCCATTCTCGCCGACTACATCCTCACGAATGACGCGGCTGGCATTTTCCGCTCCGACAATCATGCATGGTTGTTTGCGGTGGCAAATGGGCGAGTCTTCCACGCCGGTCCGAGCGTTGCCATGCACTGGTTCGATACCGCCGGCGCGGGCAACGTGACACCTGCCGGCAACCGGGGCAGCGATACCGATGCGATGAACGGCAACGCCGTTATGTACGATATTGGCAAGATCCTGGCTGTAGGCGGTGCGACGAGCTACGAGTATGCCAATGCGACTGCGAACGCCACGCTAATCGACATCAGTAGCGGCACCGCGGTGACGCAAACGCTTACGCCGATGAATTACCGCCGCGCCTTTAACACCAGCGTGGTCTTGCCGAACGGTCAGGTGGTGGTCCTAGGTGGAGAGGCGTACCCGGTAACGTTTTCGGACGACACCGCCGTGCTGGCGCCAGAGTTGTGGGACCCTACCACCAAGACTTTCTCGGTGCTCCCGCCGCAAGCCGTGCCGCGTAACTATCACAGCATCGGACTGCTGTTGCCGGACGGTCGCGTACTGAGCGGCGGCGGTGGACTGTGCGGAAGTTGCTCGACAAATCACACGAACCTCGAAATACTGACTCCCCCGTACTTGCTGAACGCGGACGGCTCGGCGGCAACCCGACCGACCCTCACAGCAGCGCCGACCACAGCACAGCTCGGGACATCGATCGCCGTAACGGGCAGCAGTGGCATCACGGCCTTTGCGTTGATGCGCCTGTCTTCTTCGACCCACGCGGTCAACAACGAGCAGCGTCGGGTGCCCGTGACTTTCACGGTAGGAACGGCGGGTGAATATCTGATCAATATTCCTTCCGATCCGGGTGTCGTGGTGCCCGGCTACTACATGCTGTTTGGCCTGAACGCGAAGGGCGTGCCGAGCGTTTCGCGCACGGTGCAGATCCAGTGATGGCAATACTGTCACGGCGAACGGCGGCGCGTGTGGCGCTGATGCTGGGGATGGCGAGCATCACGCATGTTGCGCACGCCGCGCCGCTTTGCGAGAAGGATCTCGGGTGCGCGATCTTCAACGGGCAGCGTTCGGTCGCGGCGCAATTGCGCGACGACGATCATCTGCTGCCCGGCTCGACTACCCGTTGCGCGAACTGCCATTCGCAAACCGGCGCGGCCGACGCATTCGCACCACCGTTGACCGCCGGCTCCCTGTTTCCTGCGAAGAGTCGAAGGGGCGGCCCGGCGAGCAGTTACGATCAGGCAACGTTCTGCAGGGCGCTGAGGGAAGGCATCGACCCAGCCAACGTGTTGTTGCGCAAAGCCATGCCTCACTACCGGATATCCGATACCGAGTGTGCGGCGCTCTGGCATTTCGTGACCAGGCCCTAGCACGTTGGGCTGAAAAAGTGACAACGTGCGGCAGCGTACGGAGGTGCGTCAAGCCGTCAGATAGGCTGCGGTTGCGTCTGATATGAATAACTCGATGTCTGTCTGCCGGCGCAATATATCCGACGCCGAAAAATTAGAAGTCTGCGCCAGGTCCGGCGGAAGCTGTGTAGACGATAAGACGATTTGATTCGAGCAGGCGGCGGGTCCGCATCGCCTGCGCCTTAAATCCAGCTTCCACCCTTTTCGTACACCCGCCCTGGGGTTTCGATGAACCAGAACTCTCTCCTTACGAATGCCGCCGTGGTTCGCAATAACGATGTGAGTCTCTCACGTTATTTCGACGTACTGATGGCCAACCGCTGGCTGGTCGGTGGAATCGCCGGCAGTGTGCTCGCCCTGGGCGTGGCATACGCGTTTATCGCGCCGTCGGTGTACCAGGCCGATATTCTCGTGCAGGTGGAAGACAGCATCCCGACCAACAATTCAAAGAGTCCTCTGGGCGACGTCTCGAGCATGTTCGACGTCAAGACACAGGCGACGGCCGAGATGGAAATCATTCAGTCGAGAATGGTGGTCGGCAAGGCCGTCGACGATCTGCGCCTCGATATCAGCGCAAAGCCAAAGCGCTTTCCGTTGATCGGCGACTGGCTGGGGCGGCA